>NZ_CP031941.1:3512500-4112500 GCF_003443655.1 Nostoc sphaeroides
AGTGTTGAATAAAGGGTCACATTTGTTTTCTATGACTACACACATGTTACTGAGTGCTTGCTGATAATTATCCATATCATCTTGCTCAAGGAAGAATTTGGCAGATGCCTGTATATCCTCGACAGCTTTCGCTTGATTTTTGTTAGATTCACTACCGCCATACTGTGCTAATTCATAGCGAACCATACCTCGTTTGAGATATACTTTTGCTAGTTTGGGGCTGATAGTTAATGCTTGGTTAAAGTCAGCGATCGCTTGATGATATTCTTGCTCATAATTGCTGCTATATTGAGCAATTTGATAATAGACTACACCACGTTGAAAGTAAGCTTCTGCTTTGGATACATTAAGTTTTATCGCGTGAGTAAAATCGGCGATCGCTCTTTTGTAAGCTTGTTGAGATTCACCGCTATATTTAGCCATTTGGGTGCGGACAATGCCGCGTCTGATATAAGCTTCAATTTCATTATTATTCAGACCAATGGCGCGATTATAGTCTGCGATCGCTAGGTTATACTCTAAATCAGGATCGTTGCTATATTCGGCTAGCATATAGCGGGCATTACCCCGATTCACAAGAGCTTTGGTTTGATTGGGATTGATTTTAAGAGCTTCGCTATAATCTCCAACTGCTCCTTCGTAGTCTTTCATGTTATAGCGAGCATTGCCACGATTTACAATCGCTCTGGCATGTGTCGGTTCTTGTTCAATTGCTCCGGTAAAGCTGGCAATTGCTTTTTCATAATCTCGGTCTTTGTAAGCAGTATAACCCTGCTGATAGTAATCGGCGAAGCTGAGTTTGTTGCTTGTCTGGGGAGACTTCAGTGTTTGTTGAGTGTAAGCATTTTGGGTAACCAACGGCTGAGTAAATTTAATCATTACGTCCGCATATCCCAATAAACCAAAACCTAGCAAGCAACAAATAATCGGGTACAACTTTGACTTCTTGGAAGGTTTATAAGATGTACCGCTTGGGGTAATTACTGGTTGCCAATAATTAGCTGAGTGCGGTGACATGGTTCGCTGGGGAAAATGCGGTGTCTGGGTGTAGTGCTTTTTCCGTTTGATTCGCGGTTGGAGATGTTCTCTAGCTTCTATAGCCCGATGTGATGGGAAGGGGTCGCGTCCGCCTAATCGCACGGTACGTTCACACCAGGGACAGCTACGTATATGGTTGTTGTAGCGATGCTGAGGATTTGTCGTGCAGGTAATCAAAGAATCTTCGGCTTCAGCAATAGCTGATAGCCAAGCCTGGGCACTGGGGCGCAGTTGTGGGTTGTTGTGACCGTCTTCAAAACAACGGACAAATAGTTCTTGTAAGCTAGGATGAAGAATTTCCCAAGCGGGTGCAATGGGTGTAGGCAGGTAGGGTACGTAGCGCTTTTGGCTGTAAGTAAAATGACCCGATGCAATACGGGCTTCGTAGGGCGGTGGCTCAATAGCGCCTTGAAAAATCCCCGAAAATGGGTGCGTGCCTTCCATTAAGAGTTGAAATACCAGCACCGCTAACCCAAATAAATCGTGAGAAATTTCGCGATCGTGCTGGGCAAAAGTTTTATTCTGTAGTTCTGGTGGGGTAAACTCTGGTTTACCTACTGGGCAGCGATAAACAACATTGCTGTTTGCGTCGAGTACTTGGAAAGAGTCTGTGTCTATCAAAGTCACCAGTGCTGTATCACTGACGAGGATATTTGACTCGTTCACATCACCAATACAATATCCACTAGCGTGCAAAGCAGCAAAAGCTGCCGCCAAGTTACGAGCCGTGCGGAGCAGGTACTGATAGTTGAATAGGGGGCAGTGTTGACGGCGAGTTCTGGGGTTGTAAAAGTCGATGATTGGACGCATCCCTTGAATGCGTGGCATCAAAAAGCCCAAGATGCTATTTTTGCCATCTGCCGCCCGTAATAAATCCTCTGGCCAAGCGATAGAGATATGCCCTAAACTCGCCGTCGGGTTTTCTGGCGGGTTGGCAAGCATCGCTTGGAGTTTATCAGCATGGGCAGTAGTTGGCTTGTGGTAAATCTTTGCCACCAAGTTATTATCGGATGGCACTGCATAAACACAAGCCTCACCGCCACGTCCCAAACTGACATTGAGACTGAGGATTTCTTTTCTAGGGGAACAACGTAGTACCTGCATAATGAAATTACCGCTAACGGAGTTATTGTAAGATGTGAAACCTGTAAATTTTTTGCTTATGAGTTGTTGAATGCAGCTATAATGAGTGTCAAATCATCATCAGTGCGTTGCGTTATCCGCTCTGAGCGTAAAAACTTTACCAACTGCTCCTTCGCTTCTGTCTTATCCTCGGCATTAGCTACAAATTCAAATAGGGGAAAAAAGAAGGGTTTGTGAGGTTCGCCAACAACCATATTCAAAGCCAGCATTTGTAGTCCGTCGGTGATGATGCCAACATTTACTATGTCTGTGCGCCAGACTCTCATCTGCGCTGTATCTAAGGCAGTAGGTGAAGTTAAAAAAGTAGTTTCGTTGATGTATTCACCACTGTCGGGTATAGTAAGTGCGAGGAGGTTGCCCATGCTATCTTTTGCCACTGCCAAACCATCACCTATTTGCATTACAGCCACAACTTCTGGTGTAGCGAGCATCACAATTAAGGTAGTTGCTAAATCTTGAGGCTGTTTGTCACAAGTCGCCGCCTCATCCTCCACAGCTTTTTTGGCGGCTAGTATGGCATCATTTAAGAGCGATCGCACATAAGCATCATCACTCAAACTTTTCCGGGTGAGTTTAAGAGTGGAAATGTTTTCTATTGCTGTCTCCACAGCAATCATCGCTCCCACTTTCCCAAGTAATGCAGAACCCGCGCCATCTGCTGCGGCTGCCACTAAAACGTTATCTGATAATACTTGCCAGTGATGAGCATCCTGACATAACTGATTATTTTTTAAGTGACTTGTACCACATACAGACGCAGCCACAATCCGCCATTGAGCAATCTGTTTTGATATGTTCATAGATTTTTTTTCAGCAGCTAGTACCGCTTGGCGGAAGTCAAAAATCAAAAGTCAGACATGCTTTAATTTTGGGCTTTCTGGCTGTAATGAAATGGTAGGTTTATTTCCGCCGACCTATACTAGGTGTTTAAACATCAAGCTCTAATTTTTAATTAAACAGTTCCCCAACCAATCGGCGGTAGTGCTACCTGTTCATCTACCTGTGAATGAGAAACAGCCGACATACTAGTTGACAACCAAACAAACATCTCGATAAAATTTAATCCTTTCAGCTTCAGGGGGGTACGCACAGCTATTTGATTTAAACGAGTCATATTCGCATTTTCTACACCTACTGTAAAAAATGCTACGCGCTTATTTGCCTCATCTCCCTGTAGGCGCTGGGATGCTTGCTCCACCACATGCTCTAACTCGCCTTGTGGTTCTCCATCGGTAATCATGAATACCCAAGGACGATAGTAAGCAATCCCATTGGCACGATACTGAGATTTCCGCTCTTGAATTATGTCTAAAGCTTTATGAATTCCTGCACCCATTGTAGTCAATCCCTGAGCTGTCAAAATCGGCGGATTGAATTGATCGGCAGTCACAAAGTCTTGTACTACATTGATATTACTATCAAAAGTTACGATCGCCACTTCCACCCGTCTTGCGGCTAAGGAATTTTTGACTAATTCATCCTTTAAACTTAGTAAACCCTGATTTAAAGCCTCAATCGCATCTCCTTGCATCGAGCCAGATGTGTCTAGTAAAAGTACACAAGGACAACGTGGTTCTGGGTTCTCAGCAAATTCTACTACTTCATCAAGTCTTAATGTATCATCCATAACTTTTTGTGTTATGTTATAATTCAAAGCCTTCTTTTCCTTTTCTCAGAGTATATAATTACAGTCGCCAGGGCGACTTACAGAATATAGTATCTAGTGGTAGATGCTCTAACTTTTATTAAACAAATTTTTTTCATGAAGTTCTCGACATATTTAAGAAGAACTTGAGAACAGCTTAGTTTAGCAAAAAAGAGTTTATCAAAACCCAGCATTCCCTGTTGTAATGTATCTACCCAAAATTTATATCCTTTAACCCTACAGTACAATAAATACGTAAACTTTCCTAGATAACTTCTTAAAGATTTTATGTAGAAGAATCGTTCTTTTACATAAAAATAATTAACCATAATTAAGCTCATTAGCTCTAGAAGTATAGCAGTGTAACTGCAAAAACTTGGAATCAAATTTACTCTTTTAAGCAAGTGGGCATAAATAAACATCATTATTAAGGTATTCAGCCAAGAGTTGGTAACTAACATCTACTGATAGTCTAGCTATGATAGGTGTTTATGTTTATTCATACCCACCTATTTTTTTTTGAGATAGATCAATTAAGTAGAATGTGCCAAATGTAACAAACAAGTTCTAAGCCCCTATTCCTTTTAACATATATACATATTTCAAAAGGAATATTTTGTGCAGAGAGAAATATTACAAAGAAGAAAATATTTCATCGCTGATATTTTCAATTTACAAATGTTCGGTTGTTGATTCCGCAAAAAACTTGAGAAATATGAATAATTCTGGTGCATTCACCAAACTACGTCCTCTAAGTTTGTTAAGACAGTTATCCAATTGCTCCGACAGTACTTGTTTACAAGCATTAAGTAACTCAGTTTCTTGGTCGATTTACCTAGAACAGGGAAGAATAACCTACGCTACCCACTCAGTGGAACCCTTTGACCGGCTAGAACGTCATTTGCGTCGCCTCAGCCGCCAAATTCCACTGCTTACCAGTGAGGTTCGTGTTCAACTACGTCTAATGTTTGAACCTGATTCACACACTCAGTTAATCGAAGATGACAGCAATTCGAGAAGCCACCCTCCTGAATATCAGGCTATATCCTGGCTTATTAATCAACAACATCTACATTCTACACAAGCAGCAGTGCTGATTCAAGAATTAGTTCAAGAGGTGATTGAATCATTTTTGCTAATCAAAGAAGGTACTTATGAATTAGCAGAGCCACTTGAGATAATGCCAAGAATTTGCCGGCTAGAGGTAGAAAAAATTATAGAACGTTGCCAAGTAAGATTACAAAGTTGGCAAGCTTTTGTTCCCCAAATTTCTTCTCCATATCAACGTCCATATCTGTTGATTAACAGCAAATTTGAAAAGCAAGATTTACCAAAACTTCAGCCAGATTTAACTAATTGGATGAAGGGTTTCAGCCTGTGTCATCTGGCGGTAATTTTGAATCAAAATGAAATCCAACTGGCTCGCATTTTATACCCTTACATACTTGAGGGTGCGATTATCTTGCATGAAGCCGATCCACCTTATGATAAATTACCAAAGCTATTTGAGGAGCAATCGCTGATCTCAAAATTCATTCCCAAGTTAGTTGACACCAAAAAAGAACTAAATATCACCTTTAACTCTTACCAAGATATTTCTGAAGAGAATATAGCTCCTGTTCAACGATTACCAGAGATTTCTGCTCCTTCAAAAGAGAACTTTCAGGAAGCAACACTATCAAATAACATAAATCCTGCTTGCCAAACAGTAACGGCTGCTACTGTAACGGCACAAAAAGTCCACAAAATCGTTTCTGTAGATGATAGCCCCACAATTCTCAAAGAAATTAGCCGTTTCTTAGAAAATGAAAATTTTTCTGTAGTGACTATTAACGATCCAGTAAAAGCCGTTTTGTCAATTATAAGGCACAAACCGGATTTAATTTTGTTGGATTTAAACATGCTAGGAATAGACGGTTATGAGTTGTGCCGGATTATACGAAATAATTCCATATTTCAAAATACTCCTATTATCTTTGTCACTGGTAATAAAGGGGTTTTAGACAAAGTAAAAGCCAAACTAGTTGGGGCATCTGGATATCTAACCAAACCGTTTACTCGCGCTGAATTACTGAAAATAATCTTTATGCATTTGACTTAAATTAACTACTCCAATGAGTTTTTTATGCACATTACTTTGTGCGATAATCTACACATGACTCGGCGATCGCACCTAACAGCCTAACAGATAATAATTACCCAAAGTCTTGTAAAACCGTGGTAATTGCTCATCGCAAAAATCTGGGCTTGTTGAGAACAGAGAAAAAATAATGTCCCTTTTACATAATGTAATAATTGCTAAACTATCGAGTAATAATGCTAGAAAGTAAAATTAGAGTGAATCTTCAAGATAAATTAAGCAACGAATTCTTTGAAAAGCACTGATAAGAATTCTTGATTATGGAGTATAAAAAATGAAAAGTGTAGTAAGCGCAGTTATATTAACATTTCTTGGTGGAGTAAATTGTCTTCCTAGCTATGGACTTGTATCAAATATCAAACCTTCAAGAATAGAAGTCCAATCAATTGCTCAAGGTAACCATCAACAATTGATGGCTAAAGTTGGAACTAGTTTAAATACTCCATTTTATCTTAAATATGGAAAGACAGCTTATCTACCCAGTGAAAATATTGAAATCAAATTTTCAAAAGTTATCGAGGATTCTCGGTGTCCAACTAATGTAACTTGTATTTGGCAAGGGCAAGTTATTATTGAATTAGACATTATAAAAAATGATTTGCAAGTTTCAACATTAATGCTAACCCTTATCCCAGGTAGTGATTCTTTACCAATTCAATTTTTAGGTAAATATTCGGTGACATTGAGAGAGGTTTCCCCGTACCCAAAAGGACAGGCGATCGCACTCAAAGACTACATTGTTCAACTTGTTGTTAATAGAAACTAGATGACCAACCTTTGACACGCTTTTTTTCGGAAACAAAACACCCGGATTTCTCACTATCGTGGTAATTGCTCACAGCAAAAAACTAGGCTTGTTGATCTGACTTTTCACGTTATGTGGAAAAGCTAACGATTGACCTAACCCCCTAACCCCCAACACGTAGCAAGAAGGGGGAAATTCAAAGTCTCTGTCCTTAAAGGAAGAGAGAAATAGAAGAGAGGTTTTCCAGATGACCTGAATTGTCAGGCTTGTTGATAACACAATACGGTTCAGTTAAGAAAAATTGTAGGTTGGGTTAAGCAAAGCGCAACCCAACAAAGCACCAAAAATGTTGGGTTTCGTTCCTCAACCCAACCTACGCAGTTTAAGGATTTTGGCATTAACTGAACCGTATTGGTTGATAACAGAGAAAAAACAAGTCCAGATTATATCGTTATCCTGTATATCGTTCCAGGGTTTTTACAAATAATTGTTGATAATCTAAATGACTTATTGAATGATTTCCTCTCCGTTACTCAAAATTTCTACTTGAATATTTGCAACTCTTAGCACTACTATTCTTTGCGATCGCATCTCTTACATAATTAGCTCAATTTTTTGTAATATATTCTTCTGCCAATCTAACGTAGTAGGATTGTTCAAGCGAAAGGGTAAGCCTTGCGGGACGAATAGCCATTGATCGCTTCTTGCACCCTAAAATAAGAACAAAAGACGATTCCTAAAACAAGCACATTCCATGCGTATTTCTCTAAATTGGCTGCGCGAACTAGTAGAGATCAAACTTAGTCCAGAAGAATTAGCCGAAACCCTGACAATGGCGGGGTTTGAGGTAGAAGAGATTGAAGATCGCCGCACTTGGGCAAATGGCGTGGTTATCGGCAAAGTGCTTGAGCGTCAACCCCATCCCAACGCCGATAAATTAAGTGTTTGCCAAGTCGATATCGGTACAGGTGAGACTTTAAATATTGTCTGTGGCGCTGCCAATGTGAAGGCAGATATCTATGTACCAGTGGCAACTACGGGTACTTACTTACCCAACATCGATTTAAAAATTAAACCTGCAAAATTGCGTGGTGTCCCTTCTCAGGGCATGATTTGTTCTTTAAAGGAACTCGGTTTGCCCACCGATGTAGACGGAATTCATATTTTTACCCAGGAAAATTTACCATTGGGTAGTGATGTGCGGCCGTTGTTGGGTTTAGATGATGTAATTTTAGACTTGACTGCAACTGCCAATCGCGCTGATGCTCTGAGTATGGTAGGCGTAGCACGGGAAGTAGCAGCTTTAACTGGTGGAAAGTTGAGCATTCCTGAACCTGGTGAAGTCTCCATTACCAAAAGTGGCGGAAATTTAGCTTTAAAAATTGCCGATACCCAAGCTTGTCCTGCATACATCGGTACGGTAATTGAACAGGTTAAAATTGCCCCATCTCCCGAATGGTTGCAACAGCGTTTGCGGGCGGCTGGGGTACGTCCCATCAGTAATGTTGTGGATATTACTAATTACGTTTTGTTGGAATGGGGACAACCACTACACGCCTTTGATGGCGATCGCCTAAAATCTGTTGCAAGTAGCGAAAATTTAACCATCGGCGTTCGCTTCGTCAATAATGGAGAATCCCTCAAAACCCTAGATGGACAAAGTCGCACCCTATCAACCCAAAATTTGTTAATTACCGCAAACGACAGGCCTGTTGCACTGGCGGGAGTCATGGGTGGGGAAGAGACAGAAGTCCATGAAGGGACGCAAAGCCTAGTTTTAGAAGCAGCCTTATTTGATTCCGTAGCAATTCGCCGTTCTTCTCGAAGTGTTGGGTTAAGAAGTGAGGCTTCTGGCAGATATGAACGGGGAGTTAACCGCGCTGAATTGGAAATAGCTAATCGCCGCGCCTTATCCTTAATTAGCGAATTGGCTAGTGGAATTCTTGTCCAGCAGGAAATTGCCGACACCCGCCCCGATCCGTCTACCTGGAGTCATTCTATCGCCCTGCGTTTAGACCGAGTTAATCAAATATTGGGGCCGATAGATTTAGGAGAGGATACAGGTGAACTCCAAGAACAAGATGTTGAGCGCATCCTGACTGCATTGGGATGTAAGTTAACTCCTTCAAAAGAAGATACTAACCATCAACCTAAATGGTCAGTTTCTGTTCCCCCCTATCGTTACCGCGACTTAGAGCGAGAAATTGACTTAATTGAAGAAATCGCCCGCCTCTATGGTTACAACAAATTCTGTGATACTTTACCAGAAAAAGCAGAAGCTGGCTATCTGCCTTTAGATGAAGAATTGATTCGCAAATTACGAGCTTTCTTGCGGGCTGAAGGGTTGACAGAATTAATTCACTATTCTTTAGTCAAACCAGGAGAAGACAGAAATATAGTATTGTCAAACCCCTTATTTGTCGAATATTCAGCGCTGCGAACCGATTTGATATCTGGGCTGATTGATGCCTTTCAATACAATTTAGAGCAGGGTAATGGTGCCTTGAACGGTTTTGAAATCGGGCAAATTTTCTGGCAAGAAGAAGACGGTTTGCAAGAAACAGAAACCCTAGCTGGGATTGTGGGAGGCGATCGCACCCTTGGCAAATGGTCAAAAAGTGGACGCGAACAACCCATCAACTGGTTTGAAGCTAAAGGCATTTTAGAAAGTGTATTTCGGCAACTAGCCTTGCAGGTAGAATTTCAACCCGATTGCCGAGATAATCGCTTACATCCAGGGCGCACCGCTTCCCTGTGGATTCGGGGTAACAGGCTGGGTATTTTTGGACAACTCCATCCCCAATTGCGACGAGAAAAAGGTTTACCAGATTCCGTTTATGTTTTCCAGTTGGATCTAGATGTGCTATTAGAGTCTCTAGGACAAGATGAAATTCTTGTGCCAACATTCCAGCCTTATTCTACCTATCCAGCTAGCGATCGCGACATTGCCTTTTTCGCACCCGTGAAAATCTCAGTTACCGAAATTGAAAAAGTAATTACCAAAGCGGGTAAAGATTTGCTCGAAACAGTAGAATTATTTGATGAATATCGCGGCGAAAATGTCCCCGAAGGACAGAGGAGTTTAGCATTCCGCCTAGTTTATCGGGCTAGCGATCGCACTTTGACTGAGGCCGAAGTGGAACCAGTACACAATAAAGTCCGCGAAGCTTTAGTGGAAAAATTCGGCGTGAACTTGAGAAGTTAGGAGTAATTACCCCCCTTAATCCCCCCTTGTAAAGGGGGGAAACCGGAAATCAATCTAGTTCCCTCCCCTTTACAAGCGATGCCCTGAGCAAGTCGTTGGGGGGAGGGTTAGGGTGGGGTAAAACCCTGGTTAATCAGCTATTTCAGACTTGTTGACACGCCAAAATAGCAAATGCGTTCGCCGAAATAGCAAATGCGTAGGCGTAGCCCATCGCTGATAGGCTAAGATAAAGTGCTTTTTGTCAATGAGTTAAAATACTTAAAATATCCTTAATAATGATAATCGTGTATGGGTAGACGGAGAGGAGGCGATCGCATCTAATAACACTAATCCCAGTTGATTAAATAAAGTAATATTACATCCATACTACTAATCAACAGTATTAACTATATAGTTAGCTCCGATGCTACTAGTAAAAAAATAAATTTTCGGGAATAAAAATGATAGATTTTGCTGCCATTACTTCAGGAATTATTCCTCTAATTAAAAAATATGCTCCTCAAGCTGGTCAAGAGTTCATTAAACAAGCTCAAAAAAACGAAGCTGTTATCAAAATTCTCACAAAATTAGGACTCAACCCTACCCAAATTCCTGATGATTCCGTTTAAATTCGTAGAATATATCCGCCAGTTTATTGATAGTAATGGTTTAGATACTGAGATCCGCAAAGCTAACATTAATATATCAGCAGAATTAGAGGAATTTGGTAAGATTTTTATCTCTGTCGCTAAACAGAGTACATCTGCAAAATTTCTGATTCCTCCAGACGAAACTTATCCCGATTGGGATTTAGATGTTTATCCTAAAGAATTTAAAGCCTTAATGGATGACAAAAATCGTTTATTTTGTGGTCGTGATTTTGTTTTTGAGGCGATTAGAGATTTCGTTGAAAAGGAAAAAAAGGGTTATTTTACTGTGATTGGTGATGCAGGGATGGGTAAAAGTGCGATCGCTGCTCAATACGTTTTACGTTATAAATGCCCTTGTTATTTTAATGTTTTCACAGAAGGACGCAACAAACCAGAAAAGTTTTTAGCCAGTATTCGTCAACAATTAATTAAGCGTTATTCCCTACAAAACGCAGAAACGGATAATTTACAAACTTTATTACAAAAAACCAGTGAAGAACTAAAAGGACAAAAACTTGTCATTGTTGTTGATGCACTGGATGAAGTAAAACAAAAAGAAAATAGTAATCTATTAGATTTACCACAAATTCTTCCCGATGGAATCTATTTTTTGCTGACTAGAAGACCTTATAACCAAAAAACAAAACGTTTAAATTTGTCTCCAGAAACTCATAGCGATGAGTTAGATTTAAGAATACATAAATATCAAATATTAAGTCAGGAAGATGTAAAAGAATATCTGCAATTGTTTTTGGAAAATGATAAAAATGATAAAAATAAGTTGAGTAATTGGCTTGAAGAGCGCAAGATTTATGATGATATTTTCATTCAAGAGGTAGTTGTAAAAAGTGAAAATAATTTCATGTATTTGCGTTATGTATTGCCAGCAATTGCTAATGGTGAATACGATGATTTGAAGTTAAGTGACTTTCCAAAAGGTCTTACGGATTATTATAATAGTCATTGGGACAGAATGAAAATGAAAGATAAAAACAAAGAAATTGAGGTATTTGTTTTATTTATACTAATGCAGAGTAATACATCTCCTACCTGCAAAATAATTACTGAGATTATTAAGAAAAAAGAAGAATTTAAAGAAGTTGAAGAGTTGGAAGTAGAAAGGATTTTAGCTGGATGGTGTGAGTATTTAAAAGAACAGAAAATAGAAGAAGAAGTTTGCTACAGCATCTTTCATGCTAGTTTTTTAGACTTTTTACGAAAAAAAGTAGAACTTAAAGAAAATAGAAAAATATTTGAAGATATTAAAAAAAATATGAATATATTTTTATATCGTAATGATGAGATTAATAAGATCCTAAATTCGTGAATCTAAGTAATTTTGATCATCTTTACTCACTAATTTACTAGAGACTATAAATGTAGGATGGCTAAATAAATATATGGGTAAATTTGCTGATCGTAACAAAGAAAGTCCTGCAAAACTAAAAGCGTTTCTAGGGAATCTAGAAACTCTTGTTTCCGAAGATAGAAAACAGTATTATGAAATATTGACTAAGTTTGATTTTTTAGAAGATAAAATTAATCATTATAACTTTGGAGTAGAAGCCCTAATTAGAGATTATTTCTTAATTGAAGATTTGGAAATATTAAATAATTTAGAAGCAAATGAAAAACTAGACTCCGAAAAAGTCAAAATCCTGAAATTAATTCAACGTGCGCTAGAATTATCAGCCCATGTTTTGAATCAAGACCCCAATCAATTAATAGGACAATTATGGGGAAGATTGCAGAGTTTTCCCCAGCTAGAAATTCAGAAAATTTTGGCAGATGCAGTACAAAGTAAAAGTGAAACTCCTAGATTTCGCCCCATTACAGCCAGCTTAACCACTCCGGGCGGAAACCTACTGCGTACCTTGACTGGTCATAACTCCTTCGTATTAGCAGTAGCGATCGCCCCAGATGGAAAAACAGCCGTTTCTGGTTCTGATGACAACACCCTGAAACTGTGGAATCTAGAGACAGGTAAGGAAATCTCTACCCTGACTGGTCATAACGACTCGGTAACAGCAGTAGCGATCGCCCCAGATGGAAAAACAGCCGTTTCTGGTTCAGATGACAACACCCTGAAACTGTGGAATCTAGAGACAGGTAAGGAAATCTCTACCCTGACTGGTCATAACGGCTGGGTAAGAGCAGTAGCGATCGCCCCAGATGGAAAAACAGCCGTTTCTGGTTCAGATGACAAGACCCTGAAACTGTGGAATCTAGAGACAGGAAAGGAAATCTCTACCCTGACTGGTCATAACGACTGGGTAAGAGCAGTAGCGATCGCCCCAGATGGAAAAACAGCCGTTTCTGGTTCAGATGACAAGACCCTGAAACTGTGGAATCTAGAGACAGGTAAGGAAATCTCTACCCTGACTGGTCATAACGACTCGGTAAGAGCAGTAGCGATCGCCGCAGATGGAAAAACAGCCGTTTCTGGTTCAGATGACAAGACCCTGAAACTGTGGAATCTAGAGACAGGTAAGGAAATCTCTACCCTGACTGGTCATAACGGCTATGTATTAGCAGTAGCGATCGCCGCAGATGGAAAAACAGCCGTTTCTGGTTCAAATGACAAGACCCTGAAACTGTGGAATCTAGAGACAGGAAAGGAAATCTCTACCCTGACTGGTCATAACGACTCGGTAAGTGCAGTAGCGATCGCCGCAGATGGAAAAACAGCCGTTTCTGGTTCAAATGACAAGACCCTGAAACTGTGGAATCTAGAGACAGGTAAGGAAATCTCTACCCTGACTGGTCATAACGACTGGGTAAGAGCAGTAGCGATCGCCCCAGATGGAAAAACAGCCGTTTCTGGTTCAATTGACAAGACCCTGAAACTGTGGAATCTAGAGACAGGTAAGGAAATCTCTACCCTGACTGGTCATAACGGCTGGGTAAGAGCAGTAGCGATCGCCCCAGATGGAAAAACAGCCGTTTCTGGTTCAATTGACAACACCCTGAAACTGTGGAATCTAGAGACAGGTAAGGAAATCTCTACCCTGACTGGTCATAACGGCTGGGTAAGAGCAGTAGCGATCGCCCCAGATGGAAAAACAGCCGTTTCTGGTTCAGATGACAAGACCCTGAAACTGTGGAATCTAGAGACAGGTAAGGAAATCTCTACCCTGACTGGTCATAACGACTCGGTAACAGCAGTAGCGATCGCCCCAGATGGAAAAACAGCCGTTTCTGGTTCAAATGACAAGACCCTGAAACTGTGGAATCTAGAGACAGGTAAGGAAATCTCTACCCTGACTGGTCATAACGACTCGGTAACAGCAGTAGCGATCGCCCCAGATGGAAAAACAGCCGTTTCTGGTTCAAATGACAAGACCCTGAAACTGTGGAATCTAGAGACAGGTAAGGAAATCTCTACCCTGACTGGTCATAACGGCTATGTATTAGCAGTAGCGATCGCCGCAGATGGAAAAACAGCCGTTTCTGGTTCTTATGACAACACTGTGAAAGTGTGGGATTTGCAGACAGGTAAGGAAATCTCTACTTTTATTGGTGATAGTCCTATATATTGCTGTGCAGTTTCTCCAGATGGATTGACAATTATAGCAGGAGACAGTTCAGGGCGTGTTCATTTACTCCATTTAGAAGGGGGTTAAAAAATGAAACCGATTGCTGAAAATCCGATCAATATCCCCAGATATCCCCTAGAATTTCAGCAAATCATTACCGCTAAAAATCAAAACTTTGTCGGTCGTGAATTTGTCTTTGCTGCTATCAACAAATTTCTCAATCAATCTGACCGGGGCTACTTTACTATTATCGGCGCTCCTGGTATTGGTAAAAGTGCCATTCTTGCCCATTATGTCAGTCAAAATCCGGGAGTTGTTTATTACAATGTCGAAATTCCAGGTAAAAATCGCGTTGAGGAATTTCTGACAACAATTTGCACTCAATTAATAGAAATCGCCCAAAATCAAGGTATTAAAAATCTCACCGCTAACTTTTCTAACTCTACCACAGAAGACAGTGGTTTTTTATCATTATTACTACAAAAAATCAGCGATAGATTGCATCCAAAACAACGTTTAATCATTACTATAGATGGCTGCGATAGGATTGATATCAACAATCAACCACGCGGCTCAAATATTTTCTATTTACCCCGTTATCTACCTGAGAAAGTTTATTTTATCCTTAGTCGTCGTCCTTTTTTGGCAGATAAATCAGGATTATTAATTGAAACACCAGCCCAATCTTTAGATTTATCAAATTACCCTGAACAAAATCGCGCTGATATCCAAGAATATATTAAAACTTATTTAAATGAATCATCTCATTCTGAGCCTATTGTTAGCGAAGAGAAGAATCGCGGAGACTTTTCGCTCAACATGACAGAGCAAGGTTTTGATGATGAAACGAATTTTATGTATGTTAAAGAAATTTTAGCAGATATTACTGAGGATATTTACCCCCAAAATTTACAGATATATTACCAAAATCATTTAGAAAAAATGAATTTAGCCACCAGTAAACAGCAACCAATAGCTTTGCAGGTGTTAAATATCTTAGTTCAAGAGCAACCAATATCAATAGAAGCGATCGCCGAAATATTAGATACAGATGAATATGAAATCAAGGTAATTTTAGACAAGTGGCGAGAGTTTTTACATTTAGAATCAATAGCAGCAGAAATCCACTATAGTATTTATCATGCTAGTTTTCGTAATTGGTTGAGGCAACAAATTGAGTCTAGCTCTTGAGTTAAAAGGGCGGTTAGAGGATGTTTGAAAAGTCCTCTTATCGGTATCAAAAGTTTTAGATCCCCCTAAATCCCCCGATAAATTGGGGGACTTTGATTCCGGTTCCCCCCTTTTTAAGGCTACCGTGTATACACAAGTCAAATTACCCCCCTTAATCCCCCCTTGTAAAGGGGGGAAACCGGAAAATCTTGTTCCCTCCCCTTTACAAGGGGAGGGTTAGGGTGGGGTAAAACTGACGTGAAAACCAAGTGAGATAAACTATTTCAGACTTGTGTATACACGGTAGCTTTTTAAGGGGGGTTAGGGGGGATCTCAAGGTGCCTAAAGTCACAGGGAAAAACTTGTTCATTCAACCTCTTAGAAACCGCCAGAGCAATATTTTATTAACCAGTAGGAGTAACAAGCAATTATGACTAAATATGTACTCTGGGGAACTTACTGTGAAGACGTTCTAGAAAAACGCACCCCTCACCGTCAAGCTCATTTAGACGGATTAGCAAAACAAAAAGAATCCGGTGTGCTGATTACCATTGGCCCCACCAAAGATGTCACAAAAGTTTTTGGAATTTACGAAGCCGAAGACGAAGCCACTGTGCGCCAGTTAATCGAAAATGATCCCTACTGGAAAAATGGCATTTGGACTGAGTATTCTGTTAAAGAATGGATTCAGGCTTTTTGAATTAGTCATTAGTCATTAGTCATTGGGCATGGGATGGGGAATGGCGTATTGGTTATTTCTCCCTCATCCCCCTCATCTCCCTCATCTCCCTCATCTCCCTCATCCCACTCCCCACACTATGAAAATTTGGCAGGTTGATTTTTATCGTCGTCCCTTACAAGATGCATCTGGACAAGTTTTATGGGAGTTGTTGATTTGTGACGCAAGTCGTAGCTTTGAGTATGAAGCCACCTGTCTCCAGTCAGCAGCAAATTCTAATTGGGTTACTACTCAACTTGAGCTAGCTGCTGGTGAAAAATTACCAGATGTGATCCAGGTGTTTCGTCCGCAGTCACTAAGTTTAATTGAAGCGGCTGGACGCAATTTAAGTATAAATGTCGAACCTACCCGCCACACTTTGGCGTTAAAGCAGTGGTTACAAGAAAAGCAATATCCCTCAACGCTGGATAAACCACCCCCAGCACCATTGCCAGAAAACCTTTGGGGAGAACAATGGCGTTTTGCAAGTTTAGCTGCTAGTGATGTAGAAACGAGTTTTAGCGATCGCCCCATTCCCATTTTGCACATCCCAGAACATTGCAAACCCATCAATTTGGGTTTAGCTTCAACAGTGCCCGTCCCCGGTGTAGTAATTTATGGTGGACGGCAATCGATGCGCCTAGCGCGGTGGTTACAGCAAGCCCGTCCCGTAGGCTTGAATTACATATCTGGCGCACCAGACGGTTTAATATTAGAGGCTGGCTTGGTAGATAGATGGATTGTTGCCACATTTGAAGATCCAGAAGTTACAACAGCAGCCCAAGCATTTGAACAACGAAAAAAGCATTGCCGAGGATTGCATTTTTTGTTAGTTCAACCCGATGATTCCGGGATGACTTATAGCGGCTTTTGGTTGTTGCGGGCAGAAGATTGATATTGATTGCCAAAAATATTTGTCCGCTTAATGTCTATAGCTAAAAAAATAGACTAAAGCGATGTCTGACTGCAAGGCACTACGTGTCTACGCTTTACTGTAATTTGCCTATATAGGTTAGGTGTATAGGTTTAGCAAATTTTAGTATGATGATAAAATCATACTAAATAGTAATACTAAAAATTAATTATAGATGCTCAAAGTCACAATTACCTTAGAAGAAGACATTCTGCGATTTGTAGATCAGTATGCACAGGGAAATCGTAGTGCATACATTAATACACTGCTGGCAGAACACCGCCGCCAAATTTTGGCAGCAGAAATGATTGCAGCCCTCAAGCAGGATGCCGAAGATCCAGAATATCAAGTTGAAATTGCTGCCTGGGATAGCGTTGCTGGAGATGGCATAAATGCCAGGGAATAATTTAACTTATCGGCGAGGAGAAATACGTTGGGTTAATCTTGATCCAACAGTGGGGGCTGAAGCAAAAAAAATCCGCGCTTGTTTGATTGTGCAAAATGACATCATGAATCAGTGTGGGTTGCTGACAATTGTTATGCCATTTCGACCTGGAAGTAAACAAGCCCCCTACGTTGTGAATGTCAAAGCAACACCAAATAATGGACTAGACCAAGACCGTTTTATTGATGTTGGGCAAATTCGTGCTGTTGACCATAGTCGTATTTTGGGTTTGGTGGGTGTGCTGGAGTCAGAATACTGGGAACTTATTCGTACAGCTTTAAATGTAGTTCTGGGATTTGTGGTTTAGAGGTGTTAGGGAATAAAAATAGTTCTATTATGACAAAAAGCTCATGGGGAGAATGCTTCAAAAGACAATGGAATGATATTGAAGTAGCAGCAAAAGAAGTGGGATGTGAGGATCGCCTTCATATTTGGCCTGACCCTGAACTAAAAGGGTATGTTGAGGAAGCGAAGATAGCGCATTGGTTATATAAGCCAACAGTAGAAAAGTGGAACAGCCTGACAGCATCAGAATCCAAAGCGAAATTTATTCAGTCTGTTCTTAATAAATCTCAAACAGCTATTACTACAAGTTAAGGAACATAATTCAAAGATTTAGCAAGTGTAAGCTTAGATTTAACTCTTCTTTCTTGAGTAGAATATAAGGTTTTTGTAATCACTTCCTGAGCTACAGCTTTGACAACATTAATACTCACAGAATTTCCTAGTTGATGGTAAGCCTTATCGTCATTGGGATGAAGTATAAAACTATCAGGAAAACCTTGCAGCCTTGCAGCTTCTCGCGGAGTTAGTCGCCGCACTCTCTGATTGTGATAAACTCCCAATCTATTAGCATCACTAGCAACTAACGTTACCGAAATCTTATTTGGATCTACAAACTTATAAACTTCAAATGAAAAGTTACCCGACAGAGGTTTATATTTATCATTAATAAGTTTTAGATATTTTTTTGTCACTAGTGAATTCAAAATATCGCCTAAATTGGAATGTTCAAAAAAGCTAGCTATTTGCTCTTGAGTTAATAATTTTCCATCTTGTTCTTGCCCAAATTGTTTATTTCGTCTCTTTAATATGAAACGGTTCATCAGTTCAATTTCCTCGGCACTACACTCACCACGCAATCCTAAATCCCAGGAATGAATAGAGTTTCCACCCCGATAATCAATCAGCCTTATCCCATGTAAGCGATTTAAATCATTATTAAATATTCGTTTCAACGCATTGACAAACCTTGATGAACAATCATATTTTTCATCTGGATTACTTTCCAAAATATCAGCGACAGTTACAGATTTTTTTGGTGGGTAAAACAAAGATAACTGCTGAGGATTATATGAATGCGAGTCTTTAGGCCCCACGTCAGAAATCAATTCAAAAGTGGGAGAAGCATCTAAAATTCCTACCAAATAAATGCGGACACGGTTTTGCGGTAAGCTAAAGTTTGCACTGTTGAGTAAAAAAGCATGAAAACTATAACCTCTTTTTTGAATTTCATGCTTAATTGTTGCTAAAGTTCGTCCTTGATCATGACTATAAAGCCCTCGGACATTTTCAAAAATAAAAGCTTGTGGTTTATAGGTATCAAGTAATCTTGTTATCTCAAAAAATAGCGTACCTCGTATATCGACAAACCCTTCTTTTTTGCCAGCATGAGAAAAAGACTGACAAGGAAATCCAGCTAATAAAAATTCATGTTCTGGTAGTTGATCAATTAATCGAATGTCACCTAATGCTTTTTGACCAAAGTTTTTTTCATAAACTAATTGAGCATCTGTATTGATTTCGCTGCTTAAAACGCATTCACTTTCTATATTTAAAGAATCAGCCGCCTGTTCAAAGGCTAATCTAATACCCCCTATTCCTGAAAATAAATCTACAAACCGAATTTTATCCATAGATACTAAGTTAGCTTTATCCCGAATTTTAATATATTACGTAGCTTTACTTGTTTTTACAAAAAATATTCTTTTAAAAAACTACAAAGCACCTCAAGCTCTTTAATAGAAAAGTTTCAATTTGCTCAAAGCGAGATTTAGCTTGTCCTGCCTTACGTTCGATCACACTATTTGTAGTTACCTGAAAGCTGACTTCTATTCCTACTTGCATGTGCGATCGCAAAATATAATATTATCTTCTTTCTTAACAAACTTCGGCGGGTTTAAGTCCCCGGCTTCTAACAAGCCGCAAGTATGTTAGGCGGGGTCTAAATCCCCGTTACAAAACTGTACTTCCGAGTTCTTTAATATTCTTGTTGATACTAAAAAGCGCCCTCCCAGATTGGGAGAGCGCTTTAAGATTTAGTTAGAGCTTAGAATTAACCGTTGATAGCAGGAGCAGTTAGAGCAACAGGAGCAACATCACCAGCAGCCAAATCTAAGGGGAAGTTGTGAGCATTGCGCTCGTGCATCACTTCCATACCCAGGTTAGCCCGGTTGATTACATCAGCCCAAGTGCTGATGACGCGACCGCTTGAATCAATGATGGATTGGTTGAAGTTGAAACCGTTCAAGTTGAACGCCATTGTGCTTACACCCAAGGCGGTGAACCAGATGCCGATTACAGGCCATGCTGCTAAGAAGAAGTGCAGTGAACGGCTGTTGTTGAATGAAGCGTATTGGAAGATTAGACGACCGAAGTAGCCGTGGGCTGCAACGATGTTGTAGGTTTCTTCTTCTTGACCGAATTTGTAACCGTAGTTTTGAGATTCAGTCTCGGTTGTTTCACGAACTAGTGAAGAAGTTACAAGAGAACCGTGCATTGCAGAGAACAAACTTCCACCGAATACACCTGCTACACCTAATTGGTGGAAGGGGTGCATCAAGATGTTGTGTTCTGCTTGGAACACAATCATGAAGTTGAAGGTTCCAGAAATACCTAAGGGCATACCATCAGAGAATGATCCTTGTCCGATGGGGTATACCAAGAATACTGCACTTGCTGCTGCGACTGGAGCAGAATATGCGATCGCAATCCAAGGACGCATACCTAAGCGGTAGGATAGTTCCCATTCACGACCTAAGTAGCAGAATACGCCGATCAAGAAGTGGAATATTACCAATTGGTAAGGGCCACCGTTGTAGAGCCACTCATCAAGGGATGCTGCTTCCCAAATTGGGTAGAAGTGCAAGCCGATGGCGTTGGAGGAAGGTACTACTGCACCGGAGATGATGTTGTTTCCGTAGATTAAGGAACCTGCAACAGGTTCACGGATGCCATCAATGTCTACTGGAGGTGCGGCGATGAAGGCGATTACGAAGCAAGCGGTAGCGGCTAAGAGGGTGGGGATCATTACTACGCCGAACCAACCGATGTAAATACGGTTGTTGGTGCTGGTGATCCACTCACAGAATCGATCCCATACGTTGGCGCTTGAGCGCTGTTGTAAGGTTGCTGTCATGGTTTTATAAGTGCGATTAGTTATTTATGAATCAGGCGGTTTTGTTTTTGCCTGTGAATGTACTTTACAATGCTTTACAAAATTTAATCAAGTTTTATTACTTCAGCAAAGCTGATATCAACTATTAGCTTTACTTATTACGCGCCTATTGCAGACAATTGTGACAAAAAAGCCTGGTCACTCGCGTAACCAAGCTCTTAGCTATCTCAATCAAGCAAAGGAGGTAGAGCCGCCTGAACGCAACCTATTAGTTAGCAGGTTGTTCCAAATTAACTTTGACAACTTTATTCTTTTCTTGCTCAGTTTTAGGCAGTATCAGATTCAATATGCCGTCTTTATAATCTGCCTTAACGTTAGTATTTTGAATCCGAGCAGATAGAGGAATTACGCGTTCAAATTTACCGTAATGAAACTCACTTTTGGTAACGCCTTTTTCTTCAGTTTTAGTTTCAGACTTCCGCTCACCGCTAACGTAAACAGCATTTTCTGTGACTTGCACATCCAGGTCTTTAGCTTCTATTCCTGGCAGTTCTAGCTTCAGATGAATAGCATTTTCGGTTTCTTGTATTTCAGCAGCAGGAACTTTGCTCAAGCCTCCGTCCAAGAATGCAGATGCTACTCTGGTGTCTTCAAATATATTATTGAGTTGACGTTGTAGAGTGTCAATTTCTCTCCAAGGGTTCCAACGAACTAGTGTCATAACTCTTCCTCGCATCAATTAGCTTTTGTTGAATCAGTTTTGCACTTCAATTGGTGCTTACATATTTATATTATGTAAAGTTAAACCTGCTGTAAATTCGGTTATTACCACCAAGTAATTGATAATTACCGTCCCAAGTTAGACATAAAAAAAGTTACGGTTTACTCTAATTTGTATGTTCGGTAAATCCGAATATACAAATAGATTGAATCATAGTGAACCAATAAATCTGCTATTGAAGGATATAGTACAGAAATGCGATGCCTGGGTTGGGCTACCCCCAATACCGTTTTGACTTTTCACGGTATCTGGAAACCTCTCTTCTATTTCTCTCTTCCTTTAAGGAGAGAGACTTTGAATTTTCCCCCAACGCTAGCTCTTAAGGGGGTTAGGGGGTTAGGTCAATGGTTAGCTTTTCCACATGACGTGAAAAGTCAGCAATACCGTTCGGTTAAGGAATTTCTTGGTTGAGGCAGTTCGGGAAGAGAAGCTGTTATTGAGAGAAGAATTACTCGTACAAATTCTGTTGCTGCATAAATTTTTAGATTGCCTCAGTTAAATATATATCTGTTCAAGTTTGTCTTGAACTTTGCTCTCGATTTATTTTTTCAGTTCTTGCGCTCAATTAGCTCACCCGAATGGGTGAGGAATAAACCAACCGCTCAGGTTACCTGAGTGCAGGAAGTTGAGACTGATAAAAAATAAGACTCTATTACTCAATAACACTAATTGCACTTTACTCTAACTAAGGATAATCCTATGAAATTTTCCACCTTGATTGATTCTGTACTGATTGTTACTTCTATTGCTTTATTACCTGGAATCAATGGCGCTCAAACAGCTATTAACAATAGTGGCGAACCTATAGCTATCAACTCTAACAATTTATTCACTCATGCTACCAACGTCAGCTACCTCAAACCCTTTGATGCTGCATTTCTAGCTTATCAAGGTCACCTGAAAGCACAAGGTATTCCTAGTGGTAGTGCTTTGGTTTCTCAATACCAAACAGGAAGCCTGACTGCACTAGATGTGGTTAAAGCTGCTGTCAACGCTAAAAAGTTACCAGTACAAGCTTTGAATGATATAGATTACCTAAACGCTGTCGAGTCACAGATGACATCATTAGGTAATACCAGCAACTTATCTTACTAACTACATAATTGCAGAGGTTCTTAACGGATTTATGAAATGCTGTACTATCATCTCGTTGCTTTGATCAGAAAATGCTTCACAAAGAAGGAAAAGCTGCTTCCCCTAACCACCATCCCATTACCAAAAATTACTTTAACCCCTTCAACCTTGGAGGGGTTTTTAGTTGGTGCTACGCTTGCTCTAGTGTCGTCCAACGCACCTTTTCATATTTAACGCGATCGCCCCTTGCCCCGCTTCGCAAAGTGCGTTCAAGCCTAGCGTTTATTTCTGGAACGCTTGTATAGCAATAGTTTTATCACGAACCATTCGATTACCCTGTGCGTAGGCGTAGCTCGCTGAAAACATCGCTTCTACAGTCATACACAATATCACACGCCTGGAAAAAAGGGCGGGGTAATAAATAATTATTTACTGTTCTATCAAATTAACGTTGTTAAATTACTCAGCAGGTGTAGTTCTCACCTCCAGGCTGTGTTAGATATTGTGACGTGAAATAGGAGTATAGATACGTTGCGAAAGCTTTCTCCAGAATCTCCTCTATTTATTGTCTTAATCATTATTACTTTTCTAGTAGTAACTTTGTCAACTTGGTTATCATCTAAACCATTTGTTTTAAAACCATTTGGGGTTAATGATATTATCCAGCTACTCACATTACTCTTATTTATTTCTTTATTGCTAGAGCGTTCTTTAGAAGTTTTTATAACTACTTGGCGTGGCCCATTCGTCGAGCAATTAGATATTAGTATTCAGCAAGAAAAGGCTCTAATGTCTGAGAAGATAAGACTTATGGAAGGACAACAGAACCAATTTCCGAATTTAGAATCCAATCAAATCAGTGGACTCCCACCTGAAGGAATGAGTTTAGAGCAGCAAATAATCCAAAATTTTACACAAAACCAACAAGACTCATTAAAAATTTTCCAGCCACAAATTAATGATATAAATGAAAAAGAGCGCCAAAAAACAGCATACAAATCTGATACACGAATAATTGCTTTATGGACATCGCTTTTATTCGGTCTTTTAATGAGCGCAATAGGTATTCGCTCAATCGAGCCACTTGTAGTTATTGATTTAGATAATCCAATACAAGTAGTTATTTTACGTTGTTTAGATGCATTGTTGACAGGAGGCTTAATTGCAGGAGGTAGTGAGGGAATTCATAAACTCATAAAAGTTTTTATCGATTTTATGGAAGCTACATCTAAACAAATCAAAAATCAGGGTTCATCTTGATTAAATAAAACATGTTTTCTACCAAATATTGCAAATACCATAAAAATCAAAGTAATATCTATTCTAAATAAATCGTGTCATCTTACCATAGATAATCTTTAATATATACAAAACTTTTGTTTAAATGGCTTAATAAATCTAAAATATCTTCATACCTAACAATTAAAACTTGCCTTGGACTTATAGGATCGGCATTAATATCTCCTTCTATACCATGCCCTAATTTTAAATTTAATGTTTTAAGCTCTACCATCGCAGAACCTGTTTTTAGCTTGGTGAAAAGATGCGTTATTGAGAGTGCCATATTAATTCTGCGGCGCGATCAATTTAAAATTTAGGAGTTGAAGTCAGGTAAATCATCAGATTTACTAAGAATGAATAAACTTCCATCTCCTCCACGTCCAATTCTTAAGGTTTCATCTAAGTAAGTAATGTCCAGTGTTGCATTTCTGCTAATAGGATTATTGGCTGGAACAACCTTAAATGGGTTGAGTTGGGGGGTATTAATGCCAACAATCTTCTCAATCGATAGGTAGCGTTTGTCAAAATAAACGTTGATACGTTTGTTCGCTGGAGGCTCTAAATCTTCTTTGGCTGGCTCAAAGCTAGCTGTCACTTTCACATATCCTGATGCTAGCCCCAGAGAATGTTTAACTTTAGCTAGATTGAAAAACAATTTATTTGCAACATCAATCACTTGATAAACTTTACCCAGCTTTAATCCTAATGGGAGAGAAACTAAAGTACGGATTTCTCTAGCAGTGGAGTATTGTAGTTGCCAAGTTCCATTCAGCAAAGAAGTAGCGTAGAGAAGAGGATTAAGATTGGGATTGACACTCTCTAGTTCCGTCGTCAATTTTTCAATTTCTTCGACTAAGGTTTTATCTAGCTGCAAATCAGTAATGGGAGAGCCATCGCTCTTGATTTGAATCTTTTCAAGCGTGGCTTGTAATTTTTCCTTAATGAAAAGTTGATTGTTCAATGGTTGTAGATTTTCCTTTAAATATCCTATTGCTTTAGTTCAACTCTTATGGGGTAAGTGCATAAAAGTTGAATGTTCTAGATGAGATTAGTCAATGAGTTGTGGGGTGGAAATTTGCGTATCAATATATTTTTCTGCTTTTTTTTAAATTAGTGTTGAGTGCTACTGAAACTTTACCATATTTCAAAACTTTGAAATATGTCCTTAATTCAAGCGTTAGATGACTAATACCCATTTTGGATTATGGATTCAATCGTCAAACCCTTAACTGAGTTACCGCAATATTGCCGGAAAAACATACATCCACATCGCTACCAGGAGTGCGATCGCGTTTGCCATATTCGCCTGCATAATAAAAATTATCGCCTTCAATTCGATAGTTTACAGGTAAAGGTTTGGTACAGGCTTGGCAAAACACGATATTCGGATCTGGTTCTCCTGGTTGCAGATGCGGCAAGTTCACATTCCAAAAGCTTCCCGGTTCTAGGGGACGCTGGAGTAAGTCTTCTATTACTTCAGATGTGAATTTGGCGGCCAGATCCCAATCAAAATTCTGCTTGGCTTTGCGATAGTGAGAAATGGCAATTCCAGGAATACCGTGCATTGCGGCTTCTCGCACCGCAGCCACTGTGCCAGAAATGTAGGAGTCTACTCCCAAATTTCCCCCAGCGTTGATACCTGAAAGCACAAATTTGACATCTGCTATTATTTGTGTTATTGCAATTCTGACACAATCGGCGGGAGTGCCTGCGATCGCATACTCAGTCTCAGAACGTCGCTGGAGGTTGATGGCACGAGTAGTGGTAACTTGATGTCCACAGCCAGACTGATGATCAACAGGAGCAGCAATAATAGCATTTTTGCCATTTACAGCTTTCAGCAGAGCTTGGATACCGGGGGCATCAATGCCGTCGTCGTTAGTTAAAATTATGGTCATATATATAATATTAACTGCTGCAATTCCTCCAGCGCACTTCCTGAACATCGGCAGTCATACAGGAGATACAACCCAACTTTAAGGTAAAGGGTTAACGGTTCAGTTCTTTTTCTTTTTGGAGATTTAATACTGCTTCATCTTACGTAAATTTTCTAGATATATCTCAATAAATATTGTTAAAAAGCTCACATATATCGTGCTAAATTACTTGTGCTTGGTTTTGCAAATGAAGTAGTGGTTTTCAAGTATTAAAGTTTTGTTCTCTCAATCTGGAAACAACAGAATTTGATAATCCAGATAATAGGTTGATTCCTGACAACGCGTAAGACTTATAACCATTTATTCAAATGTTTAATTTGAATAAAAACATTCTTGAGTCATTAACGACGGTAAATTGAATGTTTTAGCTTAAGTTGACACCAATGGGCTTTTTCCATGCCCCTACGAGAAATCTATATGTCAATACAGTTCAGTTAAAGATTTTTGGTACTGATTTTAAACCTGTAGACACGCGAAATTTCGCGTCTCTACCAAGGTTTTTGGGCTTAACTGAACGGTATTGATCTATATGTATCAGGATTTTCGTGAATTGGTAAGTAGGTAAACATAATTAATTACACAATGTCATTGCGAATGCAGCGAAGCGAAATGAAGCAATCGCAAAAGCTGGGATTGCTTCGCTTCTCTACGAGACGCTGCGCGAACGCTCGCAATGACTGTAATTAATTTTGCGTAGTTACTTATAAGTCGGGGATCTTAGCCTCTGAGTGGAGAGCAAATCAAATAGAATTGCTATATCTGCTGGCAGTAGGAGAAATTTCATCCTAGAGAAAACCGGGAACGAGGTGATTTTTGCAGTGATTTTGTAGTATTTTTGGTGCAAGTATGTCTTAGGGATCACACGATGAAACAGCTTTTCAAACAAGTATTTAATAGTCAAAAACACCTCATCCGGCTAATTCTGCCTTTGGTGACGGTTATTTTAGCAGCCTCGCTGTTTGTCGCACCTGCTTTTGCCACAGGTGTGAATCAAATACCCAACCTCACAGCAGGGAATAACACCTGGGTTTTAGATCAAGGTGAAGTCATCAGCCGTCTGAATGAAGGTAAGATTAACAGCGCTTTCGAGGATTTGGCAAAGCAAACAGGTAAGAAAGTTAGAATTGTTACTGTTCGCCGCCTCGATTACGGTGAAACACCGGAAAGCTTCAGCAAAGAACTGTTTGAAAAATGGTTTCCCACAAAAGAAGCCCAAGCTAATGAAACCTTATTAGTTATTGATACGGTTACTAATGGGACTGCTATTATTACCGGGGATGAAGTCAAGCCAATACTTACTGACTCGATTGCCGAGAGTGTAGCTACTGAAACAGTAAGTGTGCCGTTACGCAATGGTAACAAATACAATCAGGCATTTCTAGATGCAAGCGATCGCCTTGTCGCTGTCCTCTCTGGCAAAGCTGATCCAGGGCCACCCAAAATTACTGACAATGTAAAGGTAGAAGGCACTTTCAAGAAATCAGGAGAAACTGATCAAGGTAACGCTACTGCTTGGGTTGTAGGATTGTTAATTGCCGCCACCGTTATCCCAATGGCGACTTACTATATCTATCAGATAAATCAGCCATCATCTGATGGGTAATGAAAGAGTTGTTCAATTTTAGATTTTAGATTTTAGATTTTTCCTTCAATCCAAAATCCAAAATTAAAAATCTAAAATTGCCTTAATCTTGAACATACTCTTGCTCTTTGACTAAAGCTACCTCAGCCCGAACAAATTCTCGACCCAAATAAGCTGCATGATTTAATTGAGTTACAGGAGAGGGCTGAGTTTCCTCAAATATTTTCACGCAAAGTTCTTTAGCCGTCCTCGCACTAAAAACCGTCGTATGAGTGCGTTCTACCTTTTCTCGAGCTGGAATTACCTTTCCTGTTTCGGGATCGACAGCTAAACCGCGATCGTCAATCACATTTGTAAAATGCTTGGCATAAATTAACCCTGCATCTCGATCCAAGTAAATAATGAAATATCCACCGGGATCAAGATCAATATGACGCTGGGAAAGTTTATCATCAATTGCAGCTAAATTTTCAACTATCAAATCCATAAGCATTATAAAAAGAAATTTTCTTTCTTGAGGGTTTTTTCACTCTATATCAAGTGTAATTCGTCGTTCCCCCTCTGCCTTGGCAAACTTTTAAGAATCTCGGTTACTAAATGGCAACTCTGCATTAATTGCCTCAATTTCCTGCTGTTCGAGTTGATTCACTTCCTTAATATAGGGACGGATAATTTGTCCTAAACGATTATTGTAAAAGCGGTGCAAACTGTGATTGGGCATAGCGGGGAAACCACGGCGTTTTTTGTGACGCCCACCCGCGCCAGGATCAAAAAGTTGGATATTGTTAGCGATCGCCCACTCAATTGGCGCATAATAGCAAGCATCAAAATGTAAGCAATCTATTTCTTGAAAACTCCCCCAATAGCGTCCATAGAGTTTGTCACCTTTAAACAAACAAAAGGACATTCCTAAAGGATGAGAGTTATCTTGTTCGCTATATGCAGCAACAAACAAGACTCGATGACGATAATCGGCGTATAGCTGCTCAAAAAACCTCCGTGTGAGATACTTGCTACCCCACCAGCCAAACTTATCACAGGTGTCAGCATAGAATTGGTGCATCAAGGGAAATAAAGACTGAGGAATTTCATCACCACTCAGAGGTTGCAATCGTAAACCGGCTTTTTCCACAGCTTTGCGTTCCCGCTTGATATTGCGGCGCTGATTGGCGTTGAAAACTTTCAAGTAATCATCAAAAGTTTTAAAGCCAGCATTTTCCCAGACGTAGCTGTGGTGTAGCCAAGTTGTAAAACCATGCCGTTCCAGCATCGGCCGCCATTGGGGATCAACGTAGAGAAAATGACACCCAGAAATTCGATTTTTGGCGCAAAAAGTGTCAATTTCATGCACCATCATCGCTGTGATTTCGTCCTCATCTTCTCCTGGGGCAATTAAAAACCGATAACCTTCGGCAGGAGTAAATGGTGTCATTCCCAGCAATTTTGGGTAATATTGAACTCCGATGCGATCGGCTAACTCTGCCCATTGGTGATCGAAAACAAATTCACCAGAACTATGTCCTTTGAGATAAAGTGGCGCAGCAGCAATCAGCGTTCTATCTCGCCACAATGTCAAGTGATTCGGCAACCAACCAGTTTTAGCCGTAGCGCTATGGGAGGTTTCGAGATTGTTCAGCCACTCCCATTCTAAAAACGGCGTTTTGAGTGGCATTGCCAAAGCATTCCAGGCATTTTGGGGTACTTCAGCAATTTTGTTCGTCCAAACGACAGAATAGCGAGGCTTAAGTTGTTCCACCATCTTAGAAAGTAGGGAGTAGGGAGTGGGGAGTGGGGAGTTAGGAGTATTGAGTTGGAAGTATTGAGTAGAGACGCGATTAATCGCGTCTGTACAGGAGTTATGAGTAGAGACGCGATTAATCGCGTCTGTACAGGAGTTATGAGTGGGGGAGATGAGGAAGTAGAGATTAATTTCTTCGCAATGGCCCATGCCCAATGCCCAATGCCCAATAACTTTACTTAGCGTAATCTAATCTGCTGGTCGTTGCAGGCGATAGTGCAAAAAGACTTCTTGCTCAACTGTATGAACTTCTAGCAGTTGCAGCTTGGGAGCTAAATCGGGTAAAAATCCTTTCCCATCTACGGGTGTGGGTGCAGTATTACCACCTAAAATCAACGGACACACAGTTAGCCATAATTCATCAATTAAATCTAATCCCAGCAAGGAGGCGACTAATTCACCTCCACCTAAGACCACCAAGCGTGTTATATGTAGAGTGGCTAGATGCTTTAAAGCTGCGAAAATATCAATTTCTCGCGTTGGTGTTTCAAAAACCAGAATTTGCTCAAATTCTGGAGGGCATTCCTGTACTTTGGTTCCCAGAGTAGAAGGAAGCGTCCTTAAGCGTCCTTTCCATGAAAGTTCTCCTGCTGTTGTCGTGAGTAGCCAGCGTCTAACTGGTTGCTTAAAAAACTTAATTTCCGGATTGAGGTTTGCAGAGTGTGTACTCACTATATGAACTGGCTGCGGAGGCTTCCCTCCTTGCGCCCGAAGTTGCACTTGAGTTGGATCTGATATAGTAAGTGTTGTTCCGTAGGCTGCCAAAGTACCAGCACCGAATAAAACCGCATCAGAGGCAGCGATTTGTTTTTCTAAGTGTGCTTTATCCATCTTTGAGCCAAACCGAGCAGGCGATCGCCTAAAATCTGCTATTTTACCATCTGCACTCATTGCTAAAACAACTGTAGTGTGAGGACGATGTTGCAACATTAAATTGATTTGATAATTTGAATATTTTCTTTGCTAGTGTGTAGATTCTCAAAAAAATCCATGCCTGCAAGCTACTGTTTTACAACTTCACCAGTGTATTTATATGCAACACAAACCCCTTTTGCATCTAGCATATATGAGTTTTGGTATACCACGTTTCTTTTTGAATTATAGCAATTTGTTAACTTTAAACATTGAAAATAAAATTCTGATAATTTAATAAAATGTCTCATCTAGCTCATCTAATTACATATCTTTGCTGTTGTGGTTTGCAGATGCAAAGTGAGACACTCGATGACTAATCACCGCCAATCTTCCTTTCGTCGAATTTTAGTAACGAGAATACTGCTTCTGTTCGTTCCAGTTTTACTTATAGGCGAGATTGTTGCCTTAAATAAGGCACGCTCTAGCATATTGGGGACTGCCCGTCAAAATTTAACAGAAAGCGCTATCAGTAAAGGTGAGAGAATTGGAGATGCGATCGCTCTCTTAAAAGCTACTTTACTGAGTGTAAGTAAAACAACCGTGATTCCGTCAGATTCACCTATACCAGAGCAAAAAATTCTCACGCAGTTAAAGCAACAACTTCCAGCCAGTATTGAATGCATCCAATTAACGAATCTGTTAAGCCAGGAAATAATTGCTAGTAGCTGTGGGGATCAAGCAATAGGAGAGTTAACATTACCTTTGTCTAGTGACGGAATTGATGTCAAAACAATCTTTCCACCAACGGCAGGAATAACTGGAAAAAGAAACACACAAAATCAACTGCAAGTAGTATTATCTGCACCAGTCTCCGATAACCAAAGAAATTTAGTTTACAGCTTAAGTATTCAGTCTGCATTGTACCAACAAACCAGAAATCCGCCGGGATCGCTCACAGGCGCTATGGTAGTGATTGCTGAAGATGGCACAATTTTGGCACACCCATTCACAAACTGGGTGGGAACTAATATTAATCAGCACCCAAATGCTTCTCAAGTCAAGAGCATAATTAAACATGCAATTGCCGGACGAAATGATTCGATAAATTTGTCTTTTACAGAGGGGAACGAATTAGTAGCTGGCTATACGGCTATTGCAAATCCACTTACCCAACAGCAGCAAAAATGGGTAGTCTTAGCTGTTACTAGTGTTCATAATGCGCTTTTTGGTTTAGAAGAAATCAAACTCATTCTCATCGTTTTGACAGTTGGTTTGATTGGTGCAAGTTTGTTAGCATCCTTATATCTAGCTCCTTACTTAGCGCGTCCTGTAGAAGAATTGCGAGACTACGCTCTAAATATTCACTCTCACCACGCCGCACAACCAGTTCCGCACAATTTTCAAATCCGGGAATTCAATCAACTGGCCCAAGCATTAGACCAAATGGTAGAACGGCTCAAAGCTGGGTCAGAAGAACTGGAAATAGCTTGGAAAGAAGCAAAAAGCGCTAACCAAATTAAAAGCCAGTTTTTGGCTACGACTTCCCATGAATTGAGAAACCCATTACATACTATTATTAACTGCATTCGCCTGGTTGAAGATGGCTTATGTGATAGCCGGGAAGAAGAAATGGAGTTTCTCAAACGTGCCGATGAAACAACGCTTCATTTGCTAAATATTATTAATGATTTACTCGACATTTCTAAAATCGAAGCAGGTAAACTTTCTGTAGTTACCACACCTCTTGATCTCCGACAAATCTTGTTAGAGGTGATTAATTTACAATCAGTCAATGTTCAACAAAAAGGCTTGCAATTGAAATGCAAGTTAGATCCCCAAGCTATACCAATTAAGGCAGATGCGGCAAAATTGAGGCAGGTGCTAATTAATGTTATCGGCAACGCCACTAAGTTCACCGACACAGGAAGCATCACCATTACGACAGAAATTCAACATAGTAATGGTAAATCTCAGGTGGCGATCGCTGTCAAAGATACAGGTATAGGTATTGATCCCACTCAACAGCACAAACTATTTCGCCCCTTTGTGATGGTGAATGGTACAACCACCCGCCAGTTTGAAGGTACTGGACTGGGACTAGCAATTTCACGGAACTTAATCGAACTCATGGGAGGTAGTATTACTATTGAGAGCGCAGGGCTTCATCAAGGTACGACGCTGAAGATTACCTTACCCTTGATTGATATCTCGCTGTTACCTGTTCTCAAGAAAGAAGAAAATGTAGGGGATCTTGGATTTTCCTCTGTGAATGATGCGGCAAAAGCAAGCCGCTACCCTAGCCTACAGGAGTCTGGAAGAAGTCACTCTTTGGGGATCAACAAATCTGTAAAAGCAGATGTAGACAAAGAAAAATCCTCGAAGTTCCAGGTGTTACTTGGGAACGAGACTTACGAGATTAGTCTTTCGCCGCAGCAAACTCTCTTGGTAACTCTTCCAAAAACAGAAGTTTATGCAAATGGGGCTTCCGAGAGGTAATTCTCGCCACAATTTAAGTAGGACGGCGGAAATAATTTGCATGTTTGTAGTAAGGACTTTAGTCCTAAAAGAAGGACTGAAGTCCTTACTACGAACTGGATTACAATAATTTTACATTAAAAAACACATAGTTTGAATTATTCACACCGACTTACTTAAATGAAAATGAAGAAACTTGAATCTCAAAGGAGAGTTACGTTTAAGAGTCCTTGTTAAGAAAAACAGGTTGGCCGCCTTGCTGAAGAGATACTGTTAAAGCAGCAAGAATTTCTACTAACTCAGTGCCTACCCAGCCAGACGAAACCTCAGAGGGAGTATTGTTGAGAACAGACACAACAAAGCAGGAGCAAACTCGCCCCAATGGTTCCCCTGGCTCTAATTCCAGCACCACCTGCTTTTGATTTACAGGAATAAATTGATTGCCCTGCTGTTGAAACTCTCCATGTAATAGGGTGAGAGGTGATGATTGCGACATCTCATCAAAAATCAAACTGCCAAGACTGCCCACAATTCCCAGCCGTCGCTGCTTATCAGGATTCAGCCAGCACAAATGAATATAAGCTTGAAAGTTATCTGGATATGTCAGTGTTAGCCATACTAGGTCAGCTAAACCTTGAGACAGAGGAGAATTTGTATCTTTCTTGCCCTCTGCTCCCCTGCTCCCCTGCTCCCCTGCTCCCTGTAGCCACACCATACCCGTTGCCTGTACTTTCACAGGGGTCTGACCTAGCCATGCGTTAAAGATAGCTATATCGTGAATAGCTAAGTCCCACAGTGCATCAACATCTTGCCGGACAGGCCCCAAATGGGTGCGCGTCGCGTAGCCATAGCGTAAATCTCCTAATTTACCCGCTTGTACTACAGTTTTTCCTTGCTCAACTGCTGGGTGAAATAAATAAGTGTGGTCAACCATGAGTATTAAATGATGCTGCTCTGCTAACTGGCAAAGTTCCCGGCATTCTGCTGGGTTGAGAGTTAGGGGTTTTTCAGCTAAAACATGATATCCCTGTTGGAGAGCGTCTTTAATTAAAGCATAGTGGGTGGTAGCTGGAGTTGCGATCGCCACTCCTGTCAATCCTGGCACTTTCTTTAAATCTTCCCACTGCGTTGTTAATACTACATCTTCATCTAACTTAAATTGCTGCTTTACCGCCGCTAATCTTTCTGGATGGGGATCTACTACAGCAACTACATCTACTTGGGGATGTGCTAAGAAATTCCGCAGCAGATGCACTCCCCAACGCCCAACTCCGATAACAGCAATTTTAATTTGGTTTGTCATTTGTCATTTGTCATTTGTCATTTGTCATAGAACCTCGCGGGATGCGGGAAACTCAGCGTCTTCAGACCTTACTAGGGAAGCGGCACGAGCGATTTTAATCGCAGTGGTATGTGCTATTTATGTTAAAATTAGATTGTGAGTAAGAACAAAAAACATCTACGTGTTGAAGCATCCTAGTATCGGAGAAATCCCGACTCCTGTGAAACAACGGTTAGGTTTACAGTCCTAATGGCAGTATGACAAGAAAGAGTGAACAATGGCAGGTTGTAGAGCGTACCGCGATTTGGCTTGGTGATGGATTCTGAAAACGTTGAAACATAAAAGTAAACGCGATTGCAACATCGGTAGTGTCGGTAGTTGTTTTGAGTGTTTAAGCGGCGTTTGACGGCCGCAGCGAGAGTTTCACTCTGTCCGCAGAATCTCAGTGGCTTTAGCCCTGATAGTGTCAATAGTATGCAAGGGACTAGGGATAAATGACCACTGACAATCAACTGAATTATAGCGGTTCTCAATTGTATAGAATACAGACCTAACCCCCAGCCCCTTCCCTACAAGGGAAGGGGAGCAAGATTCAAAGCCTCTCTTATTTTATGAGAGAGGAATGGAAGTGAGGTCAAATTGTATTGCTATATCAGTTTATCAGCAGTATTTTTGCTTCAGGGTATTTCCGGTTGAGGAATTGCTAAAAAGGCTACCTTAGCTGCGGCTTGTTCAGCAGTTTTGATTGATCGCCCTTTACCAACTCCGAGCTTGTTTCCGTGCAGCCACACTTCCGCTACGAAACGTTCTTGATTGCGGTGCGGTTGAGTGATTTCTACAACCCGATATTCTGGTAAAACTTTAAATTGTGCCTGAGTCCATTCTTGGAGAGCAGCTTTGTAATTAAGTCTGGCAGGATCGAGGCGAATTTCTGTCGTTAGTTCTTGGAAGTGGGGATCTAGCCAAGAGCGGATCAGTTCCAGATTTTGAGTACTTAAGTAAAGCGCACCCAGAACTGCTTCAAAAGCATCTGCCAGTCGTGACTCTTGACCAACTTTATCGGCGGTAGCACTACCAGCGACTAGTAAGTATAACTCTAAACCATAAACTCTGGCCAATTGGGCGAGGATGCGATCGCTCACCAACACCGAACGAATTGCCGCAAAATCTCCTACTGGACAATCGGGATAATTTTCCCATAACACAACAGCCGACACCAACCGCACCACTGCATCACCAACGAACTCCAGTTGTTCATAATTTGCCGAATCAGAGACAGTGGGATGAGTTAGCGCTAAATCCAGCAATTCCCACTTTATAGGTGCTTCTAGCGACAAACCTAATTTTTGGACTAAACTTTCGAGTTGCCGTTGACGGCGTGGATAGGCAAGGGACATTGGGGGCAGGGGGCAGGGGGCAGGGGGAGCAGAGGAGTAGGGGAAGGTAACTAGCTATCTATACTTATATATCTAAATCTCTTGGACTATTACTCTAGCAACTTTTCGCTACTTCTCTCTATCTAGCTTCTCTTGGATAGCTTGACGACAAAATTCAGGAGGATCGTCTTTAGCTTTTACCTCTTCCTTCATTTCCTTGGTGATACGCAAATGTAGATATTCAGTTAGTGGTCGCTCTCTGTCCGTGGTGAATGGCTTTAAGTTATCTGGATTACCTTTATTTTTAGACATTGTATAGAAATACAAATAAATTTATTCTCCACATGTATATCAGTGGATAATGTTAAATCGATGGGCATTTTAGCCTGAGAAACTTGTTGCCCACCGATTCCCACTTTTACAGAGGTAACTCTATTTTATGTTCACGCGCACAGAATTAGAAGTTAAAAGCTTGAGAGCGTTACGCGATTTATGTCTGATACAGTACGGCATCCAAGCAATAGGAAACCCTGCTGATAAAGCATCATACATTAACGCACTCCTGACCTTCCCTGTTATAGCTTGCAAGCAAGTGTCAGAAAATAAAGGATTGAAGTCTCCTATCTTCTCTCAAGTAGAAGCGCTAGAAGCGACACTAGAAGCGATGGGAACACCGACACCAGAGCAGTCAGCATTGCTCAAGGTGACGATGGAGGGGAGAAAACTAGAGTACCCAGCACGGTACAGCCAAGAGAAACTGTTTGGACTGTATCGGGTTAAATGGCATTTGGATACAGCATTAGAGATATTGGGAATGCTTTAGGGACTTCCAAGTAAAAAAATATTCCATTGCTATTGTTCACTGTTGACCGTTGACGGTTCACGAGTTTTCAGTCAACAGTCAACAGTCAACAGTCAACGACTTTAATGTGGAATAATTTATTTTTTGGAGTTCCCTTAGATAAATTAGCGATGTCTACGACGAGCTTCTCTACGAGACGCTACGCGTAGCTTGCTTCCCCGCAGGGGTACGCTTACGCACAAAACCCGTACAAAAAATAATAGAGTACAAACCGTGAAAGGTTCATACTCAATTAAAGGGGAGAGAGCAGGACATAAGCCGGGTTCTGTTCTCTTGCGAGGGCAGTTATCTATCTGGGACGCTTGTTACCAAACGCCTCTAGCGGCTCTCATTGAGCGGAACTGGTAAAAGACCAACCGTAGTTCCTATCGCCTTGCTCCCAACCGGGGTTTACCGAGCCAGCACCTCTCGATACTGCTGGTGCGCTCTTACCGCACCTTTGCACCCTTACCAAATTTAGTTAGGAGTTATGAGTGATGAGTTAAGAGTTAATGATTCCTAACTCCTAACTCCTAACTTCTAACTCCTAACTGTTTTGGCGGTATCTTTCTGTGGCACTATCCTCACGATCGCTCGCACTGGACGTTATCCAGCAAGTTTGGTCTTTCGGGAGTCCGGACTTTCCTCAAACCAGTAACTATGACTGATCTGCAACCGCCTGCGCCTACTCTCTCCTTAGATCCAGTGTAATCTTTGGAAGTCCCTAATATGTTGACACAGCATTACTTTTTTTTATTCCAAGGTAAAGCGTAAGTCCAAGGCAGTTTCCTGACTGTGAAAGGACAATTGATAATGCTAATGGGAGGAAAATCACGACCTGGGGCTAAACCTAAACGCACCTCAGATATCCGTAGCACTAGTTGCAGGGAAAAGTCTAACTCCTTTCTTCTGTTAATAAAGTCGTTGTACAATTTTTTTTGCCCTTTTTGCAGCCCGTTGATATCAATTAGGGGTTTTTTGGCTGAATAGGTTCCAGCTACTTGATCGCGCTCGAAAACATCTTCTGCTGTCACCGTTTCCGAAAGTGTTTTCTTGGGAGCAATTAGGCTAGGACTTTGGGGTACTGCTAAGTCGCGGGTTAAGTCTGGTGATTTCCGAATTACGCGGCGTGATTGCTTGCTATGTTCAACTACTAAAGAACTGTTGTCCCAGTCAACGTATACAGCAATATTTTCAGATTTATTTTCAATGCTAATTCCTAAATCTTTCAAATCGTCAATTGGGTATGAGGATTTGAGTTTAAAGGAAATCCCGATTTTATCATCAAGATTGTTTTCTTTGAGTTGCTCGTCAACGATTCCTTTTTTAAACTCAAACTTAATTTGATCATCGATGGATTCAACCATGCGGTTAAACACATAAGAAACACCGATAATATAAATCGTTAAAACTACTAAATTCTGGTCGCTACTCCTCATAACTCAGAATCTCAACTCCCAGTGTTAATGAATGTATATTTTGCTCATCGTTCATCTGCAATTTTTAATTGCGCTTGATTACTACAGAATTTTGCAGCCAGCCTCGTCGCCAAAAAAAGAATAACAAACCAAATGCGATCGCTAACATTACTGCCCAGCAAAGTGGATAGCCCCAATACCAATTCAACTCTGGCATATTATATGGCGATTTTTCAGTATTGAAATTCATACCATATATTCCGGCAACAAAAGTCAGTGGAATAAAAATTGTTGAAACTACCGTTAGTACCTTCATGATTTCATTCATTTTATTACTTACTGCCGAAAGGTACACATCCATTAATCCAGATGCTAGTTCTCGATAAGTTTCCACCATATCCATCACTTGTACCGTATGGTCATAACAATCTCGCAGGTAGATTCGCACTTCTTCACTAATCAAATCGGGAGCATCTCGAATTAAGGAATTAATTGCATCTCGCTGGGGCCAGATAGCACGACGTAGTTGCAGTAATTCTCGCCTAATTTGATAAATATTTTGTAGTGTTTGCGGAGTAGGTTTAACTATTACTTCCTCTTCTAACTCTTCGATTCGCTCACCATAAAGCTCCAGCACCGGGAAAAAGCCATCAATAATTGCATCTAACAGAGCATAAGCTAAATAATCTGCTCCCTGTTTACGGATAGTACCTTTGTTTTTTTCAATCCGCGATCGCACTTCTTCAAAACAATCATGTTCTGGTTCCTCTTGGACTGTCAGCAAATAATTTTTACCTAATATCAAACTCACTTGCTCACTGTAAAAGCCACATGTTCTTTCCTTTGGTACTACCATGCGGGCAATGAATAGCAATTGGTCTTCATAATCCTCTGTTTTAGGACGCTCCGGCACATTGACTATATCTTCTAAAACTAAAGGATGTAACTCAAAAACGTTACCCAATCTTTGTAATATGTCTTGACAGCCTAAACCTTGTACGTCTACCCAAGAAACGGATTCCATCTCCAGATATGGAACACACTCCTCTGGAGTTGCTATTTGTTCGTGGATGAAATTGGTTTGGTTATAGTCAATCAAAAAAATTATCGGTGGTGGAGCATCTGCATCAATAAAAATGGTTCCAGGTACAGTCCCAGGTTGGTGATAGAACTCATCTTCATATACTTTGGTGATTATTTTGGGAAGGCGACGCAGTTTTCGGATCATGTAATATTACCTAATAGTTATTAGTCATTTGTCATTAGTCATTAGTAAAAATAATTAACTAGTGACTAATAACCGATTACACATAATTTTACAAAAATTAATACAAAGACGGTAATTTCTAGATTAAGCAATTATTTAGGTTGCTAATTTGGTGATCAACATTTTGTTAATAGTCAGTTATAAGGGCACAGCAATGCTCATTGGTGTCAACTTAAGCAAAAACTCTTTTAAAACCTCGTTTCCAGCAAGAGGCTGGAAATGCTACTCCTAGCGGCTCTGCCGCCAGCAAGAGAGGCGGGAGCCTCAAGGACGGGCATTCCCAGTCGCAGACTGGGAACGAGGCAAACATTTTGTTAATAGTCAGTTGTAAGGGCACAGCATTGCTGTGCCCCTACGATACGTATGGTTTAAATAGATGAAAACTGCTGTAAGTTTATTTAGGTTCGTGAGTTACCAGCAATACAGATAACATATTGTTTCTGAATCAGCAATGCTATAAAAAAACAGTTTGCCTTGGCAAGACAAACTGCTGAAAAAATATTTATCTGGGTGAGCAGAAGTTAGAACATACCGCCCATGCCGCCCATGCCGCCCATACCGCCCATGCCGCCCATACCGCCCATACCGCCCATATCAGGGGCAGCAGCAGCAGATTTCTTCTCCGGCTTTTCAACAACGATCGCTTCGGTGGTTAAGACCAAACCAGCAATGGAACCAGCGTTTTGCAAAGCTGAACGCACGACTTTGGCAGGGTCAATAATACCAGCAGCAATCAAGTCTTCAAATTCGCCAGTAGCGGCGTTGTAGCCAATATTAAAGTCGCTATCCCGAACTTTCGAGACGATTACAGAACCTTCAGCACCGGCGTTGTCTGCTATTTGGCGCAAGGGAGCTTCTAGCGCTTTTTCGACAATATCAGCCCCAATTCTTTCTTCGTCATTTTGTAGGGTCTTTTTAATCTCTTGTACCTTCTTAGCTAAGTGAATTAGGGTTGTCCCACCACCAGGAACGATACCTTCTTCCACAGCAGCTTTAGTAGCATTCAGCGCGTCTTCAATCCGCAGTTTACGGTCTTTGAGTTCGGTTTCGGTTGCCGCACCCACTTTAATCACTGCCACACCGCCAGCGAGCTTGGCGATGCGTTCTTGCAGTTTTTCTTGATCATATTCAGAATCGGTTTCTTCCAACTGTCTGCGAATTTGACCAATCCGCTTTTGTACCTCTGGCTTGGTGACACTACCAGCGACAATGGTGGTGCTTTCTTTGTCAATGGTGATTTTGCGGGCAGTTCCCAGTGCTTCTAGAGCAGCAGTATCCAAACTTAAGCCGATTTCTTCAGAAATCAACTGTCCATCGGTGAGAATAGCAATATCTTCTAACAAAGCTTTGCGGCGATCGCCAAACCCAGGTGCTTTAATTGCAGCTACAGCCAGTACACCCCGCGCTTTGTTCACTACCAAAGTTGCCAAAGCATCACCTTCAACATCTTCAGCAATAATCAGCAAGGGCTGACCAGAACGGGCGACTTTTTCCAAAATCGGCACTAAATCTTGGATGCTGCTGATTTTTTTGTCAGTAACCAAGATGCGGGCGTTTTCAAATTCGACTATTTGTCGTTCGTTGTTGGTGACAAAATAGGGTGAAATGTAACCCCTGTCAATCTGCATCCCCTCAACTACTTCTAGTTCAGTTGTGAGAGATTTAGATTCTTCAACGGTAATTACACCATCTTTGGTGACTTTTTCCATTGCTTGGGCTAACATTTGGCCAACTTCTTCATCGTTACCAGCAGAAACAGTGGCAACTTGAGCGATCGCACTTCCTTCTACTGGCTTGGCTATCTTGGCAATTTCTAGTACCAATGCCTCAATAGTTTTGTCGATCCCCCGTCTCAAGCTAACAGGGTTACTACCCGCCGCGACGTTCTTCAAACCTTCCCGAATTAAGGCTTGTGCTAAAACTGTGGCGGTGGTTGTACCATCCCCAGCGACATCTTTAGTTTTTGAGGCCACTTCTTGGATGAGTCTTGCACCAGTATTTTCCAAAGGATCTTCTAATTCAATTTCCTTGGCAACAGTGATACCATCGTTGACAATTTGAGGTGCGCCAAATTTTTTCTCTAAAAGGACATTGCGACCTTTGGGCCCCAAGGTGATTTTTACGGCATCGGCAAGGGCGTTAACACCCCTTTCTAGAGCTCGCCGCGATTCCTCGTCAAATGCAATAATTTTCGCCATGTTTTATTTCTCTAGCGCTTCCATTAGACAATTTAGCACTCACAGCGCCAGAGTGCTAATCTCCCAAGCGGCTCAAGTTACAAATGGAAATAAAAAAAATTGATTAATATACAGGTGATGCTCATATTACATACAGGCAGTAATGCTTGAATTGGGAGATGAATCTAGACAACTCCCTTAAGTCCCTTGGTATTGCCGACCCTAGCGGCACCGGCTGGTTGGCGGTAGTATTTACGTTTCTCTTGGCTTGCCTTGTAACGTGGCGTTTAATTCCGACAGTACGCAAATTCGCCTTGCGGGTAGGTTGGGCTGACCAACCCAACGCCCGGCGGCTTAACCGAGAACCTTTACCCAATGCAGGGGGGCTGGCTATCTACGCGGGTGTGATTGCCGCACTGATATTAGCTAGCCTTTTGCGACCGATCGAACTCCAAAACGTATTGGCTCAAGTGCTAACTATTCTGTTGGGGGGTTCGATATTAGTCCTTGTGGGCTTTATCGACGATCAGTTCGGCTTACCGCCCTCTGTTCGTTTGTGGGCGCAAATTCTCACGGCACTTTTACTGGTAGCTAATGGCATCAGTATTCATGTCATGTTTGGTACTCCCATAGACTCGCTCTTGTCTATGTCGTTAACAGTACTTTGGGTAGTAGGGATTACCAACGCCATCAACTTGATGGATGGTATGGATGGTTTAGCGGGAGGAATCAGCTTTATTACCGCCATGAGTTTGTTGGGCGTTGCAGCCCAGTTTAACAATCGTGCAGCAGCAATCTTGGTATTAGCAGCTTTGGCAGGTGCTGCACTGGGCTTTTTACGTCACAACTTTCACCCCTCGCGAATCATTATGGGTGATGCCGGAGCATACTTTTTTGGCTATGTATTGGCGGCAACTAGTATTTTAGGTAGGCTGCAACAAAACACAGTTTATGCGTTAATTCCCACGGTTTTATTTCTGTTATTGCCAGTACTAGATACGACTCAAGTATTTGTGCGACGGCTATTAGCAGGAAATAACCCTCTTAGTACTCCTGGTAAAGACCACTTGCACCACCGCTTACTTGCTTGGGGACTCTCCCAGCGCCATGCTGCCTTTACGCTTTGGTCAATTACCTTAATTTTCAACTTGCTGGCGATGAGAATACAAGGCATGAGTTTGGCTGTGATGCTTACTACCGCCAGTAGCATTATCATTCTTTTGGGCTTTACTATCTGGCAAAGGATACGTCAACAGCCCTAATTATTTGTAGGGTGGGCATTGCAATGCTAGCCCTACTATGGTTTATTCAGTTCACCAAAAATTCAAGCTTGAGTTAAATTGTCTTGCAACCAAGCAACTAAATCTCCTTCTGTGGAAAAATCTAACAGTGCTTCGGCTAGATTTTCAAGCTGTTTAATAGATAACTGACTGATGCGGTCTTGCAATTGCTGACTCAAATTACCAAGGCGTCGTCGTAACTGACGCATGACTACCTCTAGAGTTGTTTCCTGCTTAAGTTCCTCATAAAGTCTAGTCGTTTTGATATCAAAATCACCGAGTCCAAACATTTTTATCAACTCCTGACGACTGATACGCGGTAGTTTGTAAACTACAATTGTTTCTATTAAATCTAACACTTTTTTTTGAAGTGCTTTGTCGCTCACTTGTGAACGTGTCTTTGTAATCAAACTTTTGACTAATATGGGAGTTTGTTTTTTATTTACAACTACTAATTTGATGATACCAACTCCCAAGGAATGTTCAGTTACTTCTGGAAGCTCGTTTAAATATAGCCTCGTTACCAATTGGCTTTCGAGTAAGACTCGATAAAGTTGTACTTGGGTTGGTTCAAGGCTGCGACGAGGGAATATAACTACTGATCGCCAATCTGTAGTAGGTGCGTAAAGTCATAAATACAGAAATATTTCTGAAAATAAACGAGCGTAAAATTCGTTGTCTTTTTGAAATTGAACCTCCACAAAATAAATCGGCTGACTACTAGTATCAGCAATAGGAAGAAAGACTCCATCAATGCGAAATGCTGTTTGCTTTAATTCTACTGAAGCGAAATTATATGCATTTGCTTCTGATGCTTGCAGATTGATTAATTCAAAGAAAGCACTGGGAAAAGTTTGAAATAAACGATAAAAAATGGAGTCTGTTTTCATCCTAGTACAGCATGGCGGAAATAAACCCACCATTACAAACCCTGAAAAAATCAACCTTTGCAGTCTTTGAAAATGGTAGGCGTATTTACGCCGACTTGTACTAGTTATGAGTGGGATTACCGTCTTTGGAATGTGCAGTCAACTAGCAAAACTCAAGATGGGTTTTATAGCTATCGCCTGTGAGGGTTACAAATCCTAATTTTACATTCAGTCCGCGCAGGCGGACTTCGTTGGAATCTCCTTTGGAATCTCGTTTCCAGCCTCTGGGCTGGAAATGTGGCTCCTGGCGGCTCTGCCGCCAACAAGGGAGGCGGAGCCTCTAGGACGGCATTCCCAGTCGGAGACTGGGAACGAGACAACGAGACAAACGAGACAATATTTTTTTACTCCACCCTAACCCTCCTTTCAAGGGTAGGTGTTTAAGAAAGTCGCCAAATGTAAGGTATGATAGCGAACTGAGGTTTGTGGGTAGAAACCACTCTCTTCATGGGGAGCGATCGTTAACTTTACTCTGAGGTTTTCTTTGGATGCAAGTGGTCAAGAATGAGCCATTAAATGAGTGGACGAGAACAGTGATCAAAAAAATGCCGCATCTGACCAAATCTCAAGCAGTTGTATTAGCAATGTGGAGTTTTGGCATTGTGATGACCCAATCATGTGGTTTAACGACGGTTTCTGTATTTTTAGCGACATTATTGGGCAAAAAAGAGAACACTGTACGTCAGCAACTTAGAGAATAACGAGCTGAACGACATTGGTTGGCGTTAGCGATCGCAATTTTATGGCAGGTAAGTGTTGGCGGTGTCGTTGATGCCAAGGAGCATATCAGTGGTGTCGATGAGTTACCCCCCAATCATATTGCCAGACGCAATTTTCTTACACAGAAAAAAAAACCGAAGGTTTGAGTTGTTTTCGACGTGGCTATTTAGTGATTAAAGCCGCATTCCTCAATCATTTGACGTTACCACAGGCTGGTTTTTTTCCTGAACCTTGGCCAAGCTTCATTCCACAACTCAATGTTTCCCAAATCACCCTCTCTAGTGCCTAATTTTTAAACACCTACCCTTGAAAGGGAGTGGGGAGTGGGGAGATGAGGGAGCAGAGGGAGCAGGGGGAGCAGGGGAAGAAATTGACTAATGCTCAATGACAAATGACAAATGACAAATGACCAATGACCAATGACTAATGATTCAATAGATTTAGGAACTATTGTGGAGAAAAATAAATGTTTGCGATTGCAGCTTACATCGGCTTTTTAGCTTTGTTCTTTGGTTTGGCTGTCGGTCTGCTGTTTGGTCTGCGGACTGCCAAGATAATTTAGTCAAGACTCTTGTGGGGCGGGCATCTTGCCTGCCCTCAACTAAGGGACGGGCGAGACGCCCATCCCACAAGAAGATATTTATCCCACAACAGCCGGACTTGCTACTTTCTCTTGTCTTTGGGAAGGCGATCGCATTCCCAAACCAAGTAAATTCAGCATTTCTCGATCGCTATCATAATCTGGACAGGGAGTTGTCACTGTCAACATTTTGTTGTCGTCGCTAGAAAAGATAGAATTGGCTCCTGCCATAAAGCAGAAAGCTTGTTCAACTTGAGAAAGTCTCGCCCTACCTGCACTCAGACGCACATCAGAAGCGGGCATTAAAATCCTGGCTGTGGCAATCATCCGCACAATATCCCAAATAGGGACATCAGGCTGATTTTCTAAGGGTGTGCCCGGTACTTGTGAAAGAATATTAATGGGCACAGACTCTGGATGCGGATGTAAGTTTGCCAGAGTTTGTAACATCCCAACCCGATCATCGACAGTTTCGCCCAAACCCAGGATACCACCGGAACAGACAGTAATATTTGTCTGACGGACATTCTCAATTGTGTTCAAGCGATCGCTATATGTCCTCGTGGTAATAATTGTGCTGTAATATTCCTGCGAGGTATCTAAGTTATGGTTGTAGGCGTAAAGTCCCGCTTCTGACAATTTTCTGGCTTGATTTGCCGTCAACATACCTAGAGTGCAGCACACTTCTAAACCCATTGCGGTGACATCCTTGACCATTTCCAGGACTTCCTCAAATTGTGAGTTATCCCGCACTTCGCGCCAAGCTGCACCCATGCAAATGCGACTAACACCAGTTTCTTTCGCTTTCTGGGCGATGTTAACTACCGTTTCCTTTTCTAGAAGTGCTTCCGGCTTTACCTCTGTTTTATAGCGGGAAGATTGGGCACAGTAACTGCAATCTTCTGGGCAACCTCCCGTTTTAATAGATATAAGCTTACAAACTTGTATTTTTGTTGGGTCATGATATTGGCGATGCACGCTAGCAGCTTGATAAATAAGCTCTAGCAATGGCGTATTGTATATCGCCCGAATCTCTAAATCCTGCCAATCGTAGCGTATTCCCACCACATCACTATCCTTCTTTTAGACTGGGTTAAATCTTGAGCTGTCTTTTGGTTGAATTTACTGCGGTACAGCGTTTGGGCAAAGCGATTTTATCGAAGTTATGCCGCTTACTGTGCTTTCTCACCCATTGGCTCTCAATCCTTCCGCTCTAGATATTAGACATCAGCTTATCAAGATTTTGCTTGAATGGCAGATTACCAGTAAAAATACTCATTCTATGAATTAGAAGTAAAACCAAAGCGTAGCGTTTTTGGCAAAATCAGGTAGATATAGCGTAGCTAACATAAAGGGCAAACTAAACCGTATAGTTTAAAATTTACCATCTTGAAAGAAATTTTGAAACAACAAAAGAGATAGTGAAAACGACTACCATCTTCTCCACTATTCTTTATTTGATCAAACTTATTCTCAATTATAAGAATGATGAGTAATTACAAATTTTGGCGTGAATTTATTTAGAACACCTATTTGCGGGGTAGACATAGCCTAGGCTGTTGACTTTGTGGGTTTTTGAGCGATATTTCTCATACAATAACTATGTCGCCTTTTCTAGAGGAGTTAAAAGCTAATGGAATTCAAAAGTCCAACCAGCAGATTAGCCCGTTTATTTCGTGTAGGTCGAGATAATTGGAAACAAAGAGCTTTAGAAAAACAGAAAAAACTCAGAGCTTTAGAAATAAAAGTAAGAGATTTATCAGCGTCACGAGAGTATTGGAAAAGCCGTGCGATCGCTGCTGAACAAGGAGTAACTAAAGAGAGTAGGGAGGTGTTCGCAGAGGAAAAAAAGATGAATATAGACTTAATAAAGTCTAATTTAGAAACAAGTAGCAAAATCGAAGATTTGAATGCTAAAAATCATCACTATACAGTTGATATAGTAATGATAAGTATACAACTTTTAATTAAATGTGGCATCATTTTTAGAGGAATAGAAAAAACTCTAGAGTTATTTAATAACTTAGAAGAGAAAACTCCCAGTTTTACTTGTATAAGGAAATGGCTAGGTCGGATTGGATTATCCGAACTTAATCGTGAAAAAGAATATCGAAGCGATTGGATATTTATTGTCGATTTTACATTGGAATTAGGAAAACAAAAAGCTCTTGTAGTTTTAGGTGTTTCACAACAACATCTGGTTGAAGAAATTATTCCTTATGGACGAGGAGTTTCTCACGGAGACGTAGAGCTTTTAGGGTTAGAAATAATGTCATCGACAACAGGAGAAATTATCAAGCAGAAACTGGATGAAATTAGCTTACGGGTTGGTAAACCAATACAAATAGTGGCTGATCACGGTAGTGACCTGTCTCGGGGAATAAAGCTTTATAAACAGGAGAATGAAGACTTAATTTATACTCATGATGTAACTCATGCAATGGCTTTACTTTTAAAATATGAGTTAGATTCTGATGATAAATATCAGTTATTTATCCAAAAATGTAACAGATGCAGGCAACAGTTACAACAAACTGAATTATCTTTTTTATCTCCACCCACACAACGTTCCCAGTGTCGCTATTTTAATATTGAAAGGCTCACTGAATGGGGTCTAAAGTTGTTGAGTTCACAATTAGATACTTTGGTTGAATTGGTTAAAGATATCGACCCAAGCGTGATTAAGAAGAAATTAATAGATAAATTAGGATGGTTAGTTGATTATCAATCAGAACTAGTTCGTTGGCATCAAATGACTGTGCTTACTAGGACTCTTGAAACTCAATTAAAAAAATTAGGAATTAATCAGCAGTCTCTCACTAATTTTGAGAAAAACCAGTTTGAAGTCGATAGTGAGCTATTAAATTTTCAGCAACATATTTGTGATTACGTGGTCATTCAAAGTTCTCACATCAAGGACGAAAAAACTTTTTTAGCAACTTCTGATGTGATTGAATCGCTGTTTGGAAAATATAAGCAATTTTCTGCACGTTGTCCATTTAAGGAGATGGGTCAGATGTTGCTAACAATTTGTTTATCTACCATGAATTTAACAAATACAATTGTTAAAAATGCGCTGGAAGCAATTAGTTTTGCTGATGTTGAAGCATGGTTGGCTGAAGTTTTTGGTCAATCTATGCTCTCGAAAAGAAAAACCCTATTCTCGGAGTTCGTTGACGACACAAAAACTGCATGAGCGAAAAACGCCTAAAAAGGCACAAAGTCAACAGCCTAGTTCCAGGCTGCTGCCTAAGAAAAGCACACCCTTCAACTCGGACTAAACTGTATCCAGCATCATTAGCTGAACTCCGACCGATATCTGTTCCTGTAGTAAAGTTATCTCCTCTATTACCACTGTAAAAAAGTTCTAAAGGAGTTAATCCTACTTGGCTGTACGCGGCCTTTGTAGAATAAACAACCGGAATAGTAACGCCCAGTATTAATAAACAAGATAGTAAATTGTTTTTAGAAAGAACTTTATTCATATAACAACATACTCCTCAAAACAATTTTAACGAAATTAATTATAGAACATTAATGTAAAAATCAAGTTATAATTATATTATTGACTAATTAAATAACCTGACGCGGCAACAAAAAAGGCTAGGATGCAGATAAAATAAGCTCTATAGCCCTGCGTACCCGTTGATAATACTTCCCCTTATTACAACTTAATTTAATTTAATTAAATTCGTGACTAAATCTTAATATAGTTCCAAAAAATTTACCCAAGTTTGAGCCTTCAGGTGACGCTCCTACGTTGCTAGCGCTATGCTAATACCAGTCGCCTACGGAGGGAAACCCTCTATAGCGCTGGTTCACCATATAAGCCAATATAAAAACTGCTATGCCACTTGGCTGTACGCCCATATTCTTTAACACGAGCAAGGCGATCGCTATTAATAATATTGACCCTAACAGTGCAAGTATTTGAAAAAAATTTTACCGCACTACCGCAGGCATGAAAAAACTTACAAAGTCTAGAGAATCTGCTTGCAAGACATCCTGTTAATCAAGTAGTCTATGATATCAGAACTGCCACTAATTACAAGCGATCGCCTGTTCTTACGAGCGGCTATCCATGAAGATATACCCCAAATTCTGAAATACTTCATTCATAACAAAATCTATCTCACTCCATTTTACCCTCTTTGGGCTGATGGGTTTTTTACTGAAGAGTATTGGCAGTATCAGATAGAGAACAATTTTCTGGAATTTATTAATGGTCAATCGTTAAAGCTATTTATCTTTACCAAAAAAAATCCTACCGTAATTATTGGCACTGTAAATTTTAGTAATTTTGTCCGAGGAGCCGCTCATTTTTGCTATGTGGGATATAGCCTTGCTGAAAGTAAGCAAGGTAAAGGATATATGACAGAAGGGCTAAAAGCCGCCATTGAATATCTTTTTGAAGAGTTAAATTTTCACCGAGTCATGGCTAATTATATGCCTCACAATCGGCGCAGTGGCAACGTACTTAAAAGACTCGGTTTTGTCATTGAAGGATATGCTAGAGATTATTTGTTAATTAATGGGCAATGGGAAGATCATATTATGACAAGTCTCATCAATCCTAATTGGCAAGCACCTAAATCTTAAAAACGGCTAAGTATAATTTTTAAGATAATATATTTTACTTACAGAAATTTTTATGAACTTTTGTAAACGATTGGCTGCTTCTGCATAAAACTTGTATGCCCAATGTAAATTATGTAGGTACTTGCTGGACAATCATTAATTGAGGTTTACTTGGTCTGGTATCGCGTAACCGTTGTGGGATCAACTACTGCTTGTTTCGGTATTATTTGATAACGAAAATCATGAAAATTATACTCACAATAAGCTTAGTAGCCTTTATTACTGGCTTATTAATTTACTTCCTACTGACCTCAAAAGGTCGAATTTTGCTCAAATCTTTAGTGGCAAAAATAAACTGCCAATGGCGGAGACTTAGCTTTGGCAAGCTTAACCGACTAGGATCAAGATTTTCCAAGACTATAACAATTGCTGCGATTATTATGGTAGCAGTAATCGCTGGAAATAGTGTATCGGCGCAGGTTACGGGGTCGGCTCCAGTTTCGCTCAAGAGCGTATCGGTTCCAGAACCTGACAATCTTGGAGACTTTGTAAAAAACAAAGCAGCTGCAATCAAGTTAGGAAAGACTCTTTTTTGGGATATGCAGGCTGGGAGCGACGGACAGACCTCCTGTGCTAGTTGTCACTTCCATGCTGGAGCCGACAATAGATCCATAAATCAGATTTCTCCTGGGCTTTTGCGGATTAACGCTGATCGTACAGAGAATCCAGATACAATTTTTAATATAGGCGGCGGGCCAAACTACCAGCTAACAAAACAAGATTTTCCCTTTCACAAGCTGTCAAATCCAAATGATTCTACAACTGTGGTATCTGACAGTAACGATGTTAGCTCATCTCAAGGAGTCGCCAATACAAAATTTCTTGGTGTTATACCTGGTAGCTCAAAAGATATAGAAACAAGTGAGCCAGATCCAGTGTTTAAAGTGGGAGGTATCAATGTGCGCCGCGTCCAGCCGCGTAATACGCCAACCGTAATTAATGCAGCATTCAACTTCCGCAACTTCTGGGATGGAAGGGCACAAGATATCTTTAATGGGGTGAATCCCTTCGGTTTAAGAGATCCTAACGCCTCTGTCGTGAAAGCAGAAAATCCAAATCAGCTTAAATTTGTCAAAGTCAGCCTGAATAATTCGTCTTTAGCTTCCCAGGCGGTCGGGCCGCCACTCAGTTCCTTCGAGTCGTCTGCTGATGGTCGCACTTTTCAAGAAATTGGTAATAAGTTTGGTCAAATTGACCTCAGCAAATTTATAGTTGTCAATGGTTCGCTGGACAATATTCTGTCAATTGGGGGTACAAAGCTCCCCAGAGTCTTGGGGCAAAAGTTATCTGGACTCACACCACTAGGCAAACAGGTTGTGCATCCACAAGACAGCGTTTTAGGCGCAGACAGTGCATATCCTCAGCCCGGACTCAAGGATAAAACCTACGAGGATCTGATTCAAGATGCCTTTAAGCCAGAGTGGTGGAACTCTAATCAACTCATCCAAGTTGATGCTGAAGGTAAACGGACTTTTGTTAACAAACCTGATAACTCTTCCCAAACTAATGAGTACAGGCTGTTGGATTATAACTTCTCGCTATTCTTTGGGCTTGCAGTTCAGTTGTACGAGTCTACACTCATTGCCAACGATACACCCTACGATCGCTTCTTAGAAGGAAATACCAACGCCCTCACCGTGCAGCAGCAACGAGGTAAACAACTATTCGAGGGTAAAGCTGCCTGCATATTCTGCCATAGTGGGTTGGAACTCACTAGCGCCTCGGTTAGCAACGTCAAGAACCAAAGACTTAGAGCCACTACCAGCACTCCCAAAACCGTCTCGGACAAAGGTTACTTCAATATCGGTGTTAGACCCACCCTAGAAGATATCAGTCTTGGTGGTAAAGACCCATTTGGTAATCCGCTTTCGGAGTCGGGGGTAGCTGCTTTGGGGAAATTCCCGCTACTTCTCGGTTCAAGCCCCAACGTTACAGTTAGCCCCAATGACACAGTAGTTGCAGACGGACTGTTTAAGACTCCTGGACTACGCAACATAGAACTCACAGCTCCTTACTTCCACAATGGTGGCTATTTGACTTTGCCGCAAGTGGTAGACTTCTATAATCGTGGTGGAGATTTCCGTCAGCAAGGGGTTCTCCGCCCATTGGGATTAAGCGAAACTGAAAAAGATGACTTGGTGGCTTTCTTGAAAGGACTCACTGATGAGCGAGTTGTCTCTGAGAAAGCGCCCTTTGACCACCCGCAACTGTTCGTTCCCAATGGACATTTCGGTAATTCTATGTATGTTGTCAATGATGGTACTGGCAAAGCTGCCGATAACCTAATAGAAATTCCTGCTGTTGGTAAGAATGGTGGTAAAGGTACTCCAAATTTCCTGAACTAACTAGCAATTTGAGTTAGTCGCTCAGGTGTCAAAACAATTCAAAATTCAAAATTATCAATTTCATTATTACAATCAGTGGGGGCTTGAAACCAGCCACTGATTGTAGACCACTGATTCTTTGAATCAGTGGGGGCAAGAAAAGAGCGAATTAATTAATTCAAAATTATTCTTCTTACTCCTAACAGAATTTTGAATTTTGAATTTTGAATTCAAAAAATGGTAAAAGCAGGGGGAAATAAGCGAAAAAAATTACTTCCTTGTCCCCCTGCTCTTTGCATAAGCTGTGGCGCAAATAAGATTGCACAACTAGGGCGCTCATGTTGCCCACCCCACAAAAGATTCATTTTTTTGAGGATGCAAATTAAAAGATTTTTAGCTTACTTACAAACTGACGCTAATTTACAATCAAAAATTGAAGCAGCTTTAATTACTTGGTTTATTTAATTAAGGTTAAGTTTCAGAAGACTGGCGGATTTGCTCCAAACTTCGGTTAAGCCAGTCTTCATACCAATCATAAAAACTTAAAGGCTGCTCCTCATTATTGCTATTTGGATAAGAATCATCAGGGTTGATGTCATGGAAAGCATGGCAAAAACTCAAACAAGCAGGATATATTCCATTATCATTAGTCCGGTCATCTATCCAGATTTTTCCTGACTGCTCCCCAGTAACGATTAACATCGCATAAATTCCACAGCCATAATTTGTAATGGTAAGAGTACCCTGGATAAATTTATCGTCGAAGTAGTCATTATTGTTTGTAACCAAATCTGTATTATTTTTAACAATTAAATCCAAATTATTCCATGCTTTTGTGAAAGGAAATGGTTTAGAGAGAATTTCGTAGTTCTCAGGGTATAGTTTTTCTGGGATGACATCTTCAGATTCAATTCCCGATAGTCCAGATAAGCCGTATCCTGGCCCCGCACCACCATTACCAATTTCTAAGAGAAAGTTTCGATATTCACTTGGTAGCGTAATATTGTATCTAGATTCAAACACTTGAATATCCTTGTTACTTAAGCAAGGTTTGAATTGATATTGGTGTGATTCTGAGCCAAAAACCTCAAATGTAGCGTCTAAAATAGCTAATTGAGTTAAGTTTTTCTTTAATTGCAAAACTTTATTCATTATGCGCTCTAGATTTGGATGGGGGCGCTGCCATATTTTAGATATGGGTCGCTTTTTGCGTCTATGCTGATGCCAAAGCCAGAGGTAGTATTAAGGGAAGAATGAATTAAGCTTTGCTCGTAATGACTCTGGCTGAAACTCCAAACTACAAAAATTCTAGCAATCCTTTTCTCTCCCTCAACTACGAAAGCGCCTTGGAATCTCTAGGCGATGACTACTACGATGAGGTTGCAGCAGAGGAATTTCCTCAACACTTACTGCGTTGGCGTAACGATGCACTACTACCCCGCTTGGGTTTAGATCCCCAACTAGTCAAAGATGATGATTTTATCACAGCTTTTGGCAAATTTCAGGGGCGTAAACCCTTGTTGGCACTACGTTACCACGGCTATCAATTTGGTGAATATAACAGACAGTTAGGTGATGGTAGAGGCTTCCTCTACGGGCAAGTACGCGCTACTGATGGCGAATTGTACGATTTTGGCACAAAAGGTTCTGGAAGAACGCCTTACTCCCGTGGTGGCGATGGTATGCTGACGCTCAAAGGTGGGGTGCGGGAAGTTCTGGCTGCGGAAGCACTACACCACTTGGGTGTACGTACCTCGCGCTGTCTTACCATGATTGAAACAGGTTTACCCCTCTGGCGGGGCGATGAACCTTCGCCTACCCGCTCATGTGTGATGATTAGAATGAGCAGTTCTCATATTCGGTTTGGCACTTTTGAGCGACTGCATTTTTTCCAGCGTCCAGATTTAACTAAGAAGTTATTAGACCACGTAATTGAGCAGTATTATCGACACTTAAGTGCTGAAGAAGATAAATATGCCTTGTTTTACGCCGAATTAGTGAAACGAGTTGCAGAACTAGTAGCGCAGTGGATGGCGGCTGGCTTTTGTCATGCAGTCCTAAATACTGACAATATGTCGATTACGGGAGAGAGTTTTGACTATGGGCCTTACGCGTTTATCCCAACTTATAACCCATCCTTTATAGCTGCATATTTTGACTATTATGGACGCTACTGTTACGGTAATCAACCAAGTATTTGTCAGTTGAATTTACAAATGCTCCAGGAACCTTTAAAGGCGATTATCGATAAAGAGGAAATGGAAGCTGGATTAGCAATGTTTGATGAGTATTATCAAGCTGAATACAGTTCTTTGATGTTGAAAAAGTTAGGTTTTGAGGATTTGCCACATCCAGAAGCTGGGGAACTGTTGAATCTAACGGTTGAATTTTTGAAAGATAGCCAAGTTGGTTATCACCAGTTTTTTTATGAAATGGCTCGGACTTTTTCATCGAAATGGCGAGACGAACCAGGTTTTGTGATGAATAGTTCAGATATTGTGCCAGTACCGGGTGCGTCAGGAGTTTTTGATGATTGGTGTATACTCTATCATAAAATTTTGAATGATTTGGAGAGCGATGGCATTGATGTAATTGCTCAAACTCTAACTGTTCATAATCCGAAAACAGCATTATTAAGACCTGTGATTGAATCTATTTGGGAACCAATTGCTCAGGAAGATAATTGGCAACCTTTTTATGACTTAATTAAGGCAATTCAGTCTAGGGGGTAGTCAAAGTTAAATAGTCGTGTTTACAGACATCCCGCCCAGAACTGAAGTTCCAGGCTGATAGCTTAAGTCCACTCAAGTGGACTAAAATGCAATAGAGTTTAGTTAAGGCTTGATCCTCCCTAACCCTCCTTTTTAAGGAGGGAACTAGAGCGAACCAATTTATCGGGGGGTTGGGGGGATCTTCCGAGGTCAAAAATCACTAAGTGAACTGTATTGGACTAAAATCATCTATTCAGTCCGCCTAACTAAACTGCTGGGCATAAAACCGCGCATAGCGACGCTCTAAGGCTAATAATTCTTCATGGGTTCCCGATTCGACAATTTGTCCTTGTTCGAGAACTAAAATACGATCGCACCTTCTAACTGTCGATAAACGGTGAGCAATAATAAACACTGTGCGTTTTTCCATCAATCTTTCCAGTGCTTCCTGTACCAGTGCTTCTGACTCAGAATCTAATGCTGATGTCGCTTCATCGAGAATCAAGATTTGGGGATTGAGCAGAACAGCACGAGCGATCGCAATTCTTTGTCTTTGTCCCCCTGATAAGTTTACCCCACGTTCACCCACCCAAGTCTGATAACCTTCTGGCAGTTGGCTAATAAACTGATGAGCATTAGCAATTTTCGCCGCCTCTGTAACTGCTTCCATATCAAAAACATCTTGCCCAAAGGCGATATTTTGGGCAATTGTCCCGGAAAACATGATGGTTTCTTGGGGAACAATCCCAATTTGTCGCCGTAGACTATGCAGCTTGACATCTCGAATATCAACACCATCAATTAATATTTGACCAGTTTCGGGATCGTAAAAACGGGGGAGGAGATTGACAAATGTGGTTTTACCAGCACCAGAAGCACCCACAAGAGCGATCGCTTCACCTGGTGATACTAATAAACTGATATCTTTTAATACAGGTTCACCCGGTTTATAAGCGAAGGAAATATGACGATATTCTACTTTGCCATTGACTGGGGGGAGAGCGATCGCATTTATCTTTTCAATCACTGTCGGCTGAATTGCCATCAATTCAAAAACGCGATCAACAGATGCTTCACCCTGTTTAAATTCATTGTAGTTGTTAGTAGTATGACCAATGGGATCAATTAACAGCGCCGCCGCCGCCAGATAACTGAAAAAATTCGCCACTGTTAAGTTACCTTGGGAAATTTGCCACGCTCCCACAATCAGTAACGATAAGGCACTTAAGGCTTCCAAAAATCCGATGATGGGAATCTGAATCGCTTTCAGGCGTTCGGCTGAGTATTTGGCTTTGAGACTGCGTTCTGCTTCATGGCCAAAGCGGGCGATTTCGTAATTTTCGGCAGCAAAAGCCTGTACCAAACGAATACCGTTGAAAACTTCCGCGAGGATGGCTGATAAACCCGACACGCGATTTTGACTTTTTAAGGAATACTTGCGTAACCGTTCACCAAACCAGCCAACTAAAATACCCATTAACGGTGCAACTATCACCGTTGCTAATGTCAGTTGCCAATTCAGGTAAATCATGTAAATCGGAATTGCTAGCAACTGCAAAATGCAGGGGATAAAGTCGTGAAATACTTTATTTACCACTTCGCCAATGCGGTCAACATCTTCGGTGAGGCGGTAAGATAAATCACCTGCTTTTGCGGTTTCAAAATAGCTGAGATTTAGCTTTTGCAGATGTGTGTAGACTTGCTGGCGGAGATGAAAAGCAACTCTCAAAGCAGCTTTCGCCATGTACATATCTTGTATAGACTGAAACAAGCCTCTAACAAGAAATACTAAGGCACAACTGCCAGTTATTTGAGCGATCGCTACTACATTACCTTGGGCAAAGGGAGTTGCCAATTTACCGGCAATATTTATCAACACTAATGTTGCCAGTACGTATCCCAAGATACCAATAAGTCCCCTGGCGATGGTTTGCCACTGGAGTCGGATATAAGGCAGCAGTTGCCAGTAATTAGAACGGGTTTTCAAGCTCGAAAGTCCACAACGATATTTTCCTTTGTTTGACGCTAGCAGTTTTTGGTGAGTTTCTGAATAGTTCACTAATTAGTTACAAACTGTTTTAGCGTTGATCCTAGAGTTAATTAGTTCATAAATACTAGATAAATCCATTTAATTGTGGTGTGACAGTTCTGGGTGTGGAATCCCGGATTTAATCTTGTTTTGAATATTGCACCGCCCTCATCACCAACGCCGTCACAGGTAAAATAGATGTGCGTCAAGTCCCCATCCGCTAACCCCAGAACCCACCATGACACAAATCACCCTTTCGGATCTCCCCGAAACCATTCAAACCCTACTCAACCAAGCCCAGAAAACAGGCGAACCCCTCACTATTACCCAAAACGGTATCCCCTTCGCCATCATTTCCCCCATCAAGAAAAAATCCCTCCTGGAAACCCTTTCCACCCTTGAACCACTGGACGAAGACTTTGCCGACGTGGACGAAGGATTATTACCCTTAGATGATATTGAGTTTTCAAAATGAGTTATTTATACTTGATAGAATTGATAAATTAATCAAACTTAACAATCTTAAAGAGGCTTAATTATGAAAACCGAACACGAACGCGAACAATTAATCAAAGCTATCAACGTACTGCTAAACCAAGCTTACGATAGTACCCTAGATGAAATTTATGCACTACTTCAGAAAATCGAAGATGAAGAGGACGAAAACGATTTAAGAGCCTATCATGCTGCTAAAAGTGATATAGAAAATAATAGTCTTATTGCATGGGACGACATTAAAAAGGAAATCGCTAATGAAAGAAAAAAGGGCGTAGCGTTACTTACGAAGTTAAATTTACCAAGGGGGCTAGAAAAATGTTTAAAAAACTATCTCAAGAATTACAAGATCGCATACAACCCAAAATAGATGAGTTGGCTATAGAACCACGTCCCAATGGAGTTAAAAAGTTACAGGGTGAAGAAAACACATATCGAATTAGAGTAGGCGATTATAGAGTTATATACGATGTTTTCGATGATGTTTTATTAGTAAATGTTATAGATATCGGGCATCGTAGCAAGGTTTATAAAAATGAAAGTTGACAAACAAGAAAATATTAGAGCTATCGCTTACACTGTCTTCGCTACAAGTACTTAAACAAAATTAATTACACACTATTTAGCAATGAAACCCTTGTCCAGACTAAAAATTGTGTGTAAATAATTCTGTGCGACTTGCTGTCGCTAGTGCGTTCTAAAAAATTAGCCCCCTCCTTACTTCTAAGGAAAGAGCTAAATTAATCTTCTTTAATTACGAATTACGAATTACGAATTACTTAATATCCGCCTTCTTCTTCGTATTCTGGCTGTCTTTCCTTGACTTTCTTAGGAATATTCACAGGCTTCGGCGCATCTTCCCAAGCATCGCCGTCTACGTCGTCATAATCATCGTATTCATCAACATAAGGCTTCTTGCTATAGGACTGGGCATCATACTTTAGCGGCTGCTGTTGTTGATACCTGTCGCTGCCGGTTGCTTCGCTCCAGTTATCTTCTTCCTCATCTTCTTCGTATTGAATAGATTCATACTGCCGCGCCTTCATTACCTGACGCTGTGGCCTTTCCTCTTCCACATAGTCTTCTGTCCATTCCTCTTCCCGCGCTACGGGTTCGGGGGCGCGAACTTTTTGCCTGGGTGGCTGCAATGGCACTCCACTAGGCAGTTGATTGGCTGGGGCAACTTGGCGCGGTGGGGTATAGCCGTATTCTTCTTCTATATCTCGCTCCCAAGGTGCTTTGCCGATACCCAGACGCTCTAGTAAACCAACTGTCAACTGGTTTACCCGTTCTTCGGCTCCCTCAAACACAATCAACCGATTGGGGCCAGTGCTGACAATTTCATCTACTGAGAACTCGTAAGTACTGAGAAATTGATCGGGAATTTGGGGCAATCCTAAAGAAGCAATAACTATGGAGTTAAGCTTCCCAGTTTCACCGTTGAACTTGAAGCCCCGAACTTTGCCTAAGACTTCACCTGTTTCTGTAATTACTTCCCAGTTAATCAGATTACTGAGAGATTCAACTTCGATATCTTCTATAACATCTTCGTTATCAACCAGGATGACATCACCAATCTGGCTGATGTTGTTGAGGTACATATAGCGCGGTATGCCCGAAATGGAGATCAGGCTGTCTCGCAAACCAAGAGCCACAACCTCTCGTTGATCTATATCAACCCAGACTTGACTGATGATGCCTAGCCGCTTGCCGTTGTCGCGGGTAATCACCTGGGTATTTAATATGTCGGAACGCCTAATTATCTGTTCGGAGGTCATTCTATACCGAGTCCTGATCTCGAATCCGGTTTAACGCGATATGCAACTTATTCTTAGAACCCCTCTCCAAACCTCTCCCCCACAGGGAGAGAGGCTTTGATTTTTGCTCCCCAATCCTTTTAGGGAAAGTGTTGGGGGTTAGGTTTGGGAGAAAGTCGCACATTACGTGGTTTATCTATACACTATTATTAACAAAAACTCAAGCAGATGTATTGGATGATTGTAACTTAATCCCCAAAACTTGAGTGTAAGCTCCTCGTGCTTGAGTAACGCCAATTGTGCGTTCGGCTGATTCTATCATCGGACGACGCAAACTCACAACTATAAATTGCGCTTGTTGTGACTGTTGTTTAATCATTCTAGCTAATCGTTCTACGTTTGCTCCATCTAGGAACATATCTACTTCGTCAAAGGCGTAAAATGGCGATGGGCGGTAGCGTTGCAGGGCAAAGATAAAGCTCAAGGCTGTAAGTGATTTTTCTCCCCCAGACATGGAAGCTAGGCGCTGTACGGGTTTACCTTTGGGATGTGCGACTAAATTTAACCCACTACTAAAGGGATCTTCAGGATTTTCAAGTTGCAAGAAGCCGTCGCCGTCGGAAAGAATGGCGAAAATCGATTGAAAGTTTTCGTTGACGGCATCGAATGCTTCTTTAAAGGCAAGTTGCCGCAATGTGGTAAAATTTTCAATCCGCAAAAGTAGTTCGGTGCGTTCCCCTTCTAGTGTCTCTAATTTTTGCGTCAGTTCTTGGAGACGGTTTTGAGTGCGTTCGTATTCTTCCAACGCCAGCATATTAACAGGTTCCATTGCCTGTAAGCGTTTGGTAAGCGATCGCAATTCTTTTTGCAATTCTTCTAAATCTACCTTATCTGGAACTTCCGGCAAGGGATTTGGTAATTCTGCTCCCATATCCCGCAATTGGTTTTGTAGTGCAATTAGTTCTTCGCGGCGCTTCTCTTGGGTTTCTTGGAGTTTTTGGATTTCCCATTGTAATTGTTGTTGGCGCAAAAGATGCGATCGCACTTCTTGTTCTGTGGCGTCGCGTTTCTGTTTTTCTTCTCCTAAATTTTGTTCCATTTGATTTAACGATAAACGGGTTTGGGTGATTTGATCGTCTAGCGTTGTGGTTTGGCTCAAGACGCGATGAATCGCGTCTCTACAAGAGGTTTGTTGGGTTTCGTATTCGGTGATTCGCGTTTCTGCTTCTTGGATTTTTTCTTGTAAACGTTGTTGCTGATTTTCTAAATTTTTTAATCTTTGTTCGGCTTCCCGTAACGCTGTTTCGCGTTGTTGCAATTGTTGCTCTTGAATTTTAATGGTTGCCTGGATTTGTTGCCATTCGCTGGGGGTTTGGGATGCTTCTAACTCTGCTAAGGCGTGTCGCAATTGTTGCAATTGAGTTTCTTGTCCCGGTAATTCCCGCTCTAAGATTTCTAATCGGGATTGAGCTGTGGCTAACTTTTCGCTGTTTTGGGCGAGTTGCGATCGCGTCCCTTCTAATTGCGTTGTTAAATTCTTAATATCTTTCTGCAACTGTTCCAATTGCAACTGCTGTTCGCGCCGCGCCTGACGCGATTCTGTGAGTTCTTGGGTGAGTTTTTTGGTTCTGGCTGACAAAGTAGCGATCGCTTCTGTACAACGCTCTAAAACTCGCTCAATATCCAGCAAGCGACTTTTTAAAGCGATCGCTTCATCAGATTCTGCCGCTTCTGCATTGCCAAAGCGCAAGGCTGAACGCTGGCTGTTACTACCACCAGTCATTGCACCACTGGTTTCTAAGAGTTCCCCGTCTAAGGTGACGATGCGATATAATCCTAAGTTTTTCCGCGCCGCCTCCAGGTTGGCAAATACCACCGTGTTACCGAAAACATAGCTAAATACATCTTTGTAACGGCGATCGCAATCGACTAAGTTCACAGCATAATTAACGTAACCGTTAGCAAAACGCAGCGTTGCATCTTGAGTAAATTTAGGAGCGTGAATTTTATTTAGTGGTAAAAAAGTCGCTCTCCCTGCACGTTTCTGTTTGAGCAATTCAATCCCTGCGGCGGCGATGCTGTCATCTTCCACCACAATATGTCCCAAACGTCCACCGGCTGCCATTTCTAAAGCTAGCTGATGGCGCGGTTCCACTTTTCCTAACTGCACAACTAAGCCGCAAAGTCCAGGCATTCCCGATTGTAAGATGACTTTACTCGCTTGGGTTCCTTGGACTTCTTGCTGTGCTTGCGCTTGCGCCTCGATTTTATCCAACTGGCGTTGTTTTTCTCGTTGTTCAGAAAGTAACCGTTTTTGGGTTTCCTGTTGGATTAGCAGTTCTTGTTCTGTGGCTGAGAGATTTTGAGCTAAATTTTGGATGGGTTCGCTAGAGGCGTTAAATTCCGTTTCAATTTGATTACAGTCGGTTTGTTTTTGGGCTAAAAGGGGTTCGTCGCGTTCAATTAAATGGGTTTGCTCTGAAATTAATTGCTGTAACTGATTATTGCGTTCTGTGAGTTGTGCTTTTTCTGTGCGTTGCGGTTCTAGAGTTTGCAGCAGAGTTTCAATTTGACGGTTGAATGCAGTTTGTTGCTGCACCCAGGCTTCTGAAGCCGAGGCGATTTCTGCGGCGGCTTGGCGGGAGGTTTCTAGAGATTGGTGGGCTTCATTTCTTTGGTGCTGGGAAGACGCGATGAATCGCGTCTCTACAAGCTGGGTTTGGGCAATTTCTTCTAGGGAATGACGGTGTTTTTCAATTTCTTGCTGAGTTTGAAGCAGACGTTTGGCGGTTTCTTGGGAAGTCGTTTGTAATTCTGTTAGCTGACGCTGGAGTTGTTTTCGTTCTGCTTCTTGGGTGGCGAGGGTAGATTGTACCGCCAAAAGTTCCTCTTCTCCCAAGGCTTTTACATGGGCGTTGAGTTGTTCAAGTTCAGCAGTTTTTTGGACGATTTGGGAATTTAGGTTTGTGAGTTGGGTAGTGAGTTCAGTAGAATTGCGATCGCCTGTTTGAATTTCGTGAACTAATTTTTCTTGTTGTGCTTGTAGCGATCGCCATGATAATACAGCTTCCCAGGATTGTTTGGCGAGAAATTCCGTGCGGAGTTTTTGATATTTCTCAGCTTTAGCCCGATCTTGGGAAAGGCGATCGCGTTGTGCAGTTAATTCTGTCTCAATAATCCGACAGCTATCTTCTTTTTCCTTCACCTCATCTAAAGTTGATTTAGCTTGAATGATTTTGCGATCGAATGCAGCCACCCCAGCCAATTCATCAATAATTTCCCGCCGTTCCCGCGCATTCATCGAGATAATGCTGGTGACATCCCCTTGCAACACCACGTTGTAGCCTTCAGGATAAACCCGCAGGTTACTTAGTTGTTCATGCAATTCCGTTAGCGTGCAAGGTACACCATTGATATAGTAGTTCGATGTGTAACTTCCTTGATGAGTGACTCGCAGCCTTCTAGTGACACTCCACTCAGTTGGGGAGTGGGGACTTGTACTGAGCGGAGCCGAAGTAGTGGGGAGTGGGGAGTGGGAATTCTCTTGATCTTCTTCTGTGCTTTCGTCACTCTGCGCCTTTGCGGCTTTGCGTGATAAATCTTCTCCTGATAAATCAAATGTCACAGTGACGCTAGCCTCAATAGAAGCGCGTCCTTTAGCCGTTTGGGTGTTATTTACCAAATCTGGGAGGCGATCGGCTCGCATTCCTTTAGAACTGGAGAGTCCGAGGCAAAATAGCAGTGCATCTAGAATGTTAGATTTACCCGAACCATTTGGCCCAGATATGACAGTACACCCCGGTAGCAAAGGGACTGAGGTTGTGCCACCGAAGGATTTGAAGTTCGTAAGTTCCACGCGCTTGATATGCACCATAGGCCGTGGTTCACTGGGCTAATGAAGAACAAGTGTATCAACTAATAAAAAATTCGCAAGAGGGTAGGGGGAAAATTAGGGATTATCGTAGACGCGTAGCGGCTTGCCGCAGGCTACCACAAAGGCAAAAGAGACGCAGAGAGGGTAGGATAATCGTGGTTTAGAGAAAATACAATCCTGCTAGAGTTAGCACAAGCACGAGATTTCATTGCAGGCGCTCAAAAGCAACTATATCAAATCATTCCAGTTTTAGTTGAGATAACTAACTGCTAAGACATCAACTGCAAAGCGTAGGCGTAGCCCGTCGTAGACATCGCTATCAATTTATTACTATTTATTGCAAGAATATTTTATAAGTATGTAAGATGATTTTAGGGGTAAATATAATAAAGTAAATTATGCAACTAGAAGATTACTTCGACTTTCAGCGTCCTGATGATATTCGACTCAAAGGTACAAGAGTAGGAATTGAAACTATCCTTTACGAGTACATTCACCGCGCTCGAACTCCAGAAGAAATTTCCAACATTTATACATCACTAACACTAGAACAAGTTTACGCGACTATTCTTTATTATTTGCACAACAAAGAAGCTGTAAGCAACTATATAGCTGATTGGTTGGAATGGAGTCATAGAATGCAAGAAGAACAGCGACGCAATCCCCCACCAGTTGTAATTAAGTTAAAAAAACTGATAGCTGAAAGAGAAGCAATCAAAAAAGCACAAGAAAATGACTCTCAAATATCTGCTGGATGAAAATGTTGCCCCTCTTTATCAGGTTCAACTCAAACGACAAAAACGTGATTTAGTTGTCTGGGTAGTTGGCGATCCTGGTACGCCTCCTAAAAGTACATTAGACCCAGAAATATTATGCTGGTGTGAAGAACACTACTTTTTATTGGTTACGAATAACCGCAAATCTATGCCTGTACATTTGGCTGAACATATCGCCCAAGGACGTAATATACCAGGTATTTTTATTTTGAATGATAAATTAACAATTGGTCAGAATATTAATGAATTAATTTTAATTGCTGAAGCATCTTTTGATAACGAATATCAAAATCAAATTCTTCATTTACCACTACTTTAATAACAATTTCATTAACTAAATGAACTACAGATGTTCATTATATAAAGTCTTAAGGACTAAAGTCCTTACTACGAACTTGCAAATAAAAAACAGGACTTACATCTGCGTAAGTCCTTGTTTAGCTTTTATGCCGATGTTAACTGAGAGCTTCAGTTATTCTTTTATGGCATTTTCACAGCTTCAACTTTTGCTTCCACCTTCACTGTCTTTACACCTTGAACTTCTTTAGCCAAGGTTTCAGCTTTCTTGAGTTCTTCAGCAGAAGTTGCTGTGCCTTTGAGGATAATTTCACCCTCTTTGTTTTCAACTTGTAACTTATTGCCTGGTAAGCCTTTATTCAACTTTTCACTAACTTGAGTTTTCAAGTTGCTTTTAGCTTTTGTTGCTGCTGTTTTTTCAGAATCGGTTTTAATAGTATCTGTGCTAACTGCTAAAGGAGTCGTTTGTGTTCCGGGAATTTTGGCAATAGTTTTATCTGCCGTTTGATTTATCTGAGAAGCTGGTGTTGCTGGTGCTTGAGCGGCTTCATTAGTAGTGTTAGAAGCTTCTGAACCAGTTTTAGGAGCCTCTTGGCAGCCAAAAGTACCAACTACCAAAATGCTACTAACTAGTAATAGAATTAGCTTTTTCATTATCTTCTCCAAATTGAATACTAGAAGCGATTAATTGAGGTGTGTGTGATTGTGAGGAGCAGATGTTAAAAAGCAATTAAATGTGAAGTAGCAAAAGTTCCCAAGCAATTGCTTAGGTTACTAGAAATTGAAACTTAGACGATTTCTTGAGGCTAAGATTTTGCAGCCATTTCTCAGAAGCGCCAATCCAATTTTCCTGACGGTTGCTAACCAGGATGCCTCTACATACAGTCTGTAGCTCTCTATGAATTTAATGTAGATGCCCAGAGCTTCTTTAGGTGGTAGACTGTGCAGCCTGACAGTAGTGACTCGATGTTATCAGATTTAAGTCAGTTTGGCGATATCTAAGCCTATGCAACTCAAAACTTCAGCATTTTTGCAATTCTGTGGCAGCAAAATTACCAACAAAATGTTACTTTAGAAAACTATGGCTTACTTACAATGCCCCAAATATCAGGAAATATTAGCCAATGCCGTACCTTACTTCCGCCCACGAAATTAGTGCCATTGTTGCTGAATATACCAACGCTAAAATGCTGTGGATAGATACAGAAGTTGCTGACTATAAAAGTCGTAATCCCCGACTATCGCTGATTCAGGTATTAGATAATCCCAAAGATATGAGTGGCGATCGCGTTTACCTTTTAGATGTCCTAGATCAGCCTAATATTATAGCTGAATTTATTGAAGAAATTATGATAAATTCTGCAATTGAAAAAGTTTTTCACAACGCCAGTTATGATCTAAAGCTTCTTGGTAACAAGAAAGCCAAAAATATTACTTGCACTTTAGAAATGGCAAAAAAAATTCCCTACTATCTTTTACCATTACCTAATTACCAACTTAAAACCATAGCTACATCACTTTGTAACTTTAACAATATCGATAAACAAGAACAAACAAGCGATTGGGGAAAACGCCCTCTGACTGAAGAACAGATAGAGTATGCTTACTTAGATTGTATTTATCTGGCTCAAATTCACTCAAATTTATTAGATTTACAAGCTCAAGCCAGTCCCGATCCTGCAACGGAAGATTTAATATCACTAAGTAGCACATACTCGCAACTTGAGCAACAATACAAGTTGTTGAATTCAGAATTTGAGCATTTGCAAGAACGCATGAAAAAAGCCATGCAAGCTCAGAACATATCTGAAACTGCCTATTATAAGCTGACTAGTTATGAGCGGACTACAATCAAAGCTACTTTTACAGAATTGGCAAGGCTAGCACAAAGTGAAGGTATTAATTTAGATTTTCCAATCACACTCACTCAGAAACTCCAAAAAGATTTAGGGCAAAACCTAGAACAACTCTCTGTAGATATTGAAAAAACCACCTCTTGGCGGCTAAATTCCAAAAATAAAGAAAGCGATATTGAGGATGAGTAAATTGTTTAGTTGGTTACAAATAACAGAATTTATAGAATACAACTTGATACCTTTTCAAACAATCTCTCAGAAATCCATTGTCAAAAATTACAGAGATGACAATAGCAAAGAGCTAATTTGACAAGTTTTATACTTTATATTTTCTGATTTTTCCTTAAAATAACTATTAAATAAATCTATTGAATCTCAGGGAAATTTATTAATTGACTTGAAATCTCTATCAAAAGTTAGAATAACTATTGAGTTAAAGAATTAAAATCTAGATTTTGGTACTAATTGCGTTCAGGTGTTATGGCAGTTTATATTAAATTATGAGACGGCGTTTATTTAAACAAAAGCGAACAAGGGTAAATCAAGTATTTACCATAGCGATTTTTACTACATTGACAGCAATTAGTAGTGTTTCTTGTAGTAAGAATGACAATGTTTTGGTGACAGAAATAGGAGTTAGTCAACCTAGCCGTCGTTCAGCTACAGCTTCCCTTGGTGGGGAATTCTATCTTCAGGGAAAGAATCAGCATTTAAACGGCGATTTACAAGCTGCGATCGCATCATACAGTAAGGCAATTGCTCAAAATTCTCAATATGGCGCTGCCTACAACGGGCGGGGATTAGCTTACTTTGATTTGGGAGACAAGGAAAAAGCGATCGCAGATTACAATCAAGCACTTAACATCGATCCTAACGACGCCGAAGCCTACAATAACCTGGGGAATGCCCGCGCCTCACTAGGAAATAACAGAGAAGCAGTGAAAGATTACAGTGAAGCGATTCGCCTGAATCCCAACTACGCCGAAGCCTACAATAACCGGGGAAATGCCCGCGCCACCTTGGGAGAAAAAAGAGGGGCGCTAGATGATCTCGATCAAGCAATTCTCCTCAACCCCAAATATGCGATCGCTTATAATAACCGAGGAAATGCCCGTGCTGCCAATGGAGATCCACAGGGTGCGATCGCAGATTACAATCAAGCCATTCGCCTCAATCCTAACTTTGCCCCTGCCTACAATAACCGGGGAAATGCCCGCGCCACCAATGGAGACAAACAGGGCGCACTCAAGGACTTACAACAAGCAGCAAGCATTTTTCAAAGTCAAGGTAACAACGACTTATATGAACAAGTAACAAAAAACATTAAAGAACTTGGACAGTAGGGAGTGGGGAGTGGGGAGTGGGGAGTGGGGGATGAGGGAGCTGTTCTTGAGCAGGGGAGCAGGCGTGTCAACTTAACGTAAAAGCCATGTCCCGCAAGGAACTTCAGTTCCTTGCTTATAGCTAAAGTCTACTGAAGTAGACTAAATATTCCTAAAAATCTTTAGTCTACTTCAGTAGACTTTAGCTTGGAGCCGCTGAAATTTATTTCTGGGCGGGCGTGGAAGCCAACAGATAAGCGATTTTTAGCTTAAGTTGACACCAATGGCAGGGGAGGTAGGGAAAGAAATAAGCAATGAATACCCAATGCCCTATTCCCTATTCCCTATTCCCTATTCTTCAATAATCGGGCTGCGGAGGTCTTCTACCAGCGCTTGAATTTCTGCTGGAGGAGGTGGCGTTAGGCGCGAAACCACTAGGGTAACTGCGAAGTTAATTAGCATACCCAAAGTACCAATTCCTTCGGGAGAAACCCCAAAAAACCAGGGTTGCATACCCCCAAACTTGACGCCGATAATGTAGATTATCGTAAAAATTAAACCCGTCAACATACCGGCGATCGCACCTTCAGAATTGGTGCGCTTGTCAAAAATCCCCAGGAAAATCACCGGGAAGAAACTAGCAGCAGCTAAACCAAAGGCAAAAGCCACCACCTGACTAACAAATCCTGGCGGATTCACCCCAAAATATCCAGCGAGGACAAGGGAAAAACCTACCATGATCCGCCCGACAAACACCCGTTTTTGTTCTGAGGCTGATGAATCTATGATCCGGTAGTAGATATCGTGGGCGATAGAACTGGAAATTACCAGCAATAAACCTGATGCTGTAGACAAAGCAGCTGCCAAACCGCCAGCCGCTACTAAGCCAATCACCCACGGAGGCAGATTAGCTACCTCTGGGGTAGAAAGCACAATGATATCTGGGTCGATCTTTATTTCATTAGTGTCTTTATTTGGAGTTAACTGGAGACGCCCATCCTTATTTATGTCATCAAAAGCCAACAGTTTAGTTTTTTCCCACTTGGCCGCCCAGTCTAGCTGCTGCACTTCTGCAACTGTATGATTGTGCAGGGAATCGATCAGGTTGTAGCGAGCAAACATCGACAGGGCTGGAGCAGTTGTATAAAGAATGGCAATAAATAGTAGTGCCCAACCAGCAGAAAAACGGGCTGCACGTACACTCTTAACTGTGTAAAACCGGACGATGATATGAGGTAAGCCAGCCGTACCTACCATTAAAGCAATGGTGGTGAACAGCACATCTAGCATCGACTTGTTCACAAATGGCTCAGTATACGGTTTAAACCCGAGGTCAACCTGAATTTGATTGAGTTTTTCTCCAATATCACTGAAGGTAAATGCTAGTTGGGGAACAGGATTACCAGTGAGAAACCAGGCGATCGCGATCGCTGGAATCAGGTAAGCAAAAATCAACACACAGTACTGTGCTACTTGTGTCCAGGTAATGCCTTTCATCCCCCCCAATACAGAGAAAAAGCCGACAATCACCATGCCGATGATTACGCCTGTATTGATATCTACTTGTAAGAAGCGGCTAAAAACAATGCCCACGCCCCGCATTTGTCCAGCAACGTAGGTGAGGGAGACGAAAATGGCTGCAACTACTGCCACCAGACGAGCGATATTAGAGTAGTAGCGATCGCCTACGAAATCTGGCACTGTATACTTACCGAATTTCCGTAGGTAAGGAGCCAACAATAATGCCAGCAGTACATAGCCGCCAGTCCACCCCATTAAATAAATAGAACCGTCGTAGCCCAAAAAAGAAATCAGCCCCGCCATTGAAATAAACGAAGCTGCGGACATCCAGTCGGCGGCGGTAGCCGCACCATTAGCAATTGAAGGTATCCCTTGACCTGCTATAAAGAAGTCTTTACTATTTTCAACTCGTGATTGCCAACCAATATAAATGTAGGCGAGGAAGGAAAGTCCAACTAATACAATAGTCCAAATTTCAACTGACACGGTTTTTCCTCACTTTTTGATATTGTATTTGTTGTCTTGCTTGCTGAGATTGTATTTGCGGTCTAGCTTATCCATTTGGAAGGCATAAATGAAAATCAAGGCCACAAATACCAGGATTGACCCTTGTTGCGCCATCCAAAAGCCAAAGGGCACGCCAAAAAACCGTATTGCATTCAAAGGTTGAACCAACAAAATACTAAAAACTAGGGAAACCAATGCCCAGACAATTAAAAGATTACGAATTAAGGCAGTATTAGCACGCCAATAAGAACGCCGCTGATCTTCATCCATTGTTGTTCATCATCATTGCGTTGGTGTATCAAAATAATACCAATAAGCCGTTAATATCCTGTCTAATGATTGTATTAATTTTTAAATTATTTAGTAAATAATATTTACTTTTAAAGTATTCAATATAACTAAGCAATAACTAGCAGAGAATTAACCTATCGTCAGTTATGAACAAATATTGGTTGATGAAGCTGAAACATGTAAGAAATCATTAGCAATACATAACTTTATATACAAAAATTTTAAGGCAAGTTACGTATTATCTCTTGTAATGTTTACACCCTTAAATGGTACTAATTGAATTTTTAGAGCTATACAAGCAATTGACGCTCCTAAAAGTTAGTAAAGTTAATTTTAAAAATATACGAACAATCACTATGTGTTTTACGTAGTAGTTTTAGTAACATCTATATAATGAGCTTGTTATTACACGCATGGGGCATTACCAAAATCTTGTATTTTGTTATATAAATACTGTCTAAGCTGTTGTGCCTTTAATTTGCACTAATATTTTTTCAAGATGATTGTGGGGTGGGCATCCTGCCCGCCCTGATAATGCAAGTTGTATACGTAACAGCTTAACTAAGCTTTCCGATACCTTGCAGCCGATATAGATGAGAACTTCTATCATCATGGGGAGAAAAAGCTGATTTCAAGCAACTGATTCGCTTTATAATTCCAGAATTTGGGACTGGACTTAGTGGCATTGCTCATTTAGTTATTCAGTCAGCGCTTGGAGGAGAATGACCAGCTTCTTAAGCAAAAATAGATTATTTATATAGCAATCCTATATGATTTGCAATAATTGAAAGCCACAGATCCCCCACTGTTTTGAACAGTGGGGGATCTTGTTGTTCAGGAATGATTTAGGATAGCAACCTTTTTGCTGTAATATTCAGTCTTAGCGTAGATGCTGATAATACTATCACCAACTGCAAAAAAAGTACCTTGTTGCTCATCTTTTGATAATTGCAAATTTGGGTATTTAGCAGCAGCTTCTTCGGCAGTCATGGGTTTTGCTTCCATTTCTTCTGGCAATACTCCAGTACAACCAATGTAAAATACTAAGGGAGAAATCTTGTCTTGGTAAATTTTTTCTGCATATTGTTCTAGCTTGGTATTCGCTGCCGTCAAAGCTGCAACCATTTCCTCTTTGATAATCTGCTTACCAGCTTGTTTATCCTGCAATAACTGTACCAAATTATCAGCACCAACTTTGGCCAGAATATTCCCAACTATACCATTTTGCTCAAGCCCAAGAAAATCATCAAAAATTGGTTTCATCAACTCGTCAACTTTCGTAATTTTGGTGCGTGATGATAGTAGCCTATGCCGAACAGCGAGATTTTCATTCAATGCGATCGCAAAACTAGGCTTGATGAAAATTTCTCCAGTAATCTTATCATAAAGACGATACATTCTATTCAGAAATTTGTTAGCCGAATGAAACTTACTCAGGTTAATAATATCTTGATTACCGATATCAATTTTATAGCTCAATCTTGAGTCAAGAGTACCATTAACTAGAGCTTCATTGATGTCTGTGTATTCATTCGTTGTAGGAAAGTTGATATAAACATTTTTAGACAGATAGTGCTTTTTAAACTCATCTAACTGTCCTGCTACAAATACATCTGACTCCTTTCTTAAGTGAGCAGAAATAATACTAGTAAGTACTTTAATTTCTGCGAGTTGATTGAATAGTCCATCAATGTTGCTGTAACGACTATTTGCAGCTACAAGCGGCAAGTTATCTAACTCAATGGTATGTTCAGCACGGAAGTCAAAATCTTCTGCATCCAACACACCCTTTTCTTTGAGCAAGTCAAAGGCTTTTTTACTGCTGATTTTGACTAATAAAGATTTTACGTTGATTTTACCGTCACTGACAATTGTGTAATTATTAAAGCTATTGAGGTCATTTACTAGCAAACCTGCTACCTCAATAGTAGGGGTTTGGTCTTCCAATTTGGCAAGTTTGACTTGACGTTTGATAAGCATATTGATAGTAGCAGTATTGCGATTAAAGTGAAACTCGCCCATACCAACATACTCAGCATTATCTATATTTTCTGTTCTTAACCAAGGCTGAAGCAGTTCCCCATTTTCGTCTCTCACACCTTTAACGCGCTTGATACCTGTTCTTTGATAATGCTCTTGCAGGTGCTTGATATTGACGATAATATGGTTGCGATATTGTGCAAAAATTTGGATTAGTTCTACCAGAGAAATTTTATTATTCGTCATATTGCTACCTTCCATATAAAGGTCAAGAATCTTTTAAAGCCTGTTAAACCGTGGAAAATTGAAGGGCAAACACACAATAAATTGACGCCAAAATACTAGATTTGGCACATACCACACAACTATCAATACGGTTCGGTTAAGGCAAGAGACGCGATAAATTGCCGTCAAGACAAAGGACTGATTCTTGTAAAGACGGCGATTTATCGCGTCTTTGGATCTAGGGGGTGTCATCAAAAAACCTTATCCGAACCGTATTGACACAACTATTGTCTGTTCATGATTGCATTCACGAACTAACTAATATCGCGTTTATTTACTACAAACTTTGGGCATCGCCTGGTAAACTTTGCGTTGCATACTCACCGGATATTCTTTATAGTACAATTGTATCACAATAAGGACAAGTTGTGTCTGACTTTTCACGTTATGTGGAAAAGCCAACGATTGACCTAACCCCCTAACCCCCAACTCGTCGTGAGAAGGGGGAAAATTCAAAGTCTCTCTCCTTTTAGCGCTGATGTTACCTCTGTGCGTCTCATCGCCGTGATTTTTCTGTTATTAGTTGCTATCTATTTAATAGGAAGTAATTTTATTAAACAACCGTTAATAATTCGGAGACAAGAATTTCGATTTCCTTCCTTTAAAATATCCCTAGCTCAAATAGCAATTTCTAGTTTTGACTGGATTTTGGCAGCAGCAGTTTTTTATGCGGTACTTCCTGCCAATATATCTTTGTCCTATCTAGACTTTTTAGAAATTTACTTATTAGCAATGTTTGCGGGTGTTGTTAGTAATGTTCCCGGTGGTTTGGGAGTATTTGAAACTATAATTTTGCTGATTTTTTCATCTAAAGTTTCGGCTGCGGCAATTTTGGTATCAATGCTAGCTTATCGCGGAGTCTACTATTTCTTACCTTTGCTAATAGCAGCAGGTTTAGTAGGAATTTATGAAATTAGATTTAGATCGGGGAATTAAAAAATAGACCTGCCTTGAAAATAGGGAGTAGGGAGTAAAGACAAGAAATTTTCATTGCTCCTTGTGAGTGCAACTCATGGAGTCTCTTGCATGAATCAAAAGCCCTCATCTCCCAACCCCTTCTCCCAATTTTGAGAGAAGGGGAGCAAATTTCAAAGTCCCTCTCCCAAGCTTGGGAGAGGGATTTAGGGTGAGGGGTGTAAATTCTGAATTATAATATTTTCATCAATCATAATCAAAATTCGGCTTTACTATTTGAAGAGATAAAAAACGATGAAAAACAAAGTATTATTTAGTGCCATCTTCATGGCAACTTGGGTAGGAACATTGATTCCCAGTGCTTTTGCTGCTACACCCTGTTCTGTGGGACAAAAGGCTGAGGTTCTTTGGAAGCAAGCATGGTATCCAGCAACGGTACTTAAGGTTAATGATGATAAGTGCTATATTACTTATGATGGTTATGATAGTTCCTGGAATGAATGGGTTGGTACTACACGCTTCCGGGTATCATTTCAAGTTGGAGATTCAGTGAGAATTTTGTGGAAAGGTAAATGGTATCCAGGGAAAGTTTTACAAGTTTATAATAACCTTTATAAAATTACTTATGATGGCTACGATAGCTCTTGGGATGAGTGGGTTGAACCTGCAAGGGTAAGCAGATAGAGAATATTTCACTTTTATAAGTTTAAAGGGACGATTTCACTTGTTGGAGTCGTCCCTTTAAGCGTAGCGTTCCGTAGGAAAGGTATCGCCTAGACTAAAATTCATATTGAACTAAGTAAAAATGCCATTCGACTTACTCAAAAGCAGCTTTTACTTACTCAAAAGCAGCTTTTACTTACTCAAAAGCAGCTTTTACTTACTCATTTTAGTGTTTTCCGCAAGCAAAATAAGCTTTGACTTACTCAAAAGCAGCTTTTACTTACTCATTTTAGTGTTTTCCGCAAGCAAAATAAGCTTTGACTTACTCAAAAGCAGCTTTTGCTTTCTCATTTTGGTGTTTTCCGCAAGCAAAATAAGCTTTGACTTTCTGATTTTATACTTAGCGATCGCAACAAGGCACTAGCAAAGCCGATCACCTGTTATAACGAATAATTTTAAAACACGGCTGGTATCTTTTTTTGCTGTCTCTCCGTATGGGGTATTCTGAATCTGTCTTCTGACTCCTTCTCATTAATCTTGGGTAAGAGTCTTATGCTCAACATAGTTTTTATCAATATCAAAAGCTATAGCATTAAACAGCAAGTAGTAGTATAGTTAAATGCTAGTTGATAGCAATAATATTTCATCAAGCCAAAATTGACGCTTATAGACAGAAGGAAAAGTTAAAGGTTTATTCCTTTATCTTTTCGGTATACCTTGCCAAACTAACTTGGTTAACTATTAGGTATGGAGGAATAATGTTTAAACGTCGCACGATATTATCCGGTCTACTTGCACTTGGCTTAACGTTAGCGTTTAGCACACAAGTCTATGGACAATCCACTGCTGGGCCAGAAGCTTGGCAGACAGTCTACAATGAGGCGGTTGCTTCGGCAACAACGACAGTTACAGCTTCGACTTTTATAGCCCACTAAAATTTTTCAACTTGGCGGATTTTTGGAATGCTTAGACCTTTGGCTAAAAAAAGTTCTGAGTAGACTTATCTTGAGAATCAAGAGTAAGGAATTGTGATTTTTTGGTAATTCCTGCGCTGCTCCCCACCTGACTATATCTCTAACTCGTTAACAAACTTTGGGGGGTTTAAGTCCCCTGTCTCTACAGACAGCGCGTTTTATGTAGAGGTCTAAATCCCCGTCACAAAACGTAATTGCGAATTGCGAATTGCGAATTGCGAATTGGTTTAGCTCCGATTCTGCCATAGCCAAATATTTCAAACACCGTGAGGAGTTTTTTATGTTCAAACCTCGCGCAATTTTTAGCGCCTTAGCTGCAATTATCCTAGCACTTGTCATAGGTACACAGGTGCATAAGCAACCCGCAGTTGCTTCTTTTGGAGGGTGTAATCCAACTTTACATAACCTACCTGTATGCCCAAGCACAGCACCGTCAGAGTCAGCTAGTTTTCTTGATCCAACTGCGAGAATCATCAATCCAAGAAATATTCGCTTCGGTGAAAAAGTCTACGTAGCGCCATTTGCCCAGTTAAACGCTACTATTGCCCCCATTAGGATCGCGGAAGATTCTAACGTCCAAGACCAAGTGAGAATTATAGCTTCGGGAACGGGAGTGGATATTGGGCCGCGAGTAATTATGGCACACATGGCCACTATCAAAGGTGCAGCCAAAATCGGGACTCAAGGCTCAACCGGGCCTTTTAGCGACCCGATTACCCATACTCAGTTCAACAATGATATTCCAGAGACATTTCTCAGCTTCAACTGTGAAATAGATGGTGCAACTATAGAAAGAAACACGGTAGTCAACTTTCTCTCGCGGGTTGGCCCTGGTGTTACCTTACCTGCTGGTAAAGTTGTCCTGCCAGGTAAAAACGTCACAACGAACCTAGAAGCTACTAGCGGTAGTTTAGGGAAAGTGGCAAACCTGACAGAAGCCGACGTTGCATTGCTCGAAGGCATCATTGAAGTCAATGATGCATTGGCCAAAGGTTACACAGAATTGGCCAGAGCAGACTTGTCAAATGTACAAGGCATAAATTACGCTCCAGTCACATCTTTTAACCCCGGAGGTCTGCCGCAGATAGGTGGGGTTGTAACTCGCAATCCGAGCTTCCGTAACCGCATCATTGGCAATGTGGTTCTAGAAGATTCTTTAGCAACCCTCTCTAACAAAATAGGTAATAGAATTTCCCTGCGTGCTGATGAGGGTCAACCTTTTAATGTTGGGGAAATTGCTGGTATGGCAAACGATGTTGTCTTTCACGCTTTAACAACAACTAGCCTGACTCTTGGTGATAATATTGGCTATGGGCGTCGTGTTCTAGTTCATGGCGGTAGACAGGTTGTCAATGGTGTTGCTAATGGCCCTGAAACCAGGATAGATGATTCCGTAGGGCTAGCACCGAACTCTGTTGTATTCCGCTCAATCATTGGCAGGAGATCAGCACTTGGGCAAAAAAGCGCAGTCTTTAATTCTACAGTAGCTCCGAGAACGGCTATCGGTTCTCGAACAATCTATGCTGACAACGGCAAAACGATTTCATCTGTGGAGTGGTAAGTAGAGCGGCGTGAATAATTCAAGGTTAGTAGTGAGGACTTTAGTCCTATTATGAGGACTAAAGTCCTCACTACTAACTAGTTTCAAGATTTTTTACATTACTTAATCTAGTTTGATTTATTCTCACCGACTTACTTAAGCAATAACTTTTGCATAATTGTAAACTACCCACCACCAATTGCTAAGAGCAATATGGTGGGGGCTTTAAAGCAAGCGAGTTTACCCGACTAAGTACCTTGAGTACTACGATTTTTAGGTCATCTCACCTACGAATACGCAGCCAGTTTGTAGCTCTGAGGTTAGCAGTTAAACAGAATCATTGGGTTTGAATCAGTGCTGTTAGCGTAAAAAGCCTTTAAATCATTGTCCAGGCTAACTTTACCCGAAAGGAGGGGCAGAAATGTCCAAAATATTTGTAATTGATTCCGAGAAACGACCACTAAATCCAATTCATCCAGCGCAAGCGAGGCAATTACTAACAAGCAAAAAAGCAGCAATTTATAGAAAATTCCCATTCACATTAATTCTTGCTGAATCACTTCCAGAAGTTCCTGTATCACCACTCAGGTTAAAGGTTGATCCTGGTGCAAAAGTAACTGGAATTGCACTAGTTAGCGACTCAACCGGAGAGGTTGTATTTGCTTCTGAATTGAATCATAGAGGTTTTGCAATTAGAGACGCTCTTACCTCAAGGAGACAATTAAGGCGTGGTAGACGCGCTAGGAAAACCAGATATCGTAAACCTAGATTTTTGAATAGAACCCGTCCAGAAGGATGGTTAGCACCTAGTTTGCAAAGTCGAGTTGATAATATCAAAACGCTCGTTGAGAAACTGCGTCGATTTGCACCAATTACGGCTATCAGTCAAGAACTAGTACGGTTTGATATGCAGTTAATGCGTAACCCAGATATCGAAGGTAAGGAGTATCAACAAGGTACTCTTGCTGGCTACGAAACTAGAGAATATCTACTTGAAAAGTGGGGTAGACAGTGCGCTTACTGTGGAGTTAAAGACGCACCTTTGCAGATAGAACACATTCACCCAAGAGCCAAAGGAGGCAGTAATTCAATCACAAACCTTGCCTTGAGCTGCGAAAAATGCAACACAAAAAAAGGGACTAAGGATATTAAAGATTTTCTTAAACTTGACCCATCTAAATTAACAAAAATCTTGGCGCAAGCTAAAAAAACATTGGCAGATGCCGCAGCAGTAAACACAACCAGGTTTGCGTTGCTGAACGTATTAAAATCAACTGGACTACCAGTAGAAACTGGTTCCGGTGGTTTAACTAAATTTAATCGCAGTCAACAAATGCTTGGAAAAACTCACTGGTTAGATGCGGCGTGTGTCGGTAAATCAACGCCAGTGTTGATTATTAAAGGTATTGAACCATTGCTAATCCAAGCTTTCGGTCACGGTTCTAGGCAGTCATGTAGAACCGATAAGTTCGGTTTTCCAAATCGGCACGTACCTAGAGAAAAAATACATTTTGGCTTTCAAACTGGCGACATCGTAAAAGCAGTCGTTACCACTGGTAAAAAAATTGGTACTTATGTTGGAAAAGTCGCTATTCGTTCGTCAGGTAGTTTCAATATTTCAACCAAGAACGGATTGATTCAAGGAATATCCCACAAATTTTGTAAACGTATTCATGCAAAAGATGGTTACTCGTATGCCACTTAAACCCAAGAAATTGGGAATTACTCAACTGTTCCTCTCATTGTTTTCGCATTCGCTCAAAGGCATTCAAGGAACGTTTCGTAATTCACCCTCCATTCCTCCCGCCACTGATTCGGGTACGAATACAGTGGGGGTCTCCTGGAGGTCTAGATGAATCTGAAAATCTTGCCGCTAGTGCAATTACAATGCCTACGATTGATTTTGCTGTTTACTTTGATATTCGGACTGATGCTAAGTCTTGATGACGGTTCATCTATAGCCGCACAGAAGGTTGGGAAACCTGGATTTATAGACCCTATAAATGCTGACATCACTTCCAATCAGCTTCAGGTGGTAGAACCTCCAGTCACCGGACTTACTTCTACATTGTCGGATGAGGTCAAGGAATTACCTACAGAGTTAATTCGCTGGTCAACTTACTGGCAACTTTGTTGGCAACCATATCCCGAAGCTAAAGAATACGAACTACAAGCGGTGCTTATGGAAGGCAAGTCTCCAAAATTGCGACGTCAAAGCGATCGCTGCTTTCGTATACAAGCTGCATCTAATGAAAACCAAAAATCACTTGGACTTCTCAACCGTGAATTAATCTTGCTGACGCATAAAATTCAGCTTGGTTATCGAGTCCGAGCGGTTTTAGATGACAACCATGTGAGTCAATGGTCTGAAGTTATGGCGGTTGGTGCAACTAACGTTATTTGATATTCTCAGGGCAACAGAGGCGAATCGCACCTCAGCCGCTAGGCAAGTGGGGTAGTTTAGATAACTGACGTGCATAAGCGATCGCCTCTGTTGCTGTTGAAACTTTCCCCTCAGCTTGTGCTACACCAATTTCTCTCAACAATTGCCCGATAATTGGCGAAGCTGGAATATCTAATGCTATAATCAACTCCTTCCCGCTCACTAGTGGAGTGGGATGAGCGACCAGATCATCAGGGTTCAGGTAGCGGTTTATCAAAGGTGCTAAAAGTTGGCAGCGTTTTGCTTTGGTTTCCACTGCTGTGTGTAGTGGCTTGTCACCAGACATCGCCTCTACCAAAATATCAAGTGCTACAGCTAAGACTGTCATAGCGGGAAACACAATATCTGCGTCATGAAAGAAAAAATATTGTTCTCGCAAAGACATATCGACTACTTGAAGCTGCGGTAACACTTTCAAGGCAGTGGTTACACCCCGAATTTCGGCACGACTATAAGTTAGTTCTTGTAGTTCTATTTCTGCTAACTCTGGATTTGGGTTCACAAGACAAGCAAGTTTTGCAATACCTAACCAAGTAGTTTTAACACTATCGCGGACATATTCTTGCAGTTGTGCCCCTAATTGTTGCCAATTTTCTGTAAGTAAGGCAGCTGCTTCGTCAACTGCTGCTAGTTTTATCAAGCTTTCACGGGTGGCATTTTTGAAGAAAGGGTTAAGTAAACCATCTTGCCAAGCACTCGTAATCCAAGGAGTACCCTGAGAATTTGCCAGTAGATACCCAATTTCTACCCTAACTCGTTCGGCTGCAACTTTGCTGATATGTGATGCCAAAGAACGAATTGCGGCTTGGGTAGCTGGCTCAATAGTAAAACCTAGTTGGGCAGCTTGGCGATAACCTCGCATTAACCGTAAAGGGTCATCTTCTAGGTTTGCAGGTGATACCATTCGCAAAATGCCCTGTTGTAAATCTGCATAACCTTGCAGAGGATCGATGATTTCTTGGGTATGGGGATTATAAGCGATCGCATTTACTGTAAAATCCCGTCTGTGCAAATCAACTTCTATACTATCTCCTTCTTGTTGGGCAAAGTCAGCCGTAGCGTGGGTAAAAACTACACGCGCAATTTGTCGTTCTGCATCAAGTAACACAAAACCAGCTTTGTAATGATGAGCGATCGCTCTCGCTACCTTTACCGCCTTTGATGGTATAACAAAATCTAGATCCAGATATTCACGAGTTCTGCCAAGGATAGCATCTCGGACAGCGCCACCTACCATGTAAGCTGGTTGTGGCAAGAATTCCAAACTAAAAGGCCAATTTTCGGGAGCTAGAGTAGAAGGAATCGATTCAAGCATTGTAATAAAAATCAACCCAGCAACTCATGAATAACAGTTGGGCTTAAGTTAGATTAACAATAAAGGCCCCTGGAGTTGGTTCTATTATGTGTATTTGCGTGAATTGCCACTATGTAGACAGCTGTGTTACCTATCATGCCGTAGAAGGGCAGCACCAACAGCCTCACTTGACCGAAACACCAAATTTTGATCCGAATGAACCTTCTATCAATGTCAACATTCGGACTAAAGATGATGTAATTGAAATGGAATGGGATGTTGTTGGTTGTCTGAGCTTTAAGCGAGAAACGGGTAAGTGGTCGAAGTTGCGTCCTGGTGAATTAGTGCCCACTTGACAGAAAATGATTGGTGTATCTTACAGCTATTTTCAGGTAAATAGACAGGCGGTAGGGGCACAGCAATGCTGTGCCCTTACGTCAGATGTGCTTCAAATACATGAAAACTACTGTAATGAGATTTCATTTATCAGCGAATTCATGGTATAGGGAGGAGATGTCAGGAAAGCGATCGCAGGAAAGTCAACAGCATTAGCTCTCACAAGCCTTGTAACAAGACTGTTTGGCTGATTATTACTGTGTAGTTTTTCAATTAATAACCACTACGTTATATGCTTAAATAAATCACGTTAACTTTATAAAAATAGATATTTTAAGTAACTTTGACAACGGAACTAGAAGACCTAGCAATAAATAAATACGCTTTAGCACTACATACCACCACTCCCGAATTGGGTTTGGCAATTAGTAATTTTGCAGGTGAAAATCGCTCTCAAGTTTGGAATTTGGGGCGTGATTTATCTAGCTTAGTGCATCAATATTTAATTGAATTTATCAAACCGCAAACTTGGGCAGATTTGTCTTTTATTGCAGTTGCAAAAGGCCCCGGCGGCTTTACAGGAACTCGAATTGGTGTTGTCACTGCTCGAACTTTAGGGCAACAGTTACATATTCCTGTATTTGCGATTTCAACTTTGGCTGCCGTAGCTTGGTCAGAAACAAGCAAAAGTCAAAATCAAAAAACTATTGCTGTGGAAATGCCAGCACAACGAGGTCAAATTTTTGCTGCTATTTATCAGTTTGAGCCAGATGCTTCTAAACTAAAAGTGTGTTTGTCAGATAGAGTATTCACACCAGAAGCGTGGCAGGAAACTTTAGTGAATTGGAACACTAATTATCAGTTAATTCAAGCTCAATCTGGGTTAGCAGCGACCGTGACAAGTATTTTGGAATTAGCTAATCTCGATTGGCAAGAGGGCAAGTGTCCTAATTGGTCAGAGGCTTTGCCATATTATGGGCAGCATCCAGTACAGAATGCATAATACTTATAAACTAGTTATCTAATGACTAATTGACTCATTTTAAGCATGGTTTGAGCATTATGACTAACAGCACTAAAACGCTTCTATACAGGCTCACATAAAATTGGTAGAAGCTATTCTAAATTGTTCAGAAAGCTTAATTTAAAAGCAGAGATAGCAAGGTATTTTTTATTATGGTAAACAGCCTCAGGGAAAATTAATGACTACAAAACTAAATAGAAAGCTCTTGTACTGGGAGTATGTTAAAATAGAGGCAGCTAAAGTAATTGCAGATGAAGATATATCTGGATTATCAGATACAGAAATTAAGGAAGCTAGGGAAATAGCTTCCGAAATCTTTAAACAAGGGCTTCTTGATGAACTATTACATATACAAATTCACGAAAATGAAAATGAGCTAGATTAGGAGACTTTGTGAACTCTCAAGAGACAATCAAAATAGCCACAGCCAAACTGGGAGAGTAACCAGCAATAGTATAGCCCCAGCCGCTAAGGCTGTAACTGCCAAATCGCGATCGAGATTGAATGCCTCAGCAATTACCAGTGTGGCAAAAGCTGGAGGCATGGCCATTTGTAAGACAATTACCTTTGCGATCGCCCCAGTTATTCCAAACAGTGGTAACATACTCCCCAATATCAAGGGAACTAGCAGCATTTTGATTCCCAAGCTCATGCCTACTTGTGGTAAACTACGCCAAGATTTGAGCAGCGCCAGTCGCATTCCAATTAACAGCAGGGATAAAGCTACACTACTCCAAGCAAATTTCTCTAACCAGAATTCCGCAACTGTGGGAATTGTCACCTGCCGAAACAGCAAGCCAAATCCGAAACCCCACAGCGCAGGATTAATTAAGATGGCCCTAGCAGTCTGCCAATGATTCTGGACACCACCGCCAAAACGCGCTGCTAGCAACACACCCAAGCCATAAGTTCCGGGGAATGAACCTAGCAAATCGTAGAATAGCGCCCAAGCAAAGTGTTCCTTGCCTACCATTGCTAAGGTAATCGGAAACCCAAGATAACCTGTATTACCCAACATTGCTGCTAATATCAAGCTAGCCTGAGTTGGTGGTTGGGGGACAGTATTTTTAAAATAGGCTTGTGCTTTAATTCCTAACCAAGCTAAAAATGCTCCTAGTAAAATAGCGAGGTAAGCGAAGGCAGGTGCAATCCAAATTTGCCCCGACAAGCTAGATTGACGCAAAAACGATACTATGCTGATGGGTACTCCCACCCAAAAAAGAAACAGTCCCAAACGTGTAGGAACTGTCACAGGTAGTTTGCGTCCCAGAATAAAACCTACCAGGACTAATCCTCCCAGCTTGACGTATAGTTCTAAAAGGTTTGTCAAGATTGCGCCTAAGAACCACAGATGTAAAATGCTACCTGTTACGTTTACTTTTGTCCAGTGCAAAATCTGTTATGGCTATCCCACAAAAACAGGAGTTTACCCTTGAATAAGGCAGGGTTTTCTGGAAAACCGCAAAACTCATCGAATGACATTGGTGATGATATTCCAGTGGCTGTACGCGATACCCCTGTTGCAGCGACTAAATTTTGGTTGCAACCCCGAATTTTGCTGATTGGGGGAGTTGCAGGATTTGTCTTGCTGGGTTTAATTAGCGGTTTTTTATTTTTCGTCACTACACCCAAAAAAACCGCCGATTCTCAACCTTTACCAGCTACTTCTGCTCCTGCGAGTCCAGCAGCATCTAATAATTCTAGCGATACTGTGTTAGGGCATTTTCCATACCCAGAAGCCCGTGAGTCAGAACTAATAACCATCTCCGCAAATAGGGGCTTCAGAATGCGAAAAGCTGCTGCCCAAAAGTTTGGGGAGATGGTAGCAGCAGCACGGAGTTCAGGTGTAATATTAGTGCCAATTTCTGGCTTTCGCTCAGTCAAAGACCAAGAGCAATTGTTTTTTGCTGTCGGTGCCCAACGAAATCAAACGCCAGCACAACGAGCCGCCCTCAGCGCTCCTCCTGGTCATAGCGAACATCACACAGGTTATGCTGTAGATATTGGAGACGGATCGGTACCAGCAACTAATCTCCAAACTAACTTTGACAATACCAAAGCTTATCGGTGGCTGCAAGCTAATGCAGCGCGTTTTGGCTTTGAAATGTCATTTCCTAAAGATAATGTTCAAGGTGTGAGTTATGAGCCGTGGCACTGGCGTTTTGTAGGCGATCGCAGTAGTTTAGAAATGTTCTACAAAGCCAGAAATTTGAAACCCGCTAAAGTGCCTCAATAAAAAAAGAAAGATTAGCAGCATTAGTCACGGCAGTTTGACCCAGGTTCATAAAATCTTCCAATCCCCAGAATTGCTTGGCATCATGAAAATTGAACACACCAGTTTTATTTTTTAGCCTTAACCCAAGCGTATTGGCACTTAGTCAATAGCTAAAATTCTCTTCGGCGAACTCTGCATCTTGACAAAAAAATGAGATGGACATCTTGTCCATCCCACAATAATAAGTAGTCAGACAGAATTAATTACACAATGTCATTGCGAATGGAGCGAAGCGGAATGAAGCAATCGCAAGGGCTGGGATTGCTTCGCTTCTCTACGAGACGCTGCGCGAACGCTCGCAATGACTGTAAATATTTTTGTCCGACTACTTAAAAAAGAGAATTTTTGTCATAAAACGCTTTGCCTTGCCTATATTTCAGCTAAAGCGGTTTCGTGAAGTTAAATTTCTCACTATTTAATAATGAGTGCCGGTTTTGCGATGGTTAATGGCAGTCACAGCATCAGGCTTGAGTAATTTACCTTCATCCACAGTTGCATACACAACCCAATGGTCGCCACATTCCAGACGTTGGTTGACTGAGCATTCTAAATATGCTAGTGCGTCGGTGAGGACAGTACAACCGTTATCTGCAACTGCTGTACTAAAGTTGGCAAATCGGTCTTCCCCAGGCGCAAAAGATTTACGGAAATGCTTCATGTAGTCTTGGTGATTGCCTTCAGGTAGAATATTTAAGGCAAACTTACCGCCGGGATACATCAAAGATTCGATCGCTCGGTCTTTGGCGATCGCCACACTTATTCCGGGTGGGTTGAAGGTGGCTTGAGAAACCCAAGCGCCTAACATTGCTGTAGACACTTCTCCTTGTTTTGCTGTCAGCACGCAGACGGAACCAACGATCCGACCAACGGCCTGTTCTACTGGAGTAGCAGCTTGTTGTGGTACGCGTACCTTTTTAGCCTTTTTCAATGCTTGGGCAAAGTCTGTACCTAGTTCTTCACAAAACTTGAGAGTGACATCATCAGGTTTAAACTTCACCTTCAGGGTGTCAAAGCCAAAGCGATATCCAGCATCTCGAAGTTTACCTTCAATTAAGTCAAAGGCTTCGCCACTCCAGCCGTAGGAACCAAAAACCCCAGCGAGTTTACTGTTGTCACCGCTTGATAGCACAATCCCTAAAGCAGTGTGAATGGGAGTTGGCGCATGACCACCGATGGTAGGAGAACCGATGATAAAACCCTCTGACTGTGCTAGGTTGATGCGAATTTCATCAGGGGTAGCAAATTCGCAGTTAATCGATTTAACTGCAACTCCACCTTTAGTTAGTCCCAGAGCGATCGCTTGTGCTAAAGTCGCTGTATTCCCGTAAGCTGAAGCATAAAGTAAGGCAACAGAAATCTCGCGATCGTTGTGAGAACGACTCCACTCTGCATAAGCTTTAGTGAGTTCGATTAAGCTGGTGCGTACTAAGGGCCCGTGACCCACAGCATACATTCTCACCTGCAAATCTGATATTTTCTCTAAAGCTGCTTGCACATGAGCAATTTGGGGAGCCATCAGGCAGTTAAAGTAATAACGCTGGTCTTCTTTAAGCGCTTCCCAGTTATCATCAAACAGTTCATCACCACAGAGATGAGTTGCAAATAACTTATCTGTGTAGAGAATTTGGGTTTGCTGATCGTAGGTACAAAGTCCTTCCGGCCAACGTGGACTGGGAGTGGGTAAGAATTTTAAAACATGACCCTTGCCTAAATCCAGAGTTTCTTTCCCCCGCATCACCAAGACATTTAAATCTTGCTCTAAGAAAGCAGCACGCAAATTGTTCGCACCAGGAAGAGAACAGACAAAAGTTACCTGTGGTGCCAGTTCTAAAATTGCTTTGAGGGTTGCAACTCGATTGGGACTAAAATGACCCAGGATTATATAATCCAAATGTTGCAAATCTAAAGTCTGCCGCAATGCGTCTAAATAAATTTCGGTAAAGCTTTCTGGCGGTGGATCAATAAGTGCGGTTTTATCAGCTTCAATTAAATAGCAATTGGAGGTAGTACCTCTTTCAAGTGCGTATTCAATTTCAAACCGCAGACGTGACCAACTACGTGCTTTAATCGCCTTAGTATTTGTAGCAATTGGTAAAACTTGGACGTCGCGTGGCTTGGAATTGGTCATAGCTGTTGGTGAATAGGGAGTGGAAAGTGGGGAGTAGGGAGTGGGGAATGGGAAATGGGGAATGGGAAATGGGGAATGGGGAATGGGGCAAAGACTTGTACAATTTCTTCTTTGCTTATAAGCTCCTCCGCTTCTTTATTCCCTACTCCCTACTCCCTACTCCCCACTCCCTCTTTCTTAGTAGTAATTACCTACTTTGCGATGGCGAACGGCTGTCAATCCATCGTTTTTGGAGACACGACCTTCTTGGACGGTGCAGTATAAAATCCAGTGGTCGCTGCATTCCATGCTGCTCTGTATTTCACATTCCATGTATGCCAGAGCATCAGTTAGAATTGGGGAACCGTTTTTCGCGGTTTGAGTTTTTACCCCAGCAAAGCGGTCAGCACCAGGATGCAAGCGTTTGAGGAAGTGTTTCTTGAGTTCTTGATAATTGCCTTCTTCCAAAACGTTGAGGACGAAGCGATCGCCTATTTGCATTAAGGAATCAATGGCGCGGTCTTTAGCAACGGCAATTGTCAATCCCAAGGGTTGCAAACTCGCTTGAGTTACCCAGGATGCCAGCATTGCACTTGAGACATCATCTTTTTTAGTAGTGACTATATATAGTCCACTGCTAATCCGACCCAATGCCTTTTCCATGTTGACATCGAGAGACTTTATTTGCTTGATGTTGCGATCGCGCACTAGCAATTGTCCGATGTCTTTACCCGCTTCTTCACACAACTGGAATGTTGATGCGCTGGGAGCCTCTTTAATCCGAATGGGTGGGAAGGCTTCTTTGATGCCAGAGTCAAGAAATTGTCTGCGGAGTGTATCAATGGGTTCATCATCCCCACCGTAACATTCAAACAGCCCAAGAAATTGCTTGTTCTTGGCAACAGCTAGCACCGAACTGATACTAGCTTGGGCGGCGGCGGAAGTAGTCGGGGGCATACCAATAATGATGCCAGCTGCTCTACCAGCCAGTTCTTGAATTTCTTGGCTCTCAGCAGTACTCAGATCCAGTACTTCTACGCCAATGCCAGTTTTCAGTATCCCTTCGGCAATTGCGTGACCAAGGCGTTCGCCATACCCGTAATCTGAGACAAAAAACAAGCCAACGGTTGTTTCTGCTTTAGCTTGCTTTTGGCTCCAATTTTCGTAGCACCCGGTTAGAACATCTAAATGGTGGTATAATAGTGGCCCGTGACCGTTGGCGATAATATTAATCTTTCCGAGATCACCCATCCGCTTCATCGCATTCAGCAGCGAACGAGCGTTAGGGCCCATCAAGCAGTCGTAGTAAAATCTAAAGTCAGCTTCGATCGCTTCTAAATCTTCGTCGAAGGTGCGATCGTCACAAAAATGCATCCCAAAAGCATCACAGGTGTACAGAATTTGGGTTTTGCGGTCAAAGCTAAAGATTGTATCCGGCCAGTGCAGGTTAGGCGCACTCACGAATTCCATTTCGTGTCCTTTGCCGATATCTATGCGATCGCCGGTTTTAACGACTCGCTTAGAAAATGGATCGTGTACCAAACCTTCTAAAAACTGAAGCGCAACTTTTGAGGCTAAAACGGTAGCTCTAGGAGCTAACTGAAGAACATCTTCCACCAAGCCGCTATGGTCTGGCTCTGTGTGGCTGACAATTATGTAATCAATTGTTTTGGGGTTAACAAGACCTTTTAGAGTCTCTAAATACAGATCGCGAAACTTCTGGTGAGAAGTATCGATCAAAACTGTTTGTTCACCCCTAATTAGATATGAATTGTAGGTTGTGCCGTTTTGCAGTCCGAATTCGATATCGAAGCGATCGCGATCCCAATCAAGAGAGCGAATCGCTGTTGTGTTAGGGGCAATTTCTACAGTTTGTATAGTTAGCCGATGTTGAACGTTCTCTGCGATCGCTACCATTATCCGTCTCCGAGCGCAAATTAACAGGTTTTTCTTCTGCTCCCATTGTCCCTATTATTTTTTGTTTAAGTTGTAATAAATATCAGTTTTTGAAATTTTTAACTTGTATCAATTATTGCTTTTTTTTAGCAAAAAATATGACTCAAAAAATCTACTAATTATTATTTTATTCTTCCAATTTTACTGAGTATTTGATTTTGCTACTTATTTAATTTTATCCTAATTTAAAAAGATTCGTCTTGATTACGTGTTTATTATATTAAAAATTATAAGAACATACTCAGAAGTTTTCTTGTAACCTTTTTTTTAAGATAACGTATGTATACCAAGGAACTAACAGGTTTCACACATATATTTTTTAATTGTGGTATAAAATATTGATATGTCACAAAATCGAGGTGTTAAGAGAATAAATTTAGATGTCGATCATCAAAAGTTACTTTTTTTCAAGTCCTCTATTATTAAGTAGGAAAAGTAGGAAATGTAGGAAAAGTAGGAAAGGTAGGAAAAGTAAGATAAATTCTGTTTGCATCCTGCATAGAATAATCTGTTAGCACTGTTTTTACTAATGGATAGCGAATAGATTTTTTTCTCAAATAAAATATCTTTATGGGAAATATAAACTTTATGTAAAGAGGAGAAAACAAATATTTTTATGGAGATAACCAAGGCAAATTTCCAGATACGAGTAAAAGAAAAAGGAACTAGGCCTGTATACCTTTTCCTGGGCATTCAAGTGTAAACCACCGTAAAAATCATTTTTAAAGTTTCGATAAATCTCTCTAGCCATACGAATGATCTAATAAATTTAATGATACAGTCCTTTATCATGGACTTTAAACATTAATCAGGACAACACCAATAAATTCCTATTGTCATAACTGAAAGCTACAGCTTTTAGCTATCTAATAAATTTACCTATGCAGGTTAATAGTGTCATTTATGATGTACCTAACTTTTTATAAAAATCCATTCTTGATGATAAATTGCAAACTTTGATAGTGTTCTCAAGCCAATACTTCTCACGTAGCAGCCTTTTAAACGCCGACATCCTTAATGCTTGTAATTCAGCTTTATAGAGTGCTATTAAATACCTAAGTAATTAAGTATAAAGGCGTGAATAGACATAAAAAAATTGCAAAAATTGACTGTGTAAAAGGTTATTGTTTATGGGATGCCGATTAAAAGTCTTTCTAACTGACGAACAAAAGCTGACTTTAGAAGAGTTAAGAAAAGCTAAAGATGTTCCTCAACGTACTAAGGATCGCGCTCAAGTTTTACTGCTGAATACTCGTGGCTTAAAAAATGAGCAAATTGCTAAAGGCTTGAACTGGGCGATTTCAACAGTACGTCAAACCCTTCATCGCTGGGAAAAGATGGGTTTAGCAGGTTTGTGGGATGCTCCAGGCCGAGGAGGAAAACCCCGATATTCGGAATCAGACTTAGCTTATCTAGAAAATTGTTTAGCTCAAGAGTCACAGACTTATAACTCTAAACAATTAGCAAATAAACTTGCATCTGAGCGCCAAGTCAACTTGAGCGCAGATAGATTACGACGGGTACTTAAAAAAAGAGGAAGGAGGTTTGGAAGCGCACGCAAACAACCTCAAGAACAGAATAATTAACCTGAGTTCAATAAACCTCTCCCTGTCTAACTTTCATTCAAATCTGTCCCTCTCGCCCATTGGAGAGGGACTTAAGCATAAAGTAGGAAATGTAGGGGCAATTCATGTAGACGCAAAGCGGCTTCCCGCAGGGTATTGCCCCTACGGGAAATCAAGGCTTTCACTGCCTTTTTGCGTAAGTCCTAAATAAAGAAAAATTTTAATGCTAGTTTCGCCCACTAGGGGCGAAAGCGCTTAGGGGGAGGAAGTAGGGTTTTAAACTAATATTATTTAGACGCTCTTCTACCAGACGCGCAAGGGACGTGGATTCGGTGGCGCAACCTAAAAAGAGAAGAGGCCGCGCTAGGAAGTCGTACAGAATACATACTGGATTCTGAATTCTGACTTCTAAATTCTTCTTATAAAACAAAATCCACCAAAACTTTAATGTTTAGGTGGATTTGTTAGTTATTATTAGTGGATCCGAGCAGAGTCGAACTGCTGTCCAAATTGGGTATTGACCCCCCGCTCATTCACAGGTTTAGCCTTTCTGACCCTCAAGGCGGGAATCGTTCATTATCCCGAACGTAGGATGCTCTGATTTAATCTTAGCTAGCAAGCCAACCAGAGAACGCTTACTAGAGCATCCGTTGGGGTTTGGTCTTCAGTCCTTAACGGAGTCAAACTAAAGACGCTCGAACCTGAAAGAGGTATTTAGGCAGCTACTAGAGCTTCCCGACGAGCAAATTTAACGATGTTATTCGCATTTACTTTTTTTTCGAGCCTTTGATTTCCGAGAGGAGACTCACTCTCGACCTGAATCACAGAGCAGCGTTCGCCAACCTGTCGAAACCGTGACGGACCCATGCGCTTCATATACCTAATTATAATACGCAATTTTGGAAATGTGTTGCTGACAATAATTTTTGGTTTATGCCAGTACTGCTGAGAAACACAGGGTATCTTTATATGAACTTGGCTCTAGACCATCAGTATAGTTGGCGCATAAGGTAATGTCGTATAGATAAAAGTCTCAAATACTAAAAATAGCCAATTGCTAATCTTAAAATAATTAGCAATTGACTATATATTACAACGCACTACAAATAAATAATTAGCTATACCCTAAGTTAGTGCTTCAGCACCACCAACAACTTCTAGGAGTTCTTGGGTAATTGCAGCTTGTCGGGCTTTGTTGTAAGACAGGGTGAGAGTATTAATCAATTCACCGGCATTTTCACTAGCATTACTCATGGCTGTCATCCGGGCTGCGAGTTCACTAGCCGCCGATTCTTGCAGCGCTCGCAATAGCTGGTTACTCAGATACAGGGGCAACAAAGAATCGAGAATCTGCACTGGATCTTGCTCGAAAATCATGTCAGGAGCCAACGCGCGGACTTGGCTAGCCACTTTTTCCCGTTCGACTTCAAATTTACCGCCACGGGTTGTCAAGCGGAAGATTTCGTCATCGCCTGCTTCTAGTCCTTGCGGATCGAGGGGCAGTAAGGTTTGGATCACAGGGCGGGAGCTAACCAAGGAAAGGAATCTGGTGTAGATTAATTCAATGCGGTCTACTTCTTCGGAAAGGAACAAGGAAAGTAGTTGGTCGGCAATCTGATTAGCTTCTGCTGCGGTGGGAATTTGCTCTAAGCCGCTATAGGTAGCATCAATGGGCTGATTGCGGCGTTGAAAGTACTGGGTAGCTTTGCGTCCGACTAACACAAATTGATAGTTTAAACCTTCTGCCTGGATTTCTTTGGCGCGGTTTTCTGCACGACGGATAACGTTATTATTGTAGCCGCCGCATAGACCGCGATCGCCTGAAATTACCAATAGCCCAACTGACTTAACTTCTCTTTTTTTCAAAAGTGGTAGGTTTGCTTCTTCAAAGCGCAAACGGCTTTGTAAACCATACAATACTTGTGCCAAGCGATCGGCAAAGGGGCGAGTCGCTAGCACTTGTTCTTGCGCCCGGCGTACTCTAGCCGCAGCTACAAGACGCATGGCTTCTGTGATTTTTTTGGTGTTTTTGACCGACTGAATGCGATCGCGTATTGCTTTTAGATTGGCCATATTCTTGAGTTAGGAGTTAGGAGCAGAGACGCGATTAATCGCGTCTGTACAGGAGTTAGGAGCAGAGACGCGATTAATCGCGTCTGTACAAGAGCTAGGAGTATTTCATTAACTTTTAACTCTTAACTCTTCACTCCTGACTTTAATTACGCTGCTGCTTTGAAGGTTTTCTTGTATTCGGTAAGTGCTTCCTTCAAGGCAGCTTCTTCTGCATCACCTAGTGCTTTGGAGGCTCTTACTCCTTCGGCATACTGGGTTTTACCAGTCTTTAAGTACTCCCGCAGACCTTGGGTAAAGGTGGTGACTTTATCTACGGGCACATCATCTAAATAACCATTAATACCAGCGTAAAGAATTGCTACTTGCTCGTATACCGAGAGTGGCGAATTTTGTGGCTGCTTGAGAAGTTCGCGTAACCGTTGACCCCGTGCCAACTGGTCTTGAGTGGCTTTATCTAAGTCAGAAGCAAATTGAGCGAAGGCTTGCAGATCGTCAAATTGGGCTAGTTCCAATTTAATCTTACCGGCAACTTTTTTCATTGCCTTGGTTTGAGCGGCAGAACCCACGCGGGATACTGAAATACCGGGGTTTACAGCCGGACGGATACCAGCGTTGAACAAGTCAGAAGATAGGAATATCTGACCATCGGTAATAGAAATTACGTTGGTGGGGATGTATGCTGATACGTCACCAGCTTGGGTTTCGATAATTGGTAGGGCGGTCATACTGCCTTTACCTAATTCATCACTCAGCTTGGCGGCTCTTTCTAGCAAGCGGGAGTGAATGTAGAATACATCTCCAGGGTAAGCTTCGCGTCCGGGTGGACGACGCAGCAGTAGTGACATTTGGCGATAAGCTTGGGCTTGCTTGGAGAGATCATCATAAATTACCAGGGTAGCTTTGCCTTTGTACATAAAGTACTCAGCAATAGTTGCGCCTGTGTAAGGAGCTAGGTATTGTAGTGTTGCTGGTTCACTGGCACTAGCTGCGACGACGATGGTGTAATCCATCGCGCCTTTTTCTTGCAATGTCTGCACCACGTTAGCTACGGTGGAAGCCTTTTGACCGATCGCAACGTATACACAAATTACATCTTCTTCTTTTTGGTTGATGATTGTGTCGATCGCGATCGCAGTTTTACCTGTTTGGCGATCGCCAATGATCAATTCCCGTTGACCACGACCGATGGGAATCATTGAGTCAATAGCTGTGATACCCGTTTGCATGGGTTCGTGTACAGACCGACGAGCAATGATACCTGGTGCTGGAGATTCAATCAAACGGCTATCTGAAGTCTTGATGTCTCCCTTACCATCAATGGGACGACCCAAAGCGTCTACAACTCGTCCAACTAAGGCTTCTCCTACGGGTACTTGGGCAATTCTACCAGTGGCGGTTACAGAACTACCTTCTTGAATTTCCAACCCTTCACCCATCAGCACCGCGCCCACGTTGTCTTCTTCTAAGTTCTGGGCGATGCCAATTGTGCCATCTTCAAATTCCAAAAGTTCCCCAGACATCGCCTTTTCCAGACCATAAATCCGGGCAATACCGTCACCTACTTGGAGGACGGTACCAACGTTAGCAACTTTGACCTCTTGATCGTATTGCTCGATTTGTTGTTGGATAATGCTGCTAATTTCGTCAGGTCTAATTGATATGCTCATGTGTCTATCTTGTTTGCTTTCGAGACGGAAAAATTCAATAGTTAGGAGTGATGAGTTAAGAGTGATGAGTTAAGAGCGATGAGTTAAAAAAGCAAAGGTTAAAAGTTAAAAGTCAAAATAAATTATTGTTTACTTAACTCTTAACTCCTAACTTCTAACTCCTAACTCCTAACTTCTAACTCCTAACTTTCTAGCTATTAGTTAAGCGCAATGAAAGGCGACGCAGCTGACCCCGGATACTGGCATCAATTACCTGCGAACCTACTTTAATGATCACACCACCAATTAACTCACTGTCTACCTTGGTTTCTAGTTCTACCTGGCGAGCATTACTGATGGCAATGACCTTTTGGATAATTGCCTGCTGTTGAGCTTCTGTGAGGGGAACTGCTGAAATTACTTCCGCTAACACGGTTTGATTCAGCTGCCGCAACAGCGCCAGATATTGTTGAAAAATAGATTCCAAGAATGCAATGCGGCGTTTGTCTACTAATATCAACAAAAAGTTGCGTAAGTAGGGGTTAGAGCCTTCACCAAGTATTTGTTTGATGAGAGCTTTTTTGTTCTCAGCCTGAATAAACGGGTTGCTGAAGAAGTTGTGTAGCTGTTTGTCTGCTCTGAGCAGTCCCAGGAAAGTCCGCGCATCTTCCCCGAATTCTTCTGTCAAATTTTTCGACTGCGCTATTGACAAAAGTGCCTGTGCGTAAGGTTGGGCTACTTCGGCTGCTGCTACCTGACTTGTCATACATTGCCTCCCAGTTGTGCGATGCTACGGTCTATTAAACTTTGTTGAGCATCGTCGGCAATCCCGCCTTTGAGTTGTGATTCGACTTTTTGCAATGCTAGTGTAGCAACTCGTTGCCGTAGTTGAGCGATCGCTCGATCAGTTTCGGTGTTTAAATCTGCTGCTGCTGTTTGTTTCAAGCGTTCTACGTCTTGCACTGCCTTCGCCAACAAGGCTTCTTTCGCTTTTTGGGCATTTTCTACGGCAGATTGGCGGATGCGTTCTGCTTCTGCTTGAGATTGCTTCAACTGCTCTTGCGCTTGGGAAAGGGCAGTCTTTGCCTCTTTTAAGCGCCCTTCTGCTTCCTGAATTGCGGTGGCAATATTGGATTGTCGCTCGTTCAGGATATTGCTTAAAACTTTACGTCCGAAGTAGAATAATATGCCAACCAGAATCGCTAGATTGATCAGATTGGTTTCAAAAATGTCTAGGTTTAGACCGAAACCACCTTCTCCTGCGCCTTCTGCTAATTCAGAGTGAACAGCGTTCGCTTCTGCGGCAAGTAATAAGAATGTCCCCATGATACCCATTTACAAGTGCGCTGCTCGCTTGCTAATACGTTGTATTTTTCCCAAGGGAAGGAAATTTAAGTATCTTTTCCCCGTAAGGAAATTAAGTATCTTTCCCCAGAAGGGAAAAAGTGCCTTTATTTGACACTTAAATTTTGCGCTCTGGACTAGGGCCCAGTTGCGCGTATGCTTTCACAGAGCCAGTCTAGTTAGCTTATCTAACTGGAGTTGGCCCCAATAGTTTTTCTAGAATCTGCCTACTTAGAGCATCAACTTGTTGCTCTAAGGTGCGAAAAGCTTCTTGCTTTTGTTGTTCTATTTCAACAGAAGCTTGTTCTCTTTGAGACTGAGCTTCTTTTTGGGCCTCGGCGATTTTCTCGGCAGTAATTTTCTTAGCTTCAAGTTGAGCTGCTTCTACGGTAGCTTGCGATTGTCTGCGAGCGTCTGCGAGTTGTTGCTCATATTCGGTAGCCAAGCGCTCGGCTTTAGCCAAGCTTTCTTTCGCCTCAAGGGTATTCGTTCGGATATAATTATCGCGATCGTCTAGCACCTTGGTCAGTGGCTTATAGAAAATTGCATTCAACAAAGCTGCCAATAGCAGGAATTGCAATGCCATGAAGGGCAAGGTAGCATCGAAATCAAACATTTGTCTCCTCTTTGGCTGGAGTAGCAGTTTTCATGGCTAGCAACATCATCCAACCTTTCATATTTTAGAGACCCATAGCCAACAAGGGTCAACTGAACATTATAACTATTGAGATACCCAAAACCTTTTGATTGTAGAGGCGTGATGATTCACGTCTCCACACTCGCAAAAATTTTCAGGTATTAGCCGAAAGGATTAGCAAACAGTAATACCAGGGCAATTACTAGACCATAGATAGTCAAGGATTCCATGAATGCCAAGGTTAATAGCAGAGTACCGCGAATTTTTCCTTCTGCTTCAGGTTGACGAGCAATACCTTCTACTGCTTGTCCAGCAGCGTTTCCTTGACCAATACCAGGGCCAATTGCAGCTAAACCAATCGCTAAAGCAGCAGCGAGAACTGAAGCAGCCTGAACTAATGGATCCATGTTGATTTTCCTTGCTTTGATTACAAAACTAACAAAAGTACGTTAACGATTAGAAACGTGGTTTTCACGCTGCACCGGGTTCTTTAAGATCGCGCTTTGCGATGTTTTGAGCGAACATGCTCTGGGAACTGTGCTATCAACTGAGAAGTTTAATGCTCCTCATGTTCATCTCCGCCATGTCCCTCCATTGCCTCATGAATGTATGCTCCGGCTAGGGTGGCAAAAACCAGGGCTTGAATGGCACTGGTAAATAAACCCAAGGCCATTACAGGCAGAGGTACAAATAGAGGAACTAGCAGCACCAGCACCGCTACTACCAATTCATCCGCCAAAATATTACCAAATAGCCGGAAGCTTAGGGAGAGGGGCTTGGTGAAATCTTCTAGAATTGCGATCGGCAACAAAACGGGTGTTGGCTCTATATATTTCTTAAAGTAGCCTAAACCCCGCTTGCTAAAACCCGCGTAAAAGTACGCTAAGGAAGTTAGCAGTGCCAATGCGACAGTCGTATTGATGTCATTGGTGGGAGCGGCCAATTCGCCCGAAGGTAGCCTGATGAGCTTCCAGGGAATTAGTGCGCCTGACCAGTTCGATACGAAAATAAACAAGAACAGTGTGCCAATAAATGGCACCCAAGGGCGGTATTCTTTCTCACCAAGTTGGTTTTTTGCCAAATCACGAATAAATTCTAAGGCATATTCCATCAAATTCTGGATACCCTTGGGAATTCTTTGTGCGTTGCGAGTAGCAGCTATTGAAGCCACTACTAGAATACTAATCACAAACCATGAGGTGAGAAAAACTTGCCCATGAATTTTAAGATTGCCCAACTGCCAGTAGAAATGATGACCTACTTCTAATGCGGCGAGGGGAAAAGAATTAAAGGCGTTTAAGACACTAAGCATTTGCATTCTTCAAGCATTTTCCCCAACGAGCGAGGATGGGATTATTGTCTTTGTGAGCCTGACTTTGTGAACTACCCCAACCTAAGACGGACGGGGCTTCCCAATTCATCGGGAACAGCCTCCAGAACTTTGTCGTTCTAGAAAGTCTGACATTCCCTCCAAGGGCAGGAGTCCTGGTTCCCAAGACCCAAATCTTTCTCTTGCGACACTTACCTATCCAGCTTGGTTTTCGCTTACGGCATTGGTGGTCAAGATAGCCCAAACCTTATCAGAAAATTTTGGCGCTGTCTTGCAAAGTTGCTCCTCTTGGGGAGACCCCTTGGCGCTAGCCTCTCCCTTTGGGAGAAGACCGCACTTTGCGCTTCGTCATACATCCAATATTTGTTTTGCTGACGCAAAAAAACAATACCGGATGCAATCCTCAGCCGCCGCTCATAATCCCCACCTTATGATTACATTGAAGGTGGGGAGTGCGATTCGTTAAGAATCAGGAATGAACGCAATTTGCACCATATATACGAGGAGCGTGGCTTTGTAAGTTAGAAATCCCAAAAAAATGGGCAGAATCTGTAGCTCACGCCATTGAGTTGCCACGATCATCACTCCAATAAACAGAGCAAAACGAGTTTTGCTCAGACTGGTTTTCTCACTACCGAGCTGCTCAACGTCTCTAGCCAACATTTTTAAGTAAACCACACCTGTACACGCCCCAATTAAATAATTTAGGGCAATGTTTAAGGAATAAAAAATCCACACAGAGATAAAAATAACCCCCGTCAAGACAAGCGTGATTACCAACAATCGCTGGAAGAGTTGATGGAACTCTTGCATGGAGTTACCTGATTCTGTGTCTCCAGAACCAGTTTTAGCATCTTGTTGCGTTGTCGGAGTGGGCGCAATTGATTCGTCTGACAAGCTCACGGGACTTGAAACCAGTACAGTTAAATATGATGACTGCACATTCAGTCAGATGAATCATATCACGATCCGGTAACAATACTTTAGGAAAAAACAATTAACTTCTTGTCAACATCAGGCAGTCAGTAAAATAGCGCTCACAGAAGCGAGAGAGCGGCTGATCGTGTGAGTGAGTGTTTGGGTGAATCATCAATATAATGTTGCCTGAAAATTCAAAATTTCTTCCAATTTCAGTTTTTTGAGTGAATAATTATCCTCCAAAGTTTGAAGTAAGTTGGTGTCAATAAAATCAACTGGTGCTTGAGGAGCGTATGAACGTACCGCAAATCAGAAATCGTAGAGTAGCGGCAAGTCATTAAAGATCGCACCACTGCTGAATTCCAGAAAGCTCCAACTTTTGGGATGTACAATACCCTATTTCTTAGGCACTTTCCTAATTTACATTAATTTGCCAAAAGTAGTGATGGGCGATCGCCCATCATAACGAGTATAAATTGCTTTTTGAAATTTCAGTATCAAAGATTAGCCTAAATTAAACAGGTGTCAATAAAATCAACTGCTGCTGAAGCAGCGTTCTTACCCCATCTAATCCCAGTTGCACATCTGCCAAAATTTCCGCAACTGTTGAATTAGCATCACACTTTTGCATAAATTCAAACTCTGGTACAGATAAATTAACAATTTGGTAGTCGTAATTAAAGAAACATTGGCTGGGAAATCCTTCAAGACAAGGATTAAGTTGGGGAATCGCTGCCAGTAAAGCGTTATCGTCTGACCAGTCGGACTTAATTAAGGGAGGACGACCAAGGAAAAACTCGTAATGAGTTACTTCTGGATCTAGTAATTCTATCAGGCGGTAAAGCTGGCGATCGCTCAAATCTTTTGCCCGTTCTACTAACTCTGGTGCTTTGCCTAAAAGTCTTTCCAAATCCCAGAAACTCGGATTCGAGAAACCAATAAACTCCAATCCTGAAGCATCTATTAATTCAAACAGCGTGTCAATGTTGTAGTCAATTTCTTGGGGATGTACGTACATATCCGCAAAGTTTTCATCTTTGTGATTTTCTAATGACCAACGCTGTTTATCGTATTTGACAATTCGGTTATTTTCTGGTAAAGAGGCAAATATTTGTCGTCCGACTTGGACACCATCGCGGTAGTCGCCTTTTTTGTCACCTTGAAGAAGTGCGATCGCTTTTTGCATGAGTTGAATTTCCCAGCGTCCTAACTCTCCATACACAAAAATGTGCATCAAGCCACCTGGGGCTAACTTTTTCGCCAAAGCTTGAATACCGCGAATTGGATCGGAGGTATGATGCAAAACACCAACACAGTTGATTAAATCAAACTCACCCGGTAACTGTTCCACATCAAACAAGCTGAGGTGATGAAATTCAACGCGGGTAGCCCCTGAACGCTGACAACGTTCTTTTGCTACAGCTAAAGCGCCAGTACTGAGATCAATTCCCACAACCGAAGCTTGAGGATTGAGGTGAACTAAGTACTCTGTACTTACACCAGTACCGCAACCTGCATCTAAAATCCGAATATCTTGCCTTTGGGGTTTTTGACCTGTGCAGAAGTTATGAGCGGCTAGCCAATTCCAGCGCCAGTTGTAGCCTGGGGGTGGTTCATCCAACAAAGCTTCTGGCGGAAAGGGGTAAGTATTGTAGAGTTTGGCAACAGCAGCACTAACAGTTTGGGAATCGGACATGATGAGGAATAACGCAGCATTACTGAGTTTAGCGGATAGTGGCTAATTAGAGCAAAGATTACTATTGCTTATTTCCTGCTATTTATCCAACAGCAAAGTCAGTAAATTGGCGTTTATAAGGAGCGTAAAATCCTAATACAATATCTTCTTTAGGTACACCAGCAGCAATTAATTCATTAGCGATACCAATTTCTGTACCATCTCTTTGTATCCAAATTTTTTGGTCTTTGATATCAACATGAATAATGACTCCATAAATTCTCCGTTGTTCTTTCCAGCCAATATTTAAGACTTGATAATGATGGCGTTCTGCGTCAAACAACAATTGAACCTCTGTCCCATTAGCCACATCATTTGCGGAATGGTTACTTAAAATTGCTTGAATAATTTGAGAGTAATTTATTCCTTCCATAAAACAATGTCCTGATTTAAGGAATTAAATATTAAAAGTTTAATTTGATATTCTTTTAAAGAATCTTGAATAAATTGACGTGAGAAAAAGTCTTGGTATGTATCTTGGCTAACAGCTAGATATAAAATGCGTTCTGGTTCTTCTTTTTTCAATGCTAGCCGATAATTCAGGGTTTGACCTAAAGCGAGATGAAATTCTGTTACTTCCGATGCACCTACAAAGGATTTAATTTCTACAGCTATTTTTTGACCTTGTTTTTGTGCTGCTAATAATCTTTCTGCTCCTAAATCCACAAAAAATTCAATATCATCAACTTTCAGATGGAGTGGATCATGGGTAATTATCCAACCATCTTTTTCTAAAGCAGTGCGAACAGATTGATGAAATATATCTTTAGAAGGCATAGGTATTGTAGAGTTTGGCAACAGCAGCGCTAACGGTTTGGGAGTCTGACATTTCAGAAGCAATATTGCAGCATTTCTGAGTTTAGCGAATGCTGGACACTTCAGGTAGACAAATAATTGCGTAGGCGCAGCCCGCACTTCGGCTGCGCTCAGTGACCGTCGTAGACATCGCTATCAGCCCATATATTTTAGTTAGGCAAGTTGTTTCAGTAAAAACACTCCTGCTTAAGTATTTATTATCTAATAAACTTAATTGTAATTTTGTAAAAAATTTACTTAGCTAGGAGTATTAAATGGCTGTAGGAATGCCAGAATTCGTTGAAAATCCAGAAAATCGTTGCCCTGTAATTCTGTTACTCGATACTTCTGGCTCTATGTCAGGTCAGCCAATCCAAGAGTTAAATCGAGGACTTGCTGCTTTCAAACAAGATGTACTAAAAGATTCCCAAGCATCGCTGAGTGTGGAAGTGGCAATAATTACATTTGGCCCTATAGTTAAACTCACGCAAGACTTTGTGACGATTGACCAATTTACACCGCCTACATTGGAAGTAGATGGTCGTACCCCAATGGGTGCGGCGATTGAGTATGCTTTGGATTTTCTAGAGAACCGGAAACAAACTTATAAAGACAACGGGATTCTCTATTATCGCCCTTGGGTGTTTTTGATTACAGACGGAGCGCCAAATGACTCCTGGGAATCAGCCGCGCAAAGATTGAGACAAGCAGAAGCACAAAGCCGACTGTCATTTTTTGCGGTTGGTGTAAAGGGTGCTGATATGAATATTCTCAAACAAATTTCCCCTCCTCAACGTCCACCAGTTAGGCTAGATGGCTTAGATTTTCGTGAGATGTTTGTCTGGCTTTCTGCTTCGATGAAACGGGTTTCTAGTGGCAAAGTGGGGCAAGCTGTAGCTTTACCGTCTATGGGATGGGGTCAAATTACCAGTTAGAGGAAATTTTGTGAATTGGAAAGCTGTTGCACGTTCTGCGATTGGAACGAGTCATCAAAAACAGGGGATAGGTTGTCAAGATTATGGGGATTATCGCATCTTTGATGATGTGATTGTAGGCGCTGTTGCTGATGGTGCTGGTAGTGCTAAACATTCTGATGTTGGTGCTAAGTTGGCGGTAGAAACGGTACTCAAATGCTTTTCTGAAATTAATGAATTTCCTCAGAAGCAAGATTCTCAACCGCTATCCAAAGAAGAAGCTCAGAAAGTATTTGCTGAGATTGTGAACAAAGTTATTACAGAATTACAGAAGCAAGCAGATGAAGGAGATTATGCTGTCAATGATTTAGCTTGTACGTTGTTGGTTTTCGTGGCAAATCCTGACTGCATTGCAGCTATGCAAATCGGAGATGGATTTATTGTAATGCGTTCCCAAGAGTCAGAATATCAACTGTTGTTTCAGCCAGATAAAGGTGAGTTCATCAATGAAACAACTTTTATCACCTCAACAAATGCACTAAAAGAAATGCAGGTAAAGGTCATTACCGAAAAACAAGAGTTTATTTCTGCTTCCACTGATGGATTAGAAAAAGTAGCAATTCGCTTGAGTGACTGGCAACCTTTCTCGCCTTTCTTTAAACCTTTGGAGGAATACTTGCACGAACCTGTTAATTCAGAGGATGAAGATAAATATCTGATGGAATTTCTCAACTCGGAACGGCTAAATTCTCGCACTGATGATGATAAAACCTTACTTTTGTGCTTGTTTGATAGAGAGTAAAATTCCATGACGCTTCTCATCTGTGGTAGTACTAGTGAATCAATTACTCTCTTGGGTGAACCGATAGCTAATAGTGGTGAAGGTAAGGTTTGGCGAACTAATCACAATGGTTACTTAGCAAAAATTTACCATTCGCCTACACTTGAACGGGTACAAAAGTTAGCGGTGATGATAGCGTACTCACCCACAGAGCCAAATTTCCACCTAAATCATATTTCTTTTGCTTGGCCTAAATCGTCGCTGAAAAATGCTCAAGGTGATTGTGTCGGCTTTCTGATGCCGGAAATTAAAGAAGCAAAAGAACTTATTAATGTATACAATTACCAAAAAAGAAAGGCTTTGAAACTTGATGTTGATTGGCGTTTTCTCCACACAACAGCGCTGAATATCGCCTCAATTATTGAAGCTATTCACATTTCTGGCTATGTTTTGGGTGACATCAAGCAGCAAAATATCCTTGTTAACGATCGCGCCTTACCTTCTATTATTGATACTGACTCCTTTCAGGTTCGCAATCCGGTAAATGGCAAGATTTATCGTTGTCCAGTTGGTTCACCAGATTATACACCACCGGAACTGATTGATAAAGATTTTTCTAGCATTGATCAAACGGAAGTACACGATCGCTTCCGGTTAGCAGTCATTATCTATCAGTTGTTGTTTGGTGGTCAAACTCCTTTTGCGGGAAAGTGGACAGGTACGGGGGACACTCCAGAAGCTAATGATCGTATCCGTCAGGGTTTATGGCTGTATGCACCAAACAGTTTGATGCAACCTGTAGAAAGGACAATTCCTCTTGAGATTATTCACCCAGAGGTTCAGCGATGTTTTCTCAGATGCTTTAACGATGGTTATAAAAATCCTAACTTGCGCCCAACTGCTGGGGATTGGGTAAAGGCGCTCAGACTTGCTGTTAATGAGTTAACTATCTGTGGAAAGGTAGACAGCCATTATTACAGCCAAACTTATGGTAAGTGTTATTGGTGCGATCGTTCTACAAAACTTGGTATTGATATATTTCCTGGCTTTGCTAGACCAAAACAACCAACAGCTGCAACTACAGCTACAACTACTTCAAATTCTGCCATGACCTTTTTGGTTAAGATAGTTGTTGGGATTGGATTATTTTTTTGTTTGGTTGGTGGTTGGTCTGCTATGCTTGTTTGGTTTGGTTTTGTTTTGCTTTTGTTTTGCATAAGTTGGGCTGAAGGTAAATAATCCTTATCAGAGCTTTGCAGACCGATTCTGGTTAGGTGATTGTTTAGTTCATCATCTAGAATCCTTAAATTTGTATTACTATGCTGATATTTTTACTAAATCTGAACCGACATAGTAATAAATAGCATTGGATATTTTAAATTCAGCCAAAGAATACTGGGAAAGTTGTGAAAATGCGCGATGCCCAGATCCCCGACTTCTCGAAGAAGTAGGGGATCTAATTTTTCACGAATAATTTAGGATTGCTATAATTTGGCAAGGTATTTTTGATAAAGTAGGTTGAAACCCATGAATCAAAACAATCTGTTGGCAATTTTAAGAGAAAATTGCTTGATGCATACTCAACAGCAAGTTACCGACTTTGAAAATGCTTTAGCTGAAATAGCTGATAATCCTGATGAGCAAAATTTATCTGCATATCATCTTGTTTTAGACGATCAATGTCAACAGCCAGAAGTGATGTTCAGTTTAATTCATTTTCTCGAATCTTTTGATATAGAAGAACAAATTGCGGCTTTTATTAAAGTTGTACCCCAATTAATGATCGATGCACCTGAATGGACAAGAATAATTCATGACAGGATTTTAAATGATGATTCAGCTTGCCAAGTTTATCAAAAATTTTTACACTCAGCTAATTTGAACACACCTCATTTTATCTATCATCTGCTTTAGCTTGATGATGGTATTGGTCATTCTTGTTCAGTACAGCCTGAATAAATACTGTATCTAAAAACAACCTTTCTTGATTCATTCTATTATTTCATCGTTATTTTTAGGGCATTCCATACAAATAGTGATTATGTTGACTTGACCAATCACTTGGTGCTTCAACTGTTCCTGTTAATGCCTCTAGTACATCCCAAGCGTTACCCTCAGAGTTGAACATTTCCGCAGCTTCCATTAAAGGAGATTCAATTTTAGGAGGGTAGGTTTCTTCTAAAGTAAATATTTTAGGGTTTCGTTCCTCAAAAAGCTTAATGAGATTATATAAAGCTTCTTCTTGATTCTCACCAAAACATTGATAGTCTGGTAAACCTAACAATGTTGCTTTCACTATGCCATCTGGTTCGGTTTCAATTAAGACATCATAATTGAACTTAGATGCTGTATTTTTAGGATAAGTTTGGATAGTTAAATTCATCATATTTTTCCCATTTAATCGTTATTTTAATTATAACTGCTGACATTATTGCGTAGTAAGGAATTTATTCCTCAAAGTATTTTTAGGTGCGTTAGCGGAAAGTACAGCAATATTTTTCAGGATTTAGTGCGTTACCCTATTATCTTTGGAACTGTAGCGATCGCACCAATGATTTACAACCAATCAGAGTTTAATTTACGCTGTGAATGGGGGCCACAAGGAGTTGCTCAACTCGCTTCCATCAGTGATGTAATTGTAATAGTTGACGTTCTCTCTTTTTCTACCTGCGTGGAAATTGCCACAAACAACGGCGCGATAATTTTTCCTTACGCATATAAAGATGAATCAGCCATAGATTATGCCAAATCAGTGCAAGCAGAGTTAGCAAGTCATAGACAACGTTGGACTACAACTGGATATTCTCTCTCCCCAAAATCGGTAACTCAGATTCCTGCTGGAACTAGACTAGTTTTACCTTCACCTAATGGTTCTTTTCTGACTTTACATACAGGGAATACACCAACTTTGGCTGGTTGCTTGCGAAATTGCCAAGCTGTAGCGCAGTTTGCTCAAAAGTATGGTGATAAAATCGCTGTCATTCCTGCCGGTGAAAGGTGGAAAGAAGATGATAGCCTCCGCCCTGCATTTGAAGATTTAATTGGTGCTGGGGCAATTCTCAGTTATTTAGATGGCAGTCTATCACCAGAAGCCGAAGTTGCTGTGACAACATTTCATGCTTTCCAGCAGGATTTACTGGGGTACTTGAAAAAATGCAGTTCTGGTAAAGAGTTAATAGAAAAAGGTTTTGAATCAGATGTTGAACTGTCCGCCGCCTACAACATTAGTGATTGCGTGCCTTTATTTACTGATAATGCTTATGTAAATTCCAGGCTACAGGCTTAAGAGACTTCCAAGAAATAAATTGTCCAATCTCGTGGGGTGGGCATCTTGCCCGCCTTTGACTATGGGCGGGCGAGACGCCCACCCCACAATAAAAAATATCCCAAAACTGACACAAAAATCCTCTCTCTGTGTTCTCTGCGTCTCTGTGGTTCGTTTATTTCTTAGAAATCCCTAATTAAACGTCGCACTGATTTGTTTGGCAAAATTTGGCATTATCTATAAAATCTTGCAATTTATTCAAGGGAATTATCTGCAATGATGAGCCACCCTGCACCTCAGCTGCAATGTAAGCAAACTTTTGTCCACGATAAAACTGGTCACGTCCAACTTTGGTGATATATCGGGACTTCTGGAAGTCATTGCCAATATTAGAATTATAAATATTTTGTAACAATTTCACTGCATTGGCATTTTTTGTGGTGAATTTGAGGCGTTTATCACCACTAACGGTTATGCCTTCTTTATTCACTATCCCATTTTCTTCGGTGACATCAGCATAAAAGTATAAATTTCCCTTTGTACCATCGTAGCCGTGGGCTTCGCTGTTATATCTCAGTGTTGGTAGTAAAGGTCTGGTCTTTGCCCACTTCACAACAGTACTGATATTTTGCTCAGGAAGCGCATTCACGGGAGTGACAAGCAAAATAACTGCGATCGCAGACAGTGTAACATTGAATAAATAGTTAAATTTACAACTTTTGCTCATAGTATTTTCCCTATATAGAATGCCGATAGCTAAAGCTTAATTCAACGATATTGAGGAATTATTTCCCGTCAGCATTATTTATGAATATCTAGCTCCCAGTAGCAAAAACAACTTAACATCGACCAATGACTACTGTCCACTGACATTGCCATAGGCAATTTGATTTCAACTAAAATTTTGTATAAGTTGTAATAATCGTAGGGTAAACACTGCTACAAACATCAAAATAGAGGCTTCCGGCATCAGTAGACCGTGCCTAGCCTATTGCTTAGTTACAAAACTTAGATTTTGTCTCAGCCAAAAAAGAGTATGTACTCCTAAGACTGGATGTATCTAAGCTACAGGTTCTACACAGTTCTTAATAAACCAGCTTTGAGAACGCAAAACGTTCTAATCTAAAAGCTAACCGGGTTAATTTACTGGCAGTTTTGCAGGCAGACTCTCAAGCTTATAAAGCACAGACACACCGATGTGTCAAGCCTCAAAGCGACCCAGACTTAACACATAAATGATTATGATGGGAGTTTTACAAATCCGATGAGTGTTAAGGCAAGTGGTGGAAGCTCAGTTGCGCGTCCGCAACTATATCAAACCCTAGCTGTAGCGACAATTACCCAAGCCGAGCAGCAAGACCGCTTTTTGGGAAGTGGTGAATTAAATGAACTGGCAAGCTATTTTGCATCTGGTGCCAAGCGTCTAGAAATTTCCCAGACGCTGACGGATAATGCCGAGATTATTGTATCTCGCGCTGCTAACCGGATTTTTGTCGGTGGTTCGCCAATGGCTTTTTTAGAAAAGCCCAGAGAAGTAGAAATAGTACCTGTTAGTGCTGGTGCTAATGTTCAGCAAGGGATGCAACTGGGAACTGTAACCTACGTTGAAAGTCGTGGTGGGTTCCTAGAAAATTTACGATCAATATTTAACTCATCCCCCAGTGGCCCGACACCTCCGGGTTTCAGACCAATTAACATTGCTAGATATGGCCCAAGCAACATGGCCAAGAGCTTGCGGGATTTATCCTGGTTCTTGCGCTACGCTACTTATGCGATCGTTGCTGGCGACCCCAACATCATAGCGGTGAACACACGGGGTTTGCGGGAAATCATTGAAAATGCCTGCTCTGGTGAAGCAACGCTGGTAGCTTTGCAAGAAATCAAAGCCGGGTCACTTTCCTTTTTCCGCAAAGATCCTGAGGCTACAGAGATTGTGTCTCAGTACATGGATGTTTTGCTAACAGAATTCAAAGCAGCCACACCTTCAAATAAAGTCCGCCAACGCCCCTCTAGCGACCAGCAAGGGTTGGAACTGCCACAAATTTACTTTAATGCGGCAGAACGGCGTCCCAAGTTTGTAATGAAAACTGGGTTGTCAAGTAGCGAAAAAAATGAGGTTATCAAAGCGACCTATCGACAAATCTTTGAGCGCGATATTACCCGCGCTTATAGCTTGTCGATATCTGACCTAGAATCCAAGGTAAAAAATGGCGACATCTCCGTGAAGGAATTTGTCCGTCGTCTAGCTAAATCTCCCCTTTACCAAAAACAGTTTTACCAGCCTTTTATTAACAGCCGAGTCATCGAACTAGCTTTCCGTCACATTTTGGGACGGGGCCCCAGTAGCCGCGAAGAAGTACAAAAATACTTCTCGATTATTTCTACCGGTGGTCTAGCAGCCTTAGTAGATGCCTTAGTAGATTCTGCTGAATACAGCGACTATTTTGGCGAAGAGACAGTACCCTACCTCCGGGGTCTGGGGCAAGAAGCACAAGAATGTCGCAACTGGGGGCCGCAGCAAGACCTGTTTAACTACAGTGCGCCTTTCCGCAAGATACCTCAGTTCATCACCACATTTGCTGCTTACGAACAACCACTACCAGACCAACATCCCTATGGTTCCGGTAATGACCCCTTGGAAATTCAATTTGGGGCGATTTTCCCGAAAGAAACTCGCAACCCCAGCACCCGTCCGGCTCCTTTTGGCAAGGATACCAAGCGCATCCTGATTCACCAAGGGGCAGGGATTAATAACCAAAATAGCAATCCCAATGCGCGGGGTGAAGCTCCTGGTACCCTTGGGCCCAAGGTGTTCAAGTTAGATCAACTGCCTGGTACTATTGGTAGAAAAGCTGCCAAAGGTTCTAGCGTCAGATTCTCTGAAAGTTCGACGCAAGCACTGATTAAAGCTGCTTACCTGCAAGTTTTCGGTCGCGATCTTTACGAAGGTCAGCGCCCGAAGGTATTGGAAATCAAGCTAGAAAACGGCGACATCTCTGTACGGGAGTTTATCCGTGCTTTGGCTAAGTCGGATGTATTCCGCAATCTGTACTGGTCATCGCTTTATGTTTGTAAAGCGATCGAATATATTCACCGCCGCTTGTTGGGTCGTCCTACTTATGGTCGTCAAGAAATCAATAAGTACTTTGACATCGCTGCTAAACAGGGCTTTTACGCGGTAGTTGATGCCATTATTAACAGCGTAGAATACACCGAAGCATTTGGTGAAGATACAATTCCTTACGAACGGTATCTGACTCCTGGTGGTGTATCAGGGCGACAATTGCGCGTTGGTAGTATTCGTGAAGATGTGGCGGCGAAAGTTCAGAAGGAAGTAACGCCGAGCTTTGTCACACTGGGTACTGTCACAGAAAATCGGTCAGAGCCAGATATTCAGTTCCGCATTAACCAAGGTGTCAGCAAGCAACGCGAACAAACCAAAATCTTTAAGTTGGTGGCGAATACCAGTGACAAAGTTGCTGTAAAAACTTTGATCAGCGCTGCCTATCGTCAGATTTTTGAACGGGATATTGCACCCTACATCGCCAAAAATGAATTTACGGCGTGGGAAAGCAAGCTGGGTAACCGCGAAATCACTGTGAAGGAGTTTATTGAAGGTTTGGGTTACTCTAACCTCTACCTGAAAGAGTTCTACACACCTTACCCCAACACCAAAGTGATTGAGTTGGGAACCAAACACTTCTTAGGACGTGCGCCACTAGACCAAGCAGAAATCCGTAAGTATAACCAGATTTTGGCTACTCAAGGTATTCGTGCCTTTATTGCTGCTTTGGTAAATAGTGTGGAATATAACGAGGTATTTGGTGAAGATACGGTGCCTTACCGTCGCTTCCCGACACTACCTGCGGCAAACTTCCCGAATACAGAAAAGCTGTACAACCAGCTTACCAAGCAAAACGATGACGTAGTTGTACCGAGCTTTAAGCCAGTGCAAGCCCGCGTCGGGGCTAGCGATACGCCGCTTTTGACACAGGCGATCGCAGATATAGCAGCACAAACAAATGGTAAGCCCTCATTTGCTGAACTGGGTCGTTCCTACAACGATGGGAACGGACAATCAGTGGAAGTGGCTGTGCGTAAACATGCACGGATTTACCGTCTAACTGAAACCACAAACCAAGCCGAAAGACAACAGGCAATCAACGCCATTTACCGTCAAATATTGGATGTATTTAGCGGTGAAGTGCCTGATAATTTCCGCCGTACTGACTTAGAGGGCAAACTCCAAAATGGTGAAATTTCCGTCCGGGAGTTTGTACGTCAACTAGCTAGTTCCGAAATCTATCGCCAGCGCTTCTTATCACCTTATCCTCATGCCAAGGTGATTGAGTTCCTCTTCCGTCACCTGTTGGGGCGTACACCCGCAGATCAGGAAGAAATTCGCCAGTATAACAATCTGCTAGCTGATAGTGGTTTGTCGGCTGCTGTAGAAGCAATAATCGAGAGCCAAGAGTATAGCCGCTACTTCGGTGAAGATGTTGTGCCTTACAACCGCTTTTCAATAGGGAGTAGGGAATAGGGAGTAGGGAATAGGGAATAGGGTACAGATTATTAACTGTCCCTAGTCCCCTGTCCCCAGTCCCCTGTCCTTTTCGTAACCTTTCGTAATATTGCTCTCAGATTAGAGCTAAAACCCGAAATTCTGAAAAACAATATTACAAAGTATTAAGAGCAGTAATAAATGCTCAACAGAATGCCGGAAAATGTTTTGCGAAGGTTAACTGAGTTTAAAAGCTTGTGTACTTGTGTTGACTCAAGAAAACTCGTAATTTATTAGCCGTAACAGTTATTAAACTGTTGTATCTAAAAGAACGAGAAAACAAACTCAGTGAACCAAATTAAAGTCACACCAGTTTAATCAAATCCTGGTTTCATTCGTATTTGGAGGAATCCATTAATGAGTATCGTCACGAAAGCTATCGTGAATGCTGATGCAGAAGCTCGCTACCTCAGCCCTGGTGAATTGGATCGGATCAAATCTTTTGTTGCTACTGGTGAGCGCCGTGTGCGGATTGCTCAAGTTTTGACAGAAAATCGTGAACGCCTGGTTAAGCAAGCTGGCGATCAACTGTTCCAAAAGCGCCCTGATGTTGTGTCTCCTGGTGGTAACGCTTACGGTCAAGAATTGACTGCTACTTGTCTGCGTGACCTAGATTATTACCTCCGCCTCGTTACCTACGGTATCGTTGCTGGTGATGTTACCCCCATCGAAGAAATTGGTGTTATCGGTGCGCGTGAACTGTATAAGTCCTTGGGAACCCCTATCGATGGTGTTGCTGAAGGTATCCGTGGGCTGAAGAATGTAGCTACTACATTGCTGTCTGGTGATGATGCTGCTGAAGCTGGTACTTACTTCGACTACTTAGTTGGTGCCCTGCTATAGGGTGATGCTGTTTCTCTGCCGAAACACAAGTATTGCAATACGGTTGGAAATAAGGAATTAACAACATGGCTCAAGACGCAATTACTGCTGTAATTAACTCCGCAGACGTTCAAGGTAAATACTTAGACGCTTCTGCTTTACAAAAGCTAAAAGGCTACTTCGCTACTGGCGAACTGCGGGTACGTGCTGCTAGCACCATCAGCGCTAACGCTGCTGCGATCGTTAAAGAAGCTGTAGCAAAATCTTTGCTATACTCTGACATCACCCGTCCCGGCGGCAACATGTATACCACCCGCCGCTATGCTGCTTGCATCCGTGACTTGGACTACTACCTCCGCTATGCCACCTACGCTATGTTAGCTGGCGATCCTTCCATTTTGGATGAGCGTGTATTAAATGGCTTGAAGGAAACCTACAACTCTTTAGGAGTTCCCGTTGGTGCTACCGTGCAAGCTATCCAAGCAATCAAAGAAGTAACCGCTAGTTTGGTTGGTTCTGATGCTGGTAAGGAAATGGGTGTTTACTTAGACTATATCTCTTCTGGCTTAAGCTAAGAACTAGTTTGCGCTTAAGAATTTAGGTGCGACTTTATTAAGGTCTGGAAATCAGCCGTGAGTGCTAGAACGTTATATTGCTTATCTTGGTAAATTATCACTGATGAGTGTTGGTGGTCTAGTATTGATGTTTGATTTCCAGCCTTTGAATGATTAAAAGATTTGCACTCAAGATTTTGAGATAAAAAAAGTTTTCACAAATTTTACAGGAGATTTTCAAAACATGGCCCGTTTTTTTAAAATTACTGCTCTAGTTCCTAGCCAAACCAGAATTCGTACCCAACGCGAACTGCAAAATACCTACTTTACTAAGCTAGTTCCTTATGAAAACTGGTTCCGTGAACAGCAACGTATTCAAAAAGCAGGCGGCACAATCATCAAGGTTGAACTAGCAACTGGCAAACAAGGTGTTAATGCTGGGTTGTCGTAAGGGAACTCCAAAAAATAAATTATTCCACATTAAAGTCGTTGAGTGTTGACTGTTGACTGAAAACTCGTGAACCGTCAACGGTCAACAGTGAACAATAGCAATGGAATATTTTTTTACTTGGAAGTCCCTAATTGCTGTAGATAAAACATTATTTTAGAGAATTGGTTAAGAGGTCAGCAAAGACCTCTTTTTTGTTGCTTGTATTTCTGAAAGTTAAAAGTTGAACATTTCTACAACAATACGCTTGGGTTAAGGATAATTGTAGGTTGGGTTGCAATACTGCTCGGTTAAGGAAAGAAAGTAGGCTGAAACCCTTGAACTATCGTTGTCTATAATGCCCAAAAGAGGCTTAACCGAGCAGTATTGGGTTGGGTTGAACTTTAGTGTTAAGCTAAAAAACATCTAATTTGCATAACCCTTATTAAATATAACTCTTGTGGGGTGGGCATCCTGCCCGCCCAGTATATGCAATTTTATTTGTGGAACAGCTTACCCAACAAATGCCCGAAAATGTTGGGTTTCGTTCCTCAACCCAACCTACGCAAATTTATTTTTCTGGCTTACAGCAGATTGCGCTCTAATCGAATACACGTAGAGACGAAGAAAAGCTACGTCTCTACAAGGTTTTGGGTTTTATACATGTACTTCATTTACCTGAAATCTGCTGTAACCCAAGCGTATTGATTTCTACAAGGCGATAACTTTGAGTATAAAGCAATACGCTTGGTTTAAGCCGAAAACTCTTTGTCAAAGTCAATTTGAGTCTTAAACCCGGTTATTCATCTGCCAGCGATGCACTTAGCATAGCGGAAGTGTCGGACAAAATTCATTCTGTTAGCGGATAGCTAAGGTTTAGCCCATTCTGGTTCCTGACTCCTGAATTCTGTTCGATAAATGGAATAAGTGAAAATACGGTTGTAATAACAAGATTTGTAGCATTAAATGTGAATAATTTTCCCCATTTTTTTAACTTTAATAAAACATTTGAAGATTTGACTACAGAAAATTTTGTCATTTAAATAACCCTTTTAAGAAATTAGTTATCGAGTCTTGGGCAAATTACAAAGCAAAATTAAGGCAGCAAGAAGAGGCTTCCATGTACGGATTAGTGAACAAGGCGATTCAAGATATGGTGTGCAGTCGCTTTGGCGAAGAGACTTGGAAAAAAATTAAGCACACAGCAGAGGTGGATGAAGATGTTTTCCTCAGTATGGAAGGCTATCCCGATGACATCACCCACAAGCTGGTAAAAGCTGCTAGTGTCGTTCTGAGTTTACCTGCCTCACAGATTATGCAAGCTTTTGGAGAATTTTGGGTTCAGTACACAGCCCAAGAAGGCTATGGCGAAATGATGGATATGAGTGGAGATACACTACCTGAGTTTTTAGAAAACCTTGATAATCTTCATGCTCATGTGGGAGTTAGCTTTCCTAAACTCCAACCCCCATCATTTGAGTGTAGTGATATAGAGGAAAATTCTCTGAGCTTACATTATCGCTCTAATAGAGAAGGGTTAACACCAATGATTCTTGGACTAGTTAAGGGATTAGGAAGCAAGTTTGATACAGAAGTTTATATTACCCAAACCCAGAGTCGAGATGAGGGTGCTGAACATGATGAATTTTTAGTGATTTATAAACCAAATTGAATGCAGTAGCATGGCTCCTCCTCACCTTACACTTTCGCCAGAGTTGCTGACGAAAGCTTTTCCTTTCCATTTTGCCTTTAACCGTAATCGGGAAATTGTACAAGCTGGTGATGTTTTAAGGCGCATTTGTCCTGAACCGCTAGTTGGTAAATTGATTGAGCAGCATTTCCAGATTAATCGTCCAAAAATTTTGGTCGATTTTGATGTTATTACTAAACAGTCCCGCGCTTTATTTATATTAGAGTTTATCCACAATGGAATGCAGCTTAAGGGTCAGATGATGTATCAACCAGAGCAGGAGGTAATATTTTTTTTAGGTTCTCCCTGGATTACAGATACAACTAACCTGGCTCCTCTGGGTATCAAACTCAAAGACTTTGCAATTCACGACCCAATTGTTGATTTTCTGTTTCTACTGCAAGCTCAAAATACTGCTTTGGCTGATGCCAAAAAGTTAACAAGTGAACTGAAACAGCAAAGAGAACAACTACAGAGTGCGCTACAAATGAAGGAGAATTTAGCTGAAGCTGAGGCTCAATCCAAAAAATTGGAAAAATCCCTTCGTGACCTACAACAAACTCAAGCCCAATTAGTCCAGGCTGAGAAAATGTCTAGTCTGGGGCAGTTAGTTGCAGGAATTGCTCACGAAATTAACAATCCTGTTAATTTTATTTACGGGAATTTGAAATATGCCAAGGATTATACACAGTGTTTGCTGAATCTTGTGCATCTTTACCAGCAATTGTATACCAATCCTGGATCAGAAATTCAAGAATACATTAAGGAAATTGACTTAGATTTTTTACTAAATGATTTGCCCAAAATCCTAAGTTCGATGGAAGTAGGAGCCGAACGGATTTCTGGAATTGTCTTGTCCCTACGGAATTTCTCTCGTCTTGATGAAGCGGAGAAGAAAAGTGTTAATATTCACCAGGGATTGGATAGTACTTTGCTGATTTTACAGAGTCGCTTCAAGAATAGTGTTGATTATCCTGCTATCAAAGTAGTGAAAAACTATGGAAATTTACCTTTAGTAGATTGCTACCCTGGTCAACTCAATCAAGTATTCATGAATATTATCAGTAATGCAATCGATGCGCTCGATGACCATAATAGTAAAGGCGCGATCGCAGAAATTCATGCCCATTCTAATACAATTACAATTACTACAGAAGTCATCGAAACGAAGTGTGTGATCCGAATTGCTGATAATGGTTCAGGAATGACACAAGCAGTTAAAGAACGACTGTTTGATCCATTTTTCACAACTAAGCCTGTAGGTAAGGGTACAGGATTGGGTTTATCAATTAGCTATCAGATTGTAGTTGAAAAACATGGCGGAACACTAAGATGTGTATCAGAACCTGGGCAAGGAACTGAGTTTTGGATTGAAATTCCCCTATCGATGAACAAACAAGCAAATCATTGTGTGCAATCATTAAGTTTAATTAAATAAATACTTTTAGTCAATTTTCGAGCGATCGCTCTTAACTATCCCATACGATTCGGATCAGATAAGTTGCCTATCAATAACGCTTATAGAGACGTTGCAATGCAACGTTTGTACACACCATAAAATCCCGCCCATAACCCAATACAGTTCAGTTAAGCCCAAAAACCTTGGTAAAGACGCGAAATTTCGCGTCTCTACAGGTCTAAAATTAGTACCAAAAATCCTTAACTGAACCGTATTGGCCCATAACCTTAACCGAACCGTATTGCTTAATTATCCCATTGAGGAATTTCCAATACTTAATTTAAATCCAGTTATTTCTAAATATAAGTATAAAAAACAACTCTAAAATTACTGAATTTGGATACATTCGGCGGGTATAGCCAACGCAATTTGTCAGAAACATTGATCGAGTGGTGTATTGAAGTTGACAACTTTAAGATTTATGGTTGTAAAGCCTACTTATAAGTTATAAGTTATGATTTATGAGTTTTATTTTTAACTCCTAATTCCTAACTTTTTACCTGTACTGATCGTGAATCTACGCCGCCTGATTCCAATTTTTGATAGTTCAGTCTCCAACTGGGCATTAGAAGCGCGGCTGTTGCGCTGGTTAACGTTGATTTGGCTGTTCGTCGGCTTGATTATGCTATTCTCAGCATCCTATCCTGTCGCTGATGGCAATCATAATGATGGGTTGTATTACTTTAAGCGTCAACTGCTTTGGGTCTTAGTTTCCTTAATCGGATTCAATATTATTGTTAATTTACCGTTGCAGAAAATTTTGGGGCTATCCCATTGGTTTTTATTACTGTTTTTGACGTTAATTTTCATTACACTGATCCCAGGATTGGGAAAAAAGGCTTTTGACGCAGCGCGTTGGATTGCGATCGGGCCTATTCCGATTCAACCCTCAGAATTAATTAAGCCTTTTTTGGTGCTGCAAAGTGCGCGGCTTTTTGGTCAGTGGGAACGAATCAATTGGCGGGTTCGCTTGGCTTGGTTGGGTATTTTCGGTCTGGTACTTTTAGGAATTCTTGCTCAACCTAACTTGAGTACAACAGCACTTTGCGGTATGACTATTTGGCTAATTGCTTTAGCAGCCGGCTTACCTTACAAATACTTGGGAGGGACAGCAGTTGGTGGAGTGATGTTGGCACTACTCAGTATTAGTATCAAAGAGTATCAACGTAAGCGGGTAATGTCATTCCTGAATCCGTGGGCAGATGCAACAGGAGATGGCTACCAGTTGGTGCAAAGTCTACTAGCTGTGGGTTCTGGTAAAACTTGGGGAGCGGGATTTGGGCTTTCTCAACAAAAGCTGTTTTATTTACCAATTCAGGATACTGATTTTATTTTTGCGGTGTTCGCCGAAGAGTTTGGCTTTGTTGGCAGTATGGTATTACTGGCACTTTTAGCAACATTTGCCACTCTGGGATTAATTGTGGCACTAAAGGCTAAAAATATAGTACATCGATTGGTAGCGATCGGCGTGACGATTTTGCTGGTAGGACAATCATTGCTTCATATTGGTGTTGCTACAGGTTCTCTACCAACTACTGGCTTACCTTTGCCCATGTTTAGTTATGGTGGTAATTCCATGATTGCTAGCTTAATAGCTGCTGGGTTGCTGATTCGGGTAGCACGCGAGAGTAGCGAAGCTGAGGTAGTACCGTTGCGAAAACCCTTGTTGGAAAATGGCCGCAGACGCCGGGGATTTCAAAAAAATAGGAATTGAGCTAACAAAAGTTTTTTGCAGGAATAAAATCGATTATGGAAGATATCCAAAAGCAGCAAATGCCCTAAAAGACAATACGGTTCAGTTAAGGATTTTTGGTACTAATTTTAGACCTGTAGAGACGCGAAATTTCGCGTCTTTACCAAGGTTTTTGGGCTTAACTGAACTGTATTGCCCTAAAAGATAATGGCTACCTGATTTTATTGTGGAACAAGGAATTTCAACCCAGTTATGAGGTGGATCAAAGTTTATCGCAAATCTATCAAGTACATACTCCATCTCTTGACCAAATAATTATTAATTCATAATTTATAATTCATAACGAAAATCATAGCCCCTTGATAAATCAAATGGAGACACTTTCAACAGATCCCCTTCATAATTCCTACGCCCCCGCAATTCGCAATTCGCAATTCGCAATTCGCAATTCGCAATTACGTTTTGTGACGGGGATTTAGGCCCCGATACTTTCACGCGCTGCTTGATAGAAGCAGGGGACTTAAACCCCAAAAGTTCGTTAATGCGTGGGGTAATAATTATAAATTAGTAATTATTAATTATGAATTATTTTGACCGATATGAAGACCAATAAACACAAGAATATATCTTGAGACAATTAGGAAATATGGCCATTGATTCGGGCTAATTCAAAGACTTGATATCTGGACAAGTTATATCAGAAGTAAGCTACATTGCCGATCAATATTTAACAGTTTTGAACACTTACTTGCCATACATAAAATTATATCCCAAAGATAAAGAATCTTTATTTTTGGGATTAAGACATCGCATAGAAGATGATTTTGGAGGCAGTCTGCAACTTTCATATATCTCTGCTTTTCACATTGCTCAAAAAGTTTCCTTAAATTTAAGGGAGTCTTAAATGGGCTATTGTTAAGTGGCAAAGGATGTTAAATAATAGGTATAGCAAGGTTAGCGCGACCTGACAATAGTTATTTTGATTGAATTATTGAAATGCATATATTATTAAATATTTTGCAACATAGTTGTCACATAATACTTATTTTGCTCAACTTAATATCTAGTATAATTCCTAAAAAAATTTGGGCTGTCAATTTTTTGCCCAAAAATTGAGCTTTTCAGGTTGAAGCAGCATATAGCTTGATTTTTAATCCCCATGCTATATGTGAGTTACAAAAATCTGTAAAACAACATATTTTTATTGCTTTACAAAAGCGTCAACTTGCTAGATGATAGCAACGAAAGGGAAAATGATTAGTAAGTATATTAGTATATTTTTAGCTATCGTTAGTTGTGTGAAAATCCTATAATTACGCAGCTAGAGTCGGTTTGAGTTTCCCTCATTACCTTAGCTCGAAGTAAAGAAATGGCAACACTAAATACGTCACACTTCCAAGTAAATGCTGCAACTTCTACTTCCTATGTTCATAGTTTAGTCTTCATCGACATGGCGGTTGAAGACTATAGCGATTTGGTCAATGGCGTGCTTGATAATACCCAAGTGTTCGTGCTTGACTCGACACAGGACGGTGTTGAACAAATTACAGAAATTCTAGCGAGTTATGCTGGCACGAATTTAATTAATATTCATATTGTGTGCCACGGTGCCCCAGGTTGCTTACACTTGGGCAACACCCATTTAGGATTGGATACCCTCGACGAATACAGCCAGCAACTGCAACTATGGCAAAAGATATTTTCAGCCTCTGCCAAAAACGATAACCCCTGGAACTTACTCATCTATGGTTGCAATGTGGCTTTGGGTGATGCGGGGACAGAATTTGTAGAAAAACTGCACCAACTCACCAAAGCAAATATTGCCGCTTCCCGTGGGCGAATTGGTAATGCAGCGTTAGGTGGTAACTGGGAGTTAGAAGTCCGCACGGCTGATATGGAAGTGAGTTTAGTTTTTCCAGAAACGACGCGACAGGCTTATGCAGGGGTACTGGCGACGTTCACGGTAAATAATACTGGGGATACAGATGATGGCGATCGCAATAACGGTATTACGACACTCCGGGAGGCTATTAACTTATCTAATGCTACTGCTGGGGATGATGCGATCGCTTTTGGGGAAATATTCACAGATGCCACCCCAGATGTGATCACGCTCACCTCTGGGCAACTGACGATTACTGATGATCTAACCATCTTGGGGACTGGGACATCTAAGCTTACCGTGAGTGGAAAGAATACCTCTACAGTCTTCGAGATATCGGGACTAGGGACAGGTGTCAATATTAATGAACTGGCGATCGCTAGCGGTAGTATTAAGGTTAATAGAACTTCCATCCTCAGCCTAGCTAACACCAGTGTGTCTGGTAATACAGCAGGAAGTGGCATCTTTAATAGGGGCATCCTCAGTCTTGCTAACACCAGCGTCTTTGGCAATAAGCAAGGCGGTATCTATAACGGTGGTAGTCTCAGCCTAACTAACAGCAGTGTTTATGGCAATACCGGGGCAAGCAAGATTTTTAATGGCAATACTGCCGGAGGCGGCATTTTTAATGACGCTTCCTCTGGTAAAGCTGGGATTCTCAGCCTCATTAACAGTAGTGTCTCTGGCAATACGGCAAACTCCGGTGGTGGCATCTATAATCAAGGCGGTACTCTCAGGCTAGGCTGTTGACTTTGGCTATTTTTCGGTAATTTCCCGAAAAATTATTTGTGCTGGTTTTTGCTTGTGTGAAAGCGCCTGTAACAGCCATCTTTACGCCAAAATAAAAAACACAGTTTTTGCATGAAGTCTTGTGGGCTAAAGGGTACAGAGTCAACAGCCTACTCTCAGGCTGACCAATAGCACTGTCTCTGGCAATACTGCAACCTCCGGCGGTGGCATTTTTAACGGAGATGATGGTGGTTATTTTAGCAGTTCAGCTACTCTAATTAATAGCACCATCTCTGGCAATACAGCGTTAGAGGATGGCGGTGGCATATACAATGGCACAGCCTACGTGGGTGACAACAGCCTCACCCTAATCAGCACTACAATTAATAACAACACAGCCGACTCAGATGGTGATGGTACTGGCAATGGCGGCGGTGTTTTTAGTTCCTCTGATTCCTCTGTCGAGATCAAGGTTAGTAACACCATCATTGCAGGCAACTTCGACAAGTCCACCTCCGGTGATATACACCCCGACGTGAGTGGTGGGCTGATTGACTCCGGCAATAACCTGATTGGCAATAATACTGGTAGCATTGGCTTTACCACCAGCACCCTTGTCGGCACAAGTGCTAACCCCATTGACCCCAAACTCGGACTGCTGCAAAATAACGGTGGTGCAACCTTTACCCAGGCGTTACTTGCGAATAGCCCCGCTATTGATGCTGGCAATAATTCCCTAGTTCCCATTGGTGTCATCACTGACCAACGCGGCACTCGATTTAACCGGATATTCAACGGTGTTGTTGATATTGGTGCTTACGAAGTGCAGACTTCCATCACCTCGCCACCTGTTAATACTGGCACAGTGGTGACTAATACCAACGATTCTGGATCGGGGTCATTGCGGCAGGCTATCCTCAATGCCAATACGACCGTTGGGGCAGATACGATTACCTTTGCGGGCGTGTTCACCGATGCTACCCCAGATATCATCACCCTGACCTCTGGCAAATTAACCATTACCGATGATATTACCATTTTGGGGACTGGGGCATCTAACCTGATTGTGAGTGGGAATAATTCATCAGGCGTGTTCGAGATATCGGGTTCTGGGACAGATGCCAGCATTGATGGCTTGAAGATTGCTAATGCTAATGATCCCTTAGGCAGTATTTTGCTCAATAGCAATACCAGCCTCAGCCTGACGGGAAGCACTGTCTCTGACAATAAAGGGGAGGTAGGCGGCATATTTAACAGAGGCACTCTCAACCTGACGGGAAGCACTGTCTCTGACAATAACGGGTCGTCATTAGGCGGCGGCATCTTTAATAAAGGCAACCTGAGCCTAACTAACAGCACTGTCTCCAGCAATCATGCAAACGTCGGTTTCAACACAGCCTATGGCGGCGGTATTTATAACTTAGGCAAACTTAGTATAAATAACAGCACTGTCTCTAATAATAGTGCGTTCGCCAGTGGTCTAAATCGGGGAGGCCCTGACCCCTACCCATCTTACGGCGGCGGCATTTATAACTCAGGCACTGTCGATATCACTAGCAGCACTGTCTCTGGTAATGGTGCGGCAGATGGCGGTGGCATTTATAACTTAGGTACTTTCAGCCTGATTAACAGCACTGTCTCTGATAATAGTGTATATTACACTGGCGGCGGCATCTTGAACAGTGGCACTCTCATCCTCACCAATGACACTATTACCAATAACACAGCAGAGGGCTTTGGCTATAACGGTGTTAGTGGCAACGGTGGGGGTGTTGTCAGTAATGGCGGTACTGTTATAGTTGGCGATACCATCATTGCAGGCAACTTCTACACAGTTTATTCTGATGATCCCAACGATTCCGGTAATTCCCGCGACGTTGCCGGCAACTTTACCGACGCTGGTAATAACCTAATTGGCGATCGCACTGCTAGCACTGGCTTTACTACCAGCACCCTCGTCGGCAGCAGAACCAACCCCATTGATCCAAGACTCAGCCCCCTGCAAAATAATGGTGGTACAACCTTTACTAATGCCTTACTTGCAGATAGTCCCGCCATTAACGCAGGCAATAATTCTCTGATTCGGGCAGGTATCACCACCGACCAACGAGGTGGTCAATTTAACAGAATATCTAGGGGTACAGTTGATATTGGTGCTTTAGAGTTTAACGGGGTGAATGGAACCAATGGCGCTGATAATTTAGTAGGTAAGAACTACGGTGACATAATTAACGCTCAAGCCGGGAACGATACCATCACAGGTAATCAAGGCAACGACATCCTAACTGGTGGCGGCGGCAAAGATAAATTTGTTTACAATTTAGGTGACGGTGTTGATACCATTACCGATTTCGGTGGGTTAGGTAAAGGCTCAAATCCATCAGCAGCAATCATTGCCGAAGTGGATACCCTGAAATTTCAAGGTGCTGGATTGACAGCCCAAAATCTACTACTCACCCAGAATGCTAGTAATCTGGAAATCACCTTTGAAGGGGTGGTTGATGACAAAGTTATCCTGCAAAACTTTCTCCTGGAAAACCTAGATAACACATCGGCAGTAGGCAATATCCTGTTTAATGGGCAAACCAGCATTAGTGAAAGCTTTGATGTCTTCGATGCCAACTCCACCCAAAACGCTATTTCTAACAGGAACACAGTTACCTTTCTCAATGACCTGAACAACAATCTCACTGGCTTTGACAACTCAGCAGATGTGATTAATGCTCAAGGGGGCGATGACCGCATCGACGGCAAGAGTGGTAACGACCTGCTACGCAGTGGTGCTGGTAAAGATACCCTGCTTGGTGGTGCTGGTAATGATACTCTGCTTGGTGGTAATGGTAATGACATTCTCATTGGAGGTGCTGGTGATGACATTCTCATTGGCGGTGATTTTAGTGATACGCTGACTGGCGGTAGCGGTAATGACCAGTTCATCTACCGAACCCTTAGCAATGGTGATAGAATCACTGACTTTAATCAAAGCGAGGATAAATTAATCCTTACTGACTTGTTTAAGAGTAGAGGCTACAGTAGAAGTAATCCCATTTCAGATGGTTATCTGCGGTTTGTGCAATCGGGTACTTCTACACAAGTTCAGTTTGCCTACTTTGGTGACAATTTTTATACCTTTGCAACTTTGAATAATTTCACAGCTACAAATCTGGTAGTCGGTACTGATGTCATCGTTTAGCGCTCAATTATAGTCTCTAGCCACTATCTTAAAAATAAAAAACTCCATCCCCTTGTGGGTGGAGTTTTAGGGTATGGGGAATGGGGAATGGGGAATGGGGCATGGGTAAGAGTTCCCAATGCCCTAAGTTGGTGGGCGGCTATCCCTCTCCACTTAACTCTTGGGAATTGAGTTTCCCGCCGACTTCCAATAAATATTAGACATTTGGTGAAAAAGAACGTAGAGACGTAGCACTGCTACGTCTCTACAAGGGTTCTGGATAAAGCATAATTAATTTGTGCAGATATCATTGCTTAATTTTGGATTTTAGATGTCTCTAAAATCCAAAATCTATAACTTTTATAGTTGGCGTACTAATGGCTGACCATCTTTGACTTCACCAATCAAAACTAAATCGACACAGTTAACGAAAATACCATTTTCCAGGACGCCGGGAATGTTATTCAATGTCTTTTCTAGGCTGACTGGATCTTCAATAGAGTCAAATCTGACATCTAAAACAAAATTACCTTGATCGGTAATCACTGGCCCAGCTTTTTTTACACCCATGCGGAGTTCTGGTTTGCCACCGAGTTTTTTGATGGCATTAGTCACAGGAGTAATTGCCATTGGAATCACTTCAACGGGCACAGCGAAAGTAGAACCCAAGCGTTCTACTAACTTACCACTATCTACCACAACGATAAACTGTTCTGCCAGGTAGTCTACTACTTTTTCGCGGGTATGTGCTGCACCACCGCCTTTAATCAAATTCTTCTGCGGATCAACTTCATCTGCGCCATCAATAGCAATATCGATGTGGTCAATAGCATCTAACGTGGCAAGAGGTACACCATATTGCTTCGCCAGTACTTCTGACTGAAATGATGTTGGTATACCAATGATATCTTGAAGTTCACCAGACTTGAGGCGATCGCCCAAAAACTGAATCGTATATGCTGTTGTTGACCCCGTACCCAACCCCACAATAGAACCCGACTTTACTAAGGCGGCGGCGGCTTTGCCAACTTCTTGCTTCATCAACTTTACGGGATCTGCTGCTGCGGTCATTGCCAAAACTCCTGAAAAACTGACTATAGTCCATAGTAGTGGGCAGATAACCTCAAAAGATGAAAGCTAAAAAACAAGTTTTTGCTAATCTTTACTTCCTTGATTAGGGAATTATAAAAAATAAAACATCCTAGTGTCCGGAACAAAGCAGATGACTAGTGTAATAATAAGTATATTAATATACAAAACTCATGAACAAATTTCAGTATACTGATCCTACTATTAAGCAATTTTTCGCTGAGATTGACCCGGAAGTAGCAAATACCTTTACGGTGGAGCAATTAGAAGCCATAAAAAGGTGTTTGGACTCTCGTGCTAGGAAACGTCATTCTTTAGACATAAGAGTTTCAGTACCAATTCCCGGATTAAGGTTCTATCTGGTGTTGCTAGGAGGTTCAGAACGTCGTTCTAAAGTGCGTTTACGCTCTGAAAGAGGTTTATATCCTTTTTGGACTCCTGCCAATATCTTGTTCCTTCTAGGATTTCTAATCATTCTATCGATTTGTAGCTACACTATATTTTCTTCTGCATTGTCTTCACTTACTCCCACATCTAGCTCCTATTACCCTACTTCAATTCCTTGGATTGAGGATAAATCAGAATGTGAACACACTGGTAGAATCTGGAAGAATGGGAAGTGCTGGGATTCTGAACACAGTCCTAATTTTTAAAATTTATAGCCATACCCTACATAAGGGAACTCCAAAAAATAAATTATTCCACATTAAAGTCGTTGACTGTTGACTGTTGACTGTTGACTGTTGACTGAAAACTCGTGAACCGTCAACCGTCAACAGTGAACAATAGCAATGGAATATTTTTTACTTGGAAGTCCCTAACTAGAGCAACATTGCCCAGCCTAAATTCGTCACTAGCTAAGTTACAGGTTATTAAAAACACTAAATTTTGCGTTAGCCTCAGTAACGTAGTTTTTTCAATTCACGTTAGCAGCTAAAAGTGATTATGGTGATGCGTCAGCTTTCAATTACTCTATCTTTAATGGCATTACTACAAAACTTACCAGCAATTGCTCAGACCCCAGTGCCAGAAAATACTTCTGGAGTGCCATCTGATGCCATTCAACAGGTAACTGCTGTCAAATGGATGACAAACTTTTCTGATGGCAAGTTTTATCCAGAAAAGTTACTCAGTAGGGCCGAATTAGCGTCAATTATGGTAAAAGCATTTGGGCTAAATAAAAGACAAGCTGTTAGCAAAGAAAATTTAGCTATTCCAGATGTTCCCCGTTCTCATTGGGCATTTAATGATATACAGACAGTCTTAAAAACTGATATTATGAAAGGCTATCGGGGCAATGAATTCTTCCCTAACCAAAAGGTGACAAGGGCTGAAGCTCTTGCTATTTTCGCCCAGGCTTATGGTGTATTTCAGTTTCCCGATGACGCTGTGAATGATACTCTGGCTTCATATCCAGATGAAAAGTCTATCCCAACTTGGGCTAGAAAAGCGATCGCTACAGTAGCTACTGAAGGATTTCTCAATACAGATGCTCAAGGCAATATTTCTCCATTAAAACCTGTAACCCGTGGAGATATGGCCTATGTCTTGAGTAAATATTTACAACGACAACAGCAACAACCCGAAACACCAGAAGTTCCGATTATTCCAAATAGCCCACAAACACCTTAGTTAGACTTTTTCCAGCCAAGGTGCTTAAAATCACTTTTGATCTGAACCTCTATACCTGTCTCGAATCTGGCGAAGATATAAGGAATTAGACTGTGTTGGTTGCTGCAACACATAATTAGATTGTGGTGGTTGCGTCGGTTGCTGCAACCCATAATTTCCAAAATTAGATTGTGGTGGTTGCATCGGTTGCTGCAATCCATAATTCCCATATCCCGCAGGGTTTGTGGGAGTGACAACGCCTTGACTTGGAATCTGACTAGAGTAAGGTGCAATATTATATGGTGCAGCAGGCGTGACTGGGGGTGTCACTGGTGCTACATTAGGCACTACCTGACCGTTATTTAAATTATTGTAGGGACTTTGCGGTAAGTTAGTACCCGTTGATGTGTAGCCTGTACCAGTATTTAAACCATTACTAGGCACTACCTGACCGTTATTACCGTTATTTAAATTATTGTAGGGATTTTGCTGCAAGTTCGTACCCGTTGACGTGTAGCCTGTCCCAGTATTTAACCCAGCACTTGGTAGAGAATTCTGACTGGGTAAGCTGTTAATGGGTGGCATCAACGTTGTTCCAGGCTCAGAGGCTTGGCTTAAAGTATTTGTCTGAGTTGCAGTCCCATTGAAGCTAGAAAATTTCTGGTTTGTCGATTGATTGAGTGCAGCTTGCAGAGGGCTGATAGAGACAGAATTTTGATTCTTGTTGGTTTGATTCGTAAGTCCAATACCCAAGCTAGAAGATGTTTCCCCTGCTGTTGGTTCAGATGTCGTAGTTAAGGTCTTAAGACCTAAAAACTGGTTATTATTATCAACCGTCCCAGTCCGCAATAAATTTTCTGTTTGTACAACAAAGGGATTTTTCACAGATGGGGAGGTATCGGCATTAACGCCTAGACCAGGATTTAATTTGGTATCATTAGCAGAATTTTGTTTTTTAATTACATCCTCTAAGGAGTTTTGACTATTTTTTGTCTCAGTATTTTCCTTGGGGTTATTTGGCGTTACTGAAATTGCTTGGTCAAAATCATTAAATAAAACTGGCAGGTTATCAATATCTGCTGCAATGGCTCTGTTTTCTTCTGACAGCGAGGAATCAGCAGGTTTTTCTGAGGCGACTTGGTTTTTTTGCTTATAAACAAAAATATTTGGGTTTGACCAGTATTCCCAAGTTACTAGCCCAACTACAGATAAAAAAATTGCAGTGCCCCAAAAACCAGGTCGCCCTAGATTCCATAACCTGGCTTTGAGATAGCGTAAGTAGGCGGGAGGATAATGACGATTTGGCATGGGATTGGTAATTGAAATTTACTCGAAATCGGTAAAACTTGATGGAAGTTGAAGGCGTTGCTGTTTAATTATTTTGCTTTGCTCAACAAGAAATATCTCAAGTTATATCTTGCACCTGCCTATCCCGCCTGAGAAGAAATTCTCTTTTCTTATAGCCCAAGTCCAGTAAGCGTGGACTAAAACCCTTACAAAGTCTTCAATAGATAGACTTTGTTATAAGCCTCAGAATTCATTCTGAGGCGGTCGTGGGAACTGGTGCAAGTTTTGAGTCAACTGAAGTTGGATAGTAATTTTATCCTAACTTCTCTATCAGTTATTAGTCAGTACCAATAGACATGTAGTAGTCAAAAATTTACTTTTTAGCGGCTGGAGTCCTTTAGCGAGATTTTCTATAAAGTTATGGCAATTTATGCTTATTTTTGGGTATCGGTCACATTGGATAACATCAGGAGTTGACAACTGGTCTAATTTATTGTTGTAGCTGGACAAAAGTTCAACTTTTTTATTTTCTAGTTAGCAAACTAAACTGTGTGCTGCAATGCTCCGATACGCCTCTGAAGGCACTGTGCTGCACCGTACTATTAACCAGGAGACTACAGCAATGATGAAAGCTGAAGATATCATGACCAAAGATGTAGTTACCATTCGCGGTTCGGCGACTGTTGCTGAAGCAGTGGGGCTAATGAAGGAAAAAAAATTGCGGGCGCTGGTTGTGGAGAATCGCCATGAGAATGATGCTTATGGCATTGTCACAGAAACGGATATTGTTTATAAGGTAACAGCCTACGGTAAAGACCCAAAGCAAGTGCGGGTTTACGAAATTATGAGCAAGCCCTGCATTGTGGTCAATCCTGATTTGGGTGTGGAATATGTAGCGCGGTTATTTGCTAACACAGGTATTCATCGAGCGCCTGTGATTCAAGGCAAGCTGTTGGGCATCATCTCGATTACCGACATTTTGACCAAAAGCGACTTTGTGGAAGCGCCAAAAGCCCTATTGCTAGAGGATAGAATTCAAAAAGCCATTGAGCAGTCTCGGGCTATTTGCACCGAACAAGGTGCTTATTCTAAAGCCTGTGCAGCCGCCTGGGATGAGGTAGAAGAACTTCAAGCAGAAGCCGCTTATCAGAAAGCTGAGGGTATGGTATCAGCCAAAGTCTCTTTTGAAGAATATTGTAAGGAAAACCCAAATGCACCGGAATGTCGAAATTATCACCCGTGATTGAAGTGTGGGGATGAAGAGGAATTGGGAGTTAGGAGTTAGGAGTGAGGAGTGAGGAGTTAGGAGTTAGGAGTTAGGAGTTAGGAGTTAGGAGTGAGGAGTTAGGAGTTAGGAGTTAGGAGTTAGGAGTTAGGAGTTAGGAGTGAGGAGTTAGGAGTTAGGAGTGAGGAGTTATTCTCCTTGTCTCCTTGTCCCCATGCTCCCTGCGATCTCAATTTAGCGATTGGCAACTCGCATCAATAAGAATAGGCCTATTGCCAGAAAAAGAAAGTTGGGCAACCAAGCCCCCATAAAGGGAGAGAGGACACCTGCTTGCGCGATCGCACCACTAATAAAGAAAATTAAGTAGTATGAAAAAATTACTACGACACTAATCCCAAAGCTGGTACCTCTCCCAGTTCGCTGGGGTATGCTTCCCATCGCTGCACCTACCAAGCCAAAAACTACGCATACAAAAGGTAAAGAGATTTTTTGTTGAATCCGCACTTCGAGTTTACGAATTTTTTGGCGATCGCCACCGAGAAGTTCTACTTGTAGTTGATCTAGTGCTTCAGCAATATTCATTTCACCGTAGTCTCGGCTTTTCTCTGCCAGACTTAATGGGGTGCGCGGTAGTTGCAGTTGTTGGTGTTCAAATCTAACGATGTTGCGATAAGAGCGATCGGCAGCAACAAAATAGATGGTACCGTTGTAAAAATCCCAGACATTTTGAGAAGGATTCCATTGGGCAGATTCTGATACCACAATTTGATTCAGATTTTTTGTTGAACGATCTATAATCGTCAAACCTGACATCCGCTTACCATCAAATTGGTCGGCGTAAAAAAAGCGTGTCAATATCCTATTCTTAGAACCATCCGGCTGTGTCACATCTTGGTATTCAGGATAGAAAATATTTTGCTGTTTCAAAATTGGCTTATCTGATTTTAGGGCTTTATTCAGGGTCATCGCCGCTTGATAATTTGCTGCTGGTGCAATTTGTTCGTTAAACACAAATGTCAATCCTGTAACCACAAGACTCAACATCACAGCAGTTAGCACTATGCGATAGACACTCACCCCACAACCACGCAGGGCAATTAGTTCGCTCTCGCTAGAAAGACGACTGTAAGTCATCAAAGTAGCCAGTAGCGTAGACATGGGGAAGGCTAAAACGATAAAGTTGGGAAACTTTAGCAAAAAAACCTGAATGGCAATGTCTATGGGTAGCCCAGATTCTACAATTTTTCTGACGAGATCAAATACAGCATCAATGGTAACGCCAAGTGATGAAAAAGCTCCGACACCAAAGAAAAACGGCGCTAACAATTCGCTAGTAAGGTAACGATCCATGATCGTAAAAGGCAGCAGCGAATGGAGGTTGTAGAAAGACGTAAGTTTCTTTGATATCATGACTAGCTTGAAAAGTTCAATGTTAGTAACCCTGGCGAAATAAAGGATATATAAATTTAATTTTAAAATTAAATTTTAAATACCTGAAAATTAACTAATAAATTCATGTTTAAAATTTAAAAATAGCCTTTTAAATTATTAACTAAATAACTATTAATTTAGGCTTGAAAATTAGTACCTAAATAATATTGCCGCACCAGGGGGTTGCCGTAGAGTTCGTCAGCAGCGCCAAAAGCGAGAATTTGTCCTTCGCGCATGATATAGGCGCGATCGGTGATGGCCAGGGTTTCGCGGACATTATGATCTGTAATTAAGATTCCCATGCCGCGATCGCGCAGTTGGGCGACGATTTGCTGAATTTCTGAAACTGCGATCGGATCAACTCCCGCAAATGGTTCATCCAAAAGTAAAAATTTTGGCCCTTCTTTTCCAGCAGCCAAAGACCTTGCTAATTCCGTCCGCCGTCGCTCACCACCAGAAAGTTGAATTCCTTTGCTATTGGCTAATTTTTCCAACCGAAACTCCCGCAGTAAAGTTGTGAGTCGTCTTGACCATTCCCATCGTGGCACATTCGTTTGCTCTAGCACCAAGAGAATATTATCCTCTACCGAAAGTTGGCGAAAAACACTTGGTTCTTGTGCTAAATAGCCAATACCCAGCCGCGCCCTTTTGTGCATTGGCATTCCTGTAACGTCCAGATTATCCAGCCAAACTTTTCCTTGATTGGGTTTTTCTAAACCTGTGGCAATGTAAAATGTCGTCGTTTTACCAGCCCCATTGGGGCCTAGTAAACCAACGATTTCGCCCTGAGCAACAGAAAGGTTGACACGATTGACAATTACTCGCTTGCCGTAAGATTTGTGGATATTCTCTAAAACAATTTTCACGCTGGAGCCGCCCTTTCTTGGTGGTAAATGCTAATTAAAAGGCTTCAAAGGTGGTGTTTTTGGGGCAGGTGTTGCAGTTTGTCCATCATTATCTGATTCTTGGATCATGTAGATCGACTCTACCTGACGGTTGGATTGGGGTAAAGCAACAAATCGCCCTTCGTCGATTAAATAGGTTACCTTCTCCGCCCGAATACTGTTACCGCCCTGTTGCAAAATATAGACGTTCCCACTGAAATCAATTCGGCGTTCTTTGCTAAAGTACTGTGCTTGGGCAGATGTTGCCTGAATCTGGCGAGAAGGATACAACATTTGTACGTTACCGCGAGCAGTAATTACTTGGTTTTTCGCGTCATATTCTTGCACATCAGCGCGGATAGTCAGGGGGCGATTGTCTCTAGATGTTTGTGCGGTAGCTGTTTGCAGTTGAGTAGGGAAGACAAAAGCACCCAAGAGTGCAGCTGGCAGCATTAAAGCTAATCCAAAGCGACGTATCTGGGATATGGGCAATTGATAGCAGGGCATCATAGCAATTGGGGATTCAGGATTTCAGCTTGCATTCTAATTATCTCAACTACTTTATCCAGATATGAAATATACAATCTAGAGTGATTTCCGATAACTACTGGCTGAAATAGTGACGCTACCCCCAACCTCAAGGTTTCAGGAAATTGACATCTGAGTGAAAATGACGTAGGCACGGCGTTGCTGAATTGAAGTATGAATCTGGATGTAGAGACGTAGCTTTTCTTCGTCTCTACAAGGATTTTAATATTAAGTAGTCGGACAAAAATATTTACAGTCATTGCGAGCGTTCGCGTTAGCGTCTCGAAGAGAAGCGAAGCAATCCCAGCCCTTGCGATTGCTTCATTCCGCTTCGCTCCATTCGCAATGACATTGTGTAATTAATTCTGTCTGACTACTTATGCAAAATCATTTTCATACATGGAATCAGCAACGCCGTAGGCACAATACCCCTGCCTTAAGCCGTTTTGCGTCTACATGAATTGTGCCTATCGAGGATTTCGGGCAACGCATAATTAATTTACCGAGTTATCCGTGCCGGGAAAGCCCCTAAATTCTATTTATGGGGGCACATCAGGGGCGAATTTATTCGCAGTGATACTTCTCTATTGTGATATAATTACGTTAGTGTATTCAACGTAATGATGCTAGTATTTGAGGCAAAATTGGAAGGAACAAAAGAACAGTACCAATCGCTTGATCAAGCGATTAGAACTGCTCGTTTTGTTCGTAACAGTTGTGTCCGATACTGGATGGATAATAAAGGTATTGGTAGATACGAGTTGAGCGCTTATTGCGCTATTCTTGCGTCTAATATTGAGTTTCCGTTCGTTTCCAAGTTGAACTCGATGGCAAGGCAAGCTAGTGCTGAAAGAGCGTGGTCTGCAATTGCTCGATTTTTTGAGAACTGCAAGAAAAGCAAACCAGGGAAAAAAGGTTATCCACGATTCAGGTCATATCAGACAAATGGATCTGTTGAGTACAAGACCAGTGGGTGGCGGCTCTCTGAAGACCGTAGATACATCACTTTTTCGGATGGTTTTCAAGCAGGAACTTTTAAACTTTGGGGAACTCGTGACCTGCATTTTTATCAGTTGAAGCAGTTTAAGCGCATTCGCGTTGTGCGTCGTGCAGATGGTTATTATTGCCAGTTTTGCATCGACCAAGATCGAATAGAAAAACGACAGCCAACTAATAAAACAGTTGGGTTAGATGTTGGTTTAAACTATTTCTTGACTGATAGTGATGGAAACCAAGTTGAGAATCCCAGGCATTTGAGAAAGTCGGAAAAATCGCTTAAACGATTGCAGCGTCGTTTCTCTAAAACCAAAAAAGGTTCTCAGAACCGGGTTAAATTTAGAAATAAATTAGCCCGTAAGCACCTCAAGGTAAATCGCCAGCGTAAAGACTTTGCTGTGAAATTGGCAAGGTGCGTAGTGATGTCTAACGACATTGTGGCGTATGAAGACTTGAAGGTACGGAATATGGTAAAAAATCATCATCTAGCGAAATCGATACATGAAGCAGCATGGATGCAGTTCCGCCAATGGGTTGAATATTTTGGCAAAGTGTTTGGTGTGGCAACTGTTGCAGTTCCACCCCATAATACTTCGCAAAATTGTTCTAATTGTGGTCAGGTTGTCAAAAAATCTCTTAGCACTAGAACTCATTCATGCAACAAGTGCGGAATGGTGTTAGACCGTGACCATAATGCTGCGCGAAACATACTTGAGATAGGACTCCGTACCGTGGGGCACACGGGAACGTTAACGTCTGTGGATGAGAACGACCTCTACTTGGGTGATGCAAATCCTCCAAGCAAGCCGACTCGTGGAAGCAGAAAACCTAAGAAGGCAACTTCTTAGAATCCCCGCCATTTTATGGCTGGGGTGGATGTCAACAGATGTCTAATCACTAGACAGCATAATTTTAGGCAAAGATAAGACTTGATTTTCACCTAGCTCACCAGATGTAATCAAGTCTTGCCCTATTTGTTGTAATGTCGTCAACAACACTGCACTCTGACTCAATAGCTCATCTACGTCAACGCCGCCGTAGCTAGATGGGTAACGGCGTAGGCGATTGCTGCCTTCCCCTAGTAGAATTACTGCACCTCGCCAGTTGCGATTCTCTAAATGATACAGCGCCACAGAAATTTGGAGAATACCTTGATAAAAGCTTTTTTCCGGTTCGCCAGCTTCAATCCATAAAGCCTCTAAAGTGTCATGACAGGCGTAAAACTGTCCAGAATTGAACTGTTCTACGCCTTGCCAAAACTCTTGCGGGATGGTTTCGCTCATCCCATGCTGTCTCGTACTTCTTTAATTGTTTCGAGAGATATTTCTTGCTGTTCTCCAGCAAACTCGTTGTCAGGGGTGAGGAATAACATGCAATGGCACTCTTTGCGTTCTCTCATTGGCACACAGGGACAGTTCCAATATGTGGCGTGAACCTCAGCCTCTTTATCTTCGTAATGGCGACAGGGACATAAAGGCGCACCTAGATCGTCTTTATGTTTCGCTAGTCCTTCAATCACAACTGCGGTAACAGAAGGCTCAGAACAGAAGTATGTTCCAGTACGCTTGGCGTATTGTTCGGAAAAATGCCGCATTGCCTCTAGGCTTTTATCGCTGGATTTTGTGTTATGTTCTGATGTGATCATGTCGCTCATAATTTAAATATTTCTTTGCATTGTACCTCAGCCTCACTAAGGGATTACGGGTGGATTTCCCCAACCTTACCCGTTCAAGTTGTTTTACCTTTGCTCAAAGGCTGATATATTCGGTGTCCTGGGATCAGAGAAAATCTCAGAAATCACAGAACCTGAACTTGTCAGCAGTCTTTTAAATTATAAAATTTGGGCGTTGCTGAATAAAGGGATGATTCTTGTAGGGTGGGCATCCTGCCTGCCCGGAAATACAAGGAACGGGCAAGATGCCCATCCCACAAAACCAGCAAAATCATCCCGCAAATATGCAACACTAAAATTTGAATTGATTTATGAATGTAATGTTTTTTGTAGCTGGGATTGCAGTGGGCTGCATCTACGCCCGTCGGAGACACCGCTTTGCAAAACTATACCAGGATGTTCCCAATTGATTACCTCTTGTTCTGCTAATGAGGAAATATTTGGCCACAAAACCCAGCGACTACCTTGAGGAAGAGTCGCAAGACTTAGGGGGCTTTGAGTTAGCCAAATCAAGGGATAATTTTTAGGAACTACTGAACTGGAATCTTCTTGCGCTGTGGTTGCTGCTAAGGTTTCTAGTACAAAGCGATCGCCTTTGATTAAATTTGTTGATGCTGTCCACAGTTGCACCTGTAATTGTTGTTGCTGTGCATAAAAGTACAGTGATGCTGCGGCAATTACTGCTTGTTCAAAGTTTTCTTCTTCCCAATTGCTAGCGCTATCAAGGGCAATAACTATTTCTTGTCCACCTGTTACCATTTCTAACTCCCGCACCCTTAATTCTCCATAACGGGCGCTAGTCCGCCAATGAATCAGACGGGTGGGATCTCCGATGCGATAAGGACGGAGCGATCGCACCAGCCCCGTTGTCGCTGTCTGCAAGGGTTTACCACGAGGATCGCCCCTTTTGCTCTCTTGTTGTCCCATTTCGTCTACTAGGGGGCAGGTAGTCAAGGGCAACACTGTGGGATAAACGATCGCTGTGGCAGCACAATCACGCTGACGGCGACACCAGAACAACCCCAAAGGCGCACCAGAACCGAGTTCGACTGTGTGCCAGCGATAAACGCCTCGGCGCTGGGTAGGGTGGTAATATACCCAACGGTAACTACCTTGGCTAGGAATTGTCTCGATGGCTTTTTGTACTGGTTTCCCTAAAACAAAGGGCAGTATATCTTCAACTTGCAATAAGCTTACAGGTTGCTGTGTCTGATTGCAGATTTCTAATTCCACCGTTAGATCGTCGCCGGCTGACACAGGCTGAATGGGACGGCGGGTGATGGATAGATTTGTGAGCGATCGCGGCGGTAAGATGGCTGCTACACCCAAAAGGGCAAAACTAATGCCACTAATGGCATACAGCCAACCAGCCATCGTATTGATACCTGCGCCAAAAAAACAAATAGCCGTTGCTGCTAGCACCCAACCGCCATAAGCAGGGGCACTGGCGCGGATTTCTAACCAATTGGTGATGGGTTTGATGATTTTCATGTTTCTTTTTTAACCCAACACCACCCCAAATTCACAGTGTTTCAGGGGTTGCGTCTGATGTCCTTATCGAAACCGCTTTATAACTTGGTTTACGAAAGTTAAAAAACTCACTCTGCTTTTTCGTTCAGCTAGGGTCTATTCAGGAAATTGGCAGGTGGAATATGAAAGAAACTATCGTCATTGGATTGGAGAAATTAAAACCTTTAGATATGACTTAAATAATCATTTAACAACGAATTTAACAAACAAGTTACAGGATGATTTAGAGAATATTTATCAAAGTGCGGTTGAGTTTGTGAAAATTAAAACCGATTTAAATATTTTTCTAGAAAAGTGCCCTTACACTCTTGTAAAATTATTAGATGAAAATTATTTACCTTAAAGATATCAGTATTATCTGATTTTTGTGAAATCAAATTTTAACTTATCAATACGTGAACTTAAAACTTTCTGGTGACGTTTATCTTTAATATTTTCTAACATCTCTAATGCTAGAGGTGTTAACTGAATTTCAAATTCAATCTTATGTGAGTTTTTCTGAAATGAAAGAAGTACCAAAACATATGATGTGTACGATGATGCTCCCCCTACGCACCGTAAATTTTTGCTATGGTTTGGCGATCGCTTTCTGCAATAATCCCTGCTGGATAGCGATGTCTAGAACGGGCTACGCCTACGCACAGTTAATTCAAAGGGACATACTAGCGTTGCTAAACCTCGTCTAAATCGTGATTTAGTTACTCATCGTTTCATACTGAAATGATTTCAAAGGTGTCTTGATGATCAATTCGATAAAACAAGAAATCAGAATCGAGGGTAAGAATTTGACGATACCCTGTCTTTTCAGCCGTCAAAACCAATGTAGCATCTGCTAAATCCATTGGGCGATCGCAGTTTCACGAATAGTCATGATAATTGCCTTTTTCAGTCCTCTTCATTGTTACTCAAAGATTTGACTAAATGCACGGCAATTGCGATCGCAATTGCACTATTTTTGAGTAACTTCAGTGAGGGCTTCATGGATAACCTCATCACTAACACCGTGACGCTTCAAGCTAGCAATCAGTGCTGAGATATTATCCCCCTCCAGTCGTTCCATATCGGATCTTAGCCCTTGCCCAATATAGGCACGCATTAACGGCTGATAGCCAGAAAATCCCAGTAATGGTGCTATTCTTTTTAAATCTTCAATGACATCTTCGGGAATGCGAATTGTAATTGTAGTCATTGGACGATTTTTATCGAGTCGCTTTTTCAGTGCTTCAGCCTTCATAATATTCTCGCTCCTTACGTGTAGCTTTACGAGCTGAAATGATCCGAATTATGTCGTTTTCACGTTCAATGTAGACGACATACAGAAGATTCCACCGTTTGTCTAAGCCAATAACAGCATCTCTTTCTTCATCATTGCGACTTGCATCAACAACCACTAAAAACGGATCAAAAAATGCCTCTGTGGCTTGCTGAAATGTCACGCCATCATGATTGCTGGGATTTATCCAAGCTTTTTCTTCGTTCCAAACGAAAGTGACACCATTAAGCACGAAATACACATCCATACCTTACATAGTAGACATTGTGTATTTACGTTGTCAATACGTTTTATCAAACAGAGATATTTCCGTAAGGGCGATGTCTACGACGGGCTACGCCTACGCAGTTTCACGAATATAGGAATCGTATTTGATTTTTGAAATTATCTACGTAGGCGGGGAGTGGGGAGTGGGGAGTGGGGAGTAGGGAATTAGGCTTTTCGAGTAGAACCCGAGCTTTTTCAGAAATCAAATATTAGTCCTATAGTCATGAGAATAATCCTTTTTCAGTCCTCTTCATTGTTACTCAAAGATTTGACTAAATGTACGGCAAGGGCGATCGCTTTTTGAAAGAATGCCTACTGGTTAGCGAAGTCTACGACGGTCTACACCTAACCGCTTGGCTTGTGCAGTGATGGAATTAATGGGCGATCGCTTATCATCGATAACCTTTCAACTGCGCTCTCATCGGTATCTAAATTATTAGAACGCAATAAACTTCATTATTATTCTGTTTCCTCGTTCTCACCTTCCTCAATTTCAACTTCTTCCAAAGACTGTCCATCAGTACTGAGTAATTGCCAAATATCACGATAAAATAAATTGTCAATGGTCTGGATGTGTTGTGAAAGCAATCCATCTGTAATCATATTCGGACGAATATCGCAGTAATATACACCGTCAAGTGGATTTAGTTTGATGGTGTAGGCTTTGAAGTGTCCTGGCAAAAACGTTGCATTAATGCCATAACGATTTTGGTGCTTTGCTTTTTTTCTCTGCACATCGTTCAAGAAAATTGCAATGTGAGGCAAAGCAGTGCTGGTTAGCTTGTTGTATAAAAACTTATCTACAAAAATTTTATCAATACGGTCTTTACTCGAAGTTTTAACCGAACCAATTATCTTTAGTTCGTCGTCTTTACTAATTAACAAGTCATGCTGATAGCTAGTATGAAATAATATTGATCCGCTCTCGTCTCTAACTGGAACTTGTACTGTTCCAGAAACGCAATCTACGTTGAGAGATGCAATCAAAAGACGAATTAGACGCTCGAAAAGATCCCCATTCACTTTACGAGCTTGATTAGACTTTCCAGAAGGTAATGCGTCGAGGGTAGCCCCAATAGCTTGCTGAACTGTATAAATAGTAGAAATGACAACCTGTCTCAATGAGTCATCAGGTAACTGTCTCTCTCGCAACTGTTCAAGAACTTGCAAAAACTGATTAGAAGCAATATCAAATGTTTCTGCCTCATACATTAACTGAGTATTTATCGGGCGAGTAATGTTGTAATAACCATCATCCCGATATTGATAAAACTGGTAATGATTTTCATTTTGTGAAACAATTCTGGCTTGTAAACCCGTCTCTATAAATTGTAGATAATTTCTACAAAATGTAATGTAGCTTTGAATAGTCTGAAAACGTTCTTTGTCTACTGCGTGATGTACTAAATCCTCTAGACTCATCGGATAGACTCTCTTCGTTCTGCATTTTTACGATCAAAGGCTATCCATTCTTCCTTTGTCATACGACGGACATTTTCTAATCGTCTAGTTGCCCAACAGTTGTACTCAATATTTAGATCGCATCCCATCCAGCGACGATTAAGTTGCTCTGCAACGACAAGAGTTGTTCCTGAGCCTGAAAATGGGTCAACGACCAAATCTCCTTCTTTGGATGATGCAAGAACAAATTTTCTCAATAATTCTTCTGGCTTTTGAGTTGGATGGGGTGTTGTCTCACCCATCCCGTTACAAGTAGTAGGAATCTCTATTACATCTTTGGGCTTGGCACCTTTTGGGTTAGGTGTCCAGTTCTTGTGTTTCTTGATTGCTCCCTTTCCGTAGGCGCTTGTCTCTGCTTGCGGGTGAGATGGATATTTTAATGTATGTGCGCCATAAGGAATTCGTACATCGTCAATATTTAGTTTAACGGCATCGGATTTACGAAAATGAATGATGCTTTCATGAGAACGTCCCCAATCACTGCCTAAGTTAGCCTTGTTTTTATAGTGCCAAATTAACCAACGACAATTTTTGAAATATTTTGATGCTGGATGCTTTAAATCAGCCAAGATTTCGGAAAAACCACAAATATAAAAAGAGCCAGTTGACTTTAGGATACGTGAAGCTTGACTAATCCATTGAATTGACCACTCAATATATTTCTCTTGATTCTCAAAGTTGTCCCAGTCAGCTTTCTTAATGTTATAAGGTGGGTCAGCAAAAACTAAATCAACGCTTTCACTATCAAGCGATGCAAGCCAATCAATTGAATTACCTTGATAAAGCTGTCCATGAGGATGTGTGTATTGCAGTTGAAATCCTTGTGTTAAAGGTTGCAACTCTTCTTCACTGCTTTGTTGCTCTGCAACTCTAATATATCCATACATATACTGAACCATTAAGCTTATATTACGTATATCATAATAGTATTTATTATTATAAGTATATCGTAGAATGATGAAATTTAATTCCGACATCAAGAAGAATTATGACAATGAAATAGATTAGACATAACTTAGTTTTTACAAAATCAAACATACATTGGTTTTATCGTATCCATTTACTGATTACAGACATTCTTATAAACCAATTAGTTTAATATAAATTATTTAAAATTTTTTACAAGTTTATTGATAGTTGCTTCAACAGTTTTTAGCCTTAACAGAGTAGCATCTGCCCAAGATGTACCAAGATATATTTACCTGGGCGATCATGAAGGAATGCCCGTTTTATTCGATACAGAAAGTCAATCTGGAACTACTTGTAAAATATATATCGGAAATGGCAAAAAAATGACCGAAATAACTCTTCAGGCATCGTGCAACGAATCTAGGTTATTTATAATAAATTATGCTCTTTATGGTGTTGACAACAATCGGCTAAAACTTGTAAGCCAAGATACAAAAGTAGAAGAAGTAGAATTTAATCCAAAAACTATCTTGGGCGCACCAATGGTAGCGGTGTGCAAAAAGATAGGTGCGTCTGGATGGTAAATAGTTATAACTCACAAAACAGAAAGCCCACATTTAGTGGGCTTTTTAAATCAATTAAGTAACTTTACTTACCGTTTCGCCAACTTCTTCGACATCTTCCGTAGACGAATAGATTGGGGTGTAACTTCCACCAATTCATCGGGGCCAATGTATTCCAAAGCACGCTCTAGGCTCATGTCTATCGGTGCTTGCAGTTGCACCAATTCATCGCCACCAGCAGCCCGGTGGTTAGTCAACTGCTTAGTCTTACAGATATTCAATTCCAAATCTTGGGAACGATTGTGTTCTCCTACAATCATACCTCTGTAAACCTTTGTACCGGGAGTAATAAAGAATGCTCCTCTATCTTCGGCATTTCTCATGGCGTAGAAGGTAGAAACGCCTTCTTCAAAGGAGATTAAAACGCCTTTGTTACGGGCTTCAATATCACCACTGATTGGACGGTAATCTAAGAAACTGTGGTTCATGATGCCTTCACCACGAGTCATCCGCATAAATTCACCCCGGAAACCAATCAAACCACGGGCGGGAATGACAAACTCTAACTGGGTGCGATCGCCACTACCTGGTTGCATATCTTGCATTTCGCCTTTGCGTTGTCCCAGGCGTTCAATACAGCTACCCACACCATCAGCCGGAATGTCTAACACCAAGAGTTCGTAAGGTTCGCAAGGTTGACCGTTGATTTCGCGGTAAATTACCTGTGGCTGAGATACCTGAAACTCGAAGCCTTCCCGGCGCATGGTTTCAATTAAGATACCCAAGTGGAGTTCTCCCCGACCGGAAACGAGGAATTTATCGGGAGAATCGGTTTCTTCGACCCGCAAAGCAACGTTGGTTTCCAGTTCGCGGAATAGGCGATCGCGTACTTGTCTTGATGTCACCAACTTACCTTCTTGACCAGCAAAGGGCGAATCATTCACCCAGAAGGCCATTTGCAAGGTTGGTTCATCAACTTTAATCAGTGGTAAAGCTTGCGGTTCATTGGGGTCAGTAATCGTTTCCCCAATATAAGCATCAGCGAAACCAGCCACCGCCACAATATAACCTGCGGTTGCTTCTTCCATCTCTACGCGCTTCAGTCCATCAAAGCCCATCAATTTGGTAATTTTACCCTTGACAATGGTACCATTTTCTGTTACCAAAGCTGCTTGCTGTCCTGAGCGAATAGTACCGTTGTGAATTCTGCCAATCACAATCCGTCCCAGATATTCAGAATAATCTAGGGTTGTAACTTGCAATTGCAGAGGCTTATTGCTGTCGCCTACTGGTGGTGGAACGTGTTGCAGAATCGCATTAAACAGGGGTTGCATATCTACCGATTCTGCTTCCAAGCTTTCTTTGGCGAAACCTGCCATACCGGAGGCAAACAGATAGGTAAAATCACACTGGTCTTCATCTGCCCCTAATTCCAAGAACAGATCCAAAACTTTATCAACAGCAACGTGGGGGTCAGTTTGTCCACGGTCGATTTTGTTGATGATAACGATGGGGCGCAGCCCTTTTTCTAAAGCTTTTTTCAGAACAAAGCGCGTTTGGGGCATGGGGCCTTCGTTAGCATCGACAATCAGAAGACATCCGTCAACCATGCCGAGTACACGTTCAACTTCGCCACCAAAGTCAGCGTGTCCAGGAGTATCAACAATATTGATTAGTGTTTCTTTGTAGCGAACTGCTGTATTTTTGGACAGGATAGTAATACCCCGTTCTCTTTCTAGGGCGTTGGAGTCCATAACGCAATCCGGAACGTCTTCGCCTTCGCGGAAAATGCCGGATTGTTTGAGGAGTGCGTCAACCAGGGTGGTTTTGCCGTGGTCAACGTGGGCGATAATGGCGACGTTACGAATTGGGAGCGTCATAGAAGCTTTTGGTGAACTCTAGAGGGGGTTTATAAGATTTACATTTGAATGCTAGGCTGTTTTAACAGAATTGGGGATGATCGGCAAACTCTGTAAAGAACCTTTAACAATTCTAGCGTAATCGTCACAATAGCGGTGAGGTTTGTCAAGGCTGCATCAGACAGAAAGTTAAGCAGGCTGAATCTGTGCTTGGCGTTGAATTATTTACCCCATCTTGTTAGAAAAGTTAACTCAGGTAGTTGAAGAGTGGGTAAATCTATGGTTAAAACTTCTAAGGGACTTCCAAGTAAAAAAATATTCCACTGCTATTGTTCACTGTTGACCGTTGACGGTTCACGAGTTTTCACTCAACAGTCAACGACTTTAATGGGGAATAATTTATTTTTTGGAGTTCCCTAAGATATATTTTATTCTGTAAATTAGTTTAACTTGTGCCACAATTGACACCAGCATTTGGGAATTTTAAATAATGGCTTGGGTATTAGGACAGCAATTGCAGAGTGGGAAATACACAATTCAAGAAGAATTAAGTGAAGGTGGCTTTGGTATTACTTATCTCGCCAGGGATAACCACGGGCGTTACTTTGTCATTAAAACATTAAATGATAAAGTGCAACGCCGTCCTGATTTTGCTAAGTTTCAGCAAGATTTTTTGAATGAGGCGATAAAACTAGCGAAATGTAGTCATCCTCATATTGTGAACATACAATGTATTTGCTGATTTATTTTTACTCTTTTTTGATATTAGGAATTTGAATAATATCAAAAAAGAGTAAAAATTATCTATCTCAGGATATAGTTTAGATTTAAAAATTATCTATCTAAAAGTACAAGATCAGAAATTGTAACGAAAATTTTTATTTCTCTACCCTGAGTTGTGAGAGCGATCGCTCAAAAGAAAGATGAAATCTCTCTAACCCCTATGTCAAAGTTATATCAAGTAATAATTATGAACACTTTGCCGAGGAGAACACGGATGGTAACTACTTTAGATGATACGAAACGCAATGCTATTGCTGTAAAACTTGCAAGTCTTAAAGCCCTTCAACAGTTGGTTATCGAAAATGAGGAATCACTTTTGAGCCAAGGACTTGATGCAGAGATTGCCGATCGCATCCGAAATTTCATAAATGACGATCAAAAAAACCTTGGCATTTTAGAAACCGTAATTGGTCAGTATGGCATTCAGGCTGAACCCAAAAAAAATGTTACACAATTCATTGAAAAAGCTCGTGAATTGTTCAAAGGTTCTGAGTTGAGTCTTTATGAAAAAGTCTCTCAGCATGAATTGCTGAAACATCAGGTAGTAATGAGTGGCTTGATAGTTCACAAGGCTGCTCAAAAAGTAGGTGCTGATGTGTTGCTAGCGATCGCACCTTTGAATACCATTAACTTTGAGAACCGCGCTCACCAAGAGCAACTCAAAGGCATTCTGGAGATTCTGGGTGTCCGCGAACTAACTGGACAAGATGCAGATCAAGGCATTTGGGCGCGTGTTCAAGACGCTATGGCCGCAGTCAGTGGTGTGGTAGGTAGTGCTGTTACTCAAAACACCGACAAAAAGGATCTAAATATCCAAGATGTTATTCGCCTCGATCACAATAAGGTAAATACCCTATTTACCGAACTACTACAAAGCGACAATCCACAAAAATCCAAGAGTACTTCGGTCAAATTTACAAGGATTTAAGTGCCCACGCTGAAGCTGAAGAGGAAGTAGTATATCCAAGAGTACGTCCTTTCTACGGTCAAGATAATACCCAAGAACTGTTTGACGAGCAAGCTCATGCCAAGCAGGCGTTAGAGGAAATTAAGGCTCTTAGCCCATCTTCACCCCAATTCAAAGAGAAAGCTAAACAGCTATTGGATGCTCTCGGCGATCATATTCGTCAAGAAGAAACCACACTGTTTGCTGCCATTCGCAACAATTTGAGTACTGAGCAAAGTGAACAACTTGCTACTGAATTCAAAGCCGCTAAAACCCGAATTCAACAAAAGCTCGGTGTTGTTAGCGAATCTAATGTGTAGGATGCTTTCGGGCTTTCTATATCCGCTAAAAAAAGTTAGTTGAACAAAAACTCCCAGCGCTTATCTGCTGGGAGTTTTTGTTTACAAATCTTGCTGACAGTATTTATAAGCGGTGTATGCCATAGTTACAACGCCGGTGATAATGGCAGATTCATCGACTTCAAATTGGGGATGGTGTAATGGGTGGTTAATGATTCTTTCTTTGTAGCCCACACCCAAGCGAAACATGGAACCGGGGGCGTGTTCCAAATACATAGAAAAATCTTCAGCACCAAGGGAAGGTTCGGGTAAGACTTGAACGCGATCGCTACTCCAAGCTTCTTCTGCGGCTAATTGCAACAATTGCGTTAGGGTATAATCATTTTGGACACTGGGTACACCCTGGCGATAATTGACTTGATATTTTGCCCCGTAGGTATGGCAGACATTAGATACAATGTTTTCAATCCAGTTTGGCAGCTGGGCACGGGTTTCAGGATGGAGCGATCGCACGGTTCCCAATAACTGCACTTTATCAGCAATTATATTCGGCGCTCTGCCACCATTAATCTTCCCGATGCTCAATACTACAGGACGCAAAGGATTCTGTGTCCGGCTGATGGCTTGTTGCAGTGCAGTAATCACTTGGCAAGCAATCCAAATCGCATCAATCGCCTCATGGGGACGCGCCCCGTGCCCAGATTCTCCCATAATCAGAATTTCTAAATCATCAGCTGCGGCTGTCAAAGCCCCGTAACGCACACCAATAGATCCTGCGGGGATAGAAGGGAAAACATGAACCCCTAATACAGCTGAGACATTTTCCATCGCCCCATCTTTCACCATCCAGCTTGCCCCTTGGGCAATTTCTTCGGCTGGCTGAAATAAAAACCGCACTTTCCCACCCAACTCCTCAGCCATTTGGGACAGCACCATTGCCGTTCCTAACCCCACAGTGGTATGGACATCGTGACCACAAGCGTGCATAATCCCCTCTGCACGAGAGGTATATTCCAAATTGGTACTTTCTTGAATTGGCAAGGCATCCATATCGGTGCGAATTGCCAATAAACGGTCATTTTGGCTAGTGCCTTGCAGTTCCCCAATCACGCCCGTTTTGCCAACTCCTTCTTGTACATGCAGACCACTGGAAGACAAAACACCAGCTACAAAGGCTGCTGTTTGGTACTCCTGACCGCTCAGTTCTGGGTGAGAGTGAATGTGGCGGCGAATTTCAATTAAGCGAGGCGCTAGTTTTGCTGCTAAGTCTTTAATATGGGTAAGCATCGATTCAATTAATCTATAGGCTTTTTTCCCATGATAAAGAACTGTTAACAAACAAAATGCTTTTGCTATACAAGGATAAGTCAAGCAAGAAGCAAAGGGGCTGGGGGCTGGGGAGGATGAGGGAGATGAGGGAGAAATAATCAATGCCCCATTCCCTATTCCCTATTCCCTACTCCCTATTCCCCATTCCCTATTCCCTATTCCCTACTCCCTACTCCCTACTCCCTACTCCCCAATTTATTTTGAGTAGCAGGTTGTGCCTAAAGTATTTTCGGGTTTGAACTGGTTACATTCTCTGGTCTTTTGACTCTCTGACGACCAGTTATAAGGCATATCGGAGGTGACGACACCATTAGCCAGAGTTGTTAGTCGGAAGTTAGCCCCCCGAAAATTGGTAAACTGCAATTTGGCGTCTTTTAAGTTTGCTGCTTCTAAATTGGCGCTGATGAAACCGGCATTAGATAGATCAGCATTTTCCAGAGATGCTGATTTCAAATTTGCTCCTGTTAAGGAAGCACCACTGAGATTCGCCGTATTCAGAACCGCACCTTCTAAATTTGCACCAGTGAGATCGGCATTCGTGAGATTAGCTTGAGATAATGTAGCACCACTCAAGTCAGCCCCTCGCAAATTTGCTCCAGTTAAATTAAATTTAGTTAGGTCAGCACCACTCAAATTACACCTGGGACAGGCACTTGTTGCCTTCAACTGATCCAAATCTAGCTGATTTAATGCAAGGGCTTGCTCTGCAAACCCAAAACAGGCTAACAGGGCAACGGTAGCGACAATCTTGAGTTTCATATTTTTTACAGATATCCACAAAAATGACAAGTGACGCACATTGCATACTGTCATACTTACATATACCGCCTCCCTAAGGAACAACAGGGATGAAGCATTGATTAAGAAGCTGTAAAAATACTATAAATTCTAAGAGTAAGACTACTCAAACTGAAATATAGGCTATAGAATCGATTCGTAAGCAACTATACCGAACCTCTTATAGACTACCATATATGTGATCCCCCTAGATCGATGAAAAACACGACTAGGGGGATCTTGTTTTTGGATATTGCCAGAAGAGAAGGCTTTACGCTGCGCTATGGCTATGCTGACTTTTCACGTTATGTAGGAAAGCCCACGAAAAACCTAACCCCGAGCAAGCTTCCCGACACTCTAAGTGGGAAAATTCAAAGTCTCTCTCCTTAAAGGAAGAGAGAAATAGAAGTGAGGTTTTCCACATGCCGTGAAAAGTCAGATGTCTATGGACTTCCAAATAAAAAATATCCACCCCACAATATTGGATAATTTATTTCTTGGAGTTCCCCTACCGCTACGCTGACGCCAGTTCCCTTATACCGGGAAATCCGTCCACTCGAATGGCTCACCGCTTTGGACTAAATTAAAAAAAGTTGACTTTGAGAAAGTTTTAGCTTTAATTTGAGCCTCTGCAATTTATTTCTGGGTGGGCGATGATGCTAATCGAGAATGCTGCAAGATATCAGTTTTTGTGGAGTTTTATATTATTCTTTATTCTAATTGTAAATGGCTGTTTACCAGGACAATAAGATGTTGTACTTTCATTGCACTTACAGGCAATTGATTTTTTGTAGAAATAGTTATCTTGGCAAAAGAGTATCAGATTGTACAAAAATTATTGAGATCGCCTAAAAGTATTAACTTGGCTGAAAAAGTTTAGACAAATGCCAGCATTCCAGAAATTTGATTGCTATATTAGATTAGATAACTATTCTGGCAAGGATTTAAAAGCTGTGCGGGATGATTTACAGGGCTTGGAAATTAGTCAGGATGATCTGCAAAAGCTCACTAATTTACCTGTCAATGATCAAATTATAATTATTACAAATCCTCTGAAAAAACTAGTAAATTTATACATTCAAAAAATTAAAAGCTCGGAAGGAGCAACTGTAATTTTTATTGGGTTTGCTACATTTGTTTTTGGCTACCTTTTATTTGATATTTTTATAAAAATATTTGTAGCATGGATAACAATTCCATCCTGGCTATTATTAACGCTTTTAGTCTTATGGATTGGCGGTTTGACACAAACTATCTTATATTTAATATGGAAAAGTAGAAGTAAAATTGTCAAAATTAATATGACAAATTCTCTGCAAATCCTGTTAACCGATGTTGAAAGATATAATACTGTTATTAGAGCAATAGATATCAATGACCAAATAGAAGAAGCTGGTAATCCAGAAGTGCTTATAAAGGAAAGAGCAAGTGTTATCGAAGCACTAAAACTCACCAAATCAGATTTAGTTCGCGCTTTGAAGACAGAAAGAATTTTGAGAGAAAATAAGAGCTTTATCCTTAGTAATACAGAGTTATTCGTCAACAATTTAGCAACTTTAACAGCCATGCAAGTAAATGAACAAGCTACTGAGCATGGAAGGTTACTCAATGAAGCATTACAGATTGCATTAGATGTGCAACACGAAATGAAAAGATTACAGACTCAGCGTTAAGATAATTCGTAATACTTCTCTACGAGAGGCTGCGCCAACGACTACGCTCAGTACAAGTTCGTAATTCGTAATTCGTAATTCGTAATTCATAATTCCTAATGATGCTCTCTACGAGACGCTACGCTAAGGTAATTGAGATTTAGAAAGCACTGCTGAATTCACTCAGTACTCAGTAAGAGTTGGAAAAAGCGTAGATGGTTCTGATAAGTCCATAGACACGCTGGGTGGGTTGACTTTCAACCTACTCGCCAGATATTCTCAATGGCTTTTTCTATAATCCTTCCCACGGTTGCGATCGCCGGTCTAACATAAAGAATATCAAGCAAGTGATCGCTTATCAGCATGGACTGGAAAGAAGTCAGAGGTAACTGGGTAATCATTCCCCGAAATCCCGTAGGTATCATCCATTTTTTAGGAGGTGCATTTGTCGCCACCGCACCGCACATCACTTATCGCTGGTTACTGGAACAATTGGCAAGTAAAGGTTATGTTGTAATTGCTACGCCTTTCGTCAACACATTAGATCATACTGCGATCGCAAAATCTGTGCTGCTAAACTTTGACCGCACCCTCGAACGTCTACAAGATTCTGGGGCATTACGTAAGCTTTACTACCCAATCTACGGCATTGGGCACAGTATGGGCTGTAAACTTCACTTGCTGATTGGTAGCCTCTTTAAAGTAGAACGCGCAGGCAATATTTTAATATCCTTCAACAACTACGCCGCTAAAGAAGCTATCCCCTTAGTAGAACAATTTAATTCTACTTTGAAAATCGAGTTTACCCCCTCGCCATTGGAAACCAACCAGCTTGTCCAAGAGCGTTACGACATCAGGCGCAATTTATTAATAAAATTTAGCAATGACACCATTGACCAATCCGCAGCTTTAACCAAAATCTTGCAAGAACGCTTTGATCAAATGGTGACAACACAAACGTTACCAGGAACTCACACAACACCACTAGGTCAAGACATTAAATGGCAAACTGGAACATCTTTCACCCCCTTTGATGCCTTAGGGCAATGGTTCAAACAAGAAGCATACCGCGACTTGAACCAGCTAAAAAATACCATCCTCTTGTGGGTGAACCCTCTTGCACCCCCATAATTTTTTATGACTAATTAAAAAGTCATAAATTCGACGAAAGAATAGAAATGAGTTAGTAGTATATGTATATTCATACTACTAACTTATTAGCCCGGAAACTATTTTTATTTTCTATTTTTACAGCAATTTATTAATTAGTGTTTACTACAATTGTCTATGTTTCAAATATTAGTAATTGATGATGATTATTCAATAAAAATACTTCTGGAAAGGATGTTGGAAAAACAGGGTTATGAGGTAGTGACTGCCAGTAGCGGTGAGGAAGGGATAGAAAAGGCACTAGTTTACCGTCCAGCACTAATTATTTGTGATTGGATCATGCCGGGGTTAACTGGTCTGGAAGTCTGTCACCACATTAAGAAAGATCCCAAATTTTCCACCACATTCTTTATTTTATTAACATCCTTAGATTCGGTTGCTGATTGCGTCAAAGGTCTAGATGCTGGTGCTGATGATTTTATTTCTAAACCTATCGAGCATAATGAATTACAAGCACGGGTAAGAGCGGGATTACGTTTGCATCAGTTGAGTAGAGATTTGCAGGCTCAAAAGTTGCTTTTAGAATCAGAAATGTCAGAAGCCGCAGAATATGTGCGATCGCTACTGCCTTTTTCCATGACTGAACCCTTCAATATAAATTTCCGATTCATTCCCTCACGGCAACTCGGCGGTGACTGTTTCGATTACTATTGGCTTGATGATGATTGTCTGGCAATTTACTTACTTGATACTGCCGGACATGGACTCAAAGCTACTCTTCCCTCTGTTTCAGTGCTAAATCTGCTGCGTTCCCGTGCGCTCAAAGGCCTAAATTATTACCAACCTAGTGATGTGTTGAAGGCTTTGAATGATACCTTTCAGATGAATTATCAAAATGACAAATACTTTACGATTTGGTACGGAGTTTACAACCGAACCAACGGCGAGTTAATTTATGCTAGTGCAGGTCATCCACCAGCAGTTTTAGTAACTGGCACATCTCCAAGAAAGTCTGAAGTTAAACTCTTGAAAACTCCCGGTATGCCAGTTGGGATGTTTCCAGAAGCAAAATATGTTGATGGATTTTGCAATATTGAAAAATTCAGTACCCTTTACATTTTTAGTGATGGTGCTTATGAAATCACTAAATCAGATGGTACACTTTGGAGTTTGGATGCTTTTATTCAGCTACTAGTTAGTTTACAAAATCCGATTGATTCCCAACTTGATCGCGTACTGAGTTATTTAATCGCTCTGAACTCCAAAGATGCTTTTGATGATGATTTATCTATCTTGCAAATTAAGTTTGATTCATTAAGTCTTTGAGACTAAAACCTGATTAAATGCGTCTTGGCTAGGAAATATCTCAAATACTTTATCCATATTAGTCAGTTCAAATAATATCCTGACTTGTTCATTAATTGAGCAGAGAACAAGCTTACTATCTGCTGCCCGCAAGGTTTTAAAAGCTAATACTAAAGCTCCCAAACCTGAACTATCCATAAATGTTACATCTTTAAAATCGACTAACACAATTTTTGTACCACCTTTTAAGGTTTCAGTAATATTTTGTCGAAATTCTTGAGAAGTTGTGGCGTTTAAATTCCCGGTGAGCTTAATAATTTTCACTTGTTCTATCATAATTATGTCATGTTGATTTTTGTAAATGATGCTCTGATTTTGCTATTATATCCCGATCATATAAAATTTAAAAATGCTGACAAGAAAAAATCATAGGTTACTGCTGAATGCTTATGAATAAGTAATACTAAAATCAGTAAATATAAACAATAAAATTTTTATTTTATTGTTTATAAAAAACTAATTTTTATGTAACTAAGTATTGCCTAATAACTAGCAAATGATCAACTAAAATAACGGGGATATATATTATCTTTGGAGCATAATATTGAACTACAAGTAAAAGTTCCAGCTTTTCGGATAATTTGCCAAATATTTTTGGAAAACGGAAATTTGTTCAATAAACATTATCAAAATAGCCTGCAAAGGCAGGCTTTGTTTATCTAATCCCAGACTTCCAGCTTGAAGGCATTAATGTGCAGCTTTGTATGATAGTAATTAGCATTCACATTTATTTATGTCCGATTACTTACATAATTGCAATAATTCCTGTCTAGATTAAGAAACTTTAGCAAAAAAATTTGGTTTCAGCAGCAATACAGTTCAGATAAGCGGTTTTGTAGCCGAGGCAGGAGGCGGCTACCTGACTTTAGGCAACGCGGAATTACGCGAACAAGTAAAAAGCTTTGGAGGCGTTGGGGGAAAGCGAAAATTTTTCTTCTAGCTCTCTCTAAGAGGACTTACTTTAGCTCGATAAAGCAGCTTCTCACCTTGAAGATAACCCGTGTAGCGCACCTTGACTATTTCTCCAGGTTGTGCTGTTCCCTCCATCAATTGGTGCAGTTGGGGGTCATAAGGTAATTCTACTCCCACGGGTGCGATCGCTTCTACCCCCCACGCCTGTAAAAGCTTTTCGAGAGGTTTTTGCACCAACGGTACTATTTTGACTGCTGCTAGTTGGGGATTCTCCTGGGCTTTCTGTGCTGCGGTTGGCCATTGCAATAATAAAGACTCCAGCAGTTGCAAACTCGACTGCTGGAGTTCTTGTAGTAATATATCTCGCTGTTGTTCTAATTGAAGTTGCGATCGCTGGTACTCTTTTCTTAAATCTGCAATTTCTTCTAATAATTCCTGAGTGGGCGCTGCTTTCTCTGGTAACAACTCTACGGTTGAAAAAGTTGCGATTAATTCATTCAATGAAATTTGTAGCACTGGCGACAGCTTAAGCAGTACATCTACCCGCATCTGCTCTAGCTTTCCTTGGCGTAACCGCAAAAGTTGACGCTCTGAGACACCAGCAGCCCGACTCAGCGCTTTAAAACTAGGAATACCCACCTGCTGCATTAAATCTTGCAACTTTTGGGAATTGGGCACTTGTACTGAGCGAAGTCGAAGTATTGGGAATTGGGAATTGGGCATTGGGAATTGGGTATTGGGTATTGGGTATTGGGGACTGGGTATTGGGGATTGGCAAAAAAATTAAGTCTTTATTAGTCCCCAGTCCCTAGTCCCCAGTCCCCAGTCCCTATTCTTCCAGTAAACTTCTCAACATCCAAGCTGTCTTTTCGTGTACTTGCATCCGTTGAGTTAATAAATCGGCGGTAGGTTCGTCGTTAACTTCCTCTACCACGGGGAAAATAGAGCGTGCAGTTCGGACTACGGCTTCTTGTCCTTCCACTAGTAAACCGATCATTTCCACAGCTTTCGGAACTCCGGGAGTTTCTGGAATCGAACTCAGTTTGGCATATTCGCTGTAGGTTCCTGGCGCGGGATAGCCAAGCGCTCTAATTCTCTCGGCAATTAAATCAACTGCTAAAGCTAATTCTGTATACTGTGTCTCAAACATCAAATGCAATGTTTGGAACATCGGCCCCGTTACATTCCAATGGAAGTTATGAGTTTTCAGATAAAGTGTATAAGTGTCAGCCAACAGGCGAGATAAACCCTCGGCAATTTTAGCCCTACTCGCCTCGTCAATGCCTATATTTACATTTTTGACTGTTACTTTCGATGACATAATTTTCTCCTAATTTAGGTTATATGTTATTGGGGATTGGGCATTGGGGATTGGGCATTGGGCATTGGGCATTGGGCATTGGGCATTGGGCATTGGGCATTGGGCATTGGGCATTGGGCATTGGGCATTGGGCATTGGTTTAAGTTAATTCTTCTGCTTCCCCTGCCTCCCCTGCCTCCCCTGCTCCCCCTGCCTCCCCTGCTCCCCCTGCCTCCCTGCTCCCCCTGCTCCCCCTGCCTCCCCTGCTCCCCATTCCCATTCTCTACGCCAAGTGCATCTTTAAAACGCTGCGGGGTGCTTTACGAACTCTGGCTAAAACGGTTTCTTTGCCTAAACGCTGGCAAGCCTCATACCGATGGCAACCAGAAAAGCCATAATATTGTCCATCTACTTCTAGGACATCTATAGCTTCTTGCTGCCCAATCTCCGCAATCGATTCCATTAAAGCTTGCACTTTATTTGGATCGTTTGCACGGGGCAACGGCCGTTTTATCTGATTTAATGGAATTTCTTGGACTCTAACCATAAGGAGTTTATCCAACTAGTTCTGTTTTGTGTCTCTAAATAAATCATAGTCATTATGACTACGTTTTGCAACGTGTTTGGGCAAAACTGCTAATGGTATCATTGGAGCACTCATGCGACAAAAAAACCGCACTACAAAGCAATTAAAAAATCCGCTCCAACACCGCATTAAGGGGCAGAAGACGATCGATTACTCGCTATCGCAACTTTTGGAGACCCTTCGGCAAGCTCAGGGCAACGCGCTGCACGTAGCTTGCTTAAGAGTAGGGGTACGCTATCAGGTAGCGATGAAATTTTCGCTTTGGCGTTTTTCCCACACTGTACTGGCCACATTTTGTCTATTGGGACTAACTGCTGCATCAGGGCCAGAGAGTAACATGCAGGGTATGGAACTGAAAATTGGGATTGTGCAGCGATTTGGCTCAGAACCCTCAGCCAAGCTGCAACTAGAACCCACAAAAGGCGATCGCTTAAAGCTAAAATTTATTGCGGGCAATAAGCAGCAAACTTTGGTTACCAAAAATCCTGTAAAGCTGGAAACAGTCATGCAAGCTTTACCCCAGCCAACAGTTGAGGAAGTGGTAATTTTAGGCACATACCGCACCTTTGAAACTGCGGAAGACAGTGCGAATAAATGGCGTTCTCAAGGAATGGAAGTGGAAATAGCCCAGCCAGAACGCTGGCAGGTTTGGGCAAAACGAGATGTTTATAGCACTCCTTTACTGCGACGCTTGTTATTGCAAAACATCCAAGCTTCTACCAAAGAACAAGTATATCTTGATACTAAAGTTTTAAAACAAGTACCGCGAGTTAGTTGGGTGGTGGATGGTAAGCGCTATAGCCCGAATGATTTGGAAATTAGTACTGATAAAAACTTGATTCGGGTGAATAAAAGCGAGAAACCTGAAAATGCTCGTCTTTATGCTGGGCGAATGAATTTGCAGCCAAATGCTTATGGCACATACACTTTAGTTAACCAAGTTCCTTTAGAAACTTATTTGCGTGGGGTTGTGCCTTACGAAATAGGCACGGATGCACCAACAGCCGCGCTAGAAGCCCAAGCAATTCTCGCCCGGACTTATGCTTTAAGAAATTTACGCAGGTTCGCAGCAGATAACTATCAGTTGTGTGCTGATACTCATTGCCAAGTTTATTATGGGCTAAATGGAGCGGTAGCCAAAACAGACCGAGCGATCGCCTCAACTAGAGGTAAGGTAGTAACCTATAAAAACGAACTAGTAGATGCCCTTTATTCTTCTACTACTGGTGGAGTTACCGCCTCCTTCAGCGATGTCTGGAATGGTGACGATCGTCCCTATCTGCGCCCTGTACTCGATGCTGCAACTAATTTTTGGAACTTGTCTAAGCAGAGTTTAGCAGATGAAAAGAACTTCCAAAAATTTATTAATATCCAACAAGGATTTAATGAAAGCAAGTGGGATATGTTTCGTTGGCATAAGGAAACCTCTTTAGAGGATATTACCAAGGACTTGCAGAAATTTTTGCAGGTGAAAAACAGTCCCCATGCCAAATTTAAGACAATTCAGGCTATGGCAGTAGTGAAGCGAAGCCAGAGTGGGCGTATCCTTGAACTTGCCGTTAAAACTGATAACAGCACCTTTGTTCTCCATAAAGACGAAGTTCGTAGTGCCTTTGCTGCTCCTAGAAGTACGCTATTTTACATAGAAGCCCTGAACAAAGGAAAACCCGAACTGTGGGGATACGCTTTTATTGGTGGTGGATTAGGACATGGAGTCGGCTTGAGTCAAACTGGCGCTCAAAATTTAGCTAAATTAGGTTGGTCAAGTCCAAAAATTCTCCAATTCTACTATCCTGGTACTCAGATTCAGATTTTCAGCAAAGAGACTAAACTTTAATTTAGAACTTACGCATTGACAAAGACAGCCAACTGTGAATTACCTCTCGTTACAAGGCTGTGCCTTGTAATGCTCTTATGGGAGGCTCTGCCTAGAGTCAAACAAGTAGGCAGCAGCCCACCTTGATCGCATTCCCAGGCACAGCCTGGGAACGAGGCAGGGTAAGACTTTTAGTTTAACAAGCTGACCATTCACATAATGGTCAATGTGTAAAGTGCGTAAGTCCTATATTTGTCAGTCCCCTAACCGGAAAACTCCCAATACGGTTCGGTTAAGCCAAAAGACGCGATAAATCGCCGTCAAGACAAAGGATTACTTATTGTCTTGACGGCGATTTATCGCGTCTTTGTGATTTAGAATTTTCATCAAAAAACCCTAACCGAACCGTATTGGGAAAACTCCATACTTAAAAAATCAAGCAGGAACACAATATTTACTGTGTTCCTGCTCAACACGAAATTAGGCTTTTTGTCAAAGTCGCTTTATCGACACGGCATTGAGAGGGCGTTGACACTACATGCGATGCTTCTATTTTTTCAACATTATTTACTCTTGCAAGAGATTTATTGTTGAGGGGCCTAACTCTTAGTAGAGTTCTTCCTCTTTGTGAGTTTGGATTGTCACATCAGAGGTAGGGTAAGCGACACAGGTCAGTACATATCCAGCTTCTATTTGATCGTCATCTAAGAATGACTGGTCACTCTGATCAACGGCACCAGTTACGAGCTTACCTGCACAGGTCGAGCAAGCACCAGCGCGGCAAGAGTAGGGCAGGTCAAGACCAGCTTCTTCGGCAGCATCTAGAATATAAGTATCGTCTTCAACGGGAATTGTTGTGTCCAGTCCTTCTGCCTCGTTGATTAGTCTGACTTGATAAGTTGCCATTGAGTAATCCTCTCTTTTGCAAACGGTAGTATAAGTTATTTTTAGGCAAAGGTCACGGCTTTTCTGTGGGATTAGCCGCTCGTTCAAATTTGCTTCAATTCTGATACTACGAGAAAAATTAAACGATGTGACTGGAAATTGAACCCGATTAGTAATGAAATTTAGTTGCCTAATCCCGATAAGTTTTATTTATATTATTTCCGTCCCTAGTCAGTTTGGAATTAGAAAAAAATATCTTAATGGATAAAAAACATTAATAAGATTAATGCTACTTGTATTTTGTAGGATTTACGCAGAAGAGATTCCCAACTTACTTTAAAAAGTAGGGCTGTTTCAGGGAACTCCAAAAATAAATTATTCCACATTAAAGTCGTTGACTGTTGACTGTTGACTGTTGACTGAAAACTCGTGAACCGTCAACGGTCAACAGTGAACAATAGCAAAAGTCGTTGACTGTTGACTGTTGACTGTTGACTGAAAACTCGTGAACCGTCAAGGGTCAACAGTGAACAATAGCAAAAGTCGTTGACTGTTGACTGTTGACTGTTGACTGAAAACTCGTGAACCGTCAAGGGTCAACAGTGAACAATAGCAATGGAATATTTTTTTACTTGGAAGTCCCTCATTTGATCTCTGAGAGAGGAATGCGGGATGTAAAAATTGACTCACAGCCAACTACAGGCTCAACTCTAATACCTGCACTGGCAATTTCATCGCCCGTTATTAAATATGCCATAAGGCGATCGCAACCTGTAGCGTTGGTAGTGCGTAACCCGTCGTAGATATCGCAATTATAGAGCGATCGCAGGGTGTGTTAGCGCGAAAGATTTGTAGGTTGGGTTGAACGAAGTAAAACCCAACAAAGCCCTGGAAATGTTGGGTTTCGTTCCTCAACCCAACCTACACATTTTTATTTTTTAGCCAAAACCTACGCAGTATTGGATCGCAGGGTGTGTTAGCGCGAAAGCGTAACACACCCTTTGAACTCCGTTAATGAGTCTTTTATACTCGTGAATGAGTCTTTTATACTCGCCGACGAGTCTTTGATACTCGTGAATGAGTCTTTGAACTCCGTTAACGAGTCTTTGATACTCGCCGACGAGTCTTTGATACTCGTGAACGAGTCTTTGATACTCGCCGACGAGTCTTTGATACTCGTGAACGAGTCTTTGATACTCGCCGACGAGTCTTTGATACTCGTGAATTAATACAGGATAACGATAAGGTTTTTTCATGACATATCCTAGATCACAAAGACGCGATAAATCGCCGTCTTTACAATAATCAGTCCTTTGTAGAGACGGCAATTTATCGCGTCTCTTGCCTTAACCGAACCGTATTGCCTTATATTGGTAAATTATTCACAGTCTTGAGATTTGCCGCACCAATAATTGGCCCTTGGCTAGGTGTGGTAGATCCCAAAGAATATGAAACCCTATTTAAAAATAATTTAGAACTATTTAAAGAACTAGCAGCAAAATTACCTGAACTCAAAGAATCTGAAGATTTAGAATTAGCAAACAAATTTCCTAAAAGCGAAGATTTAGATCCAGAACGCGCTGATGGTGCTGCTTTACGTGCCTTGCGTCAACTTTTAGAAGAAAAAGATCCTCAGCAGCACTGGGGCGGATTAAAGAAAGTCTTGACTCCAGAGGGACATTACCTATGGCTATGCGAACACCACGCAGCCGAGTATAAACGCTAACTATTTTAGATTTAAGATTGCAATCTTGAATTGTAGAGACACAATTTATCAACTATTCGTTAAACCTGGAGCAATGGTTTTGAGAACATTTAAATAGCTCCCAAGACAGAGGAAGCATCTAAAACAATTACTTAGCATTCCAACGTATACTAGTAGCGTATATTTGACTAGAATTAAGGTGTTATGGCGATTATTATTTGGATACCATAAGCGGTAGGGGTTTACAGAAGTGCGCCCCTACAAAAGACACATCAGTTTAGCTATAAATTAAAATCTACCATTTTACGGCTATTAGAAAAATGAGGTTTAAAGACTGGGCGACTAGGGTGCTACTAATCTCGCTGATGTTCATGGCTTTAATTGTAGTGCTGCTAATTGGACGAGCGACAAAATTACAAAATAATCTGACAATATCCCATATATCCAATCCACAGGTTACAGCCTGGAGTCAATATCCCCAAGCCCAATTCCAATCAGCGAAAGAGCCAGAGAAGAAATCTCAAAATGTTATCAAGTCCCCAGTCAAGATTAACAAGCCTGTAGCAAGGTATGTAACCACTCAAGCTTTTGCACAGTACAGACCTAATTATCAAGTTGCTTCGGTTGATCCAAGTAACTATGGAGAACGGTATGCCCAAGATGTTAACGGCGTTCTTGTCAACAATCAACCAATTATCGTCCTCCATGAAACTGGTTATTCTGCTTCCAGCGCTATTAATTTCTTTCAAGTAGCCCATACTGATGAAAGTGTGCAAGCAAGTTACCACGCTTTAATCAAGTTAGACGGAACGGTGGTTTATCTAGTACCGCCTGAAAACCGGGCTTTTGGTGCAGCTAACTCAGTATTTGAGACTCCAGAGGGAGTGGAAACTGTGCAGACTAATCCGAGTTTGCCGGCGTCTGTGAATAATTTTGCTTATCACGTCTCTTTGGAAACACCGCCAGATAGTTATGACGCTAGCAGCCAACAAACCCATAGCGGCTATACGGAGGCTCAATATAATTCTCTTGCTTGGTTAATTGCTCAAAGTCAAGTCCCAGACCATCGCATTACTACGCACCATTTAGTAGACCGTTCTGGTAAAAAAGTTGACCCGATAAATTTTGATGGTAATAAATTTCTGAGCTTACTTAATACTTATCGTCAGGTTAGACCAATATATAGAGTGAGTAAATAATTTATAGCGGTTCCCATTCAGATGGGGTATAACATTACATCACGAGGTGTAGGGCACGGCAGTGACCATTGGTGTCAACTTAAGCTAAAAGTAGCTTAACTGTTAGCTGACTCGCCCGCCTCGAACTAAAGTTCAAGGCTCATAGCTAAAGTCTACTAAAGTAGACTAAAGATTTTTAGGAATATAGGACTTACGCAAAAAACCTCTCCCTGCCTTGAACTAAAGTTCAAGTCTGTCCCTCTCCGATTCGGTGAGGGACAGGTTTTGCATAGTAAAACCTTCTTAGAGGTATATTGAAGCAAGCTATTTGCTAAAGCTATAAATTTGCTGCGTCTCTAGGCGATCGCTAATCGATGAAGGCAGTGTACCATCCGAAAATGTCTGTCGATCCAGTTGGACTTGTAAATTACTCAAGGGATCGCAACCAGAAGAAATCAGAAATTCTATTTTCTGGATGTAAGGTAAAGTTGCGAGGTTATCTAGAATTTGGAAGATAGCCTGTATATAAGGATGACCACTTTGTTGATACCAATCACAGGTAGCAACTTTTGGCTGATCAAAACCCAAGTGTACTGTTAAAGATGGCTCGTCAAATATTGCGATCGCTAATGGACGCGCTTCTTCCTGCAACAATAAATCATTAGTTTTCGCTAAGTGTCGCAGTTTCTCTAGGCGTTCATAACGTTCCGTCACAGCTTCCGGGTCATCTTGCCAATGAATTGCTACTGTTACTAGATAAGTCTGTAACAACATGTGACCCAGCTTTTTCGCCTTTGTTGCCAGGTAATAAGAATTGTAGTCATTGGCCTCAATTAACAATGGAACGCGATCGACTACTTCCATCCCATAGCCCTTAACTCCAGCAATTTTACGGGGATTATTGGTAATCAAACGTATTTTTTTGATGCCCAAATCCATGAGCATTTGTGCCCCCATGCCGTAATCTCGCAAGTCGGCGGGAAATCCTAAACGCTCATTTGCTTCTACTGTATCCAGTCCCATATCCTGCAATGAGTAGGCTTTCAGCTTGTTAATCAAGCCGATTCCCCGTCCTTCTTGGCGCAGGTATACAACTACACCTTGACCGGCGGCCTCAATCATTTTCAGTGCAGCTTGTAACTGCATCCGACAGTCGCAACGCAAGGAACCCAAAGCATCACCAGTTAAGCATTCTGAGTGCATCCGCACCATTACCGGCTCATCTTTAAAGTTCGCTGGATCGCCCTTGACAATTGCAACGTGTTCTGTATTATCCAGGGTGTGGCGATAGGCGTAAATTTCAAACTGACCAAATTGACTAGGCAGCTTAGTAATTACCTCACGATACACGAGGCGATCGTGCTGTAGCCGATAACTGATTAAATCGGCAATACTAATGATTTTTAAATTGTGGCGTTTCGCATATTCGACTAACTGCTGCAACCGCGCCATTGAACCATCGGAGTTTTGAATTTCACAAATTACTCCTGCTGGGTATAGCCCTGCGAGTCGAGCTAAGTCCACAGCTGCTTCGGTATGTCCTGCGCGTTTGAGTACGCCTCCAGCTTTAGCCCGAATCGGGAAAATATGACCAGGACGACGTAAATCGGTAGGTTTTGTCGCTGGGTTGAGAGTAACTTGAATAGTGCGGGCGCGGTCTTCTGCTGAGATGCCTGTGGTTACACCCAATTCTGGGCCAGCATCAATGCTAACAGTGAAGGCAGTTTGGTTAGTATCTGTAATGTTGCTTACCATCAAGGGTAAGTCTAGCTCGTCTAAGCGATCGCCTGTCATTGCCAAACAAATCAGCCCTCTAGCTTCCACCGCCATGAAATTAATCGTGTCGGGTGTGGCAAATTGGGCGGCACAAATTAAGTCGCCTTCATTTTCTCTATTTTCATCATCTACCACCACAATGACGCGACCAGCTTTTAGGTCTGCTAAAGCGCCATCTATCGAATCAAATTTAAAAGCTTGGTTAGTATTAGGCTGTGACACAGAAAAATTTCCAGCTACCAACGTAAATTTTTTTAACAATTTCTTCTTTTAGATTGTAGCTCCTTTATAAGGCAGAGAAGTAGACTAGCAATGATTTGATAAAGTGGGAACAATTTTTGCCATTATGCAGCGACAGTAAAAGATGAGGGGTATAAGGAGGATGAGGAGGATGAGGGGGATGAAGAATTTACTTCCTTTGCTCCCTCATCCGCGTCATCTCCCCCTGCTCCCCATCTCCCTCATCTCCCTCATCCCACTCATCCCTCATCTCCCCGTTTAGGGCGTTTTGTACGCTGTGCGTCTAGTCGCTGATATTGTTGATAGCTGATAACGAATTCACCATTCATGGGATAAGGATTTCAGATCATGGGCAAATTTAGACGCGTACCCGTTGGGATTGTTGGCGCGTCGGGCTATGGCGGAGTACAGTTAGTACGGCTACTGATGGATCATCCAGAAGTCGAACTGGTTTATTTAGGCGGTGAGAGCAGTATCGGGAAATCCTTCGGGGATCTCTACCCGCATCTGGCTCATGCAGCTAACCTGCCAATAGAAGCAGTAGAACCAGAAATAATTGCTCATCGCTGTGAAGTAGTTTTCCTGTCTTTACCAAATGGTCTAGCTTGCCAAATCGCGCCCAAACTGTTGGAAAAAGGATGTAAAGTACTAGATTTGAGTGCAGACTATCGGTTTAGGAATTTGACAACTTATACAAATTGGTATGGCATTGAGAGAAGCGATCGCACAATTGCAGCTACAGCAGTTTATGGATTACCAGAACTTTATCGCGATCGCATTGCCGAAGCTCAACTCGTTGGCTGTCCTGGTTCCTATCCCACCGCTAGCCTCCTTGCACTTTCGCCACTCTTAAAGCAAGGTTTAATCCTGCCAGAAACAGCTATTATCGATGCCAAGTCTGGTACATCTAGCAGTGGACGCCAACCTCAAACTAATTTATTACTAGCTGAAGCAGATAATTCCATCGCAGCTTACAATATCGGCCGTCACCGTCATACCCCAGAAATTGAGCAAATTTGCAGTGACTTAGCTGGTCACGAACTCATGATCCAATTTACACCCCACCTTATCCCAATGGTACGCGGTATTTTGGCAACGGTATATGCTACAATGAGCGATCCTGGTCTAGTGCGAGATGATTTAATCACGATTTTCTCAGCCTTCTACCGCAACTGTCCTTGGGTAAGAGTCTGCGGTAGCGGCGTTTACCCCCAGACCAAATGGGCAAGTGGTAGTAATCTTTGTTATATCGGTGTAGAAGTTGACCCGCGCACAGGTCGCGTGATTGTCATGTCAGCAATTGACAATCTAATTAAAGGACAGGCAGGCCAAGCGATTCAGTGTCTAAACCTAATGATGGGCTGGGATGAAACTTTGGGGTTGCCCAAGTTGGGGTTTTATCCTTAAATCAGTTAGGAGTTAGGAGTGATGAATTATAAATTAAAATTCCTAACTCCTAACTCCTAACTCCTAACTCTTAACTCTTAACTCTACTTAGGCCCTAACCCCACAGCACCAGCATAAACGGCGCGATCGCCTAGTTCATCTTCAATTCGTAGCAAGCGATTATATTTTGCTACTCGTTCGCTGCGACAGAGAGAACCTGTTTTGATTTGACCGGCACGGGTTGCTACAGCTAAATCAGCGATCGTTGTGTCTTCTGTTTCACCAGAACGATGGCTAATTACTGAACGGATACTGTTGCGAGTTGCTAAGTCAATCGTTTCTAAGGTTTCGGTGAGAGAACCAATTTGGTTGAGTTTAATCAAAATGGCATTAGCGGCTTTTTCCTGGATGCCTCTTTGCAAGCGAGTGGCGTTGGTAACAAACAAGTCATCGCCTACCAATTGCACCCGTGAACCTAACTTCTGGGTGAGCAATTGCCAACTTTGCCAATCTTCTTCGTGTAAACCATCCTCAATTGATACAATAGGGTATTGGTCAACCAATTGTCCTAAATAATCAATAAATTCAGCCGGGGCGTGAGGTTTACCATCGTAAACATACTGACCATTCTTGTAAAATTCGCTAGCCGCCACATCCAAAGCTAAAGCTACTTCTTCCCCTGGTTTGTAACCAGCTTTCTTAATGGCAGCAACTAGCAATTCCAAAGCCACCTGATTAGACTCTAGGTTAGGGGCAAAACCACCTTCATCACCTACACCAGTGAGCAACCCTTTCTCATCTAACACCTGACTAAGGGTAGCAAACACTTCTGCACCCCAGCGCAACGCTTCCCGAAAGGAAGTTGCGCCAATTGGGACAATCATAAACTCTTGAAAATCCACGTTATTTGATGCGTGTGCGCCACCATTAATCACATTCATCAACGGCACTGGTAGCAAATTCGCTAAAGGGCCACCCAAATAGCGATATAGAGGAATTGCCAGAGACTCAGCACCAGCTTTAGCTGCTGCTAGGGAAACCCCCAAAATCGCATTAGCCCCCAAGTTGGATTTGTTAGCAGAACCATCTATAGCGATCATTGTCCGGTCTAGCAGTTCTTGGTTGAGGGCATCCAAGCCTAATAATTGAGGTGCAAGTGCTTCCTTGACGTTTTGTACTGCCTTGAGTACGCCTTTGCCCCCATAACGGCTTTTATCGCCATCACGCAGTTCATGAGCCTCAAAAGTGCCAGTAGAAGCACCACTGGGAACTTGTGCCAGTCCTACAACACCGTTGGCTAAATGCACTTCGGCTTCAATTGTCGGTCTACCGCGTGAATCAAGAATTTCACGGGCTGCGATCGCTTCAATGGTAGTATCTAGAAATTTACTCATCTGTACTTTATCCTTTGTTCGAGTGTGTTACGCATCCAGTCCAGTTGCCTAACCCAATCGTTAGCATAGGCGGTTAAGAGACTTTATTGGCTGAGATTAAAGAATATTTCTAGAGATTTTGTCAATGAATTTTTAATTTTGTGCTTTTGATTAAACTCACTTTCATTTAACCCATTTTCTTCTTCAATGGTGAGCATCTAGTAAAATTTGACACTACCAACGATGCAGAGAGGCGGCTTTACGTATACTAACTATATAAATAGTTACAATCATTTGTACTATCGACAAATAATATTCCGTGTCAAAATTCAGATTCATCAAACATACCTTGTAAATATGATCATAGGTAAAATCCTGGCTGGGCGCTACGAAATTATCAGCAAACTGGGAGAAGGTGGTTTTGGGACTACTTACCTAGCTATTGATAGGAAATTGCCCGATCAAGACCAGTGTGTTGTGAAACACTTCTCCCCTAAAGGTACAGATTTAAATACTTTGTTCCATGCCCGACGGCTATTTGAAACCGAAGCTAAAGTACTCAATCGCTTAGGAAATCACGACCGGGTTCCACGCTTGTTGGCGCATTTTGAAGAAGACCAAAACTTTTATTTAGTTCAAGAATTTATTCCAGGATATGACTTGAGTCATGAAATTAATCTAAACAAGCAATGGAGTCAGGAGAAGGTAATTGCTTTGTTACAGGATATTTTAGAGGCATTAGAGTTCGTCCATCAGAATAATGTTATCCACCGAGATATTAAGCCCTCGAATTTAATGCGGCGTCAACAGGATGGGAAGATCGTTCTGATTGATTTTGGAGCAGTCAAACAAATCGGTTCTCAGACAGTGAATGCTCAAGGACAAATGATAGCAACAGTTGTAGTTGGCACACCTGGTTATATACCCAGCGAACAAAATCAAGGTCAGCCCAGGTTATGTAGTGATATTTATGCAGTTGGAATCATTGGTATTGAAGCCCTGACGAATTTAAATCCTATGCAGTTACCAAGAGATAATTTGACAGGTGAAATTATCTGGCGGGATCAGGCACAGGTTAGCCAACAGTTCGCAGAAATTATAGACAAGATGCTCAAGTATGACTTTCGACAGAGATATCAATCGGCAACAGAAGTGTTGCAAGCACTAGGACAATTGACACCTGCTAATCGTCTTGGAAAACCACTTTTGCAGAGGGCTATTATTGGTTTGGGAATTGCTACTATAGCTACTGTTATTGCCTTTTTGTTTATCATCATACTGCGTAACAATAGCCTGGATATCTATAATAATCCCGTTTATGGAATCAGTATCAAATATCCCCCATCTTGGGAAAAAACTGTAGCTCCAGACCGCATTACTGGCAATTTAGTTAAATTCATTTCGCCCAAAGAAGGTAATGCAGATAACTATTTAGAAAATCTTAATTTAATTGTTCAAGATTTTCCAGAAGCTCAAAAAGAACTAGAAGAATTTACTAAATCTTATTTGGATGAAATAAAACAGTCTTATCCAAATATTAAAATTAGTGAAGAGGGTAAAAGTCAACTATCAAATAGACCTGCCTATCAAGTTGTTTACAGTTTTGAAGAAGATGGAATCAATATTAAACGCTTGCAAGTTTGGATGGTGAAAAATAATAAAGTATATATAATAACTTACACAGCAGATGTAGCTAAATATTCTGAATATTTCCCAACAGCACAAACAATGATTAATTCCTTTGAAATTAATTAGTAAGTAAATGAGGACTTAAATAATCTCAATCAGCAAATATACATTATTTCTTTGTTCATAGTGCTTAAAAGCCATTATCTGCTGGCAAAAATTGCTTAATCAGTTATCAATAATCTTTCACTGATATTTGAGAAACTCGACTACATACAAAAGTTGAGTTTATTTCTCAGATTAATGTTTGATAAATAATTAACTCATTTTAGTGGGTTATACCTAAATCAATCTTTACATTACTTTAAAATGTAATATGGTTGTCATTCTGTGGTAAATACATAGTATCTATACTTTCATCATCTTTAGTGAGAACTACCAACGATGAAACCACAGTTATTTTTGCAAGTACTGACGGCAGGTACAATTGTTCTGAGTAGTATTGCTACTATCAGTCCACCCAGTTTGGCTCAATCTCAAACTTACTTTTGTGAAAGAAGTGATGATGGTGTATGGACTACATACGCCAAAAACTACAACAATAAGAAGATTCCGGTCATTCGCTGGGTTAAAACGTTAGGAAACTATACTCCAAAAGTACGGTGTCAAGAGGTATCTTCCAGATTTCAAAATGCCTATGGTAAAGGTATTTTGAACTACCTGACATCTGGTATTTATACTAATGGTCAAGCAGTTATATGTGCGGCTAGTCAATACGGTGGGCCTTGTAGTCAATTACTATTCACACTTAAGTCGCATCGGGACGCGAGTTCAGTACTGCAAAACCTTGTAGAAATTGGTTATCGCGCTCGCGGGCCCCTTCTTCAATCTGAAGATGCTTCTTCTCAAATATACATTGATATGAGTAAATTACTGAACGAAAAAGCAGCACAGGTAGGAAATTAATACCAATTTTGATAGGTAGTGGGATGCTCGTTAAACATATTTGTATAGAGATTTTCAAGCGGTAAAAGCAACATGAGAGAAAAACTAATGTATCATAGCTCACTGGCTCTGGTTGCCTCAATGGGCATCCTCTTGACGTTGCCTATACAAGCTGTTTATTTGAGCATTTTTTCCTCAAAAGTTTCTGCTCAACAGCTAATTTCCCAGCGATCGTCAGAACAACTTAAACAGCTGGCTCGATCAATAACTGTAAAGATTTTATCTGGCGAGAATGAAGGTTCAGGAATTTTACTTAGAAAAAATGGTCAAGTTTATACGGTTATAACCAATAGACACGTTTTAGAATCAGGCAAACCTGTTCAAATCCAAACAGAAGACGGGAAAATTCACTCAGCCAATTTGGTTAAAGGAGTCAACTTTCAGGGCAAGGATCTGGCTTTGTTGGAGTTCCGGGCTAACGCTAACTATACTTTAGCCCCCCTTGGAAATTTATCAACGATCGCAGTTAATGAACCAATATATGCGGCTGGGTTCCCCTTTGAGGCAAATCCGTCTCAGTCTCAGGGATTTGTCTTCAAAACAGGACAAGTTTTGCTAGTGCCAGAGCGAGCTTTTAAGGAAGGATACCAGATAGGCTACAGTAACGAAATTGAAAAGGGGATGAGCGGCGGGCCGATATTCAATAGTCGAGGGCAAGTAATTGGTATCAATGGTATCCATGCCTATCCCCTCTGGGGAAACCCTTATATTTATGAAGATGGTTCTCAACCGAGTGAAGCTCTACGAGATTTAATGAGCCGTTATAGTTGGGGAATTCCAATCCAAACATTTGCTCGTTTAGCCCCTCAATACACTTCAAAAGAATCCTTACCAGCCGCTAAGGCACCCTCAACTTCAAATCTTCCTCCCATCGCTAATGAAGTCAATAACATTGCTCAAGAAATTACGGTGCGAATAGATGTGCCAACTTTGCGTGAGTGTAGCGGATCGGGAGTAATTATTGCCAAACAGGGAAATACTTATAGTGTCCTGACTGCGGAACACGTGATTCGTAGCTCTCAAAAATGCGATCGCACCGTTTTAGAGGTAATCACCCCTGATGGCAAACAATATCAAGTCAAGGTGAATGATGACAATCTCAAAACCGTGCCAGAAACAGACTTGGCAATATTAAAGTTTACGAGTGACCAAAATTACCGCGTTGCTACTCTAGCAAACTACGACATACCTCAAGAAGATAAAAACTTCATTTTTGTTTCTGGTTGGCTGGGGTTAAAACCTGGAAGTGAAAAAACACAGCGTCAGTTTACACCTGGGCGTGTAGCATCAAAACAAATTGGATCTCTTTTAGCTAGGAGTCCTTTATCTTTGAGCAACGGGTATGGGCTAATTTATACCAATCTTACAGATCAAGGAATGAGCGGCGGTCCAGTTTTAGATATTCGTGGACGCGTCATTGGTATTCATGGCAAAGCAGAAATAGAAGAAATTAGAGATAAAGCTGGTCAGCCTCGCTTGATAACATTGGGTCTTAGTTGGGGTGTCCCTATCAGCACTTTTGTCCGTTGGGCACAGTCGCTTGGTATAGCTCCGATGTTGAGAGTGGAAAATAATCCACCACCGCCACTGACACCACAAGAGACAAAATCAATTCTGGAAGCTTTATTTAAGGTAGAGAAACCCAAAGATAATGCTGATGCCATTGATTGGCTAAATTATGGCTGGCAATTAGCACGAAACCTTCCTCGCAAACCACTTGGTAAAACCGAAATGAAAGAGGCCATCAAAGCTATTGATCAAGCAATTCAACTTGAGCCTCACTTTTATCAAGCCTGGTATCTCAGAGGTTTCGTCCAAGTGGGTCGTGATGAATTTCAAGCAGCCCTGAAGTCCTTTGGGAAAGCCACACAAATTGAGCCGAAATTCCTTCCTGCTTGGCGTTTGCATGGACTAGTACTTTTTGAATTGGAACGATATCCAGAAGCGTTACAATCCTTTGACCAGGTAGCAAAGCTAGACCCCGATGATGCTAACGTTGAGATATTTCGGAGCTTGGCATTAGTTGCAGTCAAGCGTTTCTCAGAAGCACTAGAGCTGTCAAGCCAAGCTTTAAAAAAGAATCCTGGTTCTTGGGCTTACTTTACTCGAGGTTTGGCTCGTTTTGGCACAGAAGACTTACAAGGAGCGCTAGTTGATTTAAACGAAGCAATTCGCCTCAATCCAGAAGGTCTTACAGACACAGCGTACTCTGCCCGGGGTTCGATCCGCTTTCAGCAGGGAGATTTAAAGGGAGCGCTGGCTGATTTAAATGAAGCTGTGCGTATTGCTCCAGAAGACGCTGGAAATCTTCAAAAACGTGGATCAATGCGCTTGCTACAGCAAGACTACAAAGGCGCAGTAGCAGATTTCAGCGAAGTAATTCGACTCAAACCTGGAGATGTTGATGCTATCAAAGCTCGCGGTAGTATTCGCTTGCTACAGGAAGACTACAAAGGCGCAGTAGCAGATTTAAATGAAGCACTTCGTCTCAAACCTAAAGATGCTGATACCAAAAAACTTCTGATGACGGCTAATAGCTTGTTACAGATGAAACCTGGAGACGTAGAGGCGATCAAAGCTCGTGGCGGTATTCGTCTGGTACAGCAAGACTACAAAGGAGCGATCGCGGATTTTAGCGAAGTAATTCGACTCAAACCTGACGATGTTGATGTTATCAAAGCTCGTGGACAAGCCTACTTGCAACAAAAAGACTACAAAGGGGCGATCGCGGATTTTAGCGAAGTAATTCGACTCAAACCTGGAGATGTTGATGCGATCAAAGCTCGCGGTGGTATTCGCTTGTTACAGCAAGATTACAAAGGCGCAGTAGCAGATTTAAATGAAGCACTTCGTCTCAAACCTGAAGATGCTGACATCAAAAAACTTCTGATGACGGCTAATAGCTTGCTACAGATGAAACCTGGAGACATAGAGGCGATCAAAGCTCGTGGCGCTATTCGTCTGCTACAGCAAGACTACAAAGGAGCGATCGCGGATTTTAGCGAAGTAATTCGACTCAAACCTGACGATGTTGATGTTATCAAAGCTCGTGGACAAGCCTACTTGCAACAAAAAGACTACAAAGGGGCGATCGCGGATTTTAACGAAGTAATTCGACTCAAGCCTGGAGATGTTGATGCTATCAAAGCTCGCGGTGGTATTCGCTTGTTACAGCAAGATTACAAAGGGGGGGTAGCAGATTTAAATGAAGCACTTCGTCTCAAACCTGAAGATGCTGATGTTTATTACTATCGTGGTCTTGCCCGTATTCTAGTAAAAGATAATCAAGGAGCACGTCAGGACTTTGAAAAAGCCGCAGACCTCTATAAGCAACAAGGTAAGGCGGACGATTACCAAAAAGTAATGGCAAAAATTAGAGAGCTTCAGTAGTAGTCAATAGATTGGTTCAGGAACTTGAAAAATATTAAGAATTTTATGGTCATTAAAAAATATTATAGTTTCTGCTGCATTCCAGATCCAAAATCTGATTAATCACGTCTCTACCTTGAGAATTTAAGCTTTTTGCCAATCACACAGCTTCTAGGTATGGCCTTTATTGGCAACTTCTGTAGAATATTGGCAGATAACAATACTCAACTAAGTAGAGAAAAGGTCAATATGCGATTACTACATACAATGCTACGGGTGGGCAACCTTGAAGAATCCTTAAAGTTCTACTGTGAACTTCTAGGTATGAAATTACTACGCCGAAAAGATTATCCAGGGGGAGAATTTACCCTGGCTTTTGTTGGCTACGGCGACGAAAGCGACAACTCGGTGATCGAACTAACCTACAACTGGGGGGTGGAAAAGTACGAATTGGGTAATGCTTATGGTCACATTGCCCTTGGTGTTGATGATATTTACGCTACGTGTGAGGAAATCCGCAATCAGGGCGGTAAAGTCGTGCGCGAACCAGGGCCGATGAAACATGGTTCGACAGTAATTGCTTTTGTGGAAGATCCAGATGGGTATAAAATTGAACTGATTCAATTGAAAACTCAAGGTTCCGCAGTCAAACAGGAATCGCAAGAGCAACTTGTGAGTCAGTAATTCTTTTTTGTAACAGTTAAGATGTCGCATTGGACGACATCCCGCCCAGAACTTAAGTTCTGGGCTGATAGCTGAAGTCCACTTAAGTGGACTGAAATTTTCCCTAGCGCAAAGAGTTTAGCCATCGACATCGCTTAAAATCTTAATATTTAGTCCTCTTGAGAGGACTTTAGCTATTAGCCTTGGAATTTATTCCCAGGCGGGTTAACAACGAAGCGGAAGATTTATTACGCCTGATGTGAATTAAAAACATCTCTTATCCCATAAGGGTTTCTAGATTCGCTCCAAATCATTATTTTGGAACTAACTACGAAATTACAAGGGTTTCAAGACTTAATTTACATTTAAACGTTTATTTGATGTTGGTAATGATAAGCCTTAAAAAGGAGCGAATTAAGCCACCCACTAAAACCCTATCAAAGGCAATAAAGCTGTAGGAAAATCTACACCGATGTCTTGAAAAGTTGAGCTACATACGGCGAGATTGATTCTTGCTGCACACTGCGATCTCATGCAGGTAAACCCAGACGCGCAAGACTTTTGGCTTTTTGCCTCACTATTTTAGGCGGGTTGGGGTATCTTGTCTGCGTAAATCCTATTAGTATTACCCGCATACTGTCGTTGATGAGCAACACTAATAGCGATCGCTCCAATATTACCATTTGGTAAAGTCCGTTCAGAACAGTGTTTTCGTTTTAAATTAGGAATATAGGTAATGGATTATAACGATCGCCAATTACCAATCCAAAATTGCCACCGGAGATACACACGGATATACGCCCAGAATGTTTGGATAATTAGGGACTAGGGAAGATTCCAATACCCAGTCCCCAATACTTCGGCTTCGCTCAGTACAAGTCCCCAAGCCCTAAACTAAAAATCAAAATTCCAAAATTATAAAGATGCAACCTACAGATCCAAATAAATTTACTGATAAAGCCTGGGAAGGAATTGTTAAATCTCAGGATATAGTTCGTGCTTATCAACAACAGCAGCTAGATGTTGAACATTTAATTATTGCCCTGTTAGAAGAACCCACTAGTCTAGCAATACGTATTCTGGCTCGATCTGAGGTCGATCCAATCCGATTGCAGCAGCAACTTGAAGCCTTTACCCAACGTCAGCCCAAAGTTGGTAAAAGCGATCAGCTTTACCTTAGCCGCAATTTAGATATTTTACTAGATCGAGCCGAAGAAGCTAGAGTCAGGATGAAAGATTCCTACATTTCCGTGGAACACATACTTTTGGCCTTTGCTGAAGACGATCGCATTGGACGAAAGATACTCAAAGGCTTTAGTGCCGACGCAGCTAAACTAGAAGCTACTATCAAAACCGTTCGCGGTAGCCAAAAGGTAACAGATCAAACGCCAGAATCCCGTTATGAAGCTTTACAAAAATTTGGCAGAGATTTGACAGAACAGGCAAAAGCTGGAAAACTTGACCCAGTGATTGGGCGGGATGACGAAATTCGGCGGGTAATTCAAGTCTTGTCTCGTCGTAGCAAAAATAACCCTGTATTGATTGGTGAACCTGGGGTAGGAAAAACTGCGATCGCCGAAGCTTTGGCACAACGGATGGTAAATGGTGACGTTCCCGAATCCCTGAAAAACCGTAAGTTGATCTCGTTAGATATCGGCAGTTTAATTGCTGGAGCAAAATTACGCGGTGAATTTGAAGAACGTTTAAAAGCAGTTCTCAAGGAAGTTACTGAATCTAACGGTGACATTGTTCTATTTATTGACGAACTGCACACCGTAGTCGGCGCAGGTTCTACTCAACAAGGGGCAATGGATGCCGGAAATTTGCTCAAACCAATGCTGGCGCGGGGAGAACTGCGTTGTATTGGCGCTACTACCCTCGACGAATTCCGCAAACACATTGAGAAAGACGCTGCCCTAGAACGCCGCTTTCAGCAAGTATTTGTCGATCAGCCAAGTGTGGAAAATACTATTTCCATTCTGCGGGGATTGAAAGAACGTTATGAAGTGCATCACAACGTCAAAATTTCTGATTCGGCGTTGGTAGCAGCAGCCACTTTATCAGCACGTTATATTAGCGATCGCTTCTTACCAGATAAAGCTATTGATTTGGTGGATGAAGCAGCAGCACAGTTGAAAATGGAGATTACCTCCAAACCAGCCGAATTGGAAACCATCGATCGCCGCCTCATGCAATTAGAAATGGAAAAGCTGTCATTAGCTGGCGAAGAAAAGGGTATCCCCCAAACCAAAGAACGTTTGCAGCGCATTGAGCAAGAAATTGCCAATTTAACCGAAAAACAGCAAATATTTAATGAGCAATGGCAAGGTGAAAAGCAGATATTGGAGGCAATAAGCGCCTTAAAGAAAGAAGAAGATGCGCTGCGAGTGCAAATTGAACAGGCGGAACGTGCTTATGATCTAAATAAAGCTGCCCAACTGAAGTATGGCAAATTGGAGGGAGTGCAGCACGATCGCGAAGCCAAAGAAGCGAGCCTTTTAGAAATTCAAAACCAAGGTTCCACGTTGCTGCGAGAACAAGTCACCGAAGCTGATATCGCCGAAATCGTCGCCAAATGGACAGGAATTCCCGTCAATCGCCTGTTGGAATCAGAACGGCAAAAATTGCTGCAATTAGAAAGTCATTTGCACCAACGAGTAATTGGGCAAGAAGAGGCTGTAGAAGCAGTAGCCGCAGCAATTCGCCGCGCCCGTGCAGGGATGAAAGATCCCTCTCGTCCCATTGGTTCATTTTTGTTCATGGGCCCCACAGGCGTGGGCAAAACTGAACTCGCCCGTGCTTTAGCTCAGTTTCTCTTTGATTCTGATGATGCATTGGTGCGCTTAGATATGTCTGAGTATATGGAAAAACACTCAGTTTCTCGGTTAGTAGGAGCGCCTCCAGGATATGTAGGATATGAAGAAGGCGGTCAACTTTCCGAAGCGGTTCGCCGCCGTCCTTATTCAGTGGTGCTGCTGGATGAAGTCGAAAAAGCGCACCCCGATGTGTTCAATATTTTATTGCAGGTGTTAGATGATGGGAGAATTACTGACTCTCAGGGAAGGACGGTAGATTTTCGCAACAGCGTTATTGTGATGACCAGTAACATTGGTAGCGAACATATTTTGGATGTATCTGGTGATGATTCCAAGTATGAAACAATGCGGAAGCGGGTAATGGAAAACTTGCGATCGCATTTTCGCCCAGAATTTCTCAACCGTGTCGATGACATTATTCTCTTCCATACCTTAAATCGCACAGAAATGCGGCAGATCATCCGTATTCAACTCAAGCGGGTAGAAAATCTCCTGCGTGAGCAAAAAATCTTCTTTGAGATATCCCAAGCAGCCTGTGATTACCTTGTTGAATCAGGCTATGACCCAGTTTACGGTGCCCGTCCACTCAAACGGGCAATTCAGCGAGAAGTAGAAAACCCCCTTGCCACCAAGTTATTGGAAAATACTTTTATCTCTGGAGACACGATTATCATTGACAAAAATGAAACCGGTCTGTCTTTTAGCAAAAAAGCACTGGTGAAGGTATCAGTACCACAGATTGCTACATAGTTATCAATTGCCTGGAATACAGCAGGGGCGCACATTTTTGCGTCCCTACCGTGTGTTATTACAAATATTACTCAATATGCCACAATTCTGGAGTACAAAGCCAGTATGTAACGAACACTACTGGGAAATGGGTTTGAAAGGATATCCGAAAAAGCGGATTTTAAACTCTGTTGCCAATGCTGGGCTAACTGTCAAGCAAGAATTTATCGATCCTACTTATCCTTACCACTATTTTTTAGTGTTGGAGAAGAATTATAGCAATACTTAGTATACCTTTGCGGAAAATCGGAACATTTTTAGGACTTACGCAAAAATTGCCAAAAAGCTTAAATTATCGAACCGCCAAGACGCCAAGAACGCCAAGGATTCGTAGAGTATGCGTAAGTCCTAATTTTTTTAAACGCAGAGGGACACAGAGGTTTGCCCAATTTATTCCCTACTAACTGATTAATGAAATTTTGTATTTAGACAGCAGTCTCAATTAGGCTAATAAACCTGCGGTGAAAATCGGGAGTAGGGAAATCCGAATCACAAAATGGGGGCAAACAATGCTTAGAAAAGGAGCGATCGCCTAAGCTATGCTTTTAAAATCCTAATTGGTATCATGCTCTCCTGAGTTCTCCGGGTTTATCCTTGAAAGCAGAGGGCTAGGCTGTATTAACCACTATCATCATTTCAGATACTAAGATCGAAAATTACCAATTATGCTAGAACAAGGCACTATCAGTATTCATACTGAGAATATTTTCCCGATCATTAAGAAGTCGCTTTACTCAGATCACCAAATCTTCTTGCGGGAACTGGTATCCAACGCTGTAGACGCTATCCAAAAGCTGAAAATGGTATCCCGCGCCGGAGACTACGCTGGAGATATCGGCGAACCAGAAATTGAAATTGCCATTGACAAAGATAAGAAAACCCTATCTATCTCCGATAATGGTATCGGGATGACCGCAGATGAAGTTAAGAAATATATCAATCAAGTTGCCTTCTCTAGTGCTGAAGAATTTATTCATAAATATGAAGGCAAATCAGATCAACCCATAATCGGCCACTTCGGACTTGGTTTTTACTCTTCCTTTATGGTGGCGCAAAAGGTAGAGATTGATACACTGTCATACCAAGAAGGAGCGCAGGCGGTTCACTGGACTTGCGATGGTTCCCCAGCATTCACCCTAGAAGATTCGCCCCGGACAACTCGCGGCACTACTATTACTCTCAGCCTGCAAGGAGAAGAGGAAGAATTTTTAGAGACTGCACGAATCAAGAATCTTGTCAAGACCTACTGCGACTTTTTGCCAGTACCGATAAAACTAGAAGGTGAAGTATTAAATAAGCAAAAAGCACCGTGGCGAGAGTCTCCGAGTAATCTGAGTCAAGAAGATTATTTAGAGTTTTACCGCTACTTGTACCCTTTTCAGGAAGAACCTCTGTTGTGGGTACATTTAAATACAGACTATCCCTTTATCATCAACGGGATTCTGTATTTCCCCAAAATGAGGCCGGATGTAGATGTTACCAAAGGGCAAATCAAGCTATTTTGCAATCAAGTTTTTGTTAGCGACAACTGCGAAGAAATTATCCCGCAATTTCTGACTCCAATGCGGGGTGTGATTGATAGTACTGATATTCCCCTGAACGTATCACGGAGTGCATTGCAAGGCGATCGCACCGTGCGGAGAATCGGTGATTACATTGCCAAAAAAGTAGGCGATCGCCTTAAAGAACTTTTCCGCGATAATCGTGAACAATACATCAGTGCTTGGAAGGATCTTGGTACTTTTGTAAAATTCGGCGTTCTCAACGACGAGAAATTCAAAAAACAAATCGAAGATATCATCGTCTTCCGTACCACCGCCAAGCTGACAGAAAAAGTTGCTGCTGAAACTCCAGTGGTTGAAGTCCAGTCTTCAGATGGGGATGCTTGGCAAGATGTCACTCCTTCACCCACTTCTGACTCAGCACCTAGCGCTCCTTACACCACGCTCAAAGAGTATCTAGAACGTAACAAAGAACGTAACGAAAACCGGGTTTTCTACAGCACTGATGAAGCAACCCAAGCTACATACATAGAACTGCACAAAAATCAAGGTTTGGAAGTCCTGTTTATGGACTCCTTCATTGACACCCACTTTATCAACTTCCTAGAGCGGGAATATCAGGATGTTAAGTTTACACGGGTGGACTCTGACTTAGATAATACCCTGCTGGAACAAGACAAAGCTACGGAAATTGTTGATCCTAAGACGAATAAAACTCGGAGTGAGAGCATCAAAGAGTTATTTGAGAAATCCCTCAACAAACCCAAACTCAACATCCGCACCGAAGCTTTGAAATCAGACGATCCTCATGGTACACCACCTGCGATCGTGCTTTTACCAGAGATTCTCCGCCGGATGCGGGAAATGAACGCTATGATGCAGCAGCAGTCAGTAGAGTTTCCCGAAGATCACGTTTTGCTGGTGAATACTGCTCATCCGTTGATTCAAAATCTGGCAAATCTTAACCAAGGTAGTATTATTCAAGGTGACGGTGAATCGCCTACCGATCAGTTAGTGAACTTGATTTGCCAACACGTTTACGATTTAGCGCTGATGTCTCAGAAAGGATTTGACGCTGAGGGGATGAAATCTTTCGTCGAGCGATCGAATGAGGTACTGACCAAGCTGACGGAACAAGCTAGTAAGTAAGAATAGAGACGCGATCAATCGCGTCTGTACAAGAGAGACGCGATCAATCGCGTCTGTACAAGAGAGACGCGATCAATCGCGTCTGTACAAGAGAGACGCGATCAATCGCGTCTGTACAAGAGAGACGCGATCAATCGCGTCTGTACAAGAGTATTGAGTTATTTCTTCCCCTGCTCCCTCATCTCCCTCATCTCCTTTCCTACTTCTGTTGTCTAAGACCTAAAATGGAAAGGCTGTATTAAAATAACAATCTGGAGATACTTGCTATGTCCCGTCGCTGTGAACTAACTGGTAAGAAGGCAAATAACGCTTTTGCTGTTTCCCACTCTCACCGCCGTACTAAACGCCTTCAGCACGCTAATCTGCAAAGCAAGCGTGTTTGGTGGGAAGCCGGAAATCGCTGGGTGAAGTTAAAGCTGTCTACTAAAGCAATCAAAACCCTACAAATTAATGGGTTAGAAGCAATGGCAAAAGAAGCTGGCATTAACCTGAATCATTACTAAGTAATGTAGATTTTATAACCTGAGACTTTTGTAACGTCAAATACAGGTGATTTGTAGGGGCGCACAGCTAGCTGTCCGTCCCTACTGCTTATTGCATCTTCAGTAGTAGGCTTTCCAATACGGTTTGGATAAGGTTTTTTGATAAAAATTATCCGATCGCAAAGATGCGATAAATCGCCGTCAAGACAAAGGACTAATTATTGTAAAGACGGCAATTTATCGCGTCTCTTCCCTTTACGAATTATTCAGTGATTGCTGTTGTATCTGGTTTTTTACCCAAAGACGAAAAGCTTTGAGCGTTGCATTTCTGCCTGCTGTTGTACTTTGCTCTAGATATTGGGGAATCGTTTCAATTAGTTTAAATTTAGGAAAATTTAGGCTTTGCTGAGACTCTACATAATGCCCGTCTTGCAGAACATTAATTTGGAGCTTTCCTTTATCAAAACGCCAAAGCTCAGGTACTTTTAAAGCTTCATAGATATTAGGATGAGTGCGAGAAGTAATATCAACTTCTAAAGCTAAATCTGGAGGAGGATCTACTGTTAAATCTAGTCGCTTCTTGCCGCGAATCTTGGCTTCATTTTTTATATAGAAACACTGTTCGGGTTCTATACCTTGAGCCATTACTTGATTTTTGAAAGTCGTAGAACCAAGACATCTAAACTCAATATCTAATTCTTCCAAAAGCGCTTTGACTAAATCGCTAATAATTTCTTTATCGTATTCATGTTCTGGCAGTGGTGCCATAATCTCCAGTATTCCCCTGTCATAAGCAATTCGTGCAGCACGATGCTCTCCTAAATCCTCTAGAATTGTTTCCAATTCCTGCCAGGTTACATCTCGCAGTAATACTCTTTGTCCTGGTGGAACGTGGATGCGCTTTAATTCCAACAACATCATCTTCACTCCCAGTAGCTCAAACCTAAATTTAGGTTACTCCAGTTAATGCGACAATTGTTTGCTGCTTCATCACTAAATTGTCGGATGCTTGGAAATGCAGCAATTTATTATGACTACATATTTACCACTACCTCAAAAAGTTATTAAACACGAAGCTGCCGACATTCCTACCTACTTCTACCCCGTCTATAGTCGCCGCTTGAATATGAACGCCACCATAAATCCGGCTATCGGCATCTTCTTGGGCTGCCTGTGAAAAGCTGCTGTAATAGCGAGCAACGCCAGGTAATTCTTGTGAAGGAATGTCAAAACTAATGTTGTCGGTACCGTAGAAAAGTTTCAGAATTTCGGCTGATACACCAGCGAATACAGAATGCCCAGAGATGTAATCGGGGAATGGTGGGGTATCTAACAGAGGTTCCCAATTAGGATCGGCAATCGTGCCGGGATTATTATCTTGATCGGCATTGCGGATTGCAGTAATCGGGCGCAATTGCTCATAGACGTACTTGGCATCCCACGCAACAATACCCGCATCAGCTTGGGCAATGTTCAGCAGCCCAAATAAACGGGCATTCTCCTCCAGAGTATTGTTTTGAGACAATGCTACTTCTTGGGCGAGTTCGTTCAACTGACCTGGTGGTCTGAAAGTATCGCCGCGATCGTAAGCCCAAAATTGGGCAATTTCCGTTTGATCTGCGGTGCGAACAGTGCTATTTTCAGCACCAAGCGCCTTAACCTGATTAAAATTTTTTGTGTACTGAGGGCTACCATACTCAGGGAAAGTATCCGGACGGAATAGGATAACACTGTCTATAGCAAAGGGAGTTACTAAACCCCACTGGGGCAATAATGCTGGTTTAAAATTGGTAGTATTATTTGTTGTTTCACCATCAGTGAAAGTTGGCTTCCAATCACCAAAGCCAGTTCCTGGCGTGTATGGTTCTTGTGCAGTACTTGAACCATCATTTTGTCGGTTATCCAGTATTTGCTGGGCAACCTTGTTTCCGATCGCAATGCCCTTGTCCTCAGCCGTACCATTGGGGATTGCTGCAAGAGACCTTTGCCGTTGTTTATCGAAGGTAGTTTTTTGATTTGGGAATAAATTGACCAGCGTTTGATATGCTGCTTCAACTGCGGCAGCTTCTTTCGATGCCCCGACAGTTTCTGATGCGCTAATGTTTACTAAATAAGGCTTATAACTCCGGTCAATTGCGTTGACGGCATCAAAAACTGCCGCCTGAACGATCGCCTGATTCCGTGCCGCCACTGGAGGTGCTGTTCCCGACGCTTGTATGGCATTTAAGAGAATTGAATTCCATTGAATCACAACGTCACCTCCAGTAATTAACTGACTGGCTACATTGTTGGCTGTATTACTTTCAGTAACGTTATTAGCTGGCTTTACCTGTCCAATCAAATAGTAGAGTCCTGGAGAGACAACACTTGCAGTCCGGAACTCAGATCCAGCAAAATCCACAGTAAATGTTTTAGATTGACCAGGCGCTAAATTAACCGTTTGATCGTTCAAACCGCCCAAAAGCTCATCTTTGCCCCTGAGTAAATCGCTTGCACCCCTTGATTGTTCGAGTGTATTTAAGGAATTGATGTCAAGAACTTCATCGGTTGATGCAAACAGTCTAATATTTACAGGCCCGTTGAACCCTGTATCACCTTGATTCTTAACAACAATTTTCAATTTTCCCTGTTCATCGGGAAAGATTGTCGGATTTTCGAGAATTTCAGCAAACTGAATAACGATATCTGAAGCCATAAAGCTTTTGTTCCTTTTTTGCAAGTAAAAGTAAGGTAGTTTTCCTGTTTTTTGCTATTGAAGGACTACCAAAAAATAAATCGTCCAATCTTAATTTGTAGGGTGCATTAATGGAGTAATGCACAATCTTGATCTAATCTGTCACACTATTTTGGATTTTAGATTGACCCCATGTCTAAAGTCACTGGCTCTGTCATCTAATTTTAGATTTTAGATTTATTTCACGAATAAATTCGCTTGCTCTGAGACCTCTTTAAATTTTGGACTTCGGCATGAACACTCAGTCGAACGCTTTTAAATCTTCAATCCAAAATCAAAAATCAAAAATTTAAAATCGTTCGGTTGAACGCTCACGACAAGTCTAAAATTCGGTCATAGTGTATTAGCCGCAGATATAACGCACCCTACAAGTTGGATGTTCTTTTAATTGGAGTCCTTAAAGCGTGCAGTAACGCTCAGATAAGATTTTGGTTCAATACCCTGAGTCTGAACTTCTAATCAAACAAAAATAAATTGCTGGCTATCGGAAAGGCTTAGATTGGAGAGCGAAATTTCCTCAACAATACCAATGAGTTCAGCCACAAATTGACCTTGGGTAAAGAATATTCCTGTACCAGATATTGAGTTAACAGGAGATGCACCCAGTAAATACTGACTTGCTGAACCTGCTAGCTGGATTTTATCTACACCACGTATAACACGGTCGTTAATGAAACCAAAGTCTTTAATCAGAGCGTAGTCTTGAGTACCATTGAGGTTAATATTGCCATCATTGTATAAAACTACATCAAAGATAACAGTATCATTTCCATTTACATCCCTACCATTTGCTTTTTCAAGTCCAAGGACAAATGTGTCGTTATTTTTCCCACCGATTAAGACATCTCTTTCGCCAAAACCAAATCCTTGTTGCAGTTGACCAGAGAAATCTGTATCAGTACCAATCAATACATCATTACCAGTACCGCCATTAAGAGAGTCGTAACCCTGGCCACCAAATAATAAATCTTTTCCAGCATCACCTTGGAGGGAGTCGTTACCTCGACCACCATAAATTTTGTCGTTGCCATTGTTACCAGAGATTATATCGTCACTACTTATACCGGGGTTGCCCTCTATGTCATCACCGAAAAGTATGTCGTTGCCATTGTTACCAGAGATTTTATCGTTGTCTGCCCCACCTTCAATATAGTCATTACCAAAACCACCAAAGATAATGTCTTGACCGTCTTGACCATAGAGTTGATCGTTTCCACTACCACCAAAAATGGTGTCATTGCCACTTGCAATTAAGTATGAATTTCCACTGGCACTAAAGTCCCCATAGATGATATCTTTACCACCATCACCCATGAGAGAGTCGTTTCCACTCCCTCCACTAATCAGGTCATCTCCATTGCGACCTATGACTATATCATCAAGACCTAAACTAGTCATGATGTTATCCTGATCATTACCATTGAGTGTATCTGCATTGAGCGTGCCTATTATTATTTGTTGATTGACTACTGGGGGTATGGGTTTGGGTTTTATGTATTCGCCGCTGCCGCCGCCGGCGCTGCCGGCGCCGCCGACGCCGCCGACGCCGCCGCTGCCGCCGCCAATTAACCTAACGTTGTTGCCAAATACAAAACCACCAGATAACCCAAAGTTGGTGGGAGATGGGTTGCCGCCAACTTTAATACCAGTATTCGTATTTACAATACCAGTATTCGTACCTGTTTCTAATTCTTCTAGTCTTTGTAATCGAGTACTCTCATTTGCAGAAAATACTGGTTTAGTTATTTGTGCTTCTGAAGTATCGAATGTGCTTGCTGTCGGGTCTTTTAGTTCTTCTAATTCTTGTTGTTCTATACTAGGTGTTGCCATTTTTTTGACCTCATTTGGTTAAATAACTTGGATGATACAACTATTAAGACAGAGCTATTTTTAGCTAGCAGTAATGTTGCAGAAAAGAGTGAGCATTTGAACTATCAAAAGCATTTTTAACTAGACTAGCAGTAGCAATGCCCAGTTTTTGAGTTAATTTCATTAGGAAATTTTCACAATTAAACCTTATCTAAGTTGAGAACCGTAGTTTTCCACCCTCTCCCAAATTTGGGAGAGGGTGTTTGAAATTCTGTCCCCTTCTCCCGAATCTGGGAGAAGGGGTTGGGGGATGAGGGCAAATCCTTTTCGTCATGAAAGGACTACAGGTTTCAAGATAGACGTGGTTTAAAATTGGATAATTTTACTATTAAAACCTAGTTTAACGGTTCCGAGTAGCGATGGAATGTGCTACCCGCACCACCGAACTTTTAGTAAAGTATTATTTAAAATTTTTATATGGTGAAAAGAAAAATAATATTTACTAATTCTTCATTATTACCTAAAGTACATAAATTTTTGGTGAATTTACTTGAAGTAAATAAAAATATAAACATCAAAGTGGTATCTCTCATGCAGCAGCAACTATTAATAATTTGTTATTTCAATTGAGTTCTATATTCTCATTCATAGAACTATTTTCCTGAGTTTACCCTTAGTTGTCAGGCAATCCCCTCCAGTCTATTGAGTATTTATACTTAGTCAATGGAGGCAATTATTTTTTTAACTATCTCCTTTCTCGGAAAAACTAGTTATTTTGTACTACATTTTGAATTTCAAAATGGGGTTAATACTCTATTTATTTCAAAATGAGAATTGCTGCAATTTGTTGTCGGATTTCGCATACTTAAGAAACCCCTCTATTGAAGTGTATGGGGCGATCGCTCCTAGAAAAGCTTAATTTAAAGAAAAAACCTCTGTAGTTTCCAGAGGTTTTAGTTCCTGATTTAGTTTCTACTGCTTACTACAATTTGTCCTGAGTCATTTCCCGATAACAAAGGAAATTATTTCATTTGAGTAGTTAGTCAAGTACTTATGAACGCGGATTATCAGGGATTAATTCTTCGCCTGTGGCTGTGAACCAGGAATTGTTACATCTATTGGTGTCACCTTTGCTGCTAGCTGCGTCAATGGCGGTTGAATGGCGGTTTGATTTCCCACCACTAAAGTCACGATCTTTTCTGGCTTGAGGTATTGTCGTGCTACTCGTTGGACATCAGCTGCTGTGGTGGCGGCGACGGCTTTTTGATAGCGAAAGAGAAAATCAGCAGGATAGCCGTAATATTCGTATCGCATCAACCGTGATAAGGTTTGAGCAGGGTCTTGAAAGTTGAATACAAAGGAGTTAAGTGTAGACTCTTTCGCAAAAGCGAGTTCTTTTGCAGTCACTCTTTGAGTTTGGATACGCTTGATTTCACTTTGTAAGGCTTTAACAAACTGCACAGTCGCATCCGATCGCGTTTGTCCACCAGCAATAAACATGCCAGGATAATCGTAGCGGGGACTCCACTCGCCATAAACAGAGTAAGCTAAACCTTGACGCGATCGCACTTCATTAAATAAGCGTCCACCAAATCCACTTAACACCCCATTCATTACATCCAGCGCCGGATAATCAGGATTGTCAAACCGTCCACCTAAATGGCCGATAAGCACGCTACTTTGTGTTAATTGTCGCTGATTGACAAAAAAGACTCCACCTGTATTAGCTGGCGAAACCTTTGGTAATTTGGGTTTAGCAATACCTGGATTGCGGTTCCAGTCGCCAAAGTTAGCTTGAATGAGCGATCGCATTTTCTTAGAGTCAAAATCCCCCACAATCCCTAAAATCATATTATTGGGGTGGAAATATTGCTGATAAAAGTTGAGCAAATCCTCACGCTCAACCTGATCTACCGTTGCATACTCTATGGTGCGAGAGTATGGACTATCTTTCCCATAGATCAATTTCTTAAATTCTCGGCTAGCAATACTATCTGGATCGTCATTGCGACGGGCAATGCCACCTTTGGCTTGAGTTTTTGCTAAGTCTAGCTTTTCTTGAGCAAAAACTGGCGATCGCAGCACCTCGGCAAACAGCCCAAACACCGTTTCTAAATCTTCACTGAGTGCGTCAAAGCTAGCACTACCAGAAGCTTCACCAATACTAACTTCCACAGATGCCGCGCGTTGTTCCAATATCTCGTTGAGTTCATCAGGCGAATGCTTCTTAGTTCCTCCAGTTCGCATCACCCCGCCTGTAAAACCAGCTAAACCAACTTTTTCCATTGGTTCCAAGCGATTTCCGGTTCGCACAAACGCCGTCCCATTCACCAACGGCAATTCATGATCCTCCATCAAATAAACAACCAAGCCGTTTTGGAGAACAAATCGCTCATACTTAGGTAACTTAATCTCCGGTAGCGGAGGCAATTGCAATTCAGTATAATGCTTTGCCTCAGTCGTCGCCGCCAGAGAAAAATTACAACTTAAAAGTAAACACGCAAAAACACTAACCAAAGCATAAATAAGTCCCTTCCCATTTTGAATTTTGAATTTTGAATTTTGAATTTTGAATTTTTTACCCTTCACCTTATACCTCTGCATATCTCTCTACCTTTGCGCCCTTTGCGCCCTTTGCGGTTCGTTTCTCTTAAGCTTGTTTCGACAACAACTTACCAATCGTGCGATTCTCAGCCGTAAACGTCTGCTTTGCCACCCGCACAATATCAGCCGTAGTTACCGCCGAAATATCATCCAACTGCTTAAACAAATTCCGCCAAGAACCAGTTTTCACCTCATATTCCAATAATTGTTGAGCCATCCCCATATTTGAATCGAGAGTACGTAACAAACCCGCCCGTGCTTGGGTTTTTACCCGTTCCAAATCAACCGTCGCTACAGGCTCAGTTTTTAATTTGTCAATTTCTTGGCGCAAAGCCACCGCCAACTCATCAACCGTATGACCGGGAGCCGTGAGAGCATAAAATAACATCAGGTTTGGGTACTTATCTCCAGGAAAACCGCTAAAACCTTGGGCATTTAGCGCCAAACGCTGCTTTTCTACCAAAGACTTATACAACCGCGACGTGCGCCCATCACTTAATAAACTGCCAATGATTTCATAGACTGCATTATCTGGATGGGTAATTGCCGGACGATGATAACCTTCTAAATACCAAGGTTGAGAAGGTAGTTGTAAAGTAACTTCTCGTGTTTCTTGTTGTGGCGGTTCCACCGGGATTTGTTCAACAGCTTTGGTTTTTGCCAGATAGCGGCCAAAATAAGTTTGCGCCAGTTTTTTAACCTCAGCCGGGTTAACATCTCCAACAATGGCAATGGTCAAATTACTTGGTACATAGTGAGTATCAAAAAACTTTTGGACATCTTCTGGTGTCAGATTGCGGATATCTTGGTCATAACCAATCACCGGACGCCTGTAGGGATGGGCTTTGTAAGCAGTATCAATAAATTTCTCCACCATCAGTCCAATGGGTGAATTTTCCACCCGCATCCGTCGTTCTTCTAAAATTACATCTCTTTCTTTATAAAACTCACGACGAATTACAGGATCGAGAAACCGTTCCGACTCCAGCGACATCCAAAGTTCTAGCTTATTGGCAGGAAAACTGTACAAATAACGGGTAGCTTCGGTTGAAGTATTGGCATTTAAACCCACACCTCCCGCTTGTTCGACAATTTGCCCCAATTCGTTTTGCTTAACAAACTTGGCTGCTTGCGCTTCCACTCGCTTAAACTCAGCTTCTAACCGAACAACCTGATCTTTTTTGCCATCGACTTTCGCTGTTTTAATTTGGCCATCCAACCTTTCTAAGGTTTCTAATAGAGGTTTTTCTGCCTTGTAGTCTTCTGTACCAATGCGCGTTGTGCCTTTAAACGCCAAATGTTCCAGAAAGTGAGCTACACCAGTTTTGCCATCTGGCTCATCCACACCACCGACATTGGCATAAGTAATAAAAGAAACTACAGGCGCTTGATGTCGTTCCAAGACAATGAATTTTAGACCATTGTCGAGGCGAAACTCCGTTAACTCCTTGATAACTCGATTTAGATAAGGTTGGATCGAACTTTCAACTGGTGGAGTTTGAGTTTTTGTAGGTTGCAGCACTCTTTGGGGAGGGGGTGCTGTCTGAGTTTGAGCCAGAGCAATTTCTGGCAGCAATCCCCACCAGAAAACGATCAAAGCCAACAAAGCGACAAACAACCGCCGCAATATGACAGATACTTTATCTGACCAATCCAAAATCGTTCGACTGAGCGAAGTCGAAGTCCCGAATCTAAAATCTAAAATTGACCGACTGATCTGGTTCATAAGCAAAAATTAAGATAAAGTTACACTACCTAAAAAACTAGGTACTTAGCAAAAAGACGTTAATCTTGTATTAAGCTTGTTAGGCTTTTTTACTTGACGTTAGACAATAATGCTACAAATCGTGTTCCGCAAATTTCACAATAACTGTTATGCGAGTTTTTAATTCTTCCCCACCCTCAGAGGCTCAGACGCGCACCCGGATTTTACAGGCAGCACAACGGTTGTTCGCCGCTCAGGGATTTGACGGCACTACCACCCGCGATTTAGCACAGGCGGCAAGTGTAGCTGAAGGCACTCTATTTCGTCATTTTCCCAATAAAAAGGCAATTTTAGTAGAAGTAGCGACGAGTGGATGGGTGGAGATTCTGACAGATTTGCTAACAGAATTAAGTGAAATGGGCAGCTATAAAGCCGTAGCTCAGGTGATGCGTCGCCGGATGTGGAATTTCCAAAAAAATGCCGATTTAATGCGCGTTTGTTTTATGGAAGTGCAGTTTCACCCCGATTTGCGCGATCGCATTCAATTAGAAGTCATTACCAAAATGAGCGATGTAGGCGAAGCATTCTTTCAAACAGCGATGGATAAAGGCATTTATCGCCAAATGGACGCCAAGCTAGTTGCTAAAGTTTTTTTAGGAATGTTTGCGATCGCCGGTTTTTCCAACAATACCATCATGGAACCTGACGCCTCCCCCCAACAAATGCAGGAAATGGCAGAAGGACTCGCTGATATCTTCCTTAATGGTGTTTTATCCAAGGAGTGAGGAGTTATAAGTTAGGAGTTATGAATTATGAATTATGAATTATGAATTATCCTAACTCCTAATTCCAAACTCCAAACTCCTCACTCCAAACTCCTAACTCCTAACTCCTAACTAATCATTGCTTTCGCTTGCTGACTCCACTGTTGTACTAATTCAATCGCTGGACACAAATCTCGTCGCTGCATTGTTGCTACCTGCAAGCGCATAATTTGTTGGTGCAATCTGTGAGTGGGAGTCTGAGCCAACTGCGCTACAGAAGCAATACCTGCATGGAGCAATAAACCACAATATTGTATGCCTACACTGGGAATCCGCGCCAAGTCAGCTAAAGCCATCCATTTATTTACATACTGAAGATGAATCTGTAATTTATTTGCTAACGCTACTCTTTTCTCTAGAGTTTTCCCTTGTTTGATTAGCGCTACTGTGCTAGGAATTCCACAATTGTGCAGTTGAGATTGTTCCTCGTGGCTTAGTCCAGGTAATTGCTCAATTGGCCAGTCACTAGATTGGATACGACTTTGATTATTTGTATTTTTAGCAGACATTTTTGAAATTAAATAAAATATAGGCTTGTTTAGATATTGTGAGAGTCAGTTCTTTGCAAAAGTACGCTATTGCAGTTTATTTGTATTGTTATGCTATTTTAACGAAACCTCTTGCAATGCGATTGTATCGCCTAACAATGCCATTGCATCGGCTAACAATGCCATTGCATCGACTAACAATGCCATTGCATCGACTAACAATGCCATTGCATTGACTAACAATGCCATTGCATCGACTAACAATGCCATTGCATTGACTAACAATGCCATTGCATTGACTAACAATGCCATTGTATCGGCTTGCAAAAATTAGGTAAAGTTGACGATCAATACCTTTGCTAAAAATAGAGGTAGGTCTAACTGTTGCCGAAACAGTATCAGTTCAGCGTGTTACAGCTTACCTGGCTAACAAGACGCGATCGCCTCGCGTAGCCCCTGACGTTAAAATGTCCGTAAATCTCTCCAATTTTACTCGTCTACGGTGGATTGCAGAAAGCTTATGACCCCCATTCCGAAAAGCGCAGCCCAGTTATATGAAACAGATTTTGTCGCATGGACAGAGAAAACTGTGCAACTCATTCGTGCTGGACAATTTGGACAAGTAGACTGGGATGCTGTGATTGAGGAGATTGAAAGCTTGGGACGGTCAGATCGACGGGAGTTGAAAAGCCGCTTAGAAGTATTATTACAGCATTTGCTCAAATGGCAACATCAGTCTAGTTTGCAAAGTGGCTCTTGGCAAAATACCATTGATGAGCAACGCAACCGAATTGTAGATTTGCTGCAAGAGAGTCCCAGCCTCAAGTCTTATCCAGAAGAAGTTTTAGCGCAATGCTACAATCGGGGATTGAAAGCTGCTAGTAATGAAACTGAACTACCAATAGATACATTTCCAGTGGAGTGTCCTTATTCCATTGCCCAAATTCTTGATGGTGAGTTTTTGCCGGATGCCATTGATTTGTAATATTAGGTTTATCGGGTAATTAACTCGCCTCGCATAACAGTTACGGCTTGTCCCTTAAGAAAGACGCGATCGCCTCCGTCATAATCCACCTTCACCACCCCACCGCGACTGGATGCCTGATAAGCTAAAAATTGATTTTTGTGCAAGCGATCGCGCCAGAAGGGAGCAAGGCAACAATGAGCCGCCCCAGTTACAGGGTCTTCGTCAATCCCTAAACCCGGTGCAAAGAAGCGAGAGACGAAATCATATTCAGAATCAGGGTTAGTGAGGCTGGTGACAATAATCTCAGAAATAGGCAACGTTTTCAGCATTTGGAAATTTGGCTGTATTTGCCGTACCAAATCTTCAGATTCCAATTCTACTAAATAGCCCAAGGAATTCAATAAAACAGATTTGTATGGGACACCCAAAGCAGCCTTAAGTTCTTGTGGGGCAACTGTTTCTTGTGAGTGATTCACAGGAAAATCTAACTCAATCCACTCACCTTGCAACTCAGCAATTAGCACTCCGCTTTTGGTATAAAAACGCGCAACTTCATCAGGTGATAAATGCCCCTCTGACCACAGTACATGGGCACTAGCTAAAGTTGCATGACCACAAAGCGGTACTTCCACCTTGGGCGTAAACCAACGCAAATTGAAGCCATCATCCTGTCTAACTAAAAAAGCCGTCTCAGATAAATTCATCTCCTGCGCCACATTCTGCATCCAACGTTCGTCTTGGGGAGTAGGCAGAACACAGACAGCAGCAGGATTACCTGCAAAAGGTGTATTGGTAAAAGCGTCAACCTGAGTAATGGTTTGTCCCATTAGAGTCACCTTGAATTAGACAGAATTATATTTATAACAATTCTTTTTCGGAGATGTCTAAGAAATATCGCACTGCGTTTCTATCCCGCCTCGGAATGAATTCCGAGTCTAATAGCTCAAGTCCACTTAAGTGGACTGAAGGATCAATTTAGTCCACTTAAGTGGACTTGAGCTATGAGCCGCTGAACTTTAGTTCTGGGCGGGATGTCGGAGAGCATGACAATTTAACTCTGACAAAAATAGAGTTGAAACGTATGTGGACAGCACTTGTGTGTACACCGTAGCTAATTTATCGGGGAGGATCGAAAATCTAGGTGGTAGATCGAAAAACTTTCACTCTTCTTATAAGACTGGGCTTTCACATTAAGTTGACACCAATGACAGCCGTGCTACCAAAGCTTACATCCAAACGAGAACCGCTATATACAGTACCTGATAAATTAGGAATACAATCTCCAAAACTGAAGTCAATGTCAAAGCAAAACGAAAAGATGACGATAAAAATCTTCAGAAGCATCTTTGCTGCTGTAAACTTAGCGCTAATTTCTGGAGTATTAGTTAGTTGTGTTGAAGTACCGCAGCCATCGGCTCCAACTGAGCAACAAAAACCAGCCGTACAACCTAACCAGAACGACGAAGATGACGACGACAAAGATGGCGATCGCAAGGATGATAAAGATGATGACGATAAAGACGATAACGACTAAATAAAGGGAATCTTTAACCTTTAACCTTCTTTTTGAGTTTCTATTTATGCTGATCCAACAAACTTCTACTTCCCTAATCGATACTTTAGGCCACCGTCGGCAACAATTAGCCAACCTGGTTGATTTTCCCGTAATTCTGTGGTCAGGTAGCAACAGTCCGCGCAACTTTCTAGCAAATCCCTTTCCGTTTCGCGCTAGCAGTCATTTCCTCTATTTTGCCGGACTGCCATTATCAAATGCAGCAATTCGTTTAGAAGACGGCAAATTAGAACTATTTATCGACGATCCATCACCCAGCAGCGCCCTTTGGCATGGAGAAATGCCAACGCGCGAGGAAATAGCTCAACAGATTGGGGCGGATGTGGCTCGGCCAATGGCAGAATTAGAGTCTTGGTTAGAAGATGCCGCCACACTTGCTGTACAAGATGCAGCTACTTGGACGCAACAATCACAGCTATTAAATAGATGGGTTTTACCACAAAGTCCTCCCCAAGGAATTGACTTGGAGTTAGCTAAAGCGATCGTTTCTCTCCGCCTTACTCATGATGAAGCTGCATTAACCGAGTTGCGAAAAGCTGCTGCTGTCACTGTTGAAGCACACAAAGCTGGTATGGCAGCAACACCTAAAGCCAAATTGGAAGCAGAAGTTCGCGCAGCGATGGAAGGGGTAATTATTGCCCACAATATGACAACCTCCTACAACAGTATTGTCACCGTTCACGGTGAAGTTTTGCATAACGAACAGTATCACCATCCCCTACAACCAGGTGACTTATTACTTGCCGATGTTGGCGCTGAAACTGAGACGGGTTGGGCTGGTGATGTAACTCGAACGTGGCCAGTATCTGGTAATTTTTCATCTACCCAGAGAGATATTTATAATGTTGTGCTGGCAGCCCATGATGCTTGCATTGCCAGAATACACCCTGGTGTAGAGTATGGGGATATTCATTTGTTAGCTGCTACGGTTATAGCTGAAGGTTTAGTAGAGTTAGGCATTTTACAAGGAAACCCTCAAGATTTAGTCGAGATGGATGCCCACGCGCTGTTTTTCCCTCATGGTATCGGTCATCTACTGGGTTTAGATGTCCATGATATGGAAGATTTGGGCGATTTAGCTGGGTATGAAGAGGGACGGGAAAGAAGCGATCGCTTTGGCTTAAGCTACCTCCGTTTAAATCGTCCTTTGCGTCCAGGAATGTTAGTTACAATTGAACCTGGTTTTTATCAAGTACCAGCAATTTTAAATGATGCCAATATTCGCTCAAAATATCAGAATGTGGTGAATTGGCAGCGTTTATCTGAATTTGCCGATGTGCGTGGAATCCGCATAGAAGATGATGTTTTAGTTACCGCAGAAGGTAGCGAAGTTTTAACCGCCGCATTACCGAATGATGCTGATACTATAGAAAATTTAGTAGGTTCCTAATCTAATTGATAGCGTAAACACATAGAATGTTATCTTATGATCAAAAAACCCATAGGATTACTACTCAACGGAGTTATTGTCAGCTTCGGACTATTACCATTATTAGCTCAAGCACAGCAGCCGGTTTCTGCTACCCAAGTTGCGGCGATGGTGGAGGCGTTGCGACAAGCTGCACCGCAGACAAAAAAACTCAACGATGGATATTACAGCGAATGGCAAGTTAAACCAGAAACCCTCAAAGGCTGGACAAGAACTTGTCTCAAACGAGAACTGACACCGACGCAGTTTGAAAACAGCCCTGCGATCGCTCGTCAAGTTGTATCCTGTATTACGCGCCGTGAGTTAACCAATCAACTCCGCGCCACCAATAATAATGAAATTGCATCTGTGCGTGGTGCAGCTTGTTGGTGGATGACTGGTAGTTATACAGGTTGTAACAAAGGCTTCACTGCTGAGTATGTGCAAAAAGTTGTCCGCTTTTACCAACAACAGCTCTCAAAACCAGCAGCAACTCAATCATAAAAGGGCGACTCTTACGCGCATAGGAGAGAGATTTCCCCCTTCCCTAGTAGGGAAGGGGGTTAGGTCTTTTTACCAAGCCCTTCGGGCAGGGAACAGGGAAGAGGGAACAGGGAACAGCTTTGAAAACCTGCCCGAATTTTGGGTCTAAAGCCCCTAAATTTATTTATGAAAAAAAATAAAAACATTTTTTAAGGGGACGCGCAGCGCAAGAAAAAATACGTCCTTGTACAAATCCCCTAATTTTAATTATGGGGATTTCCCTGTTCCCTCTTGCCTGTTCCCTGTTCCCTTTTAATTCGTCCTTGCAGGTCGGTCACATTTCGGTATGTAGATTGGTCGTCGTTCAATCTAATACCAATTCAATTAATGATTGCAACACATCCTTGGGTAAAGACGCGATGAATCGCGTCTCTACAAATGGTCTATTTGTCGCATTCTTTTTTCAAATTGGTATAAATTAATTCGCTATTTTGATTGATATTAAATTTGGCTTTTAACCCATTTGCGAAATTCTTTAACTAATTCCAAATAATCCTTTTCTCCCACCTGCTCTAAAAAATTAGAAATCTCTGTTAGTGGCAGATTGGGAAATGCTAAACTCCGTTCAACAGATATATATTTCTGATTTTCTAAAATGTTAATACTAAAATCATTACCATCATATCGCCAGATTTCTGGCACACCCATATCAGCATAGACTTGAAAACGATTTTTGGAACTGCTGGTAATATCAATTTCTACTACCAAATCTGGCGGCGGATCTTGTTGCAAATTAATTCTTTTTTTCCCCTTAATGAACTTGACATTTTTAATGTAAAAGCATTCATCTGGTTCTGCACCACTCAGTTCTGGACGTTTGAAAGTAGTAGAACCAAGGGGCTGAATCCTAACTTCTAGTTCTTCCGCTAGAGTTTCGACAAATCGACCCACAATTTTTTTATAACTTTCATGTTCGGGTGAAGGAACCATGATTTCTAACGTACCTCGATTGTAAGTAAGCCGGAGGCGGCGACTAGCACTAAGTTCAGTTAGCAAGTTTTCATAAGTTTGCCAACTGATACCCGATAAGTGGATGATTTCTGTGGGTTGAAGCAGTGTGTTGCTAGTCATAGCGATATGTAATATAGGTTCTCGCTGTACAATAGCCTTTCTTGCCTTCATTGTACTTTAAGCTCAATCTTCTATAAAGGTAGGTATCTGGTTGCTACAGTCGCGGTGAAAAATACTAAGCTGGTAAATAGCACGTTTAAAATTTAGCGGAAATTCGCGATCGCATTCATCGGCGGTTTAGAATTTCCCATTGGCGAACTACCTGTAATTACATTATGTTTGATGCTCTATCTGACCGTTTAGAAGCCGCCTGGAAGAAACTGCGGGGACAGGACAAAATTTCTCAATCCAACATTCAAGATGCATTGCGCGAAGTGCGCCGCGCCTTGTTGGAAGCAGATGTCAATCTCCAGGTAGTCAAAGATTTTATTAGCGAAGTCGAAGCTAAAGCACAGGGAGCCGAGGTGATTACCGGCGTGCGACCTGATCAACAGTTCATCAAAATTGTTCACGATGAACTAGTGCAGGTGATGGGAGAAGAAAATGTTCCCATCGCAGAAGCCAAGGAACAGCCTACTATTGTGTTAATGGCTGGGTTACAAGGTACTGGTAAAACCACAGCTACCGCTAAGTTAGCCTTACATCTGAGAAAATTAGAGCGTAGCTGTTTGTTGGTGGCGACAGACGTATATCGCCCAGCAGCGATCGACCAGTTGGTGACGTTGGGTAAGCAAATTGACGTACCAGTATTTGAACTAGGAAGCGACGCAGATCCCGTAGAAATTGCAAGGCAAGGTGTAGAACGCGCTAGAGCAGAAGGTGTAAACACAGTAATTATTGATACTGCTGGACGCCTGCAAATTGACGAAGACATGATGGCGGAATTAGCCCGTATCAAAGCAACTGTCCAACCCCATGAAACTCTGTTGGTGGTGGACGCGATGACTGGTCAAGAGGCAGCAAATCTTACCCGCACCTTCCATGAGCAGATCGGAATTACTGGGGCGATTCTCACCAAAATGGATGGTGATAGCCGTGGTGGTGCAGCGCTGTCAGTGCGAAAGATTTCGGGAGCGCCGATTAAATTTGTGGGCGTGGGCGAGAAAGTAGAGGCACTACAACCGTTTTATCCCGATCGCATGGCATCCCGAATTTTGGGAATGGGCGATGTGCTAACCCTGGTAGAAAAAGCCCAGGAAGAGTTTGACTTAGCAGATGCTGAGAAAATGCAGGAGAAAATTTTGTCAGCGAAGTTTGACTTTACTGACTTTCTCAAGCAGTTGCGGATGCTAAAGAATATGGGATCTCTGGGAGGCTTAATCAAGATGATTCCAGGGATGAACAAGCTCTCAGACGATCAGCTTAAGCAGGGAGAAACCCAGCTGAAACGCTGTGAGGCGATGATTAACTCAATGACTCGCCAAGAACGCCACGACCCCGATTTATTAGCCAGTTCTCCCAGTCGGCGGCGGCGGATTGCTTCTGGCTCCGGCTATAGAGAGTCAGATGTGACTAAACTGGTGGGTGATTTCCAAAAAATGCGATCGCTCATGCAGCAAATGGGTCAAGGTGGCTTCCCTGGAATGCCGGGAATGTTCGGCGGTGGCGGTATGGGCAACGCCTTCGCAGGCGCAGGCAATCGTCCCCCTGCCCCAGGATGGCGAGGTTATGATGGTGCCCCAGCCACGAAAAAGAAAAAACCCAAAGATAAAAAGAAAAAAGGCTTTGGCAATCTTTAGTTATTGGGCATGGGGCATTGATAATTTGCTAATGACAAATGACCAATGACAAATGACTAATGACTAATAGCACCAAATGCTAGACGAGTGCTAAAATTAGCATTTCGACATACTTACCAATTAGGAGAATAGATTCTTCAACCATGATCAAACTGCGCTTGAAGCGATTCGGTAAAAAGCGGGAAGCAAGTTACCGCATTATCGCCATTAACAACCTTGCTCGCCGCGATGGCCGTCCCCTAGAAGAGTTGGGATTCTACAACCCCAGAACCGATGAAGTGCGACTAGACGTTCCCGGCATCGTCAAACGACTACAACAAGGCGCTCAACCCACTGACACCGTCCGTCGCATTTTAGTAAAAGCCAATGTTTTTGAACAGGTCAGTGCCACAGCCACAACCACAGCCGCATCATAATTCGGGAACAATATCCCCAACAGCTAGTCCTAACTATGTTGGGCTGGTTCGGTTTTTAGTGCAGCCGTTTTTGGAATCTCCAGAGACTTTAAGCGTCGATTGTGAAATTTCTCAGGCCCTCAACCGGGCTTGGATTCGCATCGCCTTTGAAAGCACGGATAAAGGGAAAGTGTTTGGTCGAGGGGGACGCAATATTCAGGCGATTCGTACAGTAATTGCCGCAGCAGCCGCCGCTACTGGGCAATCAGTATACTTGGATATCTACGGCAGCACTACGCCGGGCCGCGAGGGTATGTCTTTTGATGAAGAGACAGAAGAGCGATCGCCACCACCGACTAGGAAAGAACCCCGTGGAAATGATGGGCCTAAACCCATTGTTAAACCCCGCCTCCGCTAGATTGAAACTAGAGAGCAAGTCTGAGCGGTTGTAGTTACCTCCGCTCAGAATTTTTGTAAAGATGGAAAGTAGCAAAAGGATTTTTGGATCTTTTTTTGAACTCTTCACCGATAGGGGCGTACATCTGTACATTGGTGTCAACTTAAGGGAACTCCAAAAAATAAATTATTCCACATTCAAGTCGTTGACTGTTGACTGTTGACTGAAAACTCGTGAACCGTCAACGGTTAACAGTGAACAATAGCAATGGAATATTTTTTTACTTGGAAGTCCCTAACGTGAAAGCCAGCCTAGACAGAGCTTTGCTCGATTGCCTCGTTTGCCTCGTTTTTCCTCGTTCCCAGTCTCTGACTGGGAATGCCTACTAAGAGGCTCCGCCTCCCTTACTGGCGGCAGAGCCGCCAAGAGCAGCATTATCCAGCTTCTTGCTGGAAACGAGATTTGAAAAGGGTTTTAGCTTAAGTTGACACCAATAACATCTGTATGCCCCGTACAGCTAATTCATTTATTGCAAAAGTTTTTCAAAATGTAAGTAAAACAAAGTTACTTTCGCCCTTGGCGAGAAAAAATTAACCTTTGTCAAACACAGATCCTCAGCAATTAAAAAATACTATGGCAGATGCCTTAACAATTCAGCTGCCCAATATTCCCAGTGCGATCGCTCTTGGGGGAGATGGAGAAGAAAATCTCAAAATCCTATCTCGGCAAACAGGAGCCACTTTAGTGCTACGCGGACAGGAATTATTGATTTCTGGTAGCGAAAAGCAAATTGATCTGGCTTCTCGATTAGTGCGATCGCTTGAAGACCTCTGGATTAAAGGTAATACTATTTCCAGTGCCGATATTTTAACAGCTCGTCAAGCCATAGATAGCGATCGGCAAGGGGAACTACAAGATTTACAGCGAAATGTCCTCGCCAAAAGTCGCCGGGGTGAAGAAGTCCGTGCCAAAACCTTCCGTCAGCGTCAATATATCGACGCACTCCGTAGGCGTGATCTTACTTTTGGTATTGGGCCTGCTGGTACCGGCAAGACTTATCTTGCTGTTGTTGTCGCCGTGCAAGCACTTCTTGCTAACGAGTTTGAAAAGCTAATTTTAACTCGTCCTGCTGTCGAAGCTGGTGAAAAACTCGGCTTTTTGCCTGGAGACTTACAGCAGAAAGTTAATCCCTATCTTCGCCCACTTTACGATGCTATTTATGAATTTATCGATCCAGAAAAAGTACCTAGTTTAATGGAACGCGGTGTAATTGAAGTCGCACCACTCGCCTATATGCGGGGACGCACCCTCAATAACGCCTTTGTAATTGTGGATGAAGCTCAAAATACTACACCCGCTCAGATGAAAATGGTTTTGACTCGTTTGGGCTTCCGTTCGCGGATGGTGATTACAGGCGATATGACACAAACGGATTTACCACTTCACCAACAATCGGGTTTAGGAGTAGCTTTACAAATTTTAAAACACGTTGAAGGCATTGCCTTTTGCGAATTTTCCCAAAAGGATGTCGTGCGCCATCCTCTAGTTCAGCGCATTGTCGCTGCTTATGAACAATACGAAAAATAGTCATTGGTCATTAGTCATTAGTAAAAAACTAAGAAAGGATAATAATTTATGAGTACTACTTTGAAAGAATTTTTAGAAGCTTGTGAAAATCTTGGAACTTTGCGTTTAATTGTTACTAGCAGTGCTGCTGTATTAGAAGCACGAGGTAAAATAGAAAAGTTATTTTATGCAGAATTGCCTAAAGGTAAATATGCTAATATGCACACCGAAGGCTTTGAGTTTCACTTGAATATGGACAAAATCACTCAAGTAAAATTTGAAACTGGTGAAGCGAAGAGGGGTAATTTTACAACCTATGCTATTCGGTTTTTAGATGATAAACAAGAACCTGCCTTAAGCCTGTTTTTACAATGGGGTAAACCTGGCGAATATGAACCCGGTCAAGTAGAGGCTTGGCAAGCTTTAAAGGATCAGTATGGGGAAGTTTGGCAACCTTTACCAGCAGAAATTTAATACAGCTAAACTGATAGGGGTGGAGGAAATCGGATATCTGCACTGAACTGCTCCATATTAATGCTGCGATGAATCGGTAAAACATATTCTAAATTTTCGTGGGGGTGGGGAATAATATGAGAAGAAAGCACCTCACCACCGTTAACTCGCAGCACCGCCTTTAGTCCTGCTGTCACCGCCACATTTACCTCGCCCACAACCCCCCGAATTAACACGGTAATTCGTCCCAAATCAGTATTTTCATAACCAACAAGGGTTACACGGGCAGCTTTACACATAGCATCTCCAACTTCCACTGCTGTGGGAACACCATAAACTTCAATCATGCCTAGTGCCAATGTCATGCTGTCATCATAAATTTGGGATTGTAGGGTTAAGTATATTACTATAAAGTTTAAATTTTTTACACAAACTTGCTTAATTTTTCATCGATAAATAATAGACCTCTTGCACGAATACAAAACTAGCCCTCATCCCCCAACCCCTTCTCCCAATTATGGGAGAAGGGGAGCGAATTTCAAAGTCCCTCTCCCAATCTTGGGAGAGGGATTTAGGGTGAGGGTAAAGATTCATGCAAGAAGTCTAATAAACGTTAACTACAAAACTGCTAATGCTTACAATCAAGGCGATTTGGAGTTTTTGCTTGCTGCTTTTATTTCTTTTGTGGGGTGGCGATGCTTTTGCAGGAGAGTTGTCTGAACGGTTAGCAAATTTTCCCCAATGGGAAAAATTGACTTCAGTGCAACCCGCTTCGGGTGATTTGGTTTACCCTGAATGGATGGCTGGTACTTGGCAAGTTACAAGTACTTTGGTAGATTTAGCTGCACCTTTAGCACCAGAAATCGTAACGCCAGGATTTGAAGGTAATCGCCGACAATTAAATCAGCCTGTGAGTTTTGTAGTAAGATTTGTCAAAGAGCAACCATCTATTACTGGGTTAAAGATATTACCTAAGGTAGATTACAAATCCCCAATTTTAGTAGCGGATAGAGCGTTTAATAGCTTGAATTTGGCAAGGGCTTATTTAGGGGATGAAGCAGTGTTATTAGTCAAAGTAGATCCAGATTCACCTAATCGTCAAATTACATTCTTGCGTAGCAGTCGGCAACTAGTTTCTATTGTGACTGCACGGGCTACAGAAACTACCCCTGATGGCAAGTTCATTACTACAGAAGTGTTTCAACAACTATTTAAAGGCGGTTCAGTCCCCTATTTAAACTCTGTAGAGTCTACCACCGCTTATCATAAACTTCCAACAGCTAATCCGGTAATTGAGGCAGATCAAGTTACTGCTGTCTATCTTTCACCCCAAGATCCAGATTACTTTAAAGCTGGTTCTCGACCAGTTGCCCTCTATCGCTATCGCCTAGAATTTATCCCTGCACAAATGCCTACTACTCCAAAGGAGTGATTTAAATCTGTAGCCCTTGACTACCTTGTAATACAAATGTAATATATAAATTCCAAGTTTACGATCGCGCTCTTGGACGGTGTGCATCATGGCCAAATTTCAAGATATTGTCAATTACTTTCGCTCTTACTGGAAGCCGAGTGTTTTCAGTATTACAGCATCTAGCATTTACGAAGTTATTGATTTAGTTGTCCCTTACGCGATCGGGCAGATTTTAAACGTTTTGTCTGATCAACCTTTGGATAAACCACTTCAAAGTGCGATCGCAAGTTTTTCGGACATTACCAATTATCCAGTTAATAAAACTCTATCTTTGGGTGTATTACTGGGTTTAATTTTCGTTGTCACCGTAGTGAGGGCACCAACACAACCTTGGTTAACCAATTGGTTTCACTGGGATATAGCTTTCAGGTCGCGTCGAGAGAAAAACGAAACAGCGATCGCTAAAGTTCTGACTCTCCCACTAGAATTTTATGATGAAAATAACCCTGGACGCATTGCCGGAAGAGTAGCTAGAGGTATTTCTAACCATACTTTTAGTTACCCTGAAGTTGCCGGACAATTGATTCCTAAGCTGGCTCGTGTGCTGGGGATTTTTGTGTTTATTTTGTTCATTGAGTGGCGGATTGCAATATTATATCTAATTTCCTTTGTAATTATTCTCAGCTTCAGCTTGAAGAGTTTACAACAGCTAATTAGGTACGAAAGCCGTCTAGATAAGTATGGAGAGGATACCGAAAGCCGCACTTCCGAATTAATCACCAATATCAAAACGGTGAAAGCATTTGCTACAGAAGCTAGGGAACTGAAGCGCCAAAAGCAACGTTTGGATCGTGAACTAATGGTGCTTGATTATCGCATCCACAAAGGTTATACAAAACTGGGTACTTGGCAAAGAACTGTAATTCAGTTTTGTGTATTTACAATTCTGGGTTTGACTTTAGCCGCAACAGTAAATGGGAGAATTTCTCTCGGTCATTTTGTCATGACCTTAACTCTTTCTAGCATGGCTTATGCCGAATTAGAACCTATTAGTAATTTGGCAGAAGTTTTTGCCCGTCGTTATTCTCCCATGCTGCGGTTTCACGAATTTCTGCAAGAGCCAACTGCATCTGATTCAGCTAGTCTTTTAGAAGAGAGCAACCAGACAGAATCACCTTATAAATTTACTGGAAAAGTTGAGTTGTCACACGTCAGTTTTGGATATGATGCCAACCGTCAAGTTTTGCAAGATATTAACTTGTTAATTGAGCCATACCAAACAGTGGCATTAGTGGGGCGTTCCGGTTCTGGTAAGTCTACTTTAGTGAAATTGCTGTTGCGATATTTTGAACCTCAAGGAGGTCAAATTCTGATTGATGGTCAAGATATTCGCACTTTGGATGTGGGTAAATATAGACGGAGATTAGCGATCGTTCACCAAGAAGTAGACGTTTTCAACGGTACTATATTGGATAATCTCACCTACGGCAGACCAAATGCCACTTTGGAGCAGGTTCAAGAAGCCTGTAGAATTGCCAGAGTCGATGAAGTAGTGCAGCACTTACCCAAAGGTTATTACACCGTCGTGGGAGAACGAGGTGTGAGGCTGTCTGGAGGACAAAGACAACGGTTAGGAATTGCTAGGGCGTTGTTAGTGGAACCAGACGTACTGATTTTTGACGAAGCCACCTCTAGTTTAGATTATGAGTCTGAGCGTTCAATTCAGCTAGCGATGCGATCGATTCAGGGTACTTGCACCACTATCGTCATTGCCCACCGTTTAAGTACAGTACGGGAAGCCGATAAAATTGTCGTTCTAGAGCAAGGAAAGATTGTAGAAGTGGGTAGCCACGATGAACTCTTGCGTCACGAGGGTATTTACCGCCGCTTGCACTCCCTGCAAGAAACAGGAGAACTCCTGAGTTAGAGGAGATAAGCTAAAACACATCTAATTTGCAGATGAAAATTTTCTCAATATCTTGTGGGGTGGGCATCTTGCCCGCCCTGATGCGAGCAACTTGAATGCTGATTAGCTTACATATTTTGGATTTTGGGTTTTAAATTGACCCTTGATTAAATCGACCATTGACAAAGGTCGATTTTTTTTCAATTGTCCCCAACAGTATTTTGTACAAGACTGGAAATTCTGAACCACCTGTCATAATGTATACAATATGTGATAATAGATTTTAAGTAAAAGTCATTATCTATTAAACTCTGTCCACCTAAGTAATGAAAGAAGCAAGGCTTGCAATTTTCCTATGCGTAAGTTTATCAATGGAGTCTTTGCCATTGCCATTTTTAGATGGGATGAAAGCGCTAATTACATTCGCTAGGTATCTATGCAAGAAGTCTTATACATTATTTAATTAAACTATATTAATTGTGACTATAACTAAAATTACTCCTGGACAAACACTTACTTCCACACAAAAAGTTGGCTTAGATTTAGTTGCCGTTTTGGGTGGCGGACGAGATGTTGTCTTGGCGATTGATTTGACAGAAAGCGTGGGATTAAATGATGAAGGCCGTATCCGCTTACGTCAAATCATTCAAGACAGCCTGAAGCCGGGAGATACTGTATACATTATTCCTTTTGCTCAAGATATAGTTTTGAGTGAAGTTAAATCGGGTGTAAATCCCTTGGGAACACCCATCGAGTTTATTAGTAATAATCAAGAAAATATTGACAAACTTTTAGCAAAAATACCTTCACCAGACCCAAAATACTACGGTACAGATATTCAGCAAGCTGAATTCACTATTTATCAAGGTTTGGCTCAAATTAATCAAAATCGGCTGCAAGAAAAGCAATATATAAAACCACAATCAGTAGTTTGGGTTACAGATGCGCCCCTATTTACCCAAGCCGGAATTCCTTCCCAAATTTGGATAGAAACGCCTGCTAATAGCCCTTTTCGGATATTGGAATCAAGAGAAAGTCAACAGCGACAAGCTTGGATTAAAGATTTGCCGATTCAGAAGCGATCGCTATCAATAAAAACCCAGAATAATCAACAATATAAACTCACTGTAATCGATATTGCTCCTACAGTCCAGGAATTTTGTACACCTGCACCAGGTAATCAAGAAACTTGTTTAGTCACACCTTATTTAATTAAAAAACTATCGATACCTGGATTAATTTCAATATTAATATTAATCGTTCTATTTCTCAGTGGACTGAAATTATATAGATTGCAAAAAAAATGGGAATTGATAGTTGATTTTGAAGCAACAGCAAAACCAGAAGACCAAAAATGCAGCTTGCCAAACAATAAACGCATTGCAATTGGTGAATATGACTCTACTTGTGTAGATTCTATTGACTGTCCAGGTGTAGAAGTTAGGGCATATTTAGAACGCAAAGGTGAGAAGCTTTATTTAGTACCAACTAATTTGACACCAATTTATTATAATGGTAAAGAAATTGCGTCACGTACTCTCATAGATAAATCTAGGTTTCGGCTAAATTGTCCAGATGTTCGCAACCGTGACTACGAGATCATTATTAAGCTAAAAAAGTAGTATCTCTAAAGTACCTATAATGAGTCAATCAACTACAAACGAACTTCAATATCGGGGAATCAACCGGACAATTTGTATAGGTTTAGGGGGTACTGGACGCGATGTTTTAATGCGAATTCGGCGGTTAATTGTTGACCGTTATGGAGATTTAAACAATCTCCCAATTGTGAGTTTTGTTCACATCGATACAGATAAAGCTGCAACACAAGTCACCGGTATTCGTACAGGAAGTACCTATCATGGCGTTGACCTCAGCTTTAAAGAAGCAGAAAAAGTCAGCGCTACAATGTCCTCCAACGAAGTTACCATGTTTGTCGAAGGATTGGAGCGGCGGTCAGAATATACTCGTCACGGCCCATACGACCATATTGCCAGATGGTTTCCACCACAACTATTGCGAAATATTAAAGCAGTTGAAGAAGGTGCAAAAGGCATTAGACCTGTAGGTAGGCTAGCTTTTTTCCACAATTACCAAAAGATTAAAACAGCAATTGAAAGCGCAGAAAGGCGCACAAGAGGACATGATTCTTTATTACTGAAAGCTGGTTTAAGAGTCGAACCAGGACTAAGCATTTTTGTGGTTGGTTCTCTTTGTGGCGGTACTGGTAGCGGGATGTTTCTGGATATTGCTTATAGTCTCAGACATCTTTATGGCGACCAAAGCGCCAAAATTTTTGGCTATTTAGTGATTAGTCCAGAATTGTATGGCAATGCTCCTAGTATGAGCGCGAATACTTATGCCGCACTCAAAGAATTAAATTATTACAGCACACCAGGCACAAAATTTGAAGCATTTTATGACCTCCAAAATTTAGTTTTTATCCAAGAACAGCGTCCACCATTTGACTACACCTATTTAGTATCAAGTCAAACAGGAGGTGAATATTCAATCCTTGTTCAAGGTAAGCTATGTAATGTGATTGCTCATAAGATTGCTCTGGATTTTTCCAGTGAATTAGCACCAGCAATTAAAGGCAGTAGAGACAATTTTCTGCAACACATGATCCAATGTGATAAACACCCGCGTCCCAATAGCCAGCGTTATTTAACATTTGGATTGGCGGCTATTTATTTTCCCCGCGATACTATTGTCCAAATTGCCTTAAACCGCGTTAGTTTAGAGCTAGTAAAATTTTGGTTAAACGGCAAAGGTCAAAGTCCAGATCCCCTAAAATTAATTGAGCAATTCCTCATTCAGTATCATTGGCACAACGACCCAGAAAACAAAGATAATTTCACGACAAAGCTAGCAGAATCGGTTCAAGAGAATAACAAGAGCTTTCGGAATACTATTAGTACTTGGAGAAATAAATTAGAGAGGCAAATTTCCGAGTGTCAAAAACGCGAGAATCGCAATGATATTCGCGGACAGTTACCAAGGGAATTTAGAGAGCAATTTCGCAAAGTTCAGCCTGGTGAAACTGAAAGCACTAGAGGAATTTGGTTGACAAGACTGCTACAAATTTCTCCAAATACCACCAAGGAACTAAAAAGTAATATTGATGATTATCTGAGTCAGTTACTCACGCCAACAGATTCTACTTTTTCCATTAAAAGTGTCCGTGATTGGCTAGATGCTTTGCAACATGAATTACATAACTATCAACAAAACTTGCAAGAAAAAATCACTGATAATGGTGGAATGAAAATCTTGGAAGATTTAGAAAGAAAATGGCGAGACGCTGAACAAACAATCGATGACATTGAACATAAAGCTGGTATTCCCCTCCTGAATAATAAAAATAGTCAATTCCAAGATGAAGCCAAAAAATCAGTACAGGAAGTCTGCAAAATTATTCAGCATAACTTTGATGTCACAGTCGTTCAAGAGTCGCTAAAAATTGTTAATAACCTGCAAAAGCATATTCAAGAGAGAACAACTCAAGTTGCTGCCTTTAGTAGCTTAGTAGAAGATTTACAAAGTTTCTATGAAAAACAAGATAGAGACTTGAGACAATTAAATTTTGATGAAATGAGCGGGGAAGCAATATTTGATAGTGAAGATATCGATCGCTGTTATCAAAATATTTTACCAGAAGATGATTTACGTCGCCAGTTTGTGTTAGTAAGTTCGACACTTACAGAACAAACTGGTAGAGGACAATCTTTGGTAAGTTTTATAGACAGAGAACGCACTACTTCAGAACAGTTGCAAAAAGAAATTGATCTGAAAGTTGATAAATTATTTGCTTCTCGGAGTATTAATATTGTCAACTCTGTGATTAAGCGTTTTATGCAAAACTACTCTTTAGCAGTACGTTCAACTCGTTTAGCACAAGTTATGCAGGAAGCTGAACCTCTCTTGCGTTTGAATTTAGCTGATCCCTATTTCCGGGAAGATCCTGCTAAAAGTAGTAAATTAGTGGGGTTTAAGGATACAGATGAATTAGAAGTACGACAGTTTAAAACTTTGCTGACACAAGATATAGGAGTGGAGCCAAGTGTCTTAAAAGCAACACAAGCTGAAGACGAAATTTTAATTGTGAATGAATATGCTGGTTTTCCTCTCAGACTAATTAGTAGTCTAGCAAGAATGAGAAACCCTTACCTGCGTGAACAGCATTCTCCGACATCTTTTCTTCATAACGATTCTAATGCTTCCTTCCCTGACATTATTCCACCTGATGCTAGAAAAATGGAAGAATTGGAGGATGTTTTTTATCCTTGCCTAGCATTGGGTTTATTAGAAAAAAATCAGGATAATCAACAGTTGGAATTTCAATATCACGATCCATTGCGTGATAGTTATACTACTGCTTCTTTAAATACAGAATGGAGTCAAGCTTTGGAAGAACTTGCTAACCGTAAGGATATGACTGAAGCTTTACAACAGCTTTTAGATGATGAGATTGCTGTAATAGAAAGAAAACCTGAACTTTGGGAGAATAACTATGTACTTAAAGTACGGCAATTTGTCAAAGAAGTTGATGAATTACCAGAAGATAGTGCCAATTATCCCTACAGAGCAGCAGTAGTTGGTACAAATACAGACCCTGTAGCTAAAGAGGGAATTATTAATCGCTTCCGCAGAAAGATGAATGAGCGGTTTAAAGGTTCCCCAAGTCTAAGTACAAATTTAGGGCAGCAAAAAGCTATTGTAGGTGAGATAGTTGTTGATTATCCTGTAGATTCTACTGATAATCGAGCAAAACGACGCTTAGAATTAGAGCGACTAAAGCAAGATTTAGCTGATGAATTGATGACTGAAGAAGAGTACGATCGCGAGAAACAAAAAATCTTTGCTAAGTACCCCCTTTAATCTCTTTTTTAGGTTAGATAATATCCACATTTTTTAGCAAACTTTTTTTTCCATTTTCAAGGTGTTTTTGATGCCACCATTACCAGGTTATTTAATATTTATTACTCTTGTACTCGTCGTTCTACCATCTATATCTACGATTTTTCTCCGCTTGGCTCTGTATCAACATCTATTATCTTTGGAAGATAAGGTACGAAGGTTAATTAGTAGACAATCACCTGGACAACAACCAAAAATCCTAGAAGAATTAGAACGAAGGTTTAGAGACGCTAGTAGAAACTTAGATCAGGTTAATACAGCAGCATTAATCGACCAAGTTTATAGCCAAGAAAAAGTTTGGGGATTTACCTGTGAACAAATCGATTACTTTTGTCGTATTCTTCCGAATTTACTCTTAGCCTTTGGTTTACTTGGTACTTTTCTAGGTATCACGCTTAATTTAGCGGCACTCAGTCAAACAATCAATCAAACTAATATTAGCAATGTTAGCAATTTAGTTGCTGAATTAAAGAAACCACTAGAAGGGATGAGTATTGCCTTCACTACTAGTTTAACGGGACTTTTTTTTAGTACTTTTTTAACAATATTTAACTGGTTTAAAAATACTAGTTTTGCCAAGTACAGACTTATTTGTACTCTTGAAGACTATCTAGATAATATTTATCATCCCCAAATACAAGGTGATACTCGTCTCGATAAAATTGTGAAAAAAATGGTATCCCAGCAGGATGAGTTTTTAACTCGCTTTGGTGATACTGTGCGGGATGCAGTGGAGAAATCTATAGGAAGTGTAGCAAAACAAATTGCTGACGGGAATAAAGAAGCTGCTGATTTAGCCAAGCAAGTTTATGAAGGCTTTTATCAAGCTGCTGGTACTATATCTGGTGCTGCTAATGAATTTGAACATACTATTACTGAACTGAATGCAAAATCTCATATATTTAAACAGTCTGCTGAAACATTTGCTAATAGTCAGTTTCCTCAGAAATTATCAGCAGCGACAGCCAATTTGACTACTATGCAAGAGAGATTTTCACAATCTGCTACAAGTTTAGCCCAGACAACCCAATTAATTGAAACAGCATTGATAGAAGTTCAGCGTTGTAGTCAAGAATTAACTAATTTAGCAATAGATATTAAAAAGGCAAATCAAACTTCAATTCAAGTTTTAGACTTACATAAAAATAATCAAAACTCCCTTGGTGAGATTATTCCTCAACTCAAGCAAGGAGCTACTAGTTTTTCAAAAGCGATTAATAAACTTGATAAGTTAGAGGAAAGAATTGCAAATAAAGCTGATAATTTGACACAGTTGGTAGAAGGAGTTAAAAGCTATACAGAACAAGTTAATTTGGCAATCGAGGCTTTAGGCGATCGCTTGATTTTAAGCTTATCTCAACAAATTGGTTCTAATAACCAACAAGTTAAGGCTGTGATGGTCAATTTTGAAGAATATGCCAATCAGTTAGGCGTTAAATTTGATATTTCTAAATCAGATTTTATAGATTTGATTCAAAACAACAATGAAAAATTTACTTCTGAATATAAAAATGTCAGCGCTCTTATTGTTAAAGGAATTATTCAGCAAACAGAAATAAATAAACAAGGATTACAAATGTTAATTAATAATGTTCAGGATTTTAATAAGGATGTCAACAATATAAAAGACGAAATTTCTCGGCTGAGACAGATAATGGAAAAGTAAATAGAAAAATAGCTGATTACATTGACATTAATTAGAAACTAAAATATTCAGTTATGGCTCGTCGTTCACGGCATAATGACTATAAAGAAGACTTAAATATTTGGCCTGCTTTTACAGATTTAATGTCCAATGCTTTCATGATCCTGCTGTTATTATTATTAATAGCCACCACTAAATATACGATATCGCAAATATCTAATCCAGGGACGCCGCCAATTTTACTAATTAAAGATGAAAATTCGAGATTTGATCCAGGTAGCGCAGTAATTCCAACGACAATGTTGGATTATATCAATAATAAACTCGTACCTGATATAGAATCAACCACAAAATCTTACAATATTAATACAGTTGAAATAATTGGGCATACTGATGAACAACCTGTTAGTATTATCAGCAGCAATCTAGACTCTAATTTAGAGGCAGCAGCTAGTCCAGGGGGTTCAGTTAGTACACTTAAAGCAGGTTCTAACGCTGATTTAGGATTGATGCGTTCTCTTGCAGTGGTTAAAGAACTGCTGAAAATCCAGCAACAAAATAAGATGTCAGGAGTGCAATTTCGCGCCTATTCGGCAGCACAATTAATATTACCAAATGGGGAATTTGCTCCCATTCCCCAAGAAAAGCGTCAGTCAGAATCAAAGCGGCGACGAATTGAAATTCGTTTTACGCGCTTGGGTGAAGTGCGAGAAGTAAAATAAATAATCCATTACCCACAGCTAGAATACTAATAAGTAATCGAAGTTTTAAGAAAAAACTAAGATTTACTCTTATCTGCTTCTTTCTGCGCCGCCTCACTGTATTTCTTATAAAGTTGAGTACGAATCTTGGCTTCCTGATAACGGCTGTGTTTTTGTGGTACCGTACTCATTAAATCTGAAGCCCGTTGCCACTTAGCAGCTATCTCTAACCACTGAGTTGAGATTGTGGCTGTTTTACCAGATGCAGAAGCAAGGTTTGCAATTCGCACGGCTGTGGCAAATTGGTCATCAGACGGGTCAGAAAGGTTATTCTTAGCAATACTAAGTGGTGTTTGAACTTTGCGATCGCTTGTATTTTCTGGAGTTATATATTTAGAAGTTTGTAATTGCATTAGGTTTATCAGGTTATTACCTAACTGGGCATAAACAACCCAACTAAGCAACAACAGTGAGCATAAACCAGCCGCAGCTAATATCTTTTTTTTAGGCTTCTTTTTGTGTTTTTCTTTGTTAATAAGTACTAAAGGACGAGAGACTTGAGTTCTAGGAAAATTTGGCTTTGCTAGTTCAGCTTGAGCTTCTGTGAAATCTGCAATCAATTGCTTTACAATATTAGGCTGAATTAACGTAATTTCCTGTGACCAAAGCAATTGTTTGTCGCGATCGCTATCTATTTCCTTTAACCACAGTAATTGTTGTTCTCGAACAATCCGACTGTTGATATTGACTCGCCGAATATAACGCGGGGCGATGGAATCAAGAATTTGCTGGATTTGTTCTACTAGGGGAGATTGCTCAAGTTGCTCTATCCTAGCCGCCTCGCACAGAAGTTGTAAGACACCATCAGAAAAAATGGCTCTAGTTCTGACACCAGACTTGGCTAGCTTTTCGTTCAATAGCTGAATAATCGCAGCAACGCTACCTTGGTGAGCTTGCCAAACGATATCATTTATCCGGTCTACCACCTGAAATTTAGTGATAGCTCTTCCACCCTGACTGATTAACGTATTCATTAATTTAGGGACTCTTTTCTACTTACCTTGATCTTGTTTTCGATTTTACGAGTAAAAAGATGAGTTGCCAAATAAAATCATAAATATACAGCTTCCTTTTTCGGTTCGGCAAGGATGCTCGATCGCAATAAGTCAATTGGATGCTCGATCGCCTTGATAGCGTGGGATTCTTCGGCTAAAACTGCATTTTCAGAATAACGCTCATGCTGGCGGACGCGCTACCTGTTTGACATACTACATTATTAATGATGTCTTTTTGCGCCGCAGGTATCGCCTTTGGTCAAGTTGAGGTAGGTGAATGCATTCTGTGGGCGATCGCTTTGATATTTCTGGAACTGTCACGCCGTCAGATATTGTTCACAAACTAAACAAAATTGCTGTATCGGGATATTTTTGTGAGGAATTCTCGCTTTTTTTGCCTTTTTGTCATAATGGCAAGACTAACTAGCGCTGCGATCGCTACATTAGAAGATATATATATAAAAATCAACAATGGTTTTTATTCTTTCGCAGTTCACACAAAACCATGAGTGCAAGTACCATTATTTCCGACAATCCCTTACTTCAAGGCGTTGGTTTACCTCCCTTTGCAGAGATTAAACCAGAACGAGTAGTACCAGCCTTCAATGAGTTGCTGGCAGAACTTGACCAGCAGCTTGTCACCTTAGAGGCTAATGTACAGCCTACTTGGAGTGGTTTAGTAGAACCCTTAGAAAAGCTGACTGAACGGCTTACCTGGAGTTGGGGGGTGGTAAATCATTTAATGGGTGTTAAAAATAGCCCGGAACTGCGCGAAGCTCATGAAATTGTCCAGCCACTAGTTGTACAATTTATCAACAAGCTCGGTCAAAGTAAACCCATTTATAATGCTTTTAAAGCACTCCGTACTAGTGATATTTGGGCAACTCTAGAATTAGCCCAACAGCGCATTGTAGAAGCCGCCATTCGAGATGCAGAACTTTCTGGTGTTGGCTTAGAAGGAGAGGGAAGAGAGCGTTTCAACGCTATACAAATGGAATTAGCAGAACTTTCTACCAAATTCTCCAACCATGTACTTGATGCTACTAAAGCCTTCAGCTTAACCCTAACAACACAAGCGGAAATTGACGGTTTGCCACCAAGCTTAGTGAGTTTAGCAGCCCAAGCGGCTCGTGCATCTGGCGAAAGCAATGCCACACCAGAAAATGGCCCCTGGCGGATTACTTTGGACTTCCCCAGTTATGGCCCTTTCATGCAGCACAGCACCCGTCGAGATTTGCGCGAAAAGCTCTACAAAGCTCATATCACTCGCGCTTCTGCTGGCGATTTGGATAACAAGCCCTTAATTGAGCGGATTTTGAAGTTGCGCCAAGAACTCGCAGATATACTAGGCTTTAAAAGTTTTGCCCAATTGAGCCTAGCTAGTAAAATGGCTCCCAATGTTGAGGGAGTCAACGCCCTATTAGAAGAACTACGCCGCGCTAGTTATGATGCTGCTGTCAAAGACTTGGCAGAACTCAAAGCTTTTGCAGCAGCACAAGGAGCAGCAGAAGCTGAAGATTTACAACACTGGGATATCAGCTTTTGGGCAGAACGCCAACGAGAAGCAAAATTTGCCTTTACCTCTGAAGAATTGCGTCCCTACTTCCCTCTTCCCCAAGTGTTAGACGGCTTATTTGGACTAGTCAAGCGGCTGTTTGGCGTTACTGTCACCTCTGCCGATGGTCAAGCGCCAGTATGGCATGAAGATGTCCGTTATTTCCAAATTGCTGATGAAACTGGTTCTCCTATAGCCTACTTCTATTTAGACCCTTACAGCCGTCCAGCAGAAAAACGCGGTGGTGCTTGGATGGATGTGTGCATCAATCGCGCCAAAATTACTAAAAATGGTGTGACTGCCATCCGCTTACCTGTAGCTTATTTGGTGTGTAATCAAAGTCCTCCCGTAGATGGTAAACCGAGTTTGATGACTTTCTATGAAGTAGAGACTTTGTTCCACGAGTTTGGTCATGGATTGCACCACATGCTCACCAAGGTTGACTATACCGGAGCCGCAGGCATCAATAATGTGGAGTGGGATGCAGTGGAACTACCTAGTCAGTTTATGGAAAACTGGTGTTATGAGCGACGCACTTTCTTTGGAATGGCGAAGCATTACGAAACTGGTGAAGCCCTACCGGAGCATTATTATCAAAAGCTGCTAGCGGCACGTAATTATATGAGTGGTACTGCCACGTTGCGGCAAATCCACCTGAGCAGTCTTGATTTAGAACTACACTACCACTATCGCCCTGATAGTAATGAAACCCCGTCAGATGTGCGTCATCGCATAGCCAAGACTACTACCGTTTTACCACCACTTCCAGAAGATGCAATTTTATGTGCTTTTGGACATATTTTTGAGGGTGGTTATGCAGCAGGCTATTACAGTTACAAGTGGGCTGAGGTACTAAGTGCTGATGCTTTTGCCGCTTTTGAAGAAGCTGGGCTAGAAGATGAAGAGGCTATAAAAGCTACAGGTCGGCGTTATCGGGATACGGTGCTGGCACTTGGTGGCGGTCAGCATCCAATGGAGGTGTTTAAAACTTTCCGGGGTCGTGAACCAAGTACGATCGCTTTGCTCAGGCACAATGGTTTAGTTAGTGCTGCTGTAAACTAAACTTATCAATAATCAAAAAATAGCGCCACCTTAATCACAGGCTGGCGCTATTTTTCTGTTTAATTCACAATAGTTAAATGAATTTCCTAAATTCCCCTCATTCATTCTACGCAACTTGCTTTTATACAGCACTGCGACGAGTTATTAAGTTCCACAGGAAAACCGCAACAATTGCACCAAGAACTGCTAGCGCAATACCAGGAATGCTAAGACTAGGGGCTGCTAAAGTTAACGTTCCTGTACTGAAGAATACGCCTAAGCTACCGCCAACAAAAGCACCGATGATTCCTAGTAAGATTGTTCCTAGAATCCCGCCACCTTGATGACCGGGGTAGATAGCCTTAGCGATCGCACCAGCAATTAGACCTAAAACAATCCAAGCAAGAATATTCATTGTTATTAATTCGGTAAACGTTTTTTACTCACAAATTAATATTATCAATCCTAATCTTTTGTCCCATCTACCATCAGAATTAATCATTAATAACCATAAGGAAGAGTTTAATTACAACTATTTTTATTACTATGTACCACCATTGAGCTAGATAATCAATTAAAAAAAAGCTCCTAGTAGGTCTTCAACTAGGGGCTTATCAAACTATTGCTTGGTAATTGCAGTATATGCATTTTTAAGTAGCTCTCTCCTCTACTAGAAGAATTAAGCTGAGTTTTTAATGTCTGTCTCTAAAGTAATGTAAAGGAAGGAAAATTAGCCGATGTATAGGACGAGCTTAATCAATAGAGATATGAGTGAAATTAAATATGCGTTACCCAGAACCCAAGTCTAGACGTAGCATTGCTACGTCAAAACAATTCTTTTTCACTCATATCTCTAATGACTCGATGGCTGAAAAATGGGTACAGTCGGCGATAAGACCAATGCATACTTAGGAAAATCAGACTCACTAAGGTTAGCAAAATAACCCCTAGAATTGTTGCGTATGCCTTAGTACGCCACCAAAATCCGTTTATTTGTACTGCACCTAGTCGGACAAGCTTCCACAGGCTGCCTATTTCTATGCTTTCGGAAGCATGAATGCTAATTGGTAAATATTCTGCTGGGTTTTGTCGTGAAATTGTCATTTTAATTCCTCCTTTAGTTCCAAAGGCTAAGGTATTTAATTCAAACTACGGTAATTCGATAGAATTTATGTTGTTTATAATATCTCATAACTTGATACAAGAAGCAAGCTTGAGAGGCGATCGCTGTTACTGTGTCACGCTTGTATTGGGGAATGGGGACTTAAGTTGGGAAAATTTGCTTGTATTAGCCCAATCTATAAGCCATAATTCCTAATACTTCGGCTCCGCTCAGTACAAGTCCCCCCATTCCTAATTTCCAGTCAAAATGCCTAATCAAATTTGGTTATCACAATTGCAAAAACATCGAGCGATCGCAGTCATCCGCGCCCCTAAAATCGAAGTGGGACAGCAAATGGCAATGGCTATAGCATCTGGGGGAATGCAGTTAATTGAGATTACCTGGAATAGCTTGCGGGCTGGGGAATTAATCACTCGACTACGTTCAGAATTACCAGCCTGTACTATTGGCACTGGTACGCTGTTTAATGTGCAACAGTTAGAAGAAGCGATCGCATCTGGGGCGCAATTCCTTTTCACACCCCACGTTGATTTGGCAATGATTCAAGCAGCACAAGAAAAAAATGTGCCGATCATCCCAGGAGCTATGACTCCTACAGAAATTGTTACCGCCTGGAGTCAGGGCGCTAGTTGTGTAAAAGTGTTTCCCGTGCAAGCCGTGGGAGGGGTAGATTATATTAAAAGTTTGCAAGGGCCACTAGGTGAGATTCCCTTAATTCCTACTGGCGGCGTGACTTTAGAAAATGCCAAAGAATTTTTGCAAGCCGGAGCGATCGCTGTCGGTTTGAGCGGGGAATTATTTCCCAAAAAGCTTGTCACAGAGGGGAATTGGCAAGCGATCGCATCTGGGGCAAGAAAGCTGATAGAACAGTTAAGTTAACTTAGAATCAAATCATTAAAAGTTCACGTCTATTAAAGTAATAGATAGGGAAATAAAGGTAAAAACTGATAAGTTTCTCAAGATCCCATGATTTAAGTGTGAGTGTATCTAAAATGAAAAAACTGATTAATCCTGACTGGGTGCGTCGCTTACAAATACTCCTGGCTGGTACAGCACTATCCGTAAGTGTTTTTACTACTACTGGAACGAGTGAAGTTTGGGCGAATTCCAAAAATCAAGTAATTGCACAAAGAATCCAGACATTACAAAAATCGGATAAGCGCTGGATTCAAATTGATCTTTCAAAGCAACGGTTAATAGCTTGGGAAGGTGACAGAGTGGTTTATGGAAGTGCTATTTCCTCTGGCAAAAAAGGTACTCCCACTCTTATTGGTACTTTTAATATTCAATCCAAGTTCAAAACTACACGGATGCGGGGAGAAAACTACAATGTTCCCAACGTTCCTCATGCCATGTTTTACCAAGGCAACTACGGTATTCACGGAGCTTACTGGCATAAAAGGTTTGGCACTCCAGTCAGCCACGGCTGTGTAAATCTCCCACCTAAACATGCTAAATGGCTATTTGAGTGGGCATCGGTAGGGACACCAGTAGTTATCCAGAAATAGTATGTGAAGCAACCAAAAGGCAATTTAGAGAAAATCATTAATAACAACAAATCAAGACAATTGAGTGATTCCCAGCAATATTTTATGCTGGGAATCTTCGGAGTCGGAATTACTGAATTTGAAATAAAATAGAGAAGAGGGCATTTAACGATTTGCCCAAGAAAATAAGCGGAAATCCTGACAATTGCGGTGTGAAATTAAAAATGCAAATATAAATTTGGGGAAAGTTTGTATTTAGGCATTTCAATGACAGATTTTTTATAAAGTTTGTCCTTTGTAATTAGTCATTGGTCATTAGTTAGAACTCATCATTTAATTAAAGACAAATGACAAATGTGCAAATTGGATGCAGATTAGCTCAGGACTTGTTTTGAAAAGCATTAGCGGATGAATTGCGTAAATCCTCAACAGGAAGCGAGTAGTCTATCTGGAAATTTGTAGTTTTCCAGAAAATTACTTCACTTCATAATTTTTGCGTAGTTTAGAAGGTGAGGCATAATGCAATCTTGGATTCGCAGTGGTAGAATTCGTTCTTCAGGAACTTTTTGTACAGGCGTGGCGCTGATGGTGGCGACTCTATTTTCTTGGTCATCACCTTTAGCAGGTACACCCAACTTTACTACAGCAACAGCCGCGTCAGTGGATGAAAACAGCATCACTGCATCTAATATTAGGCAAACATCCCAACTTCGCTGGATTGAAATTGATTTGTCAGAGCAACGCTTACGTGCATGGCAAGGTAAAAGACTTGTTTATTCATACCGCATTTCTGGAGGCAAGCGATCGACCCCCACACCCATAGGTAGATTTCGGATTAATTCTAAGTATCGCACTCACCGGATGCGAGGCAGGGGCTACAATATTCCTGATGTTCCTTACACAATGTATTTTTACAGAGGCTATGCTATCCACGGTGCTTACTGGCATAATCGGTTTGGGACTCCAGTTAGCCACGGTTGCGTAAATTTACCTGTTAAGCAAGCTCGCAATCTTTACAACTGGGCTAGCAATGGAACTTTAGTAGTGGTGCGGAAATAATTCGTAATTACAGCAGTTTTCATGTATTTGAACCACATCTGTCGTAGAGGTACAGCAATGCTCATTGGTGTCAACTTAACGTAAAAGCCATATCCCGCAAGGAACTGAAGTTCCTTGCTAATAGCTGAAGTCTACTGAAGTAGACTAAATATTCCTAAAAATCTTTAGTCTACTTCAGTAGACTTTAGCTTTGAGCCGCTGAAATTTATTTCTGGGCGGGCGTGGAAGCCAACAGATAAGCGATTTATTAGCTTAAGTTGACACCAATGAGCAATGCTATGCCCTTACCGCGTTGAAGTACCTGATAATTTTGAACTTCCACCAGACTGGACGATTGAGATTCTTTCGCCAGAACAAAGTTCAAACCGAGTAATTGGCAACATTCTCTACTGTCTAAAGTATGGTAGTCGCCTTGGATGGTTTCTTGACCCTGATGATTTCAGTATTTTGGTATTTCTACCAGAGCAACAACCAGTGTTACTCCAGGGAGAAGATTTTTTGCCTGTATTACCAGAAATTCAACTTGCACTAACCGCCAATCAAGTTTTTGGATGGTTAAAGATGGGTGGTTAGAAATAACTTATAAAGTGGATAGGCGTTGCCCGCACTTCGACAAGCTCAGTGACCATCGTAGACATCGCTTAATTCTCAAACAAACTAGTATCAACATGAAAAAATTTCCCTAATACCTTAGCCATCTCCTGAGTAATTTCTTGTTTTCCACTCATAACTTGAGAAACAACTTCTGTTGTACCAAGAATTGATACTAACTCAGCTTCCTTAACATTCTGAGCATCGATCAGATGGAGAAACATTGAGTGTGCTGTTGATTCTCCGATTGAATAATGCTCATCCTCATATTTTTCTATCAGAGTGATCAACAGGTCTAATAATGCCGACTCTTCCAAAGTTCGGTTAACTCGATGAGACAGTTCCTGGGCTAGTGTAATAGCTTGCTCGTTTTCCTCATCTGTTTTAATAACCTTGGGTTGATATTTAGCAAGCAAACTAGCATAAGTTCCACAGTTAAAAGTAAGCGTCATTTTTCCACTTCTCCTTATCGTATTCTGCGTGGGTCAAAATGTATTTAAGATAAATTATTTGGTCACTATAAACCAAATCAACTATCAGACGATATTTGTTGCTTTTAATATTAAAAACAGTGAAATTCCCAACAGCTTCTGCTTGAGGATAAACTTCTTGTACTTGGGCAAGATTATCCCATGTAGCTTTATTAGCAGCTTTGTACCAGTTTTTAAGTGCATCACAGGAATCAGCATAATTTTGGCCAAATTCGCGCAGTTTTTTACGACTTATGATATGCATTATATCTAACTCAACTGTGCCACAAGTTGATTTTCCAACAGCGTATCATTGGTTAACAAATCCTCAACAGTGATTCGCAAAAAGCGTTGTTCATCAACTTGAAAGAGAATTTTTATCCGATCGCTTCCAGGATATCCGGCTGGTGTCAGTTGGGCAATTGTCCTCGCGCCTTCTTGATCGTTGAGGGGTTTGACACTGGTTTCAGTATTGTCCATCCGGCGCGTAATCAAGCGATCGCCATCAAAATAAACTTCAGTACTACCTGTATCTGCTCCCAATTCTCCCATAATTAGTTCAATGCTGGGCTGATTTTCCATTGAAGCGCCTAAAACTAATTCCACTGGTTGACTCATCGGGTATGCCTGTCCTGCTTTAATCAGAGAATGCCATTTGTGACGCTGATTGCGACGATCCCAGTAGCGGATACCATAACTATGATACAGAAAGTCTTTGATTTGTATCCCTTGTGTTAACTGTAATGCACCTTGAGCGATCGCTTCAAAGGGACGTTCGCAACGGATTTTTTCTGGCTCAAAATACTGTTTTATCCATGTCTGCACTGCTGGTAATTGCACTGTCCCACCAACTAACAAAACTGCATTAATATCTGGAAGTTCTATCCCTTGCCGTTTTGCTTGCTGCAACAGTGTCGTCATCGACTCATCTAGTAACTCAAAAAATGCATGTTCTTTGAGGATATTTTCAAAAGTGTCGCGGTTTAGTTCCAGTTCATAGCTTTCAAATGTCTCATCATCAAAATAAACTTCACTAGCTTGGTTTTGAGTTGATAGCTGAATTTTTACCCGTTCTGCCAATCTTGTTGTCAACGGACTTACCGCCAATTCTTGAGTTTTAGCAAAGTAATCTACCAACCAATTATCAATATCAGTACCGCCCAAATTTTGCCCAGCTTTCGCCAGGACACGGGCAGTTTTAACTTTTTGTTTTGAATCTTCAGCCAGAGACTTATTACCCCACTTGAGGAGAAATCCGAGCGGTTTTGTGGTTGCTTGCACGCCTTGATCCAACCGCACAAGAGACAAATCCAAAGTGCCGCCGCCAAAGTCAATTACCAAGAGAATTTCTTGATCTGCCAAGCCATAGCCCAAGGCGGCGGCTGTAGGTTCATCCAGCATCCGCACCTGTTCGACGGGGAGGGCTTGACAAACTGTCCCCAACCAGTGACGATAAGCTTCAAAACTGTCTACGGGTACGGTTAACACTAGAGAATCTAACCCTCCTTGCAGGGGTGCTAGTTCTTCAATTACTTTGGTGAGGAACCATTGCCCTACTTGCTCAAAGGTGACAATTTGTCCATCTAATTCGGGTAAGAAACCTTGGATATCTGCACCGATACCGCGTTTGAAGCTGCGGAAAAATCTAGTGTCGCCCTTGAGGTCAAGACCGCGATCGCGTACTTGTTGCCCTACTAAGACTTGATTTTTTGTTGCATCTTCAACATAAACCAAGCTGGGAATCAATGGTGGATTGAGACTTTGTTTAATTGATAAACCTGGTAGAGTCAGGGTTTCTGGCTGTTGGGTTACAGGGTTCCAACGAGCAATGACTGTGTTGCTAGTACCAAAATCGATTGCGATCGCCATATTTTATATTTATTATCTCGCACGAAGAGGCCAAAGCTGCTTTATTTGTGATTATTCTCTATAAGTTACCAAGAATGCAAATGCGCCTATACCCTTGCTTCTTTGCATCCCAACCCAGATATCGATTCAGTCTGTTGCAGCGAAGTGTTAGCACAGTTAGACAATTGGCTTGTCAGAAAGCATGGAAATCATTGGCTGTAAATGTATAAAAGGAGCAATAAACTCAACAGCAGGCTTTATCATAGTTCCAGTCTTTTTCTTATTGGCATGAGGTGCTTAAAACTCACTTCACACGCAGATGCTGAAATGTCATAAATCGCCCCTATCAAAAGAGATCGCACCTCAGTTGGTGTAAGGTATTCTATAGATATGTAATGTTTGTTGGGTAGACGAGCTGGGGGCGGTGGCCTCATTTATTCTTAGCGATAGTGTCCGGTGTACGCGTCAAAATATGGACAGTCTACTACGCTACGATGCTGATTATTTCGTTGATAGTCGCGTCACTCAGAAGTTATTGCGAACTATTATCAATTGCTAAATATGTCCATCTTGGCTCAATGCCAAATAGGGTGCGATTGCGCGATCGCAGTCGTTGTGATCCACAGCCTAAAACGATTTGACACTGAATTAATCAGAATTGTTTGGCTGGGGGGTAGCATCATTGTTGTGGTGGTAAACCTAGTTCTTTGCGGAAGTTTTTATCGTACTTGGCGTACTCCCAATTCTTGGCAACATTTTTGATTTGTTCTGCAATTAGGTTCTTGGCTCCACTCAGGTCGGCTCCGCTCAGGTTGGCTCCGCTCAGGTTGGCTCCGCTCAGGTTGGCTCCGCTCAGGTCGGCTCCGCTCAGGTTGGCTCCGCTCAGGTCGGCTCCGCTCAGGTCGGCTTTCCAAAGGTCGGCTTTAGTGAGGTCAGCTTCATAAAGCTCGGCTCTACACAGTTTGGCTTCATGGAGTCTGCCTTCAGCGAGGCTGGCTCCATTCAGGTTGGCATTAGTGAGGTTGGCTCGATGAAGCCAAGCTCCACTCAGATCGGCTTCATCGAGGCTGGCATTAGTGAGTTTGGCTCGCTGGAGTTTGACTCCAATCAGGTTAGCTCTAGATAGCCAAACTCCATCGAGTTTGGCATTAGTGAGTTTGGCTTCAGTGAGATTGGCATCATGGAGGCTGGCTTCAGTGAGATTGGCTCCAATGAGGTTGGCATTAGTGAGGTTGGCATCCTGAAGGTCAGTTTCCTGGAGGTTGGCTCTTTTAAGGTCAGTTCCCTGGAGGTTGGCATACCTTAGCTTGGCATAACTTAGATTGGCATAACTTAGGTTAGCCTTCTCCAAATGAATTCGTTCTAAATTTGCTTTTTCGGCTGTTAATCCTTCCAAAGACACTTTTTGTTTATTTAAATCTTCAAGAGCTTGTATTCTTGCACCGCTAACCTCTTTACCATCTGCCAAGTGTATTATTTGCCATGCCTGATACTGTTCTTGTTTCCTCCGTTGTGGTGCTTCCCAAACCCATCTCAAAAAAGCAATAGATCCAGTTATTAAAACACCTTTCTCTATAGCTAGAAAAAAACCATTTCTGATTAATTCACTTCGTTTCTTAGATGTGACTTTTTCAAATAACCAAGTATACCATTCTAGTATTGACCATTGATGTATTGGATAGTCTGGAAGAACTTCTTGATTTCGACGATAAATTTGAAACAATTGTCGGTAGTCATTCACCAATATATTAAAAGTTTTTGCTTCTTGTTGTAATGTAAACTCACGAACGAGTGGATCATTTATAGCTTTGACTTTATTCAAACTTTCACGTAGCTTAGTTAAGCGCTCTGGTTCTTGATCATTTGAAATGACATTCTTATTAGACTTAGGTAAAGCAATTATACAAGCTGCTAAATATATCAGAAGTATTACAGTGATTGAAATAAACCAAAATTTAGGTTTTTTTAGTAGTGAACCTACTTTATTTTGGAATTGCTCCTGACTCTCTTTCAAAATTTTTAGTCTATTGTCACCCATAGGTTGAGCTTATTAAACGGACAAGAAAGTAAATAAACCATTTCTACTATGTAAACACTACTTAGCCGTATTATTTCGGATTTTTAGGTGGACTGCTGGGAGGTAGGCATCACCGTGGTCGGGTAGAGTCGAGGGGAGTGTTGCTACTCCATCGCTCTCTTTTGTCTATAAAACAACGTAAGTGACCAAAAAGCTGATTATTTCGTTCACCAATCCAGGCGATTAACCCAGACTTATGAATAAGACACATAGCAAACCTACTTACATAGATTATATTCAGGACTTACGCAAACAATAGCCGAAATCCTTATTTTCACGTAGGGGCAATTCATGAATTGCCCCTACTGCGTGTACTTTTGCGTAAGTCCTAATATTGTTAAATTGCCTGAGCGATCGCTGGAGGAGTTTTGTCGCTGGGTGTACCGCTTTATGGGCAATGCTCAGTTCATCTCTCCTCAACATCTAGCTGAACAACACTAGAAATTTGCTCGTGTATTAATAGATCGGTATTCTTCCAAAGCTACATAAATCAGGATTTTAATACAGAAGTTGGGTCTAACCCGGAGTTCCGGGTTAGTGGTAGTTCACACGCTCAATCTTCATGCCGTAACTGCCATACTGCACCGAAAGCGGCCCCAGCCCCAGCTAACAATCCGGTACTCATTCCTTGGATAGTTTTTTGGATCGGATCTTGGGTTAGACACTCACTTGTAACCTTACTGTCTTCCAGGCAGAGACTACTTTCTGCCCAACCGGCAGTACCTCCTAAAACTACACCAGTTATACTACAGCAAACAACTAGCAGCAAAAGACGTTGGGTTTTTCTAACCATAGATAGATGTGTCAAAAATTAGAGATAGTGATTGACTCTCAATTACTTTACACATACTTGCTAGCAAATGTCAGCTGGTTTGAAGATAACTTGCTGATATCAAAACGTAGACAACTATTAAAAAATCTGATTAGGTATGGCATTTGAATAAGAATTGAGGAGTCAGCAATCTTGACGCCTGTTCCTCCCTAACGCTGCGCTATCGCGGACTCGCTCATAGCGTTGCCATGCCGTACCACTTCCAATACGGTTCGGTTAAGGCAAGAGACGCGATAAATCGCCGTCTTTACAATAATCAGTCCTTTGTCTTGACGGCGATTTATCGCGTCTTTACGATTAGCGGCGTGTCATCAAAAAACCTTATCCGAACCGTAGTACCACTTCAATTAAAGATACAAATTGGACTTATCGATTGCATAGCTCATATTTTTATCTCTTTTGAGGCACTAATACAGGCAGTTGACGGGCACCGGCTACGGATTTGGCGTGTTGTCCAACAGTCAAAACATTAAACTGACTGGATATAAGTTCCAAACTTTTGTTCACTATTGCCAGCTTTTTGTAGGTGGGGAGACTCATTCCAGGGAAGAATGATAGCTCTGGCACATCTTCTTGACTTACAAAGTCTGTAGGATGGAATAGCAAAGAAGGCTGGACATGTGTAAGTTTACACAGCCACAGGGCAATTCGCAGGTAGAGTAACGCCACTTCCGAAGAAAATGTACTCAGATACATTATGTAACTAAAGTGAATTGGCACTTTGAAAATTGGCATGGTGGTAACAGGAATTTCAGTGAGTCTATCCTTACCCATCTGCCACTGGTAAGGTTTCAGGGGCTGCAAACCCTCTTTAAAACCACCAAACAGGGCTTCGCGTTTCTTGCGTTCTTCCTTGCTCAGTTTACAAGTCATCAAATAATATGCTCGGGCGATGGGCCCCAAAAATGTGGGAAAAGTCGAAGCATCATATTCATATCCCCGTCGTGCTAAGACTTTCAATACCGCAGGAGAAAAACTGTATCCAGGCCCCCGGAAGCCGATAGGATGTTGATGAGTGACGCGCTTGATATGTTGTTCGGCCAAGGCCACCTCTTGTTCAATCTCATCCTCTGAATACAGATGTAGCCAAGGATCATGGTAGAATGAATGATTGCCAATTTCGTGACCAGCGATCGCGATCGCTTGTAATGCCTTGGTGTTCTTTTCCAGCGCTGCATCCTGACCGACAATGAAGACTGTGATTGTCAAATCCCATTGCTGAAAAATATCTAAGAAACGAGGCACTGCAATATCTAAGTAAGAGGGGAAAGTCTCCCAACCCGGAGCGCCCTGATTTTTTAGAAAAGACCAAACATTATCCAAGTCTAAGGAAAGACTCGCTATTGGTTTGTTTCCTTGTCTCTTGATTTTCATTATTTTTAAGCGTAAATATAATGTTAGATTTGGGCTTTATCAATCAAGTTTTGTACTTCGACTCAGCGCTCCTTTAATCTCGACTTGATCAGCCTTTCGGACAATTTTTTACCCTAACGCTCTTCTATTACTCTCGTTCAATAAAAATTCATAACCCTTGATTGTTAAGGCTTTGATAAATTTACGAGTAGGTTGGGTTGAGGAACGAAACCCAACACGAAAAATCCTTGGTTTTGTTGGGTTTTACTAAAGTTCAACCCAACCTACATTTTTTTTCTTTCATCAGAGTCATAAAAGAGCGCTAATATATAATTGCTGGTCATCAATATATCATAACCAAGACACATTTAAACGTATCAGTAAGTTTTAACGATGCCCTATATATAAAAGTAATTGATGATTTGGATGCTCATTTTATATCATCACTTCCAATAAAAAGCGATTATACAAAAAATTTTCTACACATCCTAGATATTGATTTGCTGCCTCTGGGTAAAACACATTGCAATTCCCTTTTCGTAATAAGCTGCCTCATTTATAAAAATCGGCCAAACGGTAGATGTCCCCTCATAAAGAATTGTTTTATCATCAAAGGTTAGAAAAATTGGATCTCCTGGATTTAAGGCTTGATAATCCTTATCCTGAAGCTCTGGATGAATCATCCCAAAGATTGTGCCATCCTCTCGTATTGGATAGTCCACAACTGATAAATGGTCATACAGAATCAACGTATCATTAGTTGATGGAATTTCAGCCTGGTTAAACTGTTCTACATAGTCGAGAATCGTATAAACAAGTTCCTCTGTCTGTTGGAACAGCGTCGCTTTTAAGAGTCCTTGGGCAATAGGGCCAACCTCGATCGCAAAGCCTAATTTGCACAGAGAATTGACAAATGGGATTTCTTCAATTGATTTAAAAGAGCAGCGATAAACCCTAACTAAAGGATTAATCTGGCTCAGATAAGCAGCCAATTTCAAGTTTAAGGGATGACTGTTTACCAAAATAATTGTCAGACCCATATTAGCTGTAGTGCTGTGCAAGTCTAGGATAAAATCTGCTTGTTTATCCCTGTTTGATGCTAGGGTGTGCTGGATTGATTTAGCTTGCAATTCTTCATAACTGCTCAAAGTCGGATCTTCTAAATCTTGCTTGAGAAAACAGCGATTTAAATCCTTCTCTAGATATCGCCTCCCCGCCGCAAAAGCGTTAGGATTTGCCAATAAAGTCACTGTGTCAAAACTTTGTCTAGTAATTAAATCGGGAAACTGGGCAAATTTTTGGATCAGGTAGGCTCCCGTAAATTCATTGCCATGAGTTCCACCGACAATTGCAACTCGATTAATCTGGTTCACAATTCATCAACTCCAGAATGCAGTTATCGAGATATCAATTTTCAATGTATCTTATGAAGCATTAACCGTGCCGAGGCGATCGCGCCCAGATGGTTGATAAAGATAAGCCATATCAGGCCCATCGGGAATAATCCCACCCGGATTGAGTGGAAATAGATTCCCGTAGTAGTCCCGCTTCACACTATCTACATCGCAGGTGTCAGCTACACCTGGAAGCTGATATAAATCACGTAAGTAAGCTCCCAGGTTCTGATAGTCTCGAATACGCTGCCTATTGCACTTAAACAGCCCATAGTAGGCACTATCAAACCGAAATAACGTCGTGAATAAACGGACATCTGCTAGCGTCAGATTGTCCCCACACAGATATCGACTAGTCTGCAATGCAATGTCAATCTCATCGAGAGTTGCAAACAGTTCATTACAGGCTTGATTGTATGCTTCTTGGCTTTGGGCAAAGCCGCAGCGATACACACCGTTATTTACCGCGTGATAAATCTTCTCATTCCACCAGTCAATTTTTTCTTTGAGTGCTTCTGGGTAAAGATCGAGCGTCGGATTGTTGGCGAACTCGTTAAACTCAGAGTTCAGCATCACAATAATCTCTGAACTCTCATTGTTGACGATGGTTTTTGTTTGGTTATCCCATAAAATTGGAACTGTAGAGCGTCCACTGTAACCAGGTTCTGCCAACTGATAAAATTCAGCCAGTGTGCGACAACCTTCAACTTCTGAGTTGAATATCCAACCGCCTTCAATGGGAGAAGGAGAGACGATACATACTGATATTACCGCTTCGAGTTTTTTGAGCGATCGCACAACTAGGGTTCGGTGCGCCCAAGGACAGCCCAGCCCAACATAGAGTTTGTAGCGCCCTGCTGCTGCTGGGTGTGGATTTCCTTCTTCTGTGCCAATGAACTTCCGAAACTGGCTATTAGGACGAATATAAGCTCCCGACTGATTGCTAGGAGCAAGCTTTGACATCATCATCTGCCACATAGTCGTCCAGACAAACTTTCCCAGCCAAATGATCAGCTTAGGAGGGAGTGTCCTGCCCTTTTTCTGGGGAAGATTTTTCTGGTCATCCATTGGAGTTGAGTTGCTCATGGCGACAATCTTGCTTCGGCAACGATTGACGTTACCACTGTATCTACTAAGTAGGTTTCGATTTTTATCACCCACTCTGATTTTTACTATTTCACTTTACTACGCTTTGCCTGTGCTTTGTATCATACTCATGGCGGAAAATCTCTTAGCTTTGAGCTAATCGTCTCAAATTGGCACAGGCAAAGCGTAGCGTTTTGCAGGAAAGGTATCGCACCCCATAGCGTGCGATCGCGATCCTCTTAAATTATATTAACTATGTATTAAGTGTTGTATTATACTTGTATCTTACATTTAAGCTAATTATTTTTCTTTTAATAAAAAATAACCTAAAAATATTTTGATTTTCATGATTAAAAAAACCAATCTCTTGTAGGGTAGGCATCTTGCCCGCTCTAGTTGTGCAAATTAAATGTGCAACACCTGAGTGTTTAACTTAGTCACAAATCGAAAGTCAAAAACACAAATTTTTAGCCATTAATGCCCAATACCAAGCCCTAAAAGGTATATGCGTCATATTTAAAAGCATAGTTCATCTTTTCCGAAAAAACACGGTACAAAGCTTAATTAGATACTCGACAGTAGGGAAAATTGACAGCGTAATTACTAATGAAGAATCGGTATTTACCTGATCTTGTTATAAAAAACATCACATCTTAACATTAGATAAGCCTAAAAAAGTATAGATATAATTTTAGTAATAAGTTACTGAAACAAAGAACAAAAAGATAAAGCTTACGTAGGAATAATTGTAAATAAAGTGACTCAAACTCATAACAACCCTAACCTTCTAGAAGAAACGGATTTAGGGACTTTCATCGCTCAGGCTACTACCGCAGACCAATGGCAAGTATTGTCCTACAGTGCGCCAATCCTACCGATACATGCCGCTCTACTTCGTACTGGTAAAGTATTGTTTTTCTGCGGTTCAGGTAATGATCCCAGTCAGTTAAATACTCCCTATGACAGTGTGGTTTGGGATGTAAGTAAAGGAACCTTTACCCGTCAAAAGCCTCCATTGGATAGTAATAATCAACCTATTGATCTTTTTTGCGCTGGGCACTCTTTCCGCCCTGATGGGATGTTATTGGTTGCGGGTGGAACTTTGCGCTATGACCCATTTTATGGTTCACCCTCTGCTCTAATGTTTGATCCTATTGGAGAGAAATGGGTCAAGATACCACCAATGAATAATGGCCGGTGGTATCCGACTCTGTTAACACTAGGCAGCGGTCGGATCTTTGCAATCTCTGGCCCGGATAAAGATGGCAAGCTCAACAAACAACCAGAAATTTATTCTGCTTTCTTTCCAAATGGTTGGAACGCTTTTCCACTAACTCGTTCCTACCCGCCATACTTACATCTGTTTCTACTCGATAGTGGAAAAATTTTTTATTCAGGTGCTCAAATGGGCAGCAACTTTGGAGTAGCGCCAACTATACTAACCTTGCCAGGTACATTTACTGAAACAATTCAAGAAAAAGCTGTGACAGGGCTGCAAGACCGAGGTTTTGGAAATCAAGCTACCAGCGTGCTTTTACCACCTGCACAAGACCAAAAAGTGATGATTATTGGTGGAGGTAGTGGTGGTATGGCAACAAACAGGGTAAATATTGTAGATTTAAAAGATACTAACCCAACTTATGTAGCAGCACAGCCTCTAAACTATGCTCGGATGCATCACAGCGCAGTTTTGTTACCCGATCGCACAGTGTTTGTTTGCAATGGTAGCAAAATGAATGAGGACACAACACAATCAATGTTGCCAGCAGAAATCTACGATCCAGCTACAAATACCTGGACGGTAGTAGCTAAACAAAATGTCCCCCGCGTTTATCACTCAGTGGCCTTGCTCCTACCAGATGGTAGCGTAGTCACAGCCGGGGGTAACCCTAGAAGGACTGTCAATGAACTGCGATTAGAAATCTACAGTCCTGCATATATGTCGCGATCGCGCCCAATAATTCAGAGCGCTCCTGTAGAATTGGACTACGAACGGCAATTTACAATTCAGACACCCCAAGCTGCGAATATTAAATGGGTTAGTCTGATTAGACCAATGGCAACCACTCATTCCTGCGATACAGAACAAAGGTTACTGGATGTGCCGATTAATTTTAGGAACGCTACTTCTCTCAATGTCACCCTAACAAGCAATCGAAACATAGCAGTACGAGGCTGGTACATGCTTTTTATTACTGACAACAATGGAACACCCTCAGTAGCAACCTGGATGCGAATATTATAGCCTCACCGGTTTATGTTCACACTGCTACTTATTGCAGTGCCTTTATTCAAAAAGAGGATGATTTGACAGCCCTAAACTCTCGTAAAGAGCGGGAAGCTAACGCAACAGTGGGGGTCTTAAACCATGCATCCTGATTGGTCACGGCAGTTCTTACTGATCGCCAAAGATGATCAATAAGAACTACCTTCCTCGATAAAAGTCATTAATTCAAGGAGTAGAAATATGAATTACAAGGTTTCACGTCGGCAGTTTGGCCAGTTGGTTCTTGGTGGAACTATAGTATCTGGGCTTAGTTATCTAAGCAGCAAAACTTTGGCGCAAACACCAAGTTTCAAAATTATAGGTATAGATTCTGGCTCTATTATCAACGCTGACAAAACGGCTGTTCCAGAGGCAGATACCACTGAATTAAATAGCGCTGCCCCAAACATTTTACCCACAGATATTAAGCCTTTAGGGCTAGGACTTGTTTTAGAATCCTTTGTTTTGCAATCCTCAAATACAGGAAGGGTTCAGCTTTTAAGTCCAGTAGTTACTCAGATACTTGCCGAGCGCGGTAGAAATTTAGTAGAGACTAATGAAACATTGAGTAGCTTCGCTGTTTTAAGCGATGGCACAATTGCCCAAGTCGGTACAGCTTTAGGAAAAGTTGATGATATATTGAGTAGCCTCAATATTTTTGGGAATGGCACATCTTTAACGAATGGCACAGTTGCCGATCAGGTTACAGCTTTAGTAGAAACTAATGAGACATTAAGTGGCTTCACTTCTTTAAGCGATGGCACACTTGTTCTAGCCGCTACTCCTGTTAGCATTGGTACGAAAGAGGCGACATCGACTCGCATTACATTTTTGAGTACGCCTATAAAAACTTTGATAATCTCAGGACTTAAACAGAATCAACAGCTTGGGAGCTTGCTAGGCACTATTGATGGGCGACTCATCGGTTTAGTAGGTAAGAAGAACGGTACACCACCGATCACATTGGTAGATATTAATGTTCAAACAGGAGAGATCAGTACTATTAGTAAGATTAAATTTCCGAGCAATGAGCGAGTCAGCAATCTAGCACAGTGCCCAGATGGAAAACTCTATACCTCTTTAGTTGGATTAAATGGCGAGACAACTTTGGTGCAGCTAGATTCAAATCAAAAAAGCCCGATCAGACTGGCACAATTGAAATTTAATGGTCAAGCATGGAATAATGGCTTACAAAGCTTGGTTTGCTCTGGAACAGGCCAACTACTAGGATTTGGAGCGCTAAGGTATGAGACACCTAATGCTGTGTATAGCATAGATAAGAACAGTGGAAACATGACTCGGCTACAAGACTTTGACGCTGCCCAGATTACCCTTGCTCGTGAGTAGAAGAGATTGAGCCGATATATAGCAAAAAAATACCAAGCCCTCGTTTTGCCTTGAGGGCTTTTTATTCAACCCCTTACAGATGCATCTCCCTCATCTTTGCGTACTCCCCAATGCCCTTTGCCTAAGAAATGCATCAAATGTAAATCTATCGGGTAGCGAAGTTTGTGCGCCTGGTTTTGTCGTAGCTAAAGCACCGGCTGCTGCACCCCAAACAACTGCCTGGTGTAAAGAAAGTCTTTCAAAAAGTGCCGCCGTCAAGCCGCCATTAAAAGCATCGCCAGCAGCTACTGTGTCAACTGCATGAACTGGAAACGCAGGTACAAAAAACTTTTCTTCAGCAGTGGCACAAAAAACACCTTTAGCACCCAGTTTAACGATCGCACATTTCACACCCCGTTCTAATAAAACTTCAGCTGCTTTGGCTGCAAGTTCTTCTCCATCCACAGCAAAACCCACTAACTGCGCGGCTTCAACTTCATTCGGTGTAATAATGTCCACTAATGGGTAAAGTTCATCTGGCAAGTCAGACTGTGCGGGTGCTGGATCGAGAATTACCCTGATTTTGCTTTTTCTTGCGGCTTTAGCGGCTGCAATCACGGCAGTAATCGGAATTTCTAATTGTAAAAGCAGTGCTGTCGCTTCTGGTAATAACTGGGATAATCGTTCTACATCTTCTTGATTGACACGCCCATTTGCGCCAGGAATTACAATAATTTGATTTTCACCAGCATGATTTACGGCGATGATGGCGACTCCAGAACTAACAGTTTCATCCACAAAAATATTGTCAATCTGCACACCAGATGCTTGTAAATTGTTGACAAGTTCTACACCAAAATCATCTGCACCTACACGCCCCACCATTTGGGTAGGAATTCCCAATTTTGCTAATGCTACGGCTTGATTAGCTCCTTTACCTCCCGAAACTTTAAAAAATTCTTCTCCTAACAACGTTTCTCCGGCGATTGGCAACCGGGGTGTTGTTGCTACCAAGTCTATATTTATGCTGCCGAAGACGATAATGCTCATTTTTGTGAATCTTTAAAGTCATTTAGCCTAATAGTACAGCAAGCGATCGCTACGGTTTATAGGTCTAACTTTTTCCAATTGCAGCATGAAATTGGATCGCTACGCATCTGTTATAGCGGTTCTCGTTTACGTGAGGTACACCCGTAAGGGCACGGCACTGCCGTGCCCCTACATTTATATAATGTTGGGAGAGACGCGATTTATCGCGTCTTTGCCATTAGCGGTGTGTCATCAAAAAACCTTACCCGAAGCGTATTGATAGGAGTCCTATATTTTGCTCTTTTGATGGCAAAATATGATCAGTCATTTAATTCCATTAATTCTTTTGTTTTCAAATCAGCCGCTACAGGCTGAGGACATTCTCGAATCTGAGGAGAGATAGAGCAAATCGCATCTGTCGTTGTTTCAAAACAATTTGATAACCCAATTGTTTTTAACAATCCAGTTCGTTCTAATAGTTGTTTGACTTCGGGTTGTAAACCTGTGAGAATTAAGCGGCAATTGTGCCGTTCCAAGTCGTGGTAAATATCCTCTAAAGCTACTAACCCAGTTGTGTCCATATTTGGCACAAATCGTAACCGGAGAATTAAATATTTTACTTCCGGTTCATCGCGGAGGAAGGTAGCAAACCGTTCAGCAGCACCAAAAAATACGGGGCCATCTACGCGATAAACGGCAATTTCTTTACCTAATTCTAGAGGAGTACCAGGGGGAAATACTTCGGTTTCAGGTATTTTGACTAAGCTTAAATCGCTCATCCGTTTGATGAACAAGGCTCCGGCTGCAATCAATCCTACTTCTACAGCGAGAACTAAGTCAAACAAGATTGTTACTAGCCAGGTGAGAATCATCACTGCAAAGTCAGAGTAAGTAGCACGCATCAATAAACCAATGGCTTCCCACTCAACCATCCGCACACTAACCACCATCAAAATCCCAGCAAGTGCTGCTAAAGGAATCTGTGCTGCTAGGGGTGCTAAAGTTAAAACGATAATCGCTAAAGCAACGCCGTGAATTACTCCAGATAGTCGGGTTTTGCCGCCCGAACGGGCATTGACAACAGTCCGAGCGATCGCACCTGTTGCAGGAATACCGCCAAAAAATGGGACAATGATATTTGCCAATCCTTGACCAATTAATTCGCGATCGCTATTGTGTTTTTCGCTTACTGTCATCCCATCGGCCACCACCGCCGACAGCAACGATTCAATACTTCCCAGTGCTGCCAAAGCCAAAGCTGGATTAATCAGTTCTCGAATCACACTAAAATCATTCCAGTGGGGAATACCTTGGGGCATTGGTAAAGATTGCGGAATCCTGCCAATTGTGGGTACATCCAAATGGAAATAAGAAGCGATCGCTGTTGCCAAAACCAACCCCATTAAAGAACCCGGTATTGTAGAATTAATCTTGGGCCACAAAACTGTGGTTGCAATCACCGCTATTGCCAACCCAACAGCAGCCCAGTTTAAAGCTTCTACATGAATTACACTTTGCCAAAGTCCCGGCGCGAAATGTTCACTGCGCGGTAGTTGTAAACCAAAGAAATTATTTAATTGACCACAAAATATAATTACGGCAATACCATTGGTGAAACCTGCCGTCACTGGATAGGGAATAAACTTCACTAGCTGTCCAAGTTTGGCAACCCCTAAGGCAATCTGGATAATCCCAGCCATCACTCCAGCAATCCAAACTTTCTCAATGCCGTACTTGGCGACAATTCCCACCAATACTACAGCCATTGCCCCTGTCGGCCCTGTAATCTGTACTGGCGAACCACCAAAAATTGCTGCTACAATTCCCGCCACAATAGCGGTATAAAGTCCCGCCTTTGGTTCTACTCCACTGGCTACCGCAAAAGCTAAAGCTAAAGGCAAGGCTACCACTGCTGCTGTTAGCCCTCCCGTCAAATCGCCACGGAGTCCACTAAACCAGCGATTTAGACTTTGTGGTTCTTCGAGGATATTAGATATTGTCATATTCGGTTTCTACTCTCATACTCATACACAATTATGTTCATGCACAGATAAATGTCAGATGATATCCGGGCAATTAAGCATAATACCCGGAACTTCAAGGAACCTGCCGGTAAAAGCCCTTTCATTATAGACATCTCCCAAAAAAGTCAAAATTATATTGTGATTTGACAATACCAATGCATTGACTGACAATGCCAACGCATCGACTGACAATGCCAATGCGTCCCCTTGCATTAAAAACGCTACGATTTTACGCAAAGCTGTACTTAGCGATCGCTCGAACAAATTACAGTAGATAGAACTATAATTGCGTTCGCCCATCTTTAGACTCAAGACTCAGAAGTTTTTTCTGTGTTAATATCAACTGCACGAAACCGCAAAAAGCCGTGGCTACTGTATTAAAATCTCATCGGGCATCAAGAAGGCGTAAACATTCAACGCATCCTCTCCAGCGATTGCTTGAGTATGGACACCAGTATCGTAAACAAATTTGGCTGGCGACTACTTATTCTACCCTCAATAAATTCTTCGACTTGGCACCACCCGGCTTAATTGGCGTGGCGGTGGATGTAGTCGTTAAACAGCAGGATTCCATAATTGCCCAGTTAGGGGTACGCGATGTCTTTCAACAATTTTTGATTATTTCCTTCCTCACTGTCATCATTTGGATACTAGAATCTGTTTTTGAGTACGCCTACGCTCGACTTTGGCGGAATTTAGCTCAAAATATTCAGCATGACTTGCGTTTGGATGCATACAAACATTTGCAAGAGTTGGAATTGGCTTATTTTGAAGAACGCAGCACTGGCGGTTTAATGTCTATCCTCAGTGATGATATTAACCAATTAGAGCGGTTTTTGGATGGAGGAGCTAATGATATTATCCAAGTTTCCGCTACTGTTCTAATTATTGGCGCTGCTTTCTTTATTTTGGCTCCAAGTGTAGCGTGGATGGCTTTGTCACCGATGCCATTTATCCTCTGGGGTTCTTTTGCTTATCAACGACTACTTGCCCCTCGTTATGCTGATGTGCGAGAAAAGGTAGGTTTCCTGAATTCGCGTTTGTCAAACAATATTAGCGGAATTACTACTATTAAAAGTTTCACTGCTGAAACTTATGAAGCCTCTCGTTTAGAATTAGATAGTGAAGCTTATCGCCGGAGTAACTTTAAAGCAATTACTCTTTCTGCTGCTTTTGTCCCCTTAATTCGGATGTTGATTTTAGTGGGTTTCACAGCATTACTTTTATATGGCGGGATGGCAGCAGTTTCTGGAAAAATGTCTGTAGGTACTTACAGCGTATTAGTGTTTTTAATCCAGCGATTGCTGTGGCCTTTAACTAGATTAGGCGAAACATTTGATCAATATCAAAGGGCAATGGCTTCTACTAATCGAGTCATGAATTTGTTGGATACTCCTATCGCTATTCATACAGGTGATGTGGCCTTACCTGTAAATGAAGTGCGCGGGGAAGTGCAATTTAAAAATGTTTATTTTGCTTATAAAGATAGATTTCCAGTAATTAAAAATCTGTCTTTGGATATTCCGGCGGGGAAAACAATCGCAATTGTTGGTTCAACTGGTTCTGGTAAAAGCACTTTAGTTAAACTTTTATTGCGGTTATACGAAGTGCAAACGGGAAGCATTACTCTCGATGGCATTGATTTGCAAAGTTTGAATTTGCAAGATTTACGCCGTTGCATTGGCTTGGTGAGTCAAGATGTCTTTCTATTTCATGGCACTGTAGCGGAGAATATTGCTTATGGTAGCTTTGAGACTACAGAGCAAGAAATTATCACGGCGGCGAAGATAGCCGAGGCGCACGAATTTATTATTGAATTGCCCCAAGGTTATGAGACAATTGTGGGGGAAAGAGGACAAAAGTTATCTGGTGGACAAAGACAACGGATTGCGATCGCTCGTGCAGTTCTCAAAAATCCCCCCATTCTGATTTTAGATGAAGCTACCTCAGCAGTGGATAATGAGACAGAAGCAGCAATCCAGCGATCGCTCGACCGAATTACAGTAGATAGAACTACAATTGCGATCGCTCATCGTCTTTCCACCATCCGCAATGCCGATTGCATTTATGTCATGGAACATGGGAAATTAGTAGAGTCGGGAACCCATGAGCAATTGCTGGAGAAAGACGGTATTTATTCCGGCCTCTGGCGTGTACAATCAGGCTTAAGGTGATTCCCGAGAAAGAAAATACCTGGGGAGTGCGAGTTTCGACTTCGCTCAACTCTCGATCTCTCAGTTGGTTGAGTTTCGACTACGCTCAACTACCGCGAAGTCGAAACCAACGGCGGCGGTATATTTATTCCTGTAAATCGCCTAAGATAACTTTCGCCCCTTCTTTCTGTCTTAATTAGGAATTACGAATTATTTATGTTTTTTGGTAATAGTCAACCAGAATCAGGTGATACTAAGTGGCGTCGCCAGTTGGATAAATTTGTCAAAGCAAATCAGCAAGAATTGGCGGCGCTGTTTTGGGGATTGTGGTTAGCAAATGGTGATAGTCAAGGTACTGTTGGTATTGATTTGCAACCAACGCCGCATTTTGTTTATTGTCCGAAAGAGCAGATAGAGAATTTAAATATTAGAGTTGAAAATCGGCTGCAAGAAATTTTGGGAATTGTCGAGAATCATCAGCCGGAAGTGGAAGTTGTGATGATTGGGATTGGTAAGGGTGAAATTAAGTTAATTCAGTTTGCACCGGAACCAGCACCACCAATTTGTTTTGAGCAAGTTGGGAAGGATGTGGATGGGTTATTGGATGTGCTGGAAGAGAGGATGAGGGGGGAGATTGTTTTTTAACGCAGAACATCACGATTCAAATATTTGTCTCACTTCCTCTAGAGTTTCAGCTATGAGAATAGAACGTTGAATTGCCTTGAGTTCTTCAATATCAGATTTTTGAGAAATTTTTGGCATGAAATTCAATCCTTCATTGCCGAATTTTACTTCTAAGGTTAATTCGATGCTCGATAGCCGATCTTCTCGTTGTCCGCGTTGGAATATTTCTTCATACCAGGGCGAAGAACGTAATACTGTCATATCCCACCTCATAATTTGTTGGACTAAAGCACTATCTAATACAAACGTAGCAAAAAATGCTAAGACCGTTTCAAGTTGATTTAATTGTTCATCTCTTTGCAATAAACGCAATGCTTCTCGGATTGTAGGCTCGTTTCCACCACCAGGGGATAGCGGGAAGGCTGGGAGCTTCGCGTCTTTAGACCGAAGGGGAAAGCCGACAAATGCCGAATTTATTCGCCTCCAATATTCTCACCCATGATGAGGATCATTGATATAGCGGTTATCGATTGGATGAGAACACCAAAGTCCTTGCTGTCAAATCATTCCAGCATTTTTTTTGTATCTCACTGAACTGCACACCGCTATATATCTTTCTATAGTATCAGCCGCAACGTTTCCAGCAGTTGAGAAAAAATAACTGTTAGTCCAGAGTGATGGTAACTTCTTTAATTCTGGAAACTCCTTTCTTAAGTAATTTGACGAACGTCCTTTGAATGCTTTGACTACTTGAAATATTGCATCAGTTGGATGAATCTCTACAAATAAATGAATGTGGTCTGGTGCGACTTCTAGTGCGCGAATATTCCAGTCTTTTTCAATAGCCAGTTCTGAAAATATCTCAAAAATTCTATCCCTAATTTTCCCAACAAGTACCTTCTTCCGTCGTTTAGGTATCCAAACTAAATGAATCACGCTTAGTCCAACAGCGTGATTGTAATGTCGATATTCGTAAGAGCTTTTTTTCATAATATTCAGGCTTGACCACTTTTTGAATTCAAAATTCAAAATTCAAAATTCAAAATAAATTGTTATAAATTTTGAATTGATACCTAAAGGGATACAAGCCCCTAATTTCAATTATGAAAAAAAATAAAACACGTAGTATCAATATTCAAGCCCCCGCATTTATGCGTGGGGTATTAATAATGAAATTGATAATTTTGAATTTTGAATTGTTTTGACTTGTTTTTAATTGTAGATTAATATGTTGATATAATTAACTATATCAACACAATAAGCCCGTGCAAATACGCTGGAAGTTCAAGCTACAACCGAATATTGGGCAACAAGCCCTAATGTCCGAGTGGCTTGTTACTCTACGCAAACATAGGAATTATTGTTTAGCAGAACGTCAGCGTGCTTTTGAAACGAATAATCAGAAGTCAGACGAACAAGTGATGTACCAATATGGTGCATTTTGTGATTTAAATAGTCGCTCTGAATACGGTTCTTATTGTCCTTTGACTTGTCCTGTTGTGAAACATGGGGTAATGTCTGCTGAATTAACAAAAAGCAGCAAAAAACATGGTCTAGCTTGGGGTAACGCATCTGATATTCAAAGCAAGAGGACAACTGAATTACGCGCTGAGTCTGAATGGTATGGTCGGGTTAATTCAGATGTTTTGCAAGGCAATTTAGCTAAACTAGATACTGCTTACAATGGATTTTTCCAGCACAAGAGAGGATTCCCCGCGTTTCGCAAAACATCTAATTTCAAAAGCTTTCAATTTAAACCAGGGCAAGCAAAGTTAACAGTTAACTGCACATCTAAGAAAAAGCGTTGTTACTCTCATGTTTACCTCCCTGGAATTGGGAGTATGCGATATTTGGATAGTCGCACTATCCCAACGGATGCTGACATTAGAACCGTAACAGTAATTAAAGAAGCTGACGGATGGTATATGAGTGTATTGCTCAAAGAGCCAAAAGCGTTACCAGAAGTCCCAGATATTAAAACCGTACCCTCAGCAGTAGGTATTGACGTAGGGATTAATAAATTAATTTCTCTCACTGATGGTTCGTTTGTTGAAAATCCTAAGTTTGGAACTAACAAGAAAACTCGCCGTCAATTAAGAATTAGGCAGCGCCGAATTAATCGTAAAGTTAAGGGTTCTAAGAATCGTAAAAAAGCTGGCATAATAGTTGCCAAGCTGCATAAAAAAATTGCTGACAAACGGAATGATCATCAATGGTTTGCAGCCAATAAAGTTGTTGGCACTGCTGCGGCGATTGTTCAAGAGGATCTAAATGTCAAAGCCATGAAGTCTCGATGCAAACCCAAAAGAGAAAAGGGACGGTTCATGGCTAATGGACAATCTGCAAAACGTGGATTGAACCGTTCTATATCAGATGTTAGTTGGGGGGAGTTATTTTCTAAGATTGCTTGGTTGGCACTGAAAGCTGGTAAGCCAGTATTAGCAATTAATCCTAAGTTCACATCCCAAGAGTGTTCAGTTTGTCATCACGTAAGCAAGGCTAACAGAGATGGTGAGAAGTTTATTTGTGAAAGCTGTGGACATATTGATCATGCGGATACTCAAGCATCTCGTACAATTTTGCATAGAGCTAATTTAGAATTCGTCAGTATAAGACGTAAAAACCTATCGGGGGACTCTCGAAAAGTTACGCTTGTCAGAGATGATTCCGCCATTCGTGGCAAACGGGATCAGGGCAAGAACCGTACATCTAAGGCTTGCACTGAGCGTAGTCGAAGTGTTATTCCTGAAAAGCGGATATTATTCGAGCAGTTGTCTTTACAGTTGTTCGATTAAGAATCCCCGTTCCCTTTAGGGCGGGGAGTGTCAACTTTAAGAATTGGAACAAATGGAAGTAACGAAGGTAAGGGTTGTTCAAAGGCGATGCTAACATCTACTTCCCAGAGATTAATAACGCGGTAATCTTGGCGTACTTGTAACCCAGCAATATTAGATTCGTATCGTGTGGGTATTTCTACATCACTCGTTTTGAGGATATTGATGAGTACGGGATAAGTTGGTAATTGATATTTTTCTTCTGCCAACCCTGCATACGCACGCATCCGTCTTGGCATTTCGGGTTTATAGCGCAATTGCAATTCATTGAGAACGAGAAATTTTCCATACTCTTGACTTTCGACGCGGATAAGTACATCACTTTCTCTACTAATCCACTGAAACTCAGAATTAAGGATTTCCCCAGCAACGACATCAGGAATTTGTGTTACCCATTTTACCCAATTGTTAGGTGCGAGGCTAATTAAGCGTTTGGTGCTGACATCAGCAGGTTTTGACATGGAAATAACAGATGCACTCAAGAACTGCAACTCATGATACTTGATGTAGTTTAGTAATATTTGGTAGATTGCACCTCATTTTACACTCTGAACAAGAGCGAACGCCTTCACAACACCATCATTCCACCTCAGAACAAAAACATTCTCGTTTGAAACACGAACGTTCTCATTTGGAACAAGAATATTCTCGTTTAAAACAGGAATGTTCTCACTTGGAACAAGAATATTTTGGTTTGGAATAGGAACGTTCTCACTTTAAACAGAAACGTTTTTGTTTAAAACATGAAACTTCGAGTTCAGAACGCGAAACTTGGAGATAAAAGCTTAATTAATGAGGTTGGGAACTTAAATTTTACTGTTGTGAGGTGAGAGAATCACGTAAATAGGCTAAATTTCCACGCACATTCACATCTAATTTGCATAACCCTTATTAAATATAACTCTTGTGGGGTGGGCATCTTGCCATTGCTGTCAACTTAACGTAAAAGCCATATCCCGCAAGGAACTTCAGTTCCAAGAATAATAGCTAAAGTCTACTGAAGTAGACTAAATATTCCTAAAAATCTTTAGTCTACTTCAGTAGACTTTAGCTTTGAGCCGCTGAAATTTCTTTATGGGCGGGCGTGGAAGCCAACAGATAAGCGATTTTTAGCTTAAGTTGACACCTATGGCAACATGAGCGCCCAGCTTATGCAAGTTTATTTGTGGAACAGCTTATTACTTACGCACTTGGCCGCTAAATCCAGCTGCTTTAAACTGCTTCAGCTTCAATGGAGTAGGCTGATTCGCAGGTACAGAAATTCTCAATTCAAAATCGCTAATACCTGGTGGAACCTCAACAATAGAACCTAAGCGAGTGCGGTTTTGCATTACCGAGTCATTGTTGGCATCATAGATGCGTCCAAAAATATCTGCGTCGTAGACTGTTTTATAAGTGCCATTTTCTGCTTTGCCAAAGACAAGAAAACAATTAGCAGCCGCGCTACCACTACTGATAACAGCCCCTTGTGCTAGTTCTGGTGGACAATCTTTATAAGAAACATCAAATAATCTAATCTGTGTCAGTGCTACAGCAGGGGGAATGCTCACCCACGATAGAAAGGTGATGAGACAGGAAATAAAAACGACCGTGAGTGAGCGCAAGCGCATAAAATACTCCGTGGCTTAATCTTACAATATGTAACTTATAACCTCAGCTTACCTGAATTTCACTACAAGGGATTGAAGACTTTAATTTAACCTTTGTAATAATTAGAGAAATAAACTCTCAATTGCTATTAATTTATATGACTCCAGATGAGATTGAAGCATCTATGCTCGCAGCCTTTAATGATTGTGATGCAGCAAGCTGTCCTCTCACTGATACGCAGAAAGAGATATTACTGCAATTCGTGGAGCAAATTCAGGGAAATTCTACCTCTAGAGCATCAGATATAGCTAATCCCTTAGACGAACTTACCCCAGAGGAGTTAGAAGCATTTTTACAATTTGTTAAGGATGAAGAACAACGCAACCGCACTTGGAAAGTGCAATTACTCAACGACTGGCTACTGCAAAATGACTCTGGAAGAGTACAATTTATACGGCAACGCTATGGTTTACAGTGGCTCAATCGTGTAGAGTCATATCATTTTGATAAGTATTCTTATTTTGAGGATGCACTAAAACTAAGAGTAGGCGATCGCATAGAAGTTTCCAATGCACTATGGGAATGGGTGCAAGAAGATGGCCCTTGTAAGCGCGAATGGTTTCCCTGTATGGTGATCAAGGTCGAGGAAATTAGCAACGGTGATCATACCTCTACTAACTGCCTCCTCCGCTTCTTCAACGGCGCTGAGTATGAAATTCAAGGAATCTACGAATGGAATCGCTATAACTGGCGATGGCTGAAGAAATAGTTAGGAGTTAGGAGTTAGGAGTTAGGAGTTAGGAGTTAGGAGTTAGGAGTTAGGAGTTAGGAGTTAGGAGTTAGGAGTTAGGAGTTAGGAGTTAGGAGTTAGGAGTGTTGGTCGGTGAGGAGTCGCCATTTTTTATGTTTGGCAACGTGTCGATAAGCTCATCTATCACTTGAGTCATTGTTTTGTCTGCGTACTCTGCATATTGTTTGAGCTTATTGAATCTACGATCTGACATTCTTAATCTTAATTGCTTATTTTTCATATTAGTTACACATTGGATACACATTATGTTATACTGTTTCCAGGTCGAAAAACAAGGATAAAGTGATGAAAACCTCATACCAATACAAAATTAAGCCTTCCTTAGAGCAAGCAGAGAAAATAGACAAGACTCTAGAAATGCTGCGTTGTCAATATAATTATTTACTTGCTCAAAGGTTTGACTGGTATGAACAAAATCGCTGTTCTATCGACAGATGCCCATTAATTTGTTACTTGCCAGAATTAAAGGAACAACCTAACTACTACAATCAAAAAGCATCCTTAGTCCAACTCAAAATAGATAGACCCTGGTACAAAGAGATTCACTCACAAGTGCTACAGGAAGTCCCTAAAAAAGTTGAACTAGCTTTTGACAGATGGTTGAAAGGCGATGTTAACGGCAAAAAGTCAGGTAGACCTAGATTTAAGGGCAAAGGACAGTACAACACTCACCCTGAAAGGGGAGTGTGTGGAGTACGTCACTTACTTGTTTCTTGCAATTGGGAATTCCATCTTATCAGTTGCGGATGAAGGCAGAGGTAGCTGTGCATAGCCGACAGGTAGGGGTACGTTTGCCTGATTTGGTGGTGTATTCTGAGGAGTTAGCCAAGGTAATGCAAGGAGCTACGCGATCTATAATTTTGATGGATATGCCGCCGCCGTTGTTGGTGGTTGAGGTGGTGAGTCCGAATCAGGAAAATCGGGATTATCGTTATAAGCGTTCGGAGTATGCGGCGCGGGGAATTGCTGAGTATTGGATTGTTGATCCTATTGCCCAGAAGGTTACGGTTTTGGAATGGGTAGAGGGATTTTATGATGAGCGAGTTTATCAGGGAGAAAGTGCGATTGTCTCTTCAATTTTTGCTAATCTTCAGTTAACTGCTGCTAAAGTTTTGCAAGGATGAGATGTGATTAAAACGTTTGGTGAACTTCGACAAGTCTTATTGCTTAAACAACGCCCAAGCCAAAAATCTTTCAGTATAATATAACGCTAATTGATTGCTCACACCGTTGAAGACGGCATCAAAAGCGTGTTCTGCCCAAGGAATTTCTAAAAAAACCGCAGTATTACCAGAATTATGTAAACGTTCATACATTCGTCTGCCAAATCGCGCTTCTACCAAATGATCGCGACTGCCGTAAATTAATAAAGTTGGTGGTAAAGGGTGCGTCAGATAATTTATCGGTGAAGCAATTTTATACTGATTAGGCAATTCTTCTAAAGAACCACCGAGAAATGCTTTTAAAACAGCGCGGGTGTTGATAGGATCGGGATTTGGTGGTGTTTTGTATCCCCCCGTTAAATTAACAGGGCCGTAATAGTTCACCACACCACGAATAGGCGGTGCATCTGGTTGATAAGCCGCTAACATTGCTAAGTGCGCTCCCGCAGAACGCCCTATAAGTACCATCCGTTCTGGATCAGCTTCGTATTCTGCTGCATGTTTGCGAATAAAATTTAGGGCTGTACGCACGTCATCTAACTGAGATGGAAACCGATATTTAGGCGCGTGTCGATAAGCGATCGCAAATACCGTATATCCCTGATCAGCGATATATTGATTAAACTCGGAGTTTGCATGAGGATTGCCATATTGCCAAGCTCCACCATAAATTACTACCACTGCTGGATATTTTCCTACCTCTGAGGGTTGGTAAACTTCCATTTTTAAAGGCACTCCCCCAGGAGAAGCAAAGAGAATATCTTTTTTATGACGGGTTTTCGCTAGTCCAATACCCCGGAAGGAATTAACTAAATCAAAGGGATGCTTTTGCATCTTAGCGCTGACTTGGACTGGAATTTGCTCTAGATAATTTGCTCCTAATCCTTGTTTCATCGCTTTAGCCATCTGCATTTGAGTTAGTGGGATATTCACTAGCACCCATGCACAAATTAGCAGTCCTATGAAGCTGAAAATACAAGCTAAACGTTGTAATTTACGACGACGGATGTAGAAAAAAGCAAGTGATAAAGAGAGCAAATTTAATAACAATAACCAAGGACTGATTTCTGGCGCTCCTACTGCTAAGGTGAGTAAAAACATATTTGGAGCCGGAAGAAGAATCCAAGAACTAAGAAATAGACTTGCAAAACTGAGTAAGAACGCAAGCCATGATAAAAGTATTTTGGGTTTGGAGAAAATAGACGAAAGAAATGACATGATCTGTTCTGTAAAATGCTACATAAGGTTAAAACAGACTATGGTCACGCCAGTTTTGCTGGTTGCATTCGATAATCGCTCACTTTATTGTCATACAGCTTTATATTTTTACTTTATTTTTTCTGCACTTGCAATACCATGATAAAGCTTAATTAGTATTCTATTAGATTGTTGTCGTAATGTAACACAACTAATGACTAAAGGATAATGTACAGACTAATATGGCAAAGGAGCTAATTTTCTTAAATCGTAAGTGAATAATTATGGCAAGAATGATTCCTGAAAAGTTATCGCCAACAACAAAGAGCAATGCTGAAAAGAAGCTATTTCAATTTTTTGCAAAAGACCTTAGTAATGATTATATTGTTTTTCATGGAGCATGGTGGCAGCACATCAAATATGTCGTCCAGGATAGAGAAGCTGACTTCATAATTATTCATCCTGAAAAAGGAATACTCATAGTAGAAGCTAAAGGAGGAGAAATAAGATATGATTCTTTTAATAAGGCTTGGTATCAAAACCAAATTAGGATGAAAATATCTCCCTTTGAGCAAGCTAGACAAATTAAGTATAAGTTCTTAGATTTTATTAGTAAGCACAGCGAATTTTCAATGCAAAATTTTTGTATTGGACAATGTATTGCTTTCCCTGATGTCGATGAGGTTATAAATGGACTCCCTTCTGAAGCACCACAAGAAATATTACTTTTACGTCCTCAAATAAAAAATATTAATAACTGGGTTTCTTCCGTTTTCAGTTACTATGCGAAGGGAAAAATTATAAAACTTGGAAGTAATCGTACAGAAAAAATCGTTGACCTTATATCTCCAAGTACTAAGTTTAAAAAATATATAGCCAATGATATTAATGATACAAAACAAGAAATTATTCAATTAACCGAGCAACAATTCAACATCTTAAATTACCTCTATCATCATTCTAAGTGCATAATTTTAGGATGTGCTGGTTCAGGGAAAACTCAATTAGCAATAGAAAAAGCTAGAAGGTTGTGTCAACATCAAATAAGAACGTTAGTGATTTGTAAATCTAACAACCTTTCACTATATCTTGCAGCATCCTTGCAACATGAAATCCAATCAGGATACTGCGTGGTTTATAGCTTTGAAGAAGTAAAGGTAAAAAATTATAAGGTTAAATTTGAGTTTACGGCAATCATTGTTGATGAAGGGCAAGACTTTGAACCTCAGGAAATTAACGACTTAAGCAACTTGATTCCACATGATGGAATATTCTACATTTTTCAAGACAGTAATCAAAATCTTTCAAAGAATGCAAATAAATTTGCACTTGGGGTAATTCCAAATACTTTGGATAAAAACTGTCGAAATACTGAAAAAATATTCAAATATGCAAAGCCATTTGTATCCTGTACCCATCCAATAAAGAGTTCATCTATTGATGGAAGGGATGTTGTACAACGACTCTATCAAGAGACAAATGAGATATTTAGGATGTTAGAAGAAGATATTCTAAATTTAGTTGAGCAAGAGAACGTTATTCCTAGCCAAATTGTTATATTAACTGATATGTATCCACTGGCTAAGTCCATACTTTCAGATTATTCGCATATCAATCGTTTTCATCTCAAAGAGTATTCATTTTCTAATAAAGATCCAAATACTCTTCAGTGGTCGAATGTAGGGATGTATAAAGGTCTAGAAAGTGATGTGATAATCCTATTCTTTGAGAAGGCGAAAACATTAATCCCAAGTAGGTGGGATATTGCAAATAAATATATCGGAGCAACAAGAGCAAAAAGCTTTCTTATTATTTATGAATCTCCTGATCCAGAAATTGACTTTTAATGTATCTATTTCACTGGAAAATAATACTTTCAGATTCATATTCTATTTCACTCTCTTCCAAAATTTCTTCAAAAGAAACCAACCTTGAAGAGCCTTGGAAACATAAAGTTCCAATTTGATAAACTGCATTTTGAATTGGTTCTGGTATTGGACGTTTTAAACTTTTCGATACAAAATCTTCCACATATCTATGATCTTTGAAAAGCAAATAGTAAGCATATATACAATTTAATTGCAATGCCATACAGGTGATTCTCATTAACTTAGTTATATGTTCAATAATCCTCTCTCTTAAATTTTTTCTTGCTGATATTCTTTCTATATACGTTAATGCCCCCTTTCGTGGCTTAACTAGATGATGAATGATTCTAGTCTTGATAAATGTATTAATAAGCTCATCATCAAATACAGCGAAAAGATATTTAAGGCTAATCCTCTGGACATCATCACTATAATCTTGAGATAAAAACTTTACAAATAACCAAGAGTATAATTTTCCATGTTTTGGATACATTTTAGATAATTGGTATAGCCATTCTATATGCTCACTAAATATTTGAGTTTCTAGCTCTATACCTAATGGAATTTCATTTAAAAACTTACCAAACTGTTTTGCTTTATCTTCATTATTAATATCTTCTATTTTTAAAAATACTGTTTGATGTTCTAAATAGTAAGATTCTTTATGCATACTTATTTTTTCTGAATCAATTTCTTTTATTATGTATGTTTTATTTAGCTTTTTTTCTTGCTTGCTTTCATCATATTCCTCTTCTTGAAATGGCATTGCAGAAACTCCACTTTCCTTTGACTCTTCAATAAAATTAATTATTTCTTCTTCAGCTTCTATAACCTTGGTTTTAGAAGCGTTTAAATTTACCCCTATTTTTAAAAGAAATTCTTGTAATATTATTGAGGCTTTAACCGCATCAGTTTTACTGTTCGTAAAAATACGGAAATCATCTACATATCTTCCAAAGTTTATACCCAAGTTAAATAATGCTTCGTCAGCTTCCTTCAGAAATATATTGGCTATAAATCCCTCTGCTTCATTTCCTATCGGTATACCTTGACTATTATATGTTTCACTTAGTTTCCCATCCACAATTGAGTAGTAACAGATTTTGAACTTCAAAGTTTTACCAAAAAGAATTAAGAAATGTGTGTCTTTTGCTATATTAATTTGTTTTGAAATCGCTAATAGCAAGTATTCGTGAGATATGGAATCATAAAAAGACGATATATCGGTTTTCAACATACAACTGCTGTTCTCAACTTGTGATAATTGCCAAGCGATAAATTCTTTAACACCTTCATAGTAATACCTATATAAATTTCCCTTGGATTTCTTCTTTTTTTCAATATTTCTCTCAAGGCGATATGAAAAGCAAGTTTGAACAAACGTAAAGTCCAATAATTCAGCTAATACAGACACAAAAATAAATTTAATTACTAAGTCTTTAAATGGAGTGTATATCATTCTCCTGAAGAACATATCTGATTTTGGTAGATAGTAAGAAAATGCAGTTTCTGCATCATATAAATTTGGATTTTCAAGAGATGATTCAATCTCTTTAAACAACTTCTCTTTATTTTGCCTATAGTAATCTATCTCAATAAAGTTACAGTAAGAATCATGAGTAATTCTGTACGATATGGCATATACATAAGCTCTTTCAAAAACTTCTCTCTTTCTTATCTGGTCAATCAAAAAATCTTTATTCATTAGATTGTCTATATTAAAAGTGCTTTTATCGGTTTTTAGTAAGTCTAATCTAACATCTGCTGTTCTGCCCAATTCGCACCGCATCCTCCAACAATCACACAGCAAAGTGAAGGTTGTGAGATTTGAGCGTTTTCAGACTCGTGCGGCATGAAGAATACCCACTAACAATCAACGCCTAGTTGGCAAAATTAATGGAGTAAACGTCAGTGTTCGCGCATTGAGTTTACCCTTGCCGCTATGCAGCGCGATCAAATTATTTCTCCATCAACCCAAACCTAAATGCTTTTGCAATGTTTGGCGCATGACTTCCACAGGTACAGTTTCCTGCTGTAACCAAATTTTTAATGCAGCTACCCCTTGTTGAACTAGCATTTCTAATCCATCGATCGCAATTGCGCCTTGTTTTTGTGCTTGCTCTAGAAATCGCGTCGGTTTAGGGATATATATTAAATCGTAAGCGATCGCACCCTTTGGTAAATTCGCTATTTCTTCTACACTCAAAGGCGACTCATTAACCTTGGGAAACATACCTATGGGGGTTGTGTTTACCAGCAAATTAGCTTGGGGAATTAGCTGGGGCAATTCTTCCCATTGATGAACTTGTAAGTTTTCGCTTATAAGTGAATTGTTCCAACTATGGCCAAATTCCTGTAATCTCTGCACATTACGCCCGACAACATGAATTTCCGCAAAACCTAGTTGGTGACAACCTGCGACAACTGCTCTAGCTGCGCCACCATTGCCTAAAATTACTGCTACCTTCTGGCTCCAATCTTGCTTATATGTCGTCTGCAAAGGAGCAATAAATCCTTCTATATCTGTGTTTGTCCCCACCCATTGATTATTTTGGCGACTAACAGTATTCACTGCGCCTATAGCTTGAGCAACAGGGGTAATTTCTGAAAGGAGCGGCATAATTGCCTGTTTATGAGGTATTGTCACACTAAAACCGACAACCCCAATAGCCGCAAAACCTGCGATCGCTATTTCTAAATTCTGTGGTGCTATAGGAAAGGGAAGATAAACGTAATCTAATCCTAAATGAGCGATGTCTACGACGAGCTTCGCTAACGCAGCATTATGCATCGCTGGCGAGAGCGAATGCTCCACCGGATATCCAATTACCCCTAATAGCTTAGTTTTGCCTGTAATCATTTTGTCATTTGTCATTTGTCATTTGTCATTTGTCATTTGTCATTTGTCATTGGGCATTAGGAAAAGAAGTGTTACAACTCCTAACTCCTAACTCCTAACTCCTAACTCCCTACTCCTTGAACTAGCCTACAATTATTAAAGCTACTTAACAATTCTTTAAATCATGCAGGCAACTACAGCCCCAATTCCTGGTAAATATTGGCAGTGGCGCGGGCACAACGTTTACTACGTGCGTGCGTCCGAGAAGCAAGCGCAACGTCCGCCCTTGCTTTTGGTACATGGATTTGGTGCTTCCACAGACCACTGGCGCAAGAATATCACAGGATTGTGTCAAGATTTTGAAGTATTTGCGATCGACCTTTTAGGATTCGGGCGATCGGCAAAACCGAAATTGCAGTATAGCGCAGACTTGTGGCGTGACCAACTCCATGATTTTATCACTGAAGTAATTGGTCAAAAAGCAGTATTAGCGGGTAATTCCCTTGGTGGCTATGCTAGCTTATGTGTTGCAGCGCAACGTCCCGACAGTGCGGCTGGTTTAGTTTTGCTCAATAGTGCAGGGCCTTTTAGCGAAAGCCAACCGACATCTGAGCCTGAAGCTTTACAATCAGAATTTCAGCCTCCCAAACAACCCACTACTTTGCAGAAACTTCTTGGTGACGGCACTAAGTGGATTTTTCAACAACCTTTAGCCCAGTTTTTGTTATTTCAATACGTGCGACAAGGTTGGGTAATTCGCCAAACTCTAGAAAAAGTTTATCTTGACAAAAGTGCAATTACAGATCAATTAGTAGAAGAAATTGCTCGCCCTGCTTACGATTCTGGTGCAATGGAAGTATTTGTGTCAGTCTTTAGCACTCCTCAAGGGGAGAAAGTTGATGTGCTACTAAAGCAATTAACTTGTCCATTATTGATGTTGTGGGGAGAAGCTGACCCTTGGATGAATGCTAGAGAACGTTCCCAAAAGTTTCGTCAATATTATCCTGAACTTAGAGAACATTTCCTAACAGCCGGTCATTGTCCCCATGATGAAATACCCGATAAAGTAAACCAACTTTTAGGTGATTGGGTTTTGTCTATTAGTGACATACTCCCACACTGACTGCAAGCAGTACAGTGTGGGCTTCTCAGCGACTCCCGGTATCCCGTCGGACATTAACTGAGCTTTGTTTAGACTGCACGAGATGCCCCTTTGCACAGTTAGAACTTGTACAAAAATGTTCAACACCTATGTACTGTCAGAGTTTTACCTACCCACAGTGGCGACACAGCAGTGTCTGTTACTGGGTAGAACCCGATACTCTGAGTTTTCAAGGTTCTGCAAACAGATGACCAGCATTTTCGGCTTTGCCATCTAGTATTATTGTAATGAAAATATCGTTACATTGCAATGGCAAAAGTAAATTTAAATATCCGTGTAGAGCAATCAGAAATGGAAATACTAGAAAGCTATGCCCAACAAACGGGAAGAACCAAAACAGATATTATTCGCGAATACATTAGGAATTTGGCGATTCGTCGCCCACCCCATCACCCATCTGATTAAAATCAAATATTGTTCAGGGGTGGGACTCCGACGCTCGATGACTCGCTTTCCGCGTCGCTATCATCGCCCAAAAATTCATCTCATCGCCTCCCGTTCCGGGTAGGCGAGAGGCTTCTTTTTGATTCAGCTAAGTGACCACATATTTCGTAAGGGCATAGCAATGCTCATTGGTGTCAACTTAAGCTAAAACCCTTTTCAAATCTCGTTTCCAGTCGGAGACTGGAAATGCAGATCAATTGCGGCTCTGCCGCTAATCTTGAGGCGGCAGCCCCTAATTAGGCATTCCCAGTCGGAGACTCTTGACGAGGCAATCCTAAAAGCTTTTTCTAGACTGGTTTTTACATTAAGTTGACACCAATTAGCAATGTTCCGTACAGCATGGTCTATTTGCGTAGTTTACCGCACTTCGACAGGCTCAGTGACCACCGTAGGCATCGCAGGAGAATTAAGAAAAGCCTGAAACAACGTATTTTTTATAATAATCCTTGTAATTCGGCGAATTTACGCAAACGTGGTAGACACTGGCGCTGATAAAAACTGCTTAATGTCGGAATTGACAGTCCAAATTCTTCAGATAATTCTTTCCAGCTAACTTCTGGGGGTAGGCGTTTGAGAATTAATACCTGACAATTTACATCTGGACGCCCTTTGATGTAACTACCGCAAAGTTCTCCTTCAGAATCTGTCTTAGCCCATATCTCCAAGTCTTCCAGAATGGGAGGTGGTTGGGGCGCAGCTGGGAGGTTATCTACAGGATCAATGGTTTCACTTGTTCCACCCGATCTAGACTGACGAACCCAAAGAGGGATTGTTATGGCTTGTTCCCGGTTCTGGTTAATGTAAAAGTCTTGTAGTCTCCGTTTAAGGTAAGCATTTAGCCAGGTGATCACACTGCCATAAGTAGGATTATAGGTTTGACCCGTCAAACCTTCACAAACATTGCGGCAAAAATACAACCAAGTTTGTTGTAGTGCGTCTTGATAATAAGGGGTACTTTCTCTCCATAGTCTACTTGCACTCAAGCGAATAATTTGCGTGAGCAGCTTCTGACGCTGAGGACTTCCAGATGGGTGTTGACAGGCTTCGCTAACTAAGCGGCGTAGGTGTTCATCGAATTGAACCATGAGAATCTTGGCGAAGAAAGCAAGAATATCTTAGTATTGCGTATAACAACACTCTAAAAAATTTTCGTCAAGATTTATTCATTGGGCATTGGGCATTGGACAAGGGGCAGTTCTTGCAGGGAGAAAAGGGGAAAAAGAATCTGCATCAAGCCTTTCACTTCCCCCTGCTCCCCATTCCCCTTAATCTAATCCAAACCAGGACTGGACATTTTCCAACCAGGAGTATGTGAGATTTCCGACACTCAACTTCATTTTGTTGCGAATATCTTGGATATTTCCGTTGGTTAACCTAGCTAGAGTCTGCGCTTCTTGTTCAAAACGCTTGGGTAAAGATCGTTTGTATTCTTTACCTGCCTCACACTTCAGTTCCCCTTCAAATGGATATTGCAAAACATAACGCCCTTGGAATAATTCCCGGTTGGCAGTTGATAGGAAAGTCAAGTCTTCAGGGAATGTGTCGCGGGTGTAGCGGACATGCAGACGGGAGATGAAGACGTTAGTGTTCAAAGGGGGAGGAGCAAACTTGCGGATTGGTGTAGGCTTAGTTTGCTTACTTAGAGAATTATCATTTAGCCAAAATACGCCAGCTTCCTTGAGTTCCTCTTGGGTAAGGGGATCGGCAGCACAAGGATCGCAGCTACCCATATCCCAAGCGTATTCCAAAAAGCCGACTCTCTTGCCTTCTTTGGTGTAAGCAGTTTGAAACAGGGATTTGTAGAATTCACCAAACTCATTTTTGATAAACACGGGAAGATTGACGTTGGAGGGGATTTTCACCGTCCGATAGTTAGTGATTTGTGCCTCTCCTTGGGGCGAGAGGATATAGACAATTAAATCCTGCTCTGTTTTAGCATTGACCATGCCTAAACGAATTGGCAGGATGAACTTGGGTGATTGATAAGAAATTTGTAGCGGACGCAAAAGCTGGTAACCAGATTCCTCGAATTTATCTAAGTTGACTTTGGCAACAAAGAATTTCATTGAGGAACGGATATAGGGCTGAAGTAACTGTTTTGCCCCTTGAGGGATTTTGTAGCCATTTTGTGTCAGCCAAGTTTCCAGTCCTCCAGATTCTTTAGCGCTGAGGATCACGATGTCGTATTCGTCCACGTTGAAACTCGCTTCGACTGTTACACCTAAATCGCGATCGCTTCTCTGAACTTGTGCCGCACCAATATTTAGATTTACTGCTGCTTGTGGAATTGCTCTGTTAAATAGTAGTAGTGGGGCACAAGGATCTGGGTCAAAATATTCCACCAATCGCGGCGCACTAAAAGCATCTAGGCGCTCAATAATGCTGGGTAGGGCAACGCGAACTTGGTCTTTTTGCAACACCGTTGGCACTGGTACTACGATCGCAAAATCTTTGACTTCGCCTTGGTAGTCGTTTGCCATTGTGAGGACGGTGCGATCGCCATTCCGTGCTATCACTACCTGAGAAGCTTTGTTATACAGCTTCGTATCAGCTTTGGCTACATAAAATCCACAAAATGCCCAAGCTGCGGGTGCAAAACAAAATACTGCGACAATTGTCAACAGTAATGGCGTTAAAAGTCGAAAAATCTTCATTTTTTAGACCTCTATATTAAATGGTGAGTTAGGAGTTAGGAGAGACGCGATAAATCGCGTCTGTACAAGAATTAGGAGTAATGAGTAAAAGTTCTCCCCCTGCTCCCCCCAATCCCCTTAATCAAATCCAAACCAGGACTGGACATTTTCCAACCAGGAGTATGTGAGGTTTCCGACACTCAACTTCATTTTGTTGCGAATATCTTGGATATTTCCGTTGGTTAACCTAGCTAGAGTCTGCGCTTCTTGTTCAAAACGCTTGGGTAAAGACCGTTTGTATTCTTTACCTGCCTCACACTTAACTTCCCCTTCAAATGGATATTGCAAAATATAACGCCCTTGGAATAATTCACGGTTGGCAGTTTGTAGGAAAGTCAAGTCTTCAGGGAACGTGTCGCGGGTGTAGCGGACATGCAGACGGGAGATGAAGACGTTACTGTTAAAAGCGCGAGGAGCAAACCTGGGGATTGGTGTAACCGTGATTGGTATAACCGTGCTTGGTATAACCTTGATTGGTATAACCTTACCTCGCTTACTTAGAGAATTATCATTTAGCCAAAATACGCCTGCTTCTTTGAGTTCCTCTTGGGTAAGGGGATTGGCAGCACAAGGATCGCAACTACCCATATCCCAAGCGTATTCGAGAAAACCGACTCTCTTGCCTTCTTTGGTGTAAGCAGTTTGAAACAAGGATTTGTAGAATTCACCAAACTCATTTTTGATAAACACGGGAAGATTGACGTTGGAGGGGATTTTCACCGTCCGATAGTTAGTGAGTTGTGCTTCTCCTTGGGGCGAGAGGATATAGACAATTAAATCCTGCTCTGTCTTAGCATTGATCATGCCTAAACGAATTGGCAGCATGAACTTGGGTGATTGATAAGAAATTTGTAGCGGACGCAAAAGCTGGTAGCCAGATTCCTCGAATTTATCTAAGTTGACTTTGGCAACAAAGAATTTCATTGAGGAACGGATATAGGGCTGAAGTAACTGTTTCGCTCCTTGAGGGATTTTGTAACCATTTTGTGTCAGCCAAGTTTCCAGCCCGCCAGATTCTTTAGCACTCAGGATCACGATGTCGTATTCGTCCACGTTGAAACTCGCTTCGACCGTTACACCCAAATCGGGATTAGTAAATGTCTCAGATTCATCAATATTTATTACTCCTTCTGATGAATTTACTATTCCGGAAAATATTGGTAGTGGCGGACAAGGATTTGGGTCAAAATATTCTACCAATCGCGGGGCACTAAAAGCATCTAGGCGCTCGATAATCGTCGGTTCAGTTACACGAACTTGGTCTTTTTGCAGCACCGTTGGCACTGGTACTACGATCGCAAAATCTTTGACTTCGCCTTGGTAGTCGTTTGCCATTGTCAAGACGGTGCGATCGCCATTCCGTGCTATCACTACCTGAGAAGCTTTGTTATACAGCTTCGTATCAGCTTTGGCTACATAAAATCCACAAAATGCCCAAGCTGCGGGTGCAAAACAAAATACTGCGACAATTGTCAACAGTAATGGTGTTAAAAGTCGAAAAATCTTCATTTTTTAGACCTCCATATTAAATGCTGATTTAGGAGTTATGAGAGACGCGATTAATCGCGTCTGTACAAGAATTAGGAGTAGAGACGCGATTAATCGTACAAGAATTAGGAGTTAGGAGTACTAAGTAAAAGTTCTCCCTCATCTCCTTTATCTCCTTCATCTCCCTCATTTCCCTTTTGCCAAGAAAATCGTGGTGCTAACCAAAGAATATCTATGAGAATGCTCAACGGGGCAAGGATGAATAGTGCCCAGAAGACTGCGGTGGGAATAAAGAAATAATTCCGCAGGATAAAAGTTAATCCAGCGATGCAAACTGCCCAAATTACCCGCCCAATTCGAGAATTGGGAATCGATCGCGGATCTGTAATCATAAATAGGGCAAACAACAACAACGAGCCGCTCATCAAGCGATGCCAGTAAACATCCCAAGTCCAACCCAGCCAGAGATTGCGAATCGCTTCTAGCAAGGAATAGCTACCCAAAAAAGCGGCTGTGGTGTCCCAGCGACCAATGCGCTGCAAAGTCATGCCCCCAGTCCCGACAAATAACAGTGCATACCACCACTCTTCACCCCATTGTCCCGGCGAAACCCAGGCATCGGAGGTGAGAACTAAGGCGGAAATGATGCCAAAATTACCAGGGTTGAAGAAATGCTTATCACCAAATTTAAAGAGAAATTTACTAGCGATCGCACTTGTTGCTGCTAATACCATTGTCGTCCAGTGATCAGCCCGCAACAGTAAACTGAGTCCTAGTGAGGTAATTAAAGCACTGCGAAGATTCGTAACTTGTCCTACCCTGCGGGAAGCCGCAGAAGCGTCTATGTTATTAGTCATTTGTCCTACCCTGCAAGAAGCCCCTGAGGCATCTATGTTGTTTGCCAATGACCAATGACTAATGACAAATGACAATACCGATTGGGTTATTAAACAAGTCGCGATCAATACCCCAATCAAATCTGGTCGCAACGTCCAGTCTCGTGTACTGATTCCCACGACTAGGAACAAGCCCAGAAATGAAATTTGATAATCTCGTATATCTTTGAACAACATTAACTTTTCATGCAGTGTTTATTCGGAGATTTATCATCAATTTAGACGAGTGCTAGGTCAAAAACTATTGCTCTTACAGATTTTTTACAAAATAGAGTATTGACATTCTCCAGGCGACCTTTTGCAACTGATTTTGGAGTAGTGATTACCATACCCAAGCGATCGCTCTGATGGTTGAAACTATAAGGAGGGCTTATACCTAAAACTCTCTGTTTGTACAGTAAGTTCTAGATATAAGCGATTTAAGCTATGGTTCCCACGTTTAACAGTTATCAACATTAAGTAATCAGTGTATTTATGCAAGATTACGCAAAAAAAGAAAAAACTTTATGCAGCTAGCTCCCCTATTCCCAATTTTCTACCGGATTCTCCAGCCGAGTTTTCCCAACTGCCTTTGGGCTGGAAATCCCAATACGAAAGCGATCGCCCTCACATTCGATGATGGGCCCCATCCTCAATACACACCAGAAGTATTGGCAGTGTTAGATCGTTACAAGATTACAGCGAGTTTTTTTTGGTTGGGTGTTTGCGTCAACCGTTCACCAGCGATCGCCAAAGCCGTTAGCGAAAGCGGCCACTGGATCGGATTGCATGGCTACGATCATCGCTCTTTTGCCATGCTTTCCCCAAATGACCTGAAGGACTGTTTAGAAAAAACCCAAGTTGCCATCTACAATGCCTGCAACTTGCAACCTGAACAAGTGCGAGATGTCCGCCCCCCCAATGGTTTATTTACGCCTGCTACTTTAAAATTGTTATTTCAGTGGAATTACCGCCCGGTTATGTGGAGTGTTGTACCAGAAGACTGGGTGCGACCAGGTGTAACCACTGTGGTACAGCGAATTATGCAGCAGGTCAAAAATGGTTCATTGATTGTTTTACATGATGGTGCTTGCGGTGGACAAGATGTTGCTGCCACAATCCAAATTCTCATTCCGAAACTGCTACAACAAGGCTATGAGTTTGTGACTGTTGATACTCTATGGCAGCAAGCAAAGACTAACCATTGATCGTTACACATTTAAGCATAGATAAAGTTAATAATTCGCTCTAAATCAGGCTTTCTCATAAATTATGCCAGAGCAGTTTCCTCTTATTGAGGTTCCCCTAGATGCCCCAGAGGCTGATGAGGATTTGGGAACAAAAGAAAAGTTTTGGTTTCGTTATCACGATCTAGGTCGTTGTCTATTTAAGAAAGCTAGACCAAACACAGGAGAAGATTGGGCAGAGAAGATTGCAGCCGAGTTGTGCGAATTGCTTGGGCTACCTCATGCTGATTATGAACTGGCGGTATACAATGGCGAAAATGGCATCATTTCACCCTCATTTTTACCGTCTCAAGAAGGTGGAATCCTGACCCTTGGTAATGAAGTTCTGGCTCGGATAGTATCTAATTATCCACAAGATTCTAAAGACTTGTCCCAACACACAATAGATAATGTATTCAATGCTATCGGAGATGCTTCAGTTAATTTACCTATCGACTGGACACCACCAGAGAGAATTAGTTATGCAACAGAAACTTTTGTTGGGTATTTACTTTTAGATGCTTGGATCGGGAATAGCGATCGACACCATGAAAATTGGGCATTCATCAGTTTAGAAGAGAAGATTTATTTAGCACCAACCTACGATCACGCCTCCTGTCTCGGTAGGAACGAGCCTGATTCTAAAAGAAAAAACAGATTAACCACAAAAGACGCTGGCTTTTCTGTACAAGCGTATGTAGAAAAATGTAATTCTGCGTTGTATGCTAGAGTTGGTGACCAAAAAACCCTCAAGACTTTGAATGCATTTCGTGAAGCGCAACAGCGCTATCCAGATGCAGCAAGGGTATGGTTAAATAATCTAGCAAGGGTGTCAAGCAATGATACGTTAGAGCTTTTTGAATGTATTCCATCTAATCGCATATCGCAAACAGCAATTGAATTTGCACAAAAGATATTGGAGTTAAATCAAACTAAGCTGCTGGACACCCTACTATGAAAACACTTTTTTTAGCTTGGCAAGATCCTAAAAGTCGCGCTTGGCTTCCCATTGGTCGCTTAACATTTGACGGAAAAAAATATTACTTTGTATATACGCAAGGTGCTATTAAAGCTCAAACTGAACATAATCTTCAGCTATTATATTCCTTCCCAGACTTGAACAAAGAATACGCATCAGTTGAACTATTCCCCTTGTTTTCTAATCGATTAATGCGACCCTCTCGCCCTGACTATAAAGATTATATTGAATCGCTAAATATTCCAGAAGGAGAAGACGATCCAATTAGCATCCTTTCTCGGAGTGGTGGACGCAAGGTAACAGATTATTTTGAAGTTTTCCCCTGTCCAGAACCAGATGAGAATGGTTTATACCATATCCATTTTTTTGCACATGGACTGCGACACCTTCCTGCTTGTGCAACTGAACGGATTAATCAATTACAAACGGGTGAACTCTTATATTTAGCTAACGAATTTCAAAATCCTCATGACCCGCGTGCATTGCTCTTATGCACTGAGGATCATCACATCGTAGGTTATTGTCCTCGGTATATTGTGGATGATGTTTTTAAACTCAAGAGCAAAAATTCAGAACTTCTAAAAGTAAAAGTTGAGCGCGTGAATCCATTACCCACAACACTTCAACTACGTTTATTGTGCAATATGACCGCAGAATGGCATGAGGATTTTCGTCCATTTTCTAGTCGGGAGTATCAGCCTTTGGTGGCTGATATCCCAATGGCTTATGCTAGTTCTTAAAGTTGATGAGAGGCTAGAAAAGCTTGGACTTCTGCATCTGTAGGTTGAGAAGCGATCGCACCTGGTTTAATGGTAGTCAGTGCCCCAACAGCACTGGCATAAGTGACGATGCGTTTTGCGGTTTCGGCATCCCGCAAGCTGTGGATGCCATGCTGACTTAATTGGTGGATGAATCCTGCTAAAAAGCTATCGCCTGCGCCAGTTGTATCAACTACAGGTATGGAAAAGGAAGGTAATTTGCCCTCGTTCTCACCCAAACAGTAGCTACAACCGTTTTCTCCATCTGTTACTAACACTCCCTCAATTGAAGCTAGACGGTAAGTGATGGCTCCGGGATCTGCGGTTTCAAATAACCATTCAGCTTCTTCTTTGGAGAGTTTCAGGAAATCGACTCGCTTAAATAATTCTGGAATTTTTTGATGAGCTATATTTGGCTCGTCCCAAAATACAGGCCGCCAATTAATATCCAGCACAATCTTCAAATCGTAATGTTCTGCTAACTCTAGGGCGCGGTGAATTGCCTTTTCACTTTCAGGATAGGCTAATTCTAAAGTACCCAAAACCAGAAAATCTGCCTCTTGAAATAGCGAATTTGGCAATTGTTTAGCTTGCAGGCGAGTATCGGCAAATTCTGCGGTGTCATACTTACCAAATCCGGCGAAGGTGCGATCGCCTGCTAAATCCCGTGTAACATAAACTTGCCGCGTTGGTGCTGTAGGATGGCGTTGTACACCCGTTGTCTCTACACCTACATCTTGTAATAGCTTGACCAGTTCATTCCCTGGTTCATCTTCACCAACGGCTCCGATAAATCCTGCTTTAGTCCCCAGCTTGACTAAAGCACAGGCTACGTTAGCTGGTGCCCCTCCTGGATAGGGAGTCCAGGATTTTACTTCTTCTAGCTTTAGCCCCAATTGATCGGCTAAACAATCAAACAAAACTTCACCGAGGCACAAAACACGGGGATTGCTCATTTTATTTTAGATTTTAGATTTCGATTTTGGATTAGTAATTTACAGTATAAAATCTACAACAATTTTCGCTAATCTGTCGCCAGCCCTTCATAGAATGAAATAGCATTTTTTATTACTACATAACATCTATATGCTTCTGAATCTCACCTAATTAATATACGAGTTTACACTAACAATTTTAAAAAAAGTTAGTATAATATAATACAACAAAATTTAATGATTTAGATTTTTGCCAACTTTAAATCCAAAGAAAATATTGACAATCGGATTACAGCTAACACTTGAAACCCCTCCCAACAAAAGAATCTTCTAGAATTAGAAAGAGTGATTAAGTACATATACCAAGGGAGGATAGAAATAGTCATGGCTGGTGGCAAGTCTGAGACCCCCGTTAGTCTGTCAGACAGAGAACTGCAAATTATCGACTTAGTAGCCGCTGGCTTAACTAACCAAGAGATTGCAGGAAAACTGGAGATTAGCAAGCGTACAGTTGATAACCATATCAGTAATATTCTTACCAAGACTGAGACAGAAAATCGAGTAGCCCTTGTCCGCTGGGCTTTACAGTGGGGCAAAGTCTGTTTGAATGATGTCAATTGCTGTACTCTGCCTAACCAGATCGAATAAACGATTTATTTAGTGGCAAGGTAATTGCTCTGGTCTGGTATAGTCCAATCTTGAAGTTTACTGATTATTTCCCTCTTCACGCCTAAGTTTTCAGTGTGAACACTCTACCAAAAGTTCCGAGTCCTTCACTCAGCCAGAGTTTATGTTAGTGGAGCCAGCTGACCCTCGGACTCGGAAACTATAAAAGATCAGAATTTCTTATTAAGCAGAACAGAGCTAGGGCGAATGGGGAGCAGGGGGAGCAGGGAAAGAAGAATTATTAATGACGAATGCTCAATGACCAATGCCCCTCAAGAGTCCTGAGTTCCGTTAGCGGATAGCTATGGTTGAGCCAGTGCTGAGTGGGGAGTGGGGCAGAGAGGAGAATAACTCCTAACTCCTAACTCCTAACTCCTAACTCCTAACTCCTAACTCCTAACTTCTAACTCAGCACTCTTTTGCCCCATACCCAAACTCAAAAATCATCCACAAAAATTAGCAACAATTCAGTGGTGTAAGCGTTACATTTGAAAGAAATCTATGTTGCCCCATCGGCTTTGGGAGCAGTGTTCCAATGAATACTTCGACTTCTTTTGAGGGTAGCTCGTCTCCCTTTAAATTTTTGAACTTTGATTTTACGACACCTGTATCTGAGAAAATTCCGAGTCTTGAAGACCGATTTTCAGACTTTGTGCAACCCACACAAGATGCTGAATTACTCAGACAGCTATCGTTTATTCCAGGGTTGAAAGAAATTCTGATGATACGGCAGGTTCACGCCTTAGAACACGCTACTGTTTGGGTTCTTAGCGAATCAAAAAGTGCCTATCCTGCCAAAGGTGAACCTGCTAAGGTTCAACTAGATAACGAACTATTAGGCGGTTTGTCTACTGAGCAAGGATTCTACCTCTATGGTGAGGTGAATATTAGTGATTTGCGGCGTGCGGTCATACTTGCTCGACATCGCCTCACTAGTGGAGAATGGGATTTAGCTGTACATCCTCGTTGCGGCACAAATTTATCAGTAGCAATGCTCTTAACAGCTGGACTAGCTGTGGGTGTGCATCTATTACTACCATTTCGACCAATCGAGCAAATTATCGGTTTGGGGTTAGCAGCGACGACAGCCGCCGAACTCGCACCTGATTTAGGTTCTATGGCACAGCGTTACCTAACAACAGCCATTCCTTTTAACCTAACAATTGACAATATTACCCGTACACGCGATGTTTGGGGGCGTGATGCACATTTTGTTAAAGTGGGCTGGCAAGAGTAATCTTATGGAATCAAAACCACGTACTTTCAAAGAAACCGCTAAAGAAACAACTCTACTGTTTGCAGGGGGCGCTGGCGCTGGACTAATCATCTTTGCCCTGTTCGGCGGCTTATGGCACGTCACTCACTTTTGGTGGGTAATGGCAGTAACTACAATGTTCTGCGGTTTATTAGCCGTAGTGTTCCGTCAAAACTTTCAGAAGATGTTAGATACTTTGATGGATAATGCTCCTTGGATGTAGGAACACAAGTTTAAATATTTCCTCAAAAATTATGAGAAAACTTTACTTCTTACTCCCCGGTACAGATGGCAAATTTGCCTGTGGTGGTCTTTGGGCTGAGTTAAAAGCACTTAATCTGGCTCAGAATTTCTGTAGTGCTGATGTTGTAACTTACCGTCAGCGAGAAAAAGATAAGCTTTTTCTTGATGATTTGCTAAAAGAGAAAGATTTAAATGATGTAATTTTTCTGATTAATTGGGGATTTGATATCGCTCAACTTGTGGCTAAACTGAAGCAATACAATGTCATTTACCATGCACATAGTGCAGGTTATCCATTTAGGCTACCTGCAAGTATTCCGATCATCACTGTTAGCCGCTATACAATGGGATATTGGGGAGAAAAATCACCCAACTCTCTGATTTACTATTTGCCCAATCAAATTTCTGATGAGTTTCAAAATTTAGGACTGGAACGGGATATTGATGTTTTAGTTCAGGCTCGGAAGTCTTCTGAGTATTTAATTAAAGAATTGATTCCAGCGTTACAAAAACATTGTAAAGTATTGGTTGTTGATTCATACATAGAGGATTTACCTGGACTTTTTAACCGAGCCAAGGTTTACCTATATGATTCGGCTGAGTACTGGGCACAACAGGGTGTTAGTGAAGGATTTGGTCTACAACCAATGGAAGCTCTTGCTTGTGGTTGTCAAGTATTTTCTAGTGTCAACGGGGGACTGGCTGATTACTTAGATCCGGGGTTTAATTGCTATAAAATTGCTGGATATTCACAAGAATATGATGTCCAACGGATTCTGAAGGTGATTGATTCTTCAAGAGGTTTGAGTCTGTCTGAAGAATTTTTTGCTGAATATCGAACTGAAAATATTATTAAGCGTTTCCAAGTTATTCTGGATGAGTTAAATGAGTTTTTTGACCATAAGATACAGCAACCATCTAATATTAAGAGTTTGACGAAAATACGGATGGCGAAATTATTCTTTCAGAGGATATATGGAAAGCTGAGGAAGAAATATTTTAAGTGATAGAAAATAACCGCAGAGGCGCAGAGAACAGAGAGACAAGAGAGGAAATTGAATGATTCGGCGGTTATTAGTTACTGGGGGTGCGGGGTTTATTGGGGCAAATTTTGTGCATCACTGGTGTCAGGTTTATCCAGATGACCGGGTGGTGGTGTTGGATGCGCTTACCTACGCGGGAAATCGTCTGAATTTGGCGCTGGTTGAGGGAAGAGAGAATTTTCGGTTTGTGCAGGGGGATATTTGCGATCGCACCATCATAGACGAGTTATTATCAACCGAAAATATAGATACCATCGCCCATTTTGCTGCTGAATCTCATGTTGATCGTTCAATTCTTGGGCCGGCTGCTTTTGTCCAAACTAATGTTGTAGGAACTTTCACCCTACTTGAAGCTTTTCGGAAACATTGGGAGGCTAAAGCACAGCCATGTAATTATCGTTTTCTACACGTTTCTACTGATGAAGTCTACGGTAGTTTAGGCCCAGATGATCCAGCTTTTTGTGAAACGACACCTTACGCTCCCAATAGTCCCTATTCAGCCTCAAAAGCCGGTAGTGATCACTTAGTGCGTGCTTATTATCATACTTACAACCTCCCGACAATTATCACAAATTGCTCTAATAATTACGGCCCTTATCAGTTTCCTGAAAAGCTAATTCCCCTAATGTGCATCAACACTTTGATAAGTAAGCCATTACCTATTTATGGTGATGGTAAAAATGTGCGCGATTGGCTTTATGTGGGTGATCATTGTGGTGCTTTAGATGTGGTAATCAATCACGGTAAACCAGGGGAAACATACAATATTGGTGGCAACAATGAGGTAGAAAATATCAACCTGGTGCAACTTTTGTGTCAGATGATGGATGAATTAGCACCTGATTTACCAGTACGTCCAGCAAAACATTTGATTACTTTTGTTAAGGATAGACAGGGACATGACAGGAGATATGCAATTAATGCGAACAAGATTAAAACTCACCTTGGTTGGACACCTTCAGTAACAATTGCCGAGGGTTTACGTTTAACTGTTGAATGGTATCTCAATCATCGTGATTGGTGGGAACCTCTGCTTTCTACAGAATATCAAGCTTACTATCGCAAAAATTATCTGTAGAATTACCTAAAATGGGGCTAACTCCAACGAGTAATGGTTTCAAATTTTTATAGGGAACTAATTTGTAATAATGTAAGCGACCAAGAATTATGCCTGGATGTCTATTTTGATTTTGAGCAAATTCTTCAATCACTTTACGGGAAAAGACTTTTTTATTCCTAATAATAAATTCATTTAATGTCTGAGGATTTATTAACCAGTCAGCCGCTTTTTCGTTAGCTGCTCTTTCCTCATCATTCTCTTCTAACGCATCCAAGTTGTCTAAATAAGCTCCTTGATGTCCTAATACAATATGTGCTAACTCATGCATGAGGGTAAACCAAAATGAATCTATCCGGTCATATCTCAATGTCAATGCGATAACGGGATTGCTGTTTAAATAAAATGCTGCACCATCCAAGTAAGTTTTGCTTAAATGCGGCACAATTATAAAATGTACACCTAAATCTGCCAGCAATTTAGGAATTTGCACAATACTTTCTACTTGTTTAGCACAAGCAAGAATTTCAGGGATAGCAGCCTCAAGTTTTTTGCGTTCAAAACTAGCAACTGCTTGTTGTTTCGCTAGGTTTTCAACTCGTTTTACCCAAGCTATGCGAGAAGTTTCCTCTGGCTCTCGATGCTTGGAACAACGAAAATTAACGTCTAGCTGGAGTGTTTCATCTAAGGAAGATATGCCGAAAAAATTACAGATTTCCCGTTCTAAGTCATCAATCGAATCTGTTGCTTGAATCCACTTATTTTTGATTAGTTCAGAGATGGGGGCAATTGTATACAATCGGCTTTTACGAGCTATATCTTGCTCCTTTTTTTCTTTTCCTACTAGATGAAGCCGATACTTTGCTTCAAGATTTGTCCAGAACTCTGGAGAAGTACCCAAGGCTTGGGAGAGTTCGATAGCTGTTTCAGGTGTAATTTGCTTGCTTCCGCGAATAATTTCATTGATGGTTTGAACTGGACGCCCCATAATTTCTGCTAAATCTTTCTGTGTCCAGCCACGGGCTTCTAATTCTCGACTTAAAATTTTTCCTGGTGTTGGTACTTTTGCTGGTGCTAGCTTCTGGCTCATATTGCTGTCTCCCCTGCTGCCTTGGTTAGTGGTAGTCGGGGTGAGACAATATCCCAGCGCCTTCATGATGGAATTGACGTTTTCAAGGCGCGGGTTGCCATTGCTGGATAAGGCTTTTTGCAATCCCCGGCGTGTCATGCCTATTTGCTCGGCTATCTCACTAATTCCTCGTACACGAGCAACGACGCGCAAGGATGCCAATAACGCACCAGAATCGTTGTCTTCTGCATATTCCTGAAATATCTCGGTCAAATAATCATCGATTTCTTCCGGGTGCTTGCGGAAGTACTCTTCTTCAAATTCATCAAGTGTTCTAAAATTTCTCATGGCTTAGGTACTCCTTCCAGTAACCTTTTGCGGATTCGATGTCCTGATTCTGTGTGCTTTTGTCGCCTCCACACAGCACTACAACAATATTTTCAGCATCTTCGCCGAAATAGACGCGATAACCAGAACCAAAGAACATTCTCAACTCGCTCAAACCATCCCCTATCGGCGCAACATCGCCGTAATTGCCTTGTTCAAGGCGGCGTAGGCGTTGCAGGATGCGTCGTTTTCCTTGTTGATCGCGTAAATATCCATCCACTCTGCAAACGGCTCGTAACCGTCTTGATTGGCATAGATGATAATCTGTTTTGCTTGTGCTTCTTTGGCCACTTTCAATCTCTACTTCTATTATTTATAACACATGCGAACAATAATTCGCACTGTTTTTCTAGAGAACCCCAAAGTTGGAATCTTCAACTACTTTCAATAAATTATCAGGCTCCCACAGTTTCTGTAGATAATGACTATCCTTGAATATAAGGGAATCAGATCAACGTAAATTGCCAGCAGGTGTCAGATGCTGCAACCAGAACAAATATTACAAGATCGTTATCAAATTCAACGCCAACTCGGCAACAATGGAATTCGCCAAACTTGGCTAGCTAAGGATTTACAAGCCTCTGATGGCGAAAATTCGACCGTTGTAGTCAAACTTTTGGCCTTTGGCGGTACTGTCCAGTGGGATGATTTGAAACTTTTTGAGAGGGAAGCACAAATACTTAAAACAATAAATCATCCCCGCATCCCTCGATATATAGATTATTTTTGTATCGACGATCGCACACTCTGGTTTGGCTTAATACAAGAATATATTCCTGGGGAGTCGCTCAAGGAAAAACTTGCTATTGGCGAAAGGTTTAGTGAAAAGCGAGCTAGAAAAATTGCTGTTGAGGTTTTAAATATTCTCATCTATCTACATGAGTTAAATCCAGGAGTATTGCATAGAGATATTAAACCGAGTAATTTAATCTGGGGCGAAGATAATCGGATTTATTTAGTTGATTTTGGTGCAGTTCAGGATAAAGCGGCAAGAGAAGGCGTTACTTTTACCGTTGTCGGTACTTATGGTTATGCCCCAATGGAACAATTTGGTGGTCGAGCCGTTGCGGCTTCAGACCTCTATGCACTTGGTGCGACTTTGATTCATTTGTTAACAGGAACTTCCCCTTGTGATTTACCTCAGCAGGATTTGCGGTTGCAATTTGCAGACCGAGTTAACTTGAGTCCCAGTTTTGTCAGTTGGCTACAAAAGTTGATAGAACCTGCTCCAGAACAACGATTTACTAATGCCCGCGAAGCGCTGAATGTTCTCAAATCTCGTTTGGCTATCAAATCTGCAAACAAGAATCAGCTTTTGCCGCTAAAAGAAATAATCAACAATTCTGGATGTGGGATAAATAATCACAATGAAACAGTCCCAGAGGAAATTCTCGGTTGGAATTGGGGCGCATTTCTCATGCCTTGGTTGTGGATGTGGCCGAATCAAGTCTGGTGTGGAGTGTTTTGTTTTATACCAAAGCTTTCGTGGTTTTTAGCGATCGCATTCGGTGCAAAAGGCAATGAATGGGCTTGGAAAAGTAGACGGTGGAACAGTATTGAACAATTCAAAGCGCATCAAAGAGGCTGGGCGATCGCTGGTATTCTAATTGGAGGGCCTGTTAGTATTATGATGTGGGTTCGAGCGATCGCTTTGCTCAAATCTGTATTTTAAGGCAGTCTTTTGGATAAATATCAAGCGAAGATTTTTTAGCCAGATTAAGTATAAGGGTTCCACAAATGGTTCAAATTCTTCAAGGAAAAGATATCACCCTAGCCCAACTGATTGATGAATTTGGCCTACAACTTGCAGATGACGAAAATTTTTTTTCAGAATGGCGGTATGATTTACCTGAGTTGAGTGACTTAGAAAAGGAATCTCTCAACGAAGTCAAGGCAGAATATTTGCATCTATCGAAATATCCTATTTTGGAACCTGTAGTCAAAATGGTGGTGCTATCTCCATTATTGCGTCTCGCAGGTTTTTATCAACCGCCTTTCTACATTGCCTCAGAACAAGAGGTAAAAATCTCTTCTGAAGACGAATAATTCGTAATTCGTAATCTTGTAGGGTGCGTTAGCCAAAGGCATAACGCACCATCTAAGCCCAAAAAATAAAAATGTGTAGGTTGGGTTGAGGAACGAAACCCAACTTTTTACGGGGTTTGTTGGGTAACGCATTGCCTCAACCCAACCTACAAATGTTCTTAAATAGATAAAAGATATCCCTCTCCGAGTCGGAGAGGGACAGACTTGAACTTTAGTTCAAAGCAGGGAGAGGTTCGTCGAACTCACATTAAGTTGACTACCCCACCAACTCCATTTCTAACTACTAACTTGTGATTCAACTAGACCCACGGGACAAGATACGTTTGTCCCTCCCAAACCACAATACCCATTGGGATTTTTAGCTAGGTATTGCTGATGGTAAGCTTCAGCGTAGTAAAATTCCGGCGCATCTAAGATTTCTGTAGTAATCTTGCCATAACCTGCACTGCTGAGGGCTTGCTGATAAGCTTCCCGCGATGCTTCTGCTAGCTGCTTTTGATTTTCGGAATATACATAAATTCCCGAACGGTATTGAGTGCCAGTATCATTACCTTGGCGCATCCCTTGGGTGGGATTGTGGCTTTCCCAAAAGACTTTAAGCAGTTCAGAATAACTAATTACTTTGGGATCAAACACAACCAACACTACCTCATTGTGACCGGTTCGCCCACTACATACCTCTTCATAAGTGGGGTTGGGTGTGAACCCAGCCGCGTAACCTACTGCGGTGGTGTAAACTCCTTTAAGTTGCCAGAATTTGCGTTCTGCACCCCAAAAACAGCCCAAGCCAAAAATTGCCTTCTCTAATCCATCAGGATAAGGAGGTTGTAAGGGATTTTTATTTACATAATGAGTTGCGGGTACTGACATAGATTGTGCCCTTCCTGGCAAAGCTTCCTCATGTGTGGGCATAACTGCCTTTTTGCCAAATCCGAATAGTGCCATTGATTTTGATGATATATATCTTTACCTTATTTACTATTGTAAAGATTCTAGCGATCGCTTGGGGTTGTCTCGGAATTCTCAGTCCAGCCATTCTCACCGAACTGTTGGTCGGTAGCTTTTTCATGAAATTTTATTAAGTTTGATAAAGATAAATAAACAACCTGTGTGCCGATAATACATGTAGTCGTACAATTTTCTTCGATCAAAAAAAAATATGTATGTTATTTAACAGCCTAGAGTTTATATTTCTATTTTTGCCAATTAGTCTTTTCATATTTTTCTTTCTTGGTAAATATGGTTATCACCGTTTAGCAATCACCTGGTTAGTGACTGCTTCTTTATTTTTCTATGGTTGGTGGAACCCAAGATACTTACTATTGCTTCTAGTTTCAATTGGCTTAAATTTTTTTATAGGTTATACACTCAACCAATTAAACTCACCAGTCAGAAAAAAGACACTGCTTATTTTAGGAATAACAGCTAATTTAATCATCCTTGGTTGCTTCAAGTACGCTAATTTTTTTGTTTCAAGTGCAGCCGATATATTAGGTATAAACTTTAACTTACAAAATATTATCCTGCCATTAGGGATATCCTTCTTTACTTTCCAGCAAATTACCTACTTGGTTGATTCTTACCGTGGGGAAACGAAAGACAGTAAATTTGTAGACTACTGCCTATTTATCACCTTTTTTCCTAAACTAATTTCTGGCCCTATTGTTCACCACTCAGAGATCATGCCACAATTCGCTGACAAAACTGTGTGTCAGTTCAACTTAGAGAATATGGCAGTAGGTATTACTATTTTCAGTTTGGGATTATTTAAGAAAGTTGTTTTTGCAGATAACATTGCTGCTTATGCAAGCCCAGTTTTTAATACTGCTGCTGCTGGTATCTTCCCCACATTTTTAGAATCTTGGATTGGTGCGCTAGCCTACACGTTGCAACTGTACTTTGATTTTTCTGGTTATTCCGACATGGCGATTGGGATAGCTAGAATGTTCGGGATTAAGTTACCAGTCAACTTTTTCTCACCTTATAAAGCTACCAGTATTAGCGACTTCTGGCGTCGGTGGCACATCACTCTTTCTAACTTTCTTCGAGATTACTTATACATTCCTCTAGGTGGTAATCGCAAAGGTGAGATTAGACGTAGCTTGAATTTAATGGTAACTATGCTGCTAGGAGGAATTTGGCACGGTGAAGGTTGGCAATTTGTCTTTTGGGGTGGATTGCATGGAGCTTATCTAACTATTAATCATGAATGGAATGTTTTACAAAAAAAATATGATTTGAAAACAGATAACTGGCTGAGTTTAAAACTTGGTTGGTTTATAACATTTCTCGCGGTTGTCTTCGGATGGGTGTTTTTCAGATCAGAAAACATGGCTACGGCATTAATAATTGTCAAGGGCATGATCGGATTAAATGGCTTATTATTCAGTACTCAAATTATTGAATCAGGATTAAAAAAAGCTTTCATTGATATTTCTATTTTACTTGCGATCGTCTGGTTGACACCGAATGTTCAGGAATGGATGGGTAAATACGATCCAGTATTTAATTATGAAAAAGTAAAAAAGCTTTCATCTAATAGCCTTTTTTGGTCTAGATTACAGTGGCAACCAAATCAAACCTATGCCTTAGTCATTTCAGTTTTAACTGTAATCGCACTGTTGCATCTTACCAAAGTTAGTGAGTTTTTATATTTTCAGTTCTAGGGAGAATCAAAGCTGATGCTTGCTTATTTGAAAACCTACTTGACAATGGTAAGTACAATTATCTCATTTATTGGAGTACTAAATGTAGCTGTTGATCCACTCTGGTACGCTCAAGGTAACAAGTTAAATCCAATAAATGTTCCCTATAATGAAAGGTTGACTAAAACTAATCTATTTTTGCATAGTGATAGGCAAAAGTATGATTGCCTGATTTTTGGTAGCTCTCGTGTAACTCTGTTAAATAGTAAGGCACTCAAGAATAATGTTTGTTTCAATTATTCTTTCAGTGCTGGAACAGCTGAGGAATTTGCCAAATATGCCCAATATGTTAAAGATAAAGGAGTTAATCCTCAAAAAATATATGTGGGGATAGATGCTTACAATTTCACTTTTGATAAAAAGACGGCACTTAAAAAGAAAGTTGAGGTAGCAGAACCAAAACCCGCCTATCAGGCTTATCTATTCTCTCTAGACACTTTACAGTTCTCCTTAAAAACAATTTTTAGGCTAAATACAGAGATTAGATACTACGAGCAAGATTTTCAAGGTAAATTTTCTGATAATGCTCCTAAATACAAACCTAAATTTGTAGATAAAAAAACTCAAGAGAAATGCAACTTTTCTCGTATTGCCTATTACAAACAAATACGACATATATTCCCAAATGCTAAAATTATTGGATATGTGCCACCAATTTCAGTTTGGAAGCTTTTCAATGAAAGCTATGCTCGTGGTTTGCTAGACTGCGAATTACAGGCAATTTATGAAGCTTCCAAAAGTTACGACATAACATACGATTTCTCATATCCTTCAGAGATCACCACAGTCACATATAATACTTATGATGGGAGTCACTATCACCCAGATGTGAATAATCAAATAGCACAAGTTCTTGAAGAAAAGCGATCAAATCTTGGAATTCGCATCCATCAATATAATCTAAATGAATATCAGCAGTTCCATAAAAGTAAACTAAAAGAGTATTTGTACAAAGAACAGCAGGGAAAGCGGTTGTAAAAAATAGAGTTTCACTTTGTTTGAATTAATTTTTCTGAGACGGTATATTTGACTTTTGACTTCCGCCTAGCGGTACTATTCCATGCTATTTATCAATGTTATCAATACTTTTTAAGGGTAAATTGGCGTTAGAAGATAAGTAGGACAGCGTAAATAATTTGCATGTTTGTAGTGAGGGCTTCAGCCCTCAAAGTAGGGCTGAAGCCCTCTCTACGAGACGCACTCGCGTTCACTACAAACTAATTCCAAAATTTTTTACATTAGTTCATATAGTTTGAATTATTCTCACCGACTTACTTACTCATGGATAAAATACCAAAAATTGATCGTCAAAGGGAGCATCAAGCAAACGAACGTACCTTTCTGGCTTGGCTACGCACTTCTATTGCATTGATTAGCTTTGGTTTTGCGATCGCGCGATTTGGTATATTTCTGCGCCAGTTGAATATTGCTATTACTCAACAAGAACCTCCGGTAAATCCATTATCCAATTCGGAAAATTTGGGTTTGGCTTTGGTAATTTTTGGAATTTTGACTGTTGTCTTAGCTGCGTGGCGATACAACCAAATTTTCTGGCAAATTGAACGAGCAGATTATAAACCAAATAGGTTAATGGTTTGGATAATGACCGGAGTAGTAATTATTTTGGGACTTCTTAGTATTCCTTTGCTCTTAAGGCGTGATAATGTGCCTCCTCGTTCTCGTGTTCCAATTCAACCACAGTCTCGAAATTTGCAAAGATCAACCCCAAACCTCAATGTAAAAAAAGGGACAATTACTACTCAATACAAACAAATATTTTACAACAAGATCCCCGACTTCTTTAAGAAGTCGGGGATCTGAGCCTTATTTAGCAGTAGTCTCAGAAAGAACTGTCACACAAGCATTCACTAAGGGTAACAGCGGCCCTAATTGCTCTTGTCCATTGACTGCTAAATCGCTGTGACACAAATAAACTCTCTCGGATACACGAGACAGTAAATCTGTCAAGATTCTTTGCAGTCTTTGTTCTTCTGCTAATTTTTCATCTTCTGCTGTCCAAGGTTCGCCTAACCTGTCTCGCAGGAAAAACGGCGCACCAAACAAAGTTGCTGCACCACCTTTCGCCCATAGAGGTGAACCAGCATCCAGCCAAAAATGCCAACGGTGCGATCGCCTACTAGATCGATATTGAAATATAGTTGCTAGTGTGACAGCCTTTCTCGCTCCACCGATGGGACGCACAGGGTAAGGGTTGGCGGTGATTGTACCACGTCGCAGTAGTTGAATGAATTCGATAATAGTTGTTTGAGGCGTTGTCTCATTTGGGGCAATTTGTCGTAACCTGGTGTCAATTTCCCAGTAGTGTTGGGCAGTTTCTAATAATTCCCGCAGTGCAGCTAGTTGTTCGTAGGGGAGATTACTACCATTCCATAAAAAACGCTGAATTGCTCTGTCTAAAAGGGAAATGGGACTGGGAATTAACCGGAGTTCTTGTTGCGATCGCTGTTGTTCTAACCACTGTAATATCTCATTATAGGCTGTAGTCGCTGCATAGCCAATCCTATCCCAGCGCTCGAAGGCTGACACTGGCAGCAAATTGGGGCGATCGGGATGGGGTACAAAGCAGTAATCTGCAATCAAACCAGCGCGTACCGGATCAATATTTGTAGAGACGCGATTCATCGCGTCTGTTGTAGATACCCGATTCATCGCGTCTTTAGGATTCATCGCGTCTGTAGAGTTTTCTGGTGATTGTTGTTTCCTACTCAATACAACCAGCATTTCTGCGACGGCATCCCGATCTACGAGGCGTCCCAAACCGGGATAAACTAGTGCCAGCATGGTGAGTAATGCGCGAATGACCGGTGAACTAACTAAGGGACGTTGATCATTGAGCGATTCTACTTGGATGTTTTGCTTAACGAGGATTTCTACTAGAGTATAACGAGCGATCGCATCTAAACCTGGTGCAATAATCGCCACTTCTTCTGCTTCCACTTGCTGTGATTGAATGGCATCAGCAATTACTTCTGCTGTTTGCCGCAATAGTTGGGCGCGGGAGGTGGTTTGAATTGAATGCACTGTTTTTGGTAAGCTCAACAGTACCATTGGTTCTGTGAGTAATTCCACCATCTGTTTAGCTTGATCGCCAAGGGACTCTGGAGGGGGCCCAGTCAATATCTCTACCCGACAACGTTCTGCTAACCCTTCTAGGTAATTGGGATCTGCTCCCAATCCCAATCGCACTGCACCATCGGGATTGTAACTAAAGGCCCCGACTGCACCTCGATCTAATAGCAGTTCAAACAAAAGACGCGCTACGCTAGGATAATCATCAACATCATCCGCCAGTACCGCCTGATAGCGTTTAGTTAGGTGCTGTTGGTAATTGCGATCGCTTAACAAATGCTGACTATAAAGTTCAGTAATAATCCCATAAGTTAGTAACCCCCTCTCTAAACACCAGTTACGCCAATCTAAAAGCAAAGAGGCGAGAAATTCTGGCTTTAAAGTTATCGTATTTTCCCCCAAACCCCTTGTCAAAATCTGGGCAATATCTTCGCAAGGTACACCACTGTAAGCTGCTAATTGCAATAAGTCTAGAATGCGACGCACCAAGCGAGATTCATTCACTCCCGCAACACGTAAAATTTCTTCGTCTAATTGGGGACGCCAAAGCTTGGTTGCTAACTCTTGCTCCGTTTCTGGGCGCAATCTTACCGGAAACTGTGCCTTCAGGTTCAACGAGTTAATTAGCAATGGCCAAAATAAAATAACTTCATCCTGAAAAAAACCTAGCGGTGTCTTGGCACGCACCGGATATTTTCCTAATGTAGATGTAACAATTATATCTCCCAATTCTCGACGATTATCATCATTGGCAGCTAAGACTAAAACTCCTGGATCTGTTTGTTTAAGATATAAAAATTCGGGTATGCGATCGCCCTTGGCGTTGGCGTTAGCGTCTCTAGAGAAGCCTCTCGTAGAGAAGGCATCGCCTTTTTTACGTCCTAGTTTATTAGTATAAAATGATTCAGCGTACTGCTTCTCAGGTTGTACCCAACTACAAAATTGCTCTACCAAACGAGCTGTCTTACCACTGCGGCTAGTGCCAACAATCCAAACCGAATGAGAAACCACAAACTTTCTCCTTGTAGATTTGCTAGTATACCTCGTGCGTTAACTTAAGGTTAATAGTCACCAAATAATGCTGGATGATTGTCTCCAATGAAAAACTCTGTTTTTAGCCAAAAAATCTATTCTTTCTTACTTGATACTTACCGATGGTACTTACAAACTCCTGAACGTTCTTTAAATCAAGCTTACGATGCAGCATTAAAGATTAAGGAAATAGAAGATAAGCATTTCAATGGTAATAAAATAGACATTGACTCAGCCATGTACAGTAATAGCGTGATAGATTATTTTGAGTCAGACCTAAAAAAGCTATTAAAAACTGTGAGGATGCGGCTTACAGAGTTGAAAGCAAGTCGTTGGTTTTTAAATGAAGAGAATCAAAAAGCTGCCGAGAAAGCAGGTATAGAGTTTCTCAGTCCTTCTTTGGTTTTGGAAAAGCTTAACTTTATCGATCAAGTTATATCCAAATACACAACAGTTTCCGCTCAGAAAAGTTCCAACGCTTTAGTCGTTCAACCTCCAAATCTACCCGTTGACTCTGTAATATCTGACGACAAATCGCTAATCGTCAATAATCCAACTTTGCCACCCAAAATAACAACTAAAGATTGGGAGACAAAAGCAAAACCAAAGGGTAAAGTTGATACAACAGGGGTTTTACCCCGCTCTATTTTAAGTACTATCACTCGTCTGCAAGTTGAATTAGATCCTAATTCAGAACAAGAAGTAATCCAAAGTTTTCGTCAAGCTCAAAGAAGAACAATAATATCTATTAGATTTATTTTACTATTAATTATCGTACCACTTCTGACGCATCAAATAGCAAAAGCTTTTGTAGTTGGCCCACTTATTGATAAGTTTAGAGACACTGAGCAAATGCAAATATTCCTCAATTCCGAAATGGAAGAGGAAGCCCTTGGAGAATTACAAAGATTTGAAGAAAAACTCCAGTTTGAAAGTTTGATTAGAAATGCCCCGCCACTCTTGCCTGAACAGATAGAAGGTGAAATGAAAAAGAGGGCGGTTGAGCTTGCTGAAGAATTTCGTCATGAAAGCTCTAATGCTATCAAAAATGTTTTTGCAGATATTTTTTCGGTGGGTGCTTTTATCTGGCTTTTACTAGTCAGCAAGTCTTCTATTGCTGTGATTAAAGATTTCTTTGATCGGATTGTTTATGGACTTAGTGATAGTGCTAAAGCATTTATCATCATTTTGTTTACTGATATATTTGTAGGTTTCCACTCTCCTCATGGCTGGGAAGTACTCCTAGAAGGTGTATCGCGTCATTGGGGATTGCCAGCAAATCGAGATTTTATCTTCTTATTTATTGCGACATTTCCAGTGATTTTAGATACTATATTTAAATATTGGATATTCCGATATTTGAATCGGATATCGCCTTCTGCTGTTGCTACTTATCGGAATATGAATGAATAAGAAGTAGGGAGTGGGGAGTGGGGAAAGAAATAATTAGATTATTTTTGAATTTGAGGGAAGTGGGATAATATGAAAAGTTTGAATTTTGATGGAAAAGGCACTTGCTGAGTTAGGAAAGTTTAACAAAGTTATCGGCATCAGCTTACCTGTCGTTTTGTCAGTTTTCCTGGTGCGTATGCAATCTTTAGCGCATCAGGAACTTAGCCCGCCTGAATGTCGCGTGAAAAAGTGGGATATACCAGTTTCCTTGACTGCTGAAAACCAAAAAGCACGATTAATTCAGAGACTACCAATAACTTGTTGTCAAGGTGATACCTCTTGTTTTGATGAATTTATCTATGGAGAAATACGAGATAAAAAGGCGCTGATGAGTGCGATCGCTCACAGTCTCCAATACCTGCAAACGGGTAATGCTGCGGCTGCTTATCAAAACTATCCGGTGGCTGGGATTACGCGCGATCGCGTCATCAAAAGCTTGAAAAGATTCCGCGAACTCTTATTAACAACTAATTCTGCAACAGAATTACATCAAGCTATAGAGCGGGAATTTGTTCTTTACCAGTCAGTCGGTAAAGACACCAAAGGTTCCGTTTTATTCACCGCCTATTATGAACCGCTTTACGCAGCCAGTCGCGTTCCCACACCAGAATATCGTTATCCTGTTTATCGATTACCTCCTGATTTCAACTCCTGGAGTAAGCCTCATCCTACCCGCGAAGAATTAGAAGGAGCAGATGGTTTACAAGGCGCAAAAGGAAAATTACGAGGATTAGAGTTATTTTGGTTTCGCCTTCGCCTTGAACCATATCTAGCTCAAATTCAAGGTTCAGCGCGACTTCAGCTTGCTGATGGTAGTCAGACAACAATCGGCTATGCAGGTAATATTGCTTATAACTACAAAAGCATTGGGCGAGAATTAGCGAATGATGGCAAATTACCGCTAGAAGGGATGACTATGCCCATTATTCTCGACTATTTCCAAAAGCATCCCCAAGAATTAAATATTTATATTCCACGCGATCGCAGTTTTGTTTTTTTTCAAGAAAACCACGGTGAACCAGCCCAAGGTTCTATCAATGTACCACTAACAGCAGAGCGTTCTATCGCTACAGATAAATCCCTCATGCCTCCTGGTGCTTTAGCGTTGATTCGCGCTTCTATTCCCTTTGTTAATCCTACCGGAAAAATGGAGGAGCGCATCGTTAGTCGCTATGTTCTTGACCAAGATACTGGAGGTGCAATTAAAGGTGCAGGTAGGGTAGATTATTTTTTAGGTACTGGGAAATTAGCAGGCGATCGCGCTGGTGTTACAGTCAGTAATGGACAATTATTTTATCTATTACTCAAGTCCAAGAATTAAACACACTCCCATTTTAATACTAAAGATTCCCGACTTGTTAAAGAAGTCGGGAATCTTATAGCGGTTCCCATTCAAATGAAACGCTTAGGGTAATTACGAATTACGAATTACGCTTCTATGTCCATATCAGAATCATCATCGTCATGATCGTAAGGGATATCGTCAAGGTCTATCATTTCTGAAATTTCTTCTACTTCATTTAAATACTCAGATTCTTGATGTTCCCGTTCAATCAGACGACCAGTTGACTTTAACCATTCCAAGAGAATAAACTCATTACTTGTACGAATTACAGGCGCTCGCTGGTTACGAGGTTCTTCACGCAAAGGGCTTATAGGCATAAAAAACTCACTTTGAATTATGGGTCAGTGTGCAAAAACAGGAAAATTGTCCACTAGGTTTAAAAGTCTTGTATAACAAGTCTTTTTCCAACAGATGAAATGTGAACCATTGAGTTTTTCATTTCAAAACCGTCTAATTACTTACCATTAAAATGTCTTCACGTCAGTCCTAATAATAAATCTTCAAGCGGACGCGCTCTCACAAGGTATTTGATACCTTGGCGAGAGTTTCATACATATTAGATGGTAATGCAGACAATCTGTTCGCTACAGCGACTGCATCAGCTAAGTTGCTAAATTGACACCGGACAATTTCTTGTCCATTTCCTGACGGGAATCGCTTCCTAGCTTTGTTAGATACAGCACAAATAATCGCTAAAGCTTTGGCGAACCCGTCTTTTGTCAATATTGTTTCTTGAGCGAACCCTTCAACAGGGATAAGGCACACCTCAAATCGATAGCCCGGTCTGGGAGAAACAGCTATGTCGATATAGGGTTTATCTTCTTTCCTGATTCTGCGTAAATATTGGGCAGTAGAATTAGTGTCGTGCAAATCAGTCCCAAGGGCGTAAGTAAAGAAACAATCTTCTGTCAAGGATTCAGGACGGGTAATTATATCCGTTGCCATAAGTTCAAGTAGTATCCGTATGTTGTCTGGGTTTGTGATACACCTTACTGTGCAATCCCACTTCTTAAGCAAAAGTTACTGCCCACATCCCCGGCTTTTTGAATAAGTCCGAGATATAAATCTAGCTTAAGTGAACTCCAAAAAATAAATTATTCCACATTAAAGTCGTTGACTGTTGACTGTTGACTGAAAACTCGTGAACCGTCAACGGTCAACAGTGAACAATAGCAATGGAATATTTTTTTACTTGGAAGTCCCTAAGTAAGTAGCATTCTAGTTTACTGTCTGTTAGATGTACCAGTTTCACCCAATGTATTGCAATACAGCAATATAAACTGACATCAAACACCTCTAGAATCAAATGGTGTAGAGATTTAGATTCGGAGAGGCCTCCATATACTCAGTCACATGACCGAAAATATTTCTCAACATAAATAATTATAACATAGTTGACCGTTGAAGTTTTTTTAACTCCTCTGACCGATACATATTCCGTCAGCAAGAACGGTAGGGTTGTATTCAATTGCGATTTTTAGATTAGGAAATATATTTATTAAGTAATTTTAATTTTTACTAAGCATATCTAAGGATAAATAGTCATTGCGATCGCATCATCTCATCAAGTAGAGACGTTAATTGGCCTTCAGTACCGAGAGCCAAAGAACATCTTTTAGCAAACTCTAAAGCTGTTAAATGTTGTTAACAAAATCAACAGGATAAGCTTAAGTAAAGTAAAAATCATGATTCTATTATGAAATGATTAAGGAACTTAAATATATTCCTGGAAGTTAGAAGTGGTTTTTATGGCGCTTTTTATTAATCTCACCAGAGAAAAATCTGAACCTTTCGCTTATATATGGTTTTTCTTAATTCAGCTTTTTTAGAGGTGTTAATAAGTATTTTATAGAGTTTAGGCAGTTTACAAATTAGTCAGTATGAGTATAAATCAAAATACGTTATTTCAGCATTTTATTAGTTGCGTAGGCGTCGCAAAAAAATAGCTGATAAATTTAGCTAATAAGTTGTTTCAGGCTTTTCTTAATAGGACTTACGCAAGAGTTACGGAATAACGAACCACAGAGGCGCAGAGTACACGGAGAAATCAGAGTTTGAGAGATATTTTGCGTAAGTCCTACTTAATTATCCTGCGATGCCTACGGCGGTAAACTACGCAAATAGACCATACTGTAGGGGCATACCAATGCTCATTGGTGTCAACTTAACGTAAAAGTCATGTCCCGCAAGGAACTTCAGTTCCTTGGCTTTTAGCTAAAGTCTAGTGAAGTAGACTAAATATTCCTAAAAATCTTTAGTCTACTTGAGTAGACTTTAGCTATGAGCGAATGGCACTAAGTTAAGATACAGCCCTTGATCCAACTGCTTCCCAGCCTCCAGGCTGGGAAACCATTCCTAGAGGCTCCGCCTCCTCTTTTTTGACAAGAGGCAGCAGCCCATTCAGAATTCGTTCCCAGCCTCCAGGCTGGGAACGAGTGCTACATAAGTCTTTGGGCTTTTCTTAGTGCCATTCAGCTATGAGCATTTCCTGCTAGTGACGGTAGACTGAAATTAACCAGATGTCAATGGTAATGTTAACATAATAAATCTCCATAATTATTCCCAAAGGGCTTTGCACATGGGATACTTTAGCTACAACGCTGTGAACTCACCCAAACTTGTAGCAATTAATGTAGTATATTTTGTAAGGATAATACCTTACAATAACGGTAGCTTGGAGTAATAAAATGTTTCCTATGGAACTTCTAGCTATGCTCCCAAGCATTGTCTCGCGTTTCTACCGGATTTACCAATCTCTAATTCCGGCAAAAACGCTGGGATACAAAGAGCTGTTGAGGGCTGTAGCAGTTCTGGTTTTCAGCTCGAAACCTGGTTTCTTAAACCATGCATATTTTTCTTTTAAACCAAAATTAATATTTAGTTAACTTAAATGAATAATATTTTGTATCCATCGTAACATTTTCCTGCAAAATTTTTAATTTTATTAAAAATAAATGTTAAATCATGTTAAATTGATCTAAATATTGTAAATTTTAAGACAATAAACACTCAAGTACACCATAGGAAAATTAGCAATGTCTAGACAAAGTTCTCACAAGAGAAACTTTTTCAAAGCTTTAACTGTTAGCGCACTCAAAGGATCTCAGAAGTTAAGACTGGGGCTTAAATCCAGCTTGATTATTCTGGTGGAATCCGTACCCTTTTTGATTGCTTGTGCTGTACTTGTAAGCGTTATCAGCCTAAAAAGTCCTATCCTGCTTTTTTGTTTACTAGTTGGTAGTTTAATTGCAGTTATCATCCAGCAAATCGGGCAGCAGGTGAATTTACCAAGGCGATCGCTAATAATATTACAAATTTTAGCAGCAGCCGTAATTCTGAGTTTGTATTGGTTAGACTGGTTTGCAGCCCCCGCACAAGCACAGTTTTTTGGGGAAGCTGAGAGGTTTTTCAAAAGAAACTTAGGTGGTGCAGCAACAGCTGGTGGTGGTAGCGAGGCAGCAATAAGTTTGATATTTAATGTGTTGCGGGCGATTTACTTACTCTATATTGCAATTTCTCTAGTTGGTGTGATTAACGCAGTGCGTAAGGATGAGGATTGGCAAAGTATTGCCAGAACTCCCCTATTAGTCGTTGTTGCTGTTACCATTGCTGATGTACTCACACGCTTTGTAATTGGGCCACAAGGGCAGTAAATAATTTAGATATTTCATATTTAAAATGTCTCAAGAGCGGGAACAAGATTTTCGTCCAGTCAATCAGGTTCTAGGAAGCCAACCCTCATTAGGGCCAATCCCTGCTGATCAAATTCTTCCTTGGACGGTAATTGCCTTAGCCTCCTACTTTATTGTCAACGGGGTTTTTGGTGGGATTTTCCAAGAAGAGTTTCAAAAGTGGTTATGGACAATACTCATGACTGGTTGGGGAATCGGAACTTGGTGGATTTTAACTGGTGGTAGGAGTTGGAGTTTTTTAAGTAAATTTATAGGCGTTCCCGCTTGGACAAGAGGCTTTGCTCGTTATCAGAGCTTATTGGAAGTTAACCATGAAGCAAAAAATCGGAAAACAAAGCGTCAGCGTCGCCGGAAATGAAGGTAGATTAACACCATTTGAAGATGCCTTACACTTGGCGACAATGCTACGTGTCGCAATTAATGGACGTGATATTGGTGCTTACCTTTTGACAAAAGGCACTCAAAGAGATCGGTTTTGCTTTGTTTTTGGTTTTGACTGTAAGGGAATTCATACCACTTTAAGACCCGAACAAATCGATACACTCTTTAATAACATTGAAGCCGGATTAAAAGACATTCCTAGCGGTGAAAGAATGACACTGCATTTGGGTTCTTTTAGTTCAGACAAAGAGCGCCAAAAAGAATTAGTATCGCTAATCAGAAATGCGCCATCACGAGATATCAAATATTTGTTGATGGCAGAAAGAGCCAGAGTCAAAGAATTGACTATTTCTGGTGTTCGTAAGCCTAAATTCTTACGGATTTATGTCACTTACACCATTGAATCCAACTCCAAAAATGCAGATGATTGGATAGAGAAGCTTTTAGTTAGAGCTGAATCATGGTGGTTAAAATTCAAAGGGGATCTTTCAGAAGTAGAAAACCAGCGCATTGAAACGCTGATAACCAATGCTTACAAGCAGGGTTTTCTACGCTGGGAACAAATTTTATCTAACCAAATGGGATTGGATGTCAAACCTTTGAAAGCTGATGAACTCTGGGAGGGCATCTGGAAAAGGTTTAATGATACGCAGCCAATACCGATTCCTCAGTTGATGACTTTAGATGAAGAAGGGCTGCACGAGCAAGTTAATTCAGATTTAGCTAGTACTAAATTGCTGCTAGATAATATCCACGGCACAACTTTGTTGATGGAGTCTAGCGTACCTTGTGCCGATCGCCGTTGGGTTAATGTTAACAATCGTTATATTGGCGCACTCTCATTTCTGGAAAAACCCGGAGGTTGGGTAAATAAATCTGCTCAACTGCGATATTTATGGGAACTGTTGGCTAGAGAAACAGTAGTAGATACAGAGATTTTTTGTGAGTTGACTGCGGCAAATCCAGCAATGGTGAAAACTACTTTGCAACGAGTCTTGAAGCAGTCAAACATGACAACAATCATGGCTCAAGAAAAAAGTAAAACTATTGATGTCAACGCGCAATTAAAGTTGAAGAAATCGGTAGCAGCACAAGAACAATTATTTGAAGGTGCAGTCCCGATTTATACGAGCATCGTTATTTTGGTACATCGTCAAACCGTCGATAAATTAGATGAGGCAACAAGATATATTGAAAACTGTTTTCAACGTCCAGCGAAATTAATTAGAGAAAGTGAGTACGCTTGGAAAATTTGGCTGCAAACTCTCCCAATAGTTTGGGAAGGTTTATTAGCGACACCTTTCAATCGTCGCCAGCTATATTTAACCAGTGAAGTTCCCGGATTAATGCCTTTAGTTTTAACTAAACAGGGTGATAAACAAGGCTTTGAGTTGATTGCTGAAGAAGGCGGAACACCGGTACATTTAGATTTGTTTAATCAACACAAAAATTTAGCTTTATTTGCGACTACTCGTGCTGGTAAATCGGTGTTGGTATCAGGGATTTTAACTCAGGCTTTGGCGCATGGCATTCCGGTTGTGGCGTTAGATTTCCCGAAACCTGATGGTACATCTACTTTCACTGATTACACAGAGTTCATGGGGGCAAATGGAGCGTATTTCGATATCTCCAAACAATCGAATAACTTATTTGAACAGCCAGACTTACGATCGCTAGATCCAGAACAACAGCGCGATCGCTTTAACGATTATACCGCCTTCCTAGAATCAGCTTTGATGACAATGGTTTTAGGATCATCCACCGAAAGTCAAATTTTATCACAAACCGTGCGATCGCTCCTAAACTTAGCATTAGAAGCCTTCTTTGCTGATGAGGGCATACAAGAGCGATATCGCCAAGCGATGGCGGGAGGATTTGGCACTCAGGCTTGGCAGAAAACCCCTACTTTAAAAGATTTTCTGTTTTTCTGTTCATCAGAACACTTGCAGCTAAGTACTTTAACTGGCAGAGTAGAAGACGCCCTTAGTCAAATACAGTTGCGCTTGCGGTTCTGGCTTTCTAGTCGGGTGGGACAAGCCATTTCTGCACCATCTAGCTTTCCTACCGATGCACAACTATTAGTTTTTGCTCTGAGAAACCTATCAGATAGTGAAGATGCAGCCGTACTATCTTTGAGTGCCTATTCAGCAGCATTACGACGCGCATTAGGTAGTCCAGCTTCTATATTCTTCATTGACGAAGCACCAATTCTATTTGAATTCGAGCAAATATCTGACTTAGTTGGCAGAGTTTGTGCAAACGGCGCTAAAGCCGGTATCAGAGTCATCTTATCAGGACAAGATCCTGATACAATTGCCAAATCTAAAGCTGCATCTAAGATTTTGCAAAACTTGACAACACGATTGATTGGACGCATTCAGCCGGTTGCAGTCGATAGTTTTGCAGAGATATTAAAGTATCCCCGCCACATTATTTCTCGTAATGCTTCAGAAAGCTTCTTTCCGCGCAAAGAAGGCGTTTATAGCCAATGGCTGTTAGATGATAACGGTATTTATACATTCTGTCGTTATTATCCAGGTTACGAACAATTGGCAGCAGTTGCTAATAACCCTGCTGAACAAACTGCACGTAGTAAAATGATGCAACTTCATAGCGATAAATATGAAGCAATTTCTGCATTTGCCCGTCAGTTAGTGGCTAATCTGCGTAGTAGTTAATCGGGTTCTGTAAGTAGTTAACAGTGATTCAAAAAGTTATAAATCATAGTTACAAAGCTAAATTACCTTTTTCAGGCACAAATGTATGCGAAAAACTACCATTTTTACTCTTACGTTGCTATCCCTGGCAATCCTACCAGCAATGGCACAAGTTAACACGGGATTAGGGCAGGTTTGGGATGATATTCAATCATATTCCGCAGATATGGGAAAATACCTTCAAAATAATCAGAGCGAAAACTTAAAGCCTGTAGAAGCACAGAGTCGAAATGCTCTTGATAGTTCCAAGGGAGATACAGAATTGAAGATACCTAACCCCGTCACTGCGGGACAAAAGGTTCGTGATAACATTATCAACGAATCTTATCGTTCACAATCTAAAGAAAGCCGCTTTGAAAATAATGCAGCAGTACGGGCAAATTTAGTTAGTAATGAACTCAATCGTTTTATTACCCGTGGAGCCGCAGAAGCTATTCTTGGTAAAGATGGACAAAATCGAACACAAGCAAAGTTAGAAAATACTCAAAACACACTAGAAGAAATTAACGCAATTAGCGATACGGCGGGGGCAAAGAACAACCTATTTAGTAGTAAATTTGAGCAATTAACTCGAAGGATAGAAACAGCAAGCACCACCGATGTAACTAAACTCGCCGCTACTGGTACTCTTTCCGGTTTACAAAATTTAGCACAAATACTAGGTGACAATCACTTGGAAACTATTAAGATTCAACGGGCACAATCAGCAATTATAGGTGAAACATTTGCTCAGACAATGCAAACGAATCAGTCTTTGCAATATTCTAATTTAAATTTAGCAAACATTTCTCAACAGGCAGAAGAGGCAAATCGCGCTCGGAGAGTAGATACATCTACAGAAGCAGCGCGACTTTTACGAGCGACTTCTCAACTAGATTTGTTTGGCAGAGAGGGGTTGGATAAATGCGGGATGAATTTGCAGTTAAAACCATTGGAAATGCAAATTCGTGATAAATTGTGCCAAGTCATCCGCTAATTCAGGAACGCCGGCAGAGAAAAAGTTGGGAAGTAGGATTTTAGGATAAAAAAACTCTAAGAGGATGTTTTAAAAGTCCTCTGGTTAGTAGCAAAACCTTTTAGATCCCTCTAAATCCCCCTTTTAAAGGGGGACTTTGATTCCGGTTCCCCCCTTTTTTAGGGGGGTTAGGGGGGATCAAAAAGTGCTTAAAATTACAATAAACCACTTTTAAAACATCCTCTCAATTTCCAGACAATTTTTTAAATCCTTAAACTTCTTACAAACCAACACGAAGTCTAAAAAACAGTTTGCTAGGGTGCGTTAGCGACACCGTAACGCATCGAAATCATCAGGGATGGTGTGTTACGTTCCTAACGCACCCTACGAAATTTAAAAAAACAGCCCATCAACTCAAAATGCAACTTGCTATTCAACTAATTTTTGCCCAAGTAGGCCGCCAAGTAGGCATTGATGACGCTCTCAATAATGGTGCCGCAACTTCTCTAAGTATTGCCGAAGGTTGGAATAAACAATGGCTTGATTTATTACAAAATAATACCAGCAATAACTTGTATGGAGCGCTGACAACTCTGGGCATTTTTTTTGCTGTAGGAACCCTGTTATTTTTTATGATACAATTCCTCAAAGACTTAATATCCTACGAATATAGTCGTCCAATATCAGCTTTAATTTGGCCTTTTGTGGTGGTAATCCTCTTAAGTAATTCAGGTAAGGGAAGTATACTTTCTAATCTGACACTAGGATTACGGGGTTTTTTAAACAATGTGAATCAGCAAGTAGTGGTATCAGCAGATGCGGGTCAAATGTACCAACAAGCACTGAATATGAGTATTGCAGAAGAAGTAACTGGTTCTTTTCTGCGTCCTTGCCAATCGCTAACTGGCCTTCAACAAAGTCAATGCTTTACCAACGCTGCCGATAGAATCAACATTCTATTGCAGAAATATAGAAATACATACGGAAGGAGAGTTTGGATAAATAGGCTGCAAACTAAGGTAGATGATATTAAATTTGACAAAGGCTTTGTATCAGAAAACGAATTTAATTCTTTGTTAGGTTCTACAGTCCAAACAAGCATCAAAAACTTTTTAGTTTCCTTGCAATATGCTTTTCAGAATCTGATAGAAGCTACTATGTTGCTGATAGCGCTTTTAGGGCCAATAGCCGTCGGTGGTTCTTTACTGCCTGTAGCTGGAAAACCAATTTTTGCATGGCTGACCGGATTTTTATCTATTGGAATCGCCAAGATTTCATTTAATATTATTGCTGTGCTGACTGCCACAGTTATTGTAAATGGGCCAGGTCAAAGTGCTAGTGCTGATCCAGATTTAATGTGGTTCATAATTTTTCTGGGAATTTTAGCACCAATTTTATCGTTACTTGTGGCTGCTGCTGGCGGTTTTGCACTCTTTAGTGGTATCAGCAATACAGCTTCGTTAGTAAAGGAGAAGATATAAATTCAAAACGAATAAAATTTTGATAAGTATCGTAACTGCGGAATTATATGCAAATCGTAATTAATATCAGGGCTATTTCATTGTCATCTAGCCCGCCTCAGAATGAATTTTGAGGCTAATAGCGAAAGTCATCTAAAGATGACTGAAAAAAGGTTCTAGTCCGTTAAAACGGACTTTAGCTATTAGCCTAGAACTTGAGTTCTGGGCGGTTTATGTATAAAATGAAATAGCCGTATAATTAATAAATAGCTGAATTTTTTTGCAGGAGAAAATGAGTAAATGGTGCGTTTACTAGAAAAAAGACAAAGAACGACGGCAAGTGTTTTGACAGTTTTTGCGATCGCAACCTTCAGTTTACATATATTAGTTTTATTTTTATTCTTATTACAAGGGCTAAATATTCGCCAACTCAGTCTGACAAAACCTCCCAACTTTGTGCAATTAATAGACGGTAAACCAGTAGGTAATATTGATGATTTAGCAAGAGAACCAGAAGCAATTCGCCAATTCATCAGCAAAACGATGATATCAATGTTTAGCTGGTCTGGAACCTTACCAGCACAAAATATCGAAGAAGTTGCAACTCCCAAACCAGATTTAGGAGTTCTTATTCAAACACCTCAAGGGGGTAGCCAAAAAGTTAGTACCAGCAGTTGGATAGCTAGTTTTGCCTTATCCGAAGACTTTCGCAAAGGTTTCTTAAGCACAGTTGCAGAAATGACACCGGCAGAAGTTTTCTCTGAAAATCCCAGCCTAATGATGACATCACAATTAGTTATTAAGCGGGTTTATCCGCCAAGACAAATTGCACCAGGAAAGTGGCGAGTGGGTATGGTAGCCGACTTAATTCAAAAAAACCGAGTTGGTGGTGCAAGACTCATAACTCCTTTTAACAAAGATTTACTGGTACGTGCAGCAGATTATTTTGGTAATCCCCAAGGCGACAATGGTACAGACTTGCAAAAAGCAATTTATAGTGTCCGCGCTGATAGATTAGAAATTTATGAAATTCGTAACTTATGTTTGCTAGATGGCAATAACAACCTTAATAATGATAAATTTACACAATGTGGGGCTGGACAAACATCTGATAGCTTTACTAGATGAGTGGGGAGTGGGGACTTGTACTGAGCGAAGCCGAAGTAGTGGGGAGTGGGGAATCAGCCTTTTCGAGTTGAGGGCTTTTTGAAAAAATCAAATAAGACCTATAGATTTATAATTCACTAATTCAATTTATATATAGGACTAATATTTGATTTCTGAAAAAGCTCGGTACAATTCAAAAAGCCTAATTCCCTATTCCCTACTCCCTACTCCCCGCCTACGTAGATAATTTCAAAAATCAAATACGATTCCTATAATTATTAATGCAATTACTCAAACCAGAAAATAGGAAAAATAACCCATTGCCACTGTTAGCAGTAGGAACATTTGGGTTACATGTATTTACCCTGCTTTTACTACTATTTCACGGGTCTATGTTACAGGACTTAGGTCGTCAACGCACACCTCAAAGTTTAGTGCAGCTTGTTGATGGTCGCGCTATAACCGTAGACCCCGAACCAAATTTAGAGCGACAGCCAGAGGCGATTCGGCGGTTTGTGGGTGAAACTATGAGCTTAATGCTTACCTGGTCAGATCAACAGCCGCCAACGCAAGTCTGGGAAATTACCTCCCAACTGGTAGCTGATAATTTTAAACAAAAACTTCAGTCAGAAATTACCAATTTAAATCCAGATAGCCAATTTGAAAATGTTAATAGAGGAGCAGAGAATGTATTAGTAATCCAAAAAATATCTCAACCTACAGAAATAGGTAATGGACAGTGGAAAGTGGAAATGTTTGCTAATCAACTAGTATTTAGCGGTTATGATAGGTTGGGAAAATCAACTTCATTTAATAAACAAATTTTAGTTAGAGCAATAGATAAACCCGCAACTTACCCACCAAATGCAGCACTACCATTGCAGTTCGCAGCTTACCGCCTTGGTGAAGCCAGACTAAAAATTTATAATGTATGTGATATCAAAGATAAAAATTGTTCTGGAAATCCTAATCAAGCTTTACCATGACTAAATACTCAACTCCTGCCCAAACACCTGCTCAAAATGGATTGACTCTAACCCCCGATGCTCACCAACAAAATGTAGAATCTTTTGATTGGGAATCGCGGATGTCAAGGTTAGTCGGCTTTGAAGAAGAATCTTCTCCTCCCGATACCCAAGGTTCAGAAGACTCTGCAACGCCACAAGAGTCGTCTCAACCACAAGAAGTTCAGACAAAGCAACCCCTCTCATCTAATCCCTTTGCAAAGTTAGGCTTGGTAGGTGCTGCTACCTTTGCGATCGTTTTGGTGGGTGGTGTATTTTTGTCCCAGTTAATGAGTAGCAATCCCAAGCCAAAAGAGATTGTTCCTCCACAAGTGCCTGAGCAGCAAACTGATGAATCTACCTCTCAACAGCTAGCAGGCGAAGTAGATACTCTGAAAACGAAATTAGCCCTGACTGAACAAGCAGAGATGGTGAAAGCCGCCCAACAACAGCTTAGAACTGCCAAATCAACGCCTACAGTAGCTTTAAAACCAGAACAGTCAGTACCTCCCAGAGGTACACAAACAGTGATCCCAACACCCCCACCAACAGTTTACCTGCCCCGACCAGTGACAGTTCAGCCCATCGTTAGAGTACCTGCTTCTCAACCTGTGCGATCGCCCCAACTACCAGTTGTGACGCCAAACACTCAACCTCAGACTGTACCTAATATAACTCCACCATCTCCACCAAGCCCATTGCAAGAGTGGAGAAGGTTAGCAAAGTTAGGTAGCTACGGTCAAGTAAATACTACCGATCAACCTAATAACATCGCAGCTGCTCGTGAACCCGCAAACAATCCGCAGCCGCAGCAACAGACACCACCACCGGAAACTCCTGCTCCTGCGGTGAGCCAAGCGCAACCCTTGGGACAAAAATCCTTAGCAGTAGGGACTAGTGCTAAAGCTGTGTTAGCAACAGCGATATTTGGCGAAACTACTACTAGATCAGGCGGTGGTGATGAAGGAGGCCAAGGAAAAAACGTATTCGTGATCAAATCGCAAGAAGCACTAAAATCTAAGGATGGTACTACTGTCATACCTGCAAACACCGAATTTCTAGCTGAAATTACTTCCATTAACGAACAAGGTCTTTTGCAGATGAACGTAACTAAACTTATCTCGCAAAATAATGGCAACCCTACCGAACAAAGCTTACCCAGCAATGCAATTATTATTCGCGGTACCCAAGGTAAACCTTTAATAGCAGGTAAATATCCCGGTCAAAGTTCGTCTATAGCATCAATGGATCTAGGACTATTCGTTTTGGGAGGTCTTGGTAAAGCAGCAGAGTTGATAAATCGCCCTGATACCAAAGTTCTGCCATTATATGGCGGTAACCTCGGCAACATCGATAACGGCAATATCGAAAACGGCGGCAACGGCAACGCCAACGGCAACGGCAACAACTACATTAGTGGTTATACTACTATCACTGAGAACAGACGCAACCTTTTAGCTGGGGTTGTGGAAGGTGGTTTCAACTCTGTAGTACCCCAAATTGCCCAACGTAATCAACAGGCGATCGCCCAAATGTCGCAACCAACTAATATTTGGTTTATGCAAGCCGGTACAACTGTTGAACTATACGTTAATCAACCAATCTAATTTTAGCAGGTAGGATTTATACCAATTTTAGATTTTTGATTGGAAAATGGTAATTGGTAATTAGTTTTCTTTCTATCTTTCCCATATTCTCCTGTTCTATCTACCAATGTCTCCATTTGCAACCATGAAAAATAAACCTAATTTGTCAGGAAATACCCCAGGTAATTCTTATTTCCTACCTATAGCTTCCTTAATTTTCTCGGTTGCTATGTTCTTGTTGGTAGGCCGCGCTGTTGCTAATAACGCTGTTCTGCGTTCCATATTTTCCTGTCAAGCACAGGGTTTAGGGGGAGCAATACCTACCATCGACGTTTGGTATCAACAAGGAACAAACTTGAGCTTTATTCCGACTGGAGAAGTAATTAAAAAAGTTTGGTTAAACGATCCATCACAGGTAACTATAGACTTTGATGGCCCAGTATGTATGCAGTTTGGTCAAGACTCTAATAGTAATGCCGGAGATTGTAAAAACTCAGCAGCGAATGTAATTCAACTCAGACGAATTCAAAAACTGAATATTCCTGGGCTTCCTCCCACTAGCAATACACTTTTAACAGTTGTTACTGAAGGGCAAGGTAGAAATAAATTGTATACCTTTCGAGTGATATATAAAACAGATAACCCTGAATATCACACTTTAGCAGTTTTTGCCGATCCTTCTGGTCAAGAAGGAGCTTGTGCTAAAGTTCCACAATAAACTTTTAGCAAACCAATGTTTGTCATTAGTTTTTATAAATCTAGGGGTAGGTTGGGTTGAGGAACGAAACCCAACACCAAGAATCCTTCATTTGGTTGGGGTTTCACTAAAGTTCAACCCAACCTACAAATATTTGATTTTTTCAGAGTAATAAAAGAGCGATATAGCGGTTCCCACTCAGATGGGGTACAACATTACATCACCATGTGTAGGCAATACGGTTCGGTTAAGGTTTTTTGATGAAAATTCTAAATCACAAAGACGCGATAAATCGCCGTCTCTACAATAATTAATCCTTTGTAGAGACGGCGATTTATCGCGTCTTTTGGCTTAACCGAACCGTATTGCATGTGTAGGGGCACGGCACTGCCCATTGGTGTTAACTTAACGTGAAAGCCAGCCTAGAACCAGCTTTTACATATTGTCTCGTTGTCTCGTTCCCCTGCTCCGACTGGGAACGAGATTTGAAAAGGCTTTCAGCTTAAGAAGTTGACACGTAGGGGCACTGCCGTGTACCTCACGTAAACGAGAATCGCTATAAGTAATCAAGCGGACATGATATAATCCAATCCTTAGAAAAAGGGTTATAGAGGATCTAAGCCTTTAGGAAGTTTTCTTTCTTTATAGAGTAAGGTTAGGCTAACGCATAGGCAGTGTTGTAGTTCAATCAATTGAAAAACGCTATAACTCAACTGATTTAACTTACTCAGGCATTTTCAGCCTATATGTTTATAAATATAAATCTTCAGATAAAAACTAACCATAAATTCTAAATCCGTGTAAATATAAAGAAAAGCTTAAGAGGTTACAGACTCATGGTCACTGCCAAAATGATGCAACAGCTTTGGGCTGTAATCGAGTCTACCCAGGTCAGCACCCTGCTCCAGTTTGACGATGCTGCTTTAGTACAAGTGCTTCTCCAGCAGTTAAAAGCAAAGCAGGTTATTGATCCACAGGCAGATAGCAGCCTCAATACTTATATAAAATCTAAACTGCCCCTCATTCGTGATACGGCTGAAGGTCGATTATCCTTCGGGCAAGGTGGCAATCATTAATACGAGAAATCTAAATGATTCCTCACTGCCAAGCATACGCTCAGAGTTCAAACAGTTGAATATTATGAATAACTGGCTAGTAATTGCCCTAGTAGCTTATCTAATTGGAGCAGCGATTGAAGGGGTGAGTACAGCCAGTCAGCTATCTCATTCAGTGCCAGAATTAGCTAAAAACACACAAGCTCACCCATCAGATTCTGCCACTGAGTCTAATTCCACTTGGCGAGTTGTGGCCGCGATCGCCTCAGTAAGTATATGTGGAGCTTTTTTGTGGCCTTGCCGCCTTTTCCACCGTTTAATTAAAGGCAAAGTTAGTCATTAGTCATTAGTCTAAAAGATACCACGATCCACCTAACGACTTGCTGTGGGCATTGCTTGGGGCGAGGTATAGCAATCGAAGTATAGGTTAGGACATCAACAGATGATAAAACCTAGCCACCAAAAGACTTTTCACCCAGTCCCCAGTCCCTAGTCCCCAGTCCCTTGCTATATGTACCAAAAACTCATTATGTCGTTTGTTCTGGTGTCCCTACATTTTGCCCAATTTTTGGCTCTGTTCCCGCCAGCAGTCGTTCAATATTAGTGCGATGGCGCAAAATCACATATAATCCACCGGCAATCCCAAACAGAATATATGGTAACGGTTGATGCAAAAGTACCATGAAAATGGGAACAGCGATCGCACCTGCAATTGAACTTAAAGAGACAATCCGCGATATCGCCACAACCACGGCAAACACACCGACTGTTGCTAAACCTACCTGCCAACTCATTGTCAACAAAATCCCCAAGCTGATAGCAACGGATTTACCACCAGTAAAGCCCAAAAAAATTGATTTACTATGTCCCAAAATGCCAGCTAACCCAGCTAAGGTTAATACCCATGGTTGCCACGCTTGTGCATCTATCGTTGGGGGGATATAATTTTGAATTTGGTTAAAATTGAATAACCAGTAAACTAGAGCGATCGCTAATACTCCCTTTAAGGCATCAAGTACTAAAACGAATGCTCCTGGCCCTTTCCCCAAAGTTCTTAGTACATTAGTTGCGCCAGTGGAACCTGAACCAACTTCCCGAATATCAATACCTTTTAACAGCTTCACAGCAATATACCCAGTGGGAAAAGAACCCAATAGGTAAGCTATAACCACAATTGTCCCACACAGAGTTAACCAAATAGCCATAATAAAATTCAAAATTCAAAATTCAAAATTCAAAATTTAAAAAAGTCAAGAGTAATACCTCTTGACCAATGACTAATGACTAATACTTCGACTACGCTCAGTACAAGTGACTAATTTAAAAGTCATCATCATAGTTTCTCACGGCTTTGGGGTCAGGAGCAAAAGCTAACCACAGGGGAAATTGCAGCAATGACAAACTTATTTGCTCCTCTGAATCGTCAATGATAATTAAGGGCAGTTGATTGGCTTTCGTCAATCGGTCTGCTTTTTGGGCGACAGCATCAGACGCTTCAAATAATACCACGCCCCGGTCTGGGCCGAAATCTGGGCGACCGATTCCCAAACAGTCTTGCAAGCCGCGCCGCCATTCACCCAATCGCTCCGGTGTATTAGCTAAGACTAAAGTACGGACGCGATCGCCATACAGCTTGTGTAAAATCGAAATTGCAGCTGAGGCAATCAAAATATTCTGTAAGCGGCTACCCATTGTCCGCAAACCACCCCGTCCCCCTTGGGTAAAAAACCAGTTAGAGACTCGTTCTGCGTGGATTGGTTCAAAGGTACGGCGTAATTGCCACGCTGGGCCATAGTAATCTGGTTTATTGCGGTATTGGTCAATTAGGCGGCGAATTTGCTTAGTAGTATCTTGAAACTGCTGTTGGGCAAATTGGGGTATTCCAGGTTGGGTTTCAACTGGTTTAGTCTCTTTGTCTTTTACAGATGGTTTTTCTCGTTCCACCACACTTGGCGTAAGTTGCAACTGCTCGGCGGCAACGGCCAAATCCTGTAAGCTACCAGTGAGATAGTCTTTAAAACCCTGCACCCGAATTGCCAAGTCTTGGGATGTACCAGCAAAAGTGGTTCGCATCTCGTTGCGGATACGTTCTTGACGGCGTTCTAGTTGTTCTACAGAAATTTGCAGGGTTTGCTTGCGTTGTTCTAACTGCACCAGCGACTCTTGCACAAGTCGTCCCAGTGAGGTTTGAGTTTCACCCACTTGTGTCTGAAGGTTTTTGTAAAAAGCTTGCAGCTTGGCTATTTCTTCCTTGAGAGCAGCTTCAGCGCTCTGCAACTCTGCAACTCGCTGCTCTGCTTGTGCATATAATGAATAGTTTTCTAATCCCAGTGCAGTATTTTCCGGTTCCGACTGGGCTACAAACTCGCCATTTGAATTTTCTGTTAGCTCTACTGTAGAATCTACCACTTCTGCATTAGAGATGAGTGGCTCAGAATTTGTGTAGTCCTCTGATGAGCTAATGGCTCCTGTTTCTCCCACTGACTCAACAGATGGATTGAGTGGATATTCAACTGCATTGTTTTGCTCTTGTTTTTCTGCCAACCGCTCATCAATTGGTTCTGGGGTTTGAGATGCCTCTGAGTTCATAAACAATAGTGTAATTCCTATGACGCGAATAAATAGCTTTCACAAATATTACAATTGACCTGCCATAAAAGTCCTGAGTTATGAGTGCTGAGTTATGAGTGTAGATCGAAACGACTCAGCACAGATCGAACTCAGGACTAAATACGCGGACAACGTTGTTCTAAACAAGTTTTCAAGGTATTGGGATCAAATAAAATCGGCAAAAAGTGAATACTTTTAATTTCTTTAAAGTAAAACAAAATGGGGACTCCATTCCAGAATATCCGCCAGTTTTGCCATTCCTGATAGGGAAAGCGCCGAATTAATTTTTCACCTCTGTAAATATCTAAGTCGGTGGCGGTAAATTGCAAACGCAGCGTTAAGGCCTGAAACATGAGAAACAAACCAAACAGCGTAAAAACTGAGCCTACCCACGGTTGTACCAACAGTAGTGGAATAGCGGCAATCACCAACACTATAGGTATATTGTAACTAGGCTTGAGTTCCACAGTTGATGTGGAGTTAGGAGCAAATGAACTGGTCACAGTCTTAAATCCTGCTTTATTTACTAGGCATCTCTCCTATTTTATGAGTTAGGGGTTATGAGTTAGGAGTTAAAAGTTAGGAGTTAGGAGTTAAGAGTTAGGAGTGAGGAGTTAAGAGTTAGGAGTGAGGAGTTAGGAGTGAGGAGTTAAGAGTGAGGAGTTAAGAGTTAGGAGTGAGGAGTTTTAAACAATTCGCAATGACCCTCCTACGTCGCTCATAGCGTTGCCATGCCGTTGGCGCAGCCTCTCTAAGAGTTGGCTTTACGCTGCGAAGAGAGCAATTACGTTTTGTAACGAGGATTTTAATTAGGCATCAAAACGTGCTTTGGTCGTTAGGCGGGGGAATTAAACCCTTAAACTTTGTTAACTCCAAACTCCAAACCCTTCGGCAGGCTCAGGGCATCGCTCCAAACTCCAAACTCCAAACTCCAAACTCCAAACTCCTAACTCCTAACTCCTAACTTTTTTTATAGCCCTAAGAATGCACTACCAGTCCCCTGAAACATTAACCAAGAAAGAAAAAAGTTGCTAACAAATATAATTAGCAAGGCAGTCACAACAGCACTTGTGGTTGATTGTCCTACACCTTTGGCTCCTCCTGTTGTCGTCAACCCCCAACTGCAACCAATTACGGCGATTAAAGTGCCAAAGCAACACGCCTTAATCATGGCGCTAAAAATATCCCAGATATCAAGAAAGTTACGGGCTGAGTCTAGAAATACCGTATCAGACAGATTGTAGATATTTGTCGCAATTATTAATCCCCCGAACATCCCTGTTACCAAAGACAGGAGGGTTAAAATTGGTAGCATTAAACAGCAAGCAAGGACACGGGGAATAACCAGGTAATCGATTGGATCTGTTTTCAACATCAACATGGCATCGATTTGTTCTGTGACTCGCATGGTACCGATTTCGGCTGCAAAGGCAGAACCGACTCGCCCAGCTAAAATCACTGCTGTCAACACGGGAGAGAGTTCTCGTGTCAACGCAACAGAAAGCACTCCGCCGATAATGTTTCCTGCGCCAAAGTTGATAAATTCCCGCGCTACCTGAATGGTAAACACCGCACCAACAAAAATAGCCGTCAATAGGGCAATAAATAGAGAATCTGGCCCAACTGCTGCCATTTGTTGCAAGGTGTTGCGCCGATGGATTTTGCCCCTCAATAGGTGAACTAGTACTTGCCCACCCAGAAAAATCGCCGCCAGCAGCCGCTGACTCCATTCTCCTAAACTGGATTTGGATGTAGTCTGGTTCAATGTTCTGTAGCTAACTCGGTGACTGCCTTAAGAATAGCGGAAGTCATTGGGATAGGGAATGGGGAATGGGGAATGGGGAATGGGGAATGGGGAATGGGGCATGGGGCATGGGGCATAGCTCAATAATCAGTAGTTCTTATTCTGCCTCCCCTGCTCCCCCTGCTCCCCACGGCGCTGAATATTAACTTAGATTAAACATGCTCTCAGAAAATGAAGCTGTTATTAAACCTGCTGCAAACTAATAAATAGGTGCTATGTTTGGCTATAACCTTGATTTTTCAAGGGTTTTGTAGATTCAAATCATTTTTTAGATACCCAGCATGTGCTGTAGCTGGTAGCCATTTATTTTAATGAAAACTTAAGATTTTTGACAGATTGGTTGGTCAGGAGCGATCGCACGTATTGTAGAAAATGACGAACTGCTATCTAGCTCTTGTCACCTCTACTCACGGAGTTTGTCTTAAATGGCTATTTTCACTAACTTTCTCCGCTCCCTACTACTGACGATCATTTTCAGTTTTGCCGCCCCCATGTTACTAGTTGGCGGTGGGATACTCCTTCTATCCTTCATAGGTTACTTCCCCGGTTTACAAGAGTTAACTGAGGCGATCGCTACTCAGATTATAGATTTTCTCGCCACCTTTGGCAGTGGAACTCCCCTCCGGGGATTATTTGTGATTAGTTTGACCTGTAGTTTCGTCGGGGCACTGTTTGACACGTATGTTTATTATCGGTGTCAAATTTTACGAATTGATTCATAAACAGTAGAAATAGCTTCCTCATGTGCTGATGGGCTGTACAAGATAGGGAAAAGTGATATTCCCAAAAGTAAAAGTACTATTGGTTTTAATTTAAATAGGGATTAGTTTTGCTCAATGAATTTTATTAATTAAATTCAGTCCCTGAGTTATTGATTAAATATTTATTATTCATTAGTTATTAGTTATTACTGACAACTAGTACAGGTGCGCGACCCTAGTAAACCAATCCTCAAAAGGCTAAAAAGCTAAAATACTAAGGGTTGTAGAATTTTTAATTACGCAAAACAGCTAAAATATTCTGTGCGAAATCATCACGTTGGACGCTAGACTAGAGTTTGGGATTTTGTGTTAGCTGCAATCTGCGATATTTATCGAGAATATCAAATAAAACTCACTGCAAAATATAAAAATTTCCTTAAAATACTGATGCTCACAATGCCTGCTCATGTTTCTTAACAGAGCAAAAGAGGTCGTCTGACCGTTGGGCATCTTATATTAAGTTTATTACGAGGTATGTTGACAGCTCATGATTTGGCCGTTTAAGCCCAAGTTTAGAAAACAAATTGCGCGGATTGAAATTACTGGTGCGATCGCGGGTGCTACTCGCAAACGCGTTCTAGAAGCCCTGAAAACTATAGAAGAAAAAAAGTTTCCCGCATTATTACTCCGTATAGATAGCCCTGGCGGTACAGTCGGAGATTCTCAAGAAATCTACAGCGCCCTAAAGCGTCTGCGCGAAAAAATCAAAATCGTCGCTAGCTTTGGCAATATCTCGGCTTCTGGAGGAGTCTACATCGGCATGGGAGCCGAACACATCGTAGCTAATCCAGGTACAATTACGGGTAGTATTGGTGTGATTCTGCGTGGGAATAACTTGGAACGCTTGCTAGAAAAAATCGGTGTTTCCTTTCAGGTAATTAAGTCTGGCCCTTACAAAGACATTTTGGCTTTCGACCGGCAACTGACTCAACCAGAAGAAAACATCCTGCAAGAGTTGATTGACACAAGTTATCAGCAGTTTGTCCAAACGGTAGCTGATGGCCGTTCTTTAACAGTAGAAGCTGTGAAAAGTTTCGCCGATGGGCGGATTTTTACTGGACAGCAAGCCCTAGAGTTGGGTGTTGTAGATCGTCTGGGCACAGAAGAAGATGCCCGTCGCTGGACAGCAGAACTAGTCGGACTTGATCCAGAAAAAACTCTCTGCTATACCCTAGAAGAACCTAAACCTTTATTGAGTCGCCTTCTACCAGGAAGTCGTCAAGTTTCATCAGGAATTGGGGCTGGTATTGATTGGCTCGAATTTGAAATGTCTACTAGTGGTTTACCCTTGTGGTTATATCGACCTTAATATGAGTTAGGAGTTAGGAGTGAGGAGTTAGGAGTTAAAACTCTCAATTTCTTACTCTTAACTGCTAACCCCTAACTTTTTTCTTTTAAGGAGGATTTGGGCGTGGAGTGGCAAATGCGGGCGATTCGCGGAGCAACAACCGTTTCAGAAAATACCGTTGAGGCAATGCGAGAGGTAGTGACAGAACTACTAGATGAACTAGAAAACCGGAATCAATTCGAGCCGAGGGACATGATTAGTGTAACTTTCTCGGTAACACGCGATTTGGATGCGATTTTTCCAGCTGCGATCGCTAGATCGCGTCCTGGTTGGGATAATGTGGCCATGTTGGATGTGCAGCAAATGCACGTCGAAGGTAGCTTACAGCGTTGCATTCGATTCTTAATCCACGCTTATCTGCCAGCCTCTGCCTCAATTCATCATATCTACTTACGCAACGCCGCCAGCTTGCGTCCTGACTGGAGTTTGCCCCAGTCTTTACAAACATCACAGCCAGCAGTTAAGTCAAAAGTGTAAATTACTTAAATAAAATATATTTAACAAACAGCACAAAAGTATAATTATGTGCTGACGCGGCTGCTCAACCTGCTGCTGATGGGAGAATATTATTAAGTTTGCCGTAGTGATTTGAGGTCTATTTGTGAGGCGATCGCGCCCAAAATCAATCGCATTTATCATAAAGTACTATCCACATCTTTGGAATCACCCTGCTCTTCCTCAATTTCCAAATCCAGAGCAAATATCAAAGCTTGTTTGATTTTTAGTAGTGTTTCATCTGGCAATTTGCCGAGTTTACGTTCCAGTCTTACAGCAGGGATTGAACCTAAACCTTGAACGCATCGCGGCAGTCCCTACCCTCAACTCTTAGTAGGGTAGGGATCAGAGCGGGTTATTGGAACGAAGTGGAAATAACCAATCCATATTTATTCGATTGGCGCATCTTGATCTTTAATGTATTGTTTTAATTTGTCGATTGGTGCGCCTCCACTTGACGCAACATAATAAGAGCTAGACCAAAACAGGGGTTTCCAGTAAAACTTGTCAATATGTTCTTTAAATTCTTTGCGAATAACCCTACTACTAGCAGACTTTAAACTAGAAGTGAAATCAGAAATATTGTTATCTGGATGGTAGTCTACCAACAAATGAACGTGGTCTTGTTCACCTGAGAATTCTATCAAAATACAATTAGTTTTAATGCAAATATTTGCAAAAATCTCATGCATCCTTTCAAGGATTGGTGCAGTAATTACCTGTTTGCGATATTTGGTAATAAAAACAAAGTGCAAGTGAATAGAGAAAACAGCATGTGACCCTTTGCGAGGAAGCATTTGACAAGTAACCGTGTCTGATGTATTCTGACTAATATACCAGATTTCGGAGGTTTACCCTGAGCGTAGTCGAAGGGAAACAAAAACATACTGTGGCAACAAGACGAATGACCTTTCGTTTATACCCAAATGAAAAAACTGAATTAACATTGCGGTATCACCGAAAGCTCCACAAGGACTTGTACAATGCCGCAGTAAACAACAGATTTAACCAGTACAAAATCTATAATCACAAAGTTGATTATTTTGAGCAGCAAAACTGTTTACCTGCGTTTAAAGAAGTTTGGTTAGAATATAAAGAGCTTCCAAGTCATGCACTACAAGCAACTTTAAAACGTGTTGATTACGCCTTTGAACGTTGGTTTAAGGGATTGGGTAAACGACCTAGATTTAAATCAATTCGGCATTATTCGGGATGGACTTATCCAGATTGTGCAGGTTTTAAGCTAGAGTCAGACGGAGAGAATGGGTATTTGGGTCTGTCTAAGATTGGGCGTATTCAAATGCGTGGACAGGCTAAATATTGGGGCAAACCAACTACTTGCACCATTCTTTATCGTAATGGTAAATGGTACGCCTCAATTACTGTCAATGTATTAGACCAAGCTCTCAAACCAGAGATTCTACCCTGTGGTGCTATTGGTATTGACTTTGGATGTAAATCTGCTTTATCAATTACTGATGGTGAAAATCACCAACAAATTGATGCTCCCAAGTTTTTGAGGAATGCAGAACATCTAATCAAAAAAGCATCTAAGGATAAAAGACGTAAACGTGCGCCGAATAGAAAGAAAAAAATAAAAGCTTCTAGACGGTTTAAAAAAGCTCAATTAAAGGTTAGTAAACTTAACCGCAAAGTTGCTAACCAACGCCAAAATTGGGTACACCAAGTTGCCACACAAATAACACGCAGTAATAGCATGGTGGCAACTGAAACTCTAGTTGTCAAAAACATGACTAGTAAACCTAAAAAAGGCTCTTCGCATAAACAAAAGGCTGGACTAAATAAGTCTATCCTTGATGTTGGATTTGGAATGCTACGCAACGCCATCAAATATAAAGTAGAACAAATTGGTGGTGTATTTATCGAGGTTCCAACCCGCCTTGTAAAGCCTTCTCAAACCTGCCCTAAATGTGGACACCAGCACAAGAAAACACTCGATATCCGAGTACATGAGTGCGGTGTTTGTAGTTATCGTCAGGATAGAGATATTGCTGCTGCCCAGGTTATGCTTTATTGGAGTAAAGGGAATCTGCCGGGGTCAGGAACTGTCCTCGCAGACGCAGAGTCGTCTAGCTCTACTTCATCCACCAAGGCGCGAAAGCAAGCTGGAAGTATGAGGCAACTAGGGGCGAAGAAGCGTCAGAAATCTCAAAGCAACTTTGCTAAAAACAAGCTAGAGGATGCAGAAACCTCTAGCTCAAGCGAAGCTAGCTAGAGGTAGTTCATGGAACGTGGGAAGAGATTCTCCTACGTGCTTCTGAACTGACTGGACGACGAGTAAAATTAATAATCCTGGCTAATGAAACCTCAAGTGACGCATCTACAGATACCTTAGACAAGTTGTTGCAAGGAAGAGTAGGACAAGTTAATTTCCAGCCATCAAACTTGTCTGAACGTACAAAGGAAGCTTTTGCAGATATTTTGTCAGCTAAATATGACCCTTCAAGGTTAAACCAGTGATACTCTGCGATGCTTCTGCCTTGATTGCTTTAATTAACCAAAGCGATGCCAATCACCAAGGTTGTGTTGATATATTACCTCAGCTATTAGCCCCTTTACTAACAACTTGGTCTTGTTTTACAGAAGCCATGTATTTGTTAGGTCGCTATGGTGGATGGTCTGCACAGCAGGAGCTATGGGGCTATGGAGCTATGTTGCCGATCAGATTCTTTTGTTGCACCACAATAATATAGAAGAACAAGAAAAAATGCGATCGCTAATGGATCAATATAGAGATATCCCAATGGATTTAGCAGATGCTTCATTGGTAGCCACTGCTGAAACCTTAAATCAGAGACGAATTTTTACTCTTGATCGAGATTTCCACATCTATCGATTTCGTGGTAATCGAGTATCGATCAACTTTGTTGCTACGGCTAAAAATCTTACACAGGGTATGAGAGTCTAAACCTGTCTGAACACTTAGATTAATGAGTGTAAATCGCTTGTTGCCGTTTTCATTAAATTCTGTTTGTTGTTTTGCTAACTCAAGTTTATGTAATCCTTTAGAAACTTTCGAGGCGATCGCTCAAATCCAAAACCCTCAACAAAACAGAGAAAACAAGGGGCTAAAATCCTTCGTAAACCAACAAATTTCTCTGTTTATCTTCCCTGTAGCAACTTCCGTCTTCCTTGCAGCAGCTTCCGCCTTCACGTTTGGGTGTTTCGCGCACCCTGTAGCAGCTTCCGCCTTCCTTGCAGCAGCTTCCGTCTTCACGTTTGGGTGTTTCGCGTACCCTGTAGCAGCTTCCGTCTTCCCTGTAGCAACTTCCGCTTTCACGTTTGGGTGTTTCGCGTACTCTGTAGCAGCTTCCGCCTTCACGTTTAGGTGTTTCGCGTACCCTGTAGCAGCTTCCGCCTTCACGTTTAGGTGTTTCGCGCAACCTGTAGCAGCTTCCGCCTTTAATATAACGGTTCGCAATTGCATCGAATACAGACCTAACAAGAACAGCCCCTTCTCTTCTAGGGTTGGGGAGTAAGATTCAAAGCCTCTCTCCTAAAAGGAGAGAGGAATGGAAGTGAGGTCAAAACTGTACTGCACCCAAGCGAGAACCGCTATATAAAAGGAGTTTAATTACTGCGATCGCTTGCATTCATCACCAACCAAAATTACTTATTTGGCTTTGTTTGGAGAGCGATCCAATTAATTACCAAGCCCTTCGGGCAGGGAACTCTTAAGAGGGAACAGGGAACAGCTTTGAAAACCTGCCCGAATTTTGGGTCTAAAGCCCCTAAATTTATTTATGAAAAAAAATAAAAACATTTTTTTTGAGACGCGCAGCGCAAGAAAAAATACGTCCTTGTACAAATCCCCTAATTTTAATTATGGGGATTTCCCTGTTCCCTCTTGCCTGTTCCCTGTTCCCTTTTAATCTTATACCAAGTAAAAGTGCGATGCCTAGTTTGGGCTACGCCTACGCATTCTTTTACCGATTGAATTAAGCAAAGGTCGCAAGATCCCGCAGAGCGTCTACAAGCGATCGCCCTCTCTGCGATGGCATTAATTAGCTTTTTAGCTAGAAATCAATTACTGCGATCGCAGCGTAGCTTGCTTCCTGTAGCCTAGAACAACGATAAGGCGATCGCAAAGGTTTTTATAATGCACCGTGACAAAATGGCGATGGGCTACGCCCCGTCGGAGACGATCGCACACATCCACAGAACTAGAGAATTTAAGGCATTGTTGCTACATTCCATAACAATCTTTAGGCTAAGGGAAGGATTTTTGCTATCATATCTAAGCTTATCAAACAATGTGAATGTAAATCTTTAAGAAAGGCAATGAAAAAGGTTACACTAACGGAATTAAGTAATAATATTGAGCGTCTACTAGATGAGGTGCTAGAAACAGGTATTCCACTAGAAATTAACAAAAATGGTAAGTTATTAAAAATTGTTCCTATAGAAAAAAAAGATAAACTTAAAAACTTAACATTGAAATCTGATGCTATTCAAGGAAATCCAGGTGATTTAGTTAATATCAGTTGGCAACAGGAGATTAATATTGATTTATCTTGACACTCATGTAGTAGCATGGCTCTATGCTGGCTTGACAGATAAATTAACTGATATCGCTAAAACATTAATTAATGATAATGACGTTTATATTTCGCCAATTGTGAGATTAGAGTTACAGTATTTATATGAAATCAAACGTCTTAAAGATAAACCGGATGTGATTATTCCTAACCTGTCCGAGGAAATTGGTTTACAAATATGTGATCAAAACTTTAATGATATTATCAGTAGTAGCTTAACTATTACTTGGACTCGCGATCCTTTTGATCGGATTATTACGGCGAATGCTTTATTAAATAATAATATATTACTGAGCAAAGATGAAAAGATTCTGAATAACTACCTGTATGCAAAATGGCGTGATTAAAAGTTACATTTTTCGCCTTCACATTTGGGTGTTTCGCGCAGCCTGTAGCAGCTTCCGCCTTTAATATAATGGGAATTTAATTACTGCGATCGCTCGCACACATCACCAACCAAAATTACTGATTTGGCTTTGTTTGGAGATGTCTAATTAATTACTCTTATACCAAGTAAAAGTGCGATGCCTACGGTGGGCTGCGCCTACGCACTCTTTGACCGATAGCCTCTTTAAGTTATAATAAATTTTTTCAACAATAAATATGAGTCCCATAGATTAAAATTTATGTAGGAAGTAACTACAAGCTAATGTGCAATTACTCATGATTTTTTGAGTACTATCTCAAAAAAACCTTTATTTAAAAGTTGCGCGATGACACAGACAACTACAGAGCGTCTATACTCTTTTGAAGAATATCTCGCTTATAACGATGGTACTGATAGCCGTTATGAACTGGTGGATGGGAAACTAGAACGCATGAATCCACCAACTTTTAGACATTTACTAATTTCTGACTTTATTCAGGATAACTTTAAGGCAGAAATCAATCGCTTGAGTTTACCTTGGCTATGCTTTAGAGAAGCGGGCGTGAGAACGGGATGGCGAAAGTCAAGATTGCCTGATGTTTATGTTGTAAAGGCTGAACAGGTAATGGGATTACTTGATGAATCTGCTGTTTGTCAGTCTGCGCCGATATTAGTAGTAGAAGTTGTCAGCCCTGATTCAATAAAACGCGATTATCGATATAAGCGTTCTGAATATGCAGCGTTAGAGATTCCTGAATATTGGATTGTAGATCCAATAGAGTCAAAAATTACGATTTTATTGTTGTCAGAAGGATTGTACGAGGAAAAAGAGTTTAGCGGGAGTCAGCAAATTGTATCTGTAACTTTCCCGGAAATTGCACTTACAGTTGAACAAGTTTTGTCTGCGGGTAATGTTGGTTAGAAAATAAACCATCCCTTCTGCTAGTTATGACAAGATCGTAAAACTCTGGGCTTACTTAAATAACCTAGAGGATTTAATTGGATACAGTTGTGCTAAGTTACGTGGTTATTTATAGTCACCCAATGTAAGCGATCGCACTTTCGGGAAACTTTCGAGGCGATCGCTTTGAGAATTTATTTTTATATAGCGATCCGATTTCATTTATGAAATTATTTGCGTAGTAAGGCAACAGTCAAGAAGCCTCTTTGAGTTATACTGAAATTTTTCAAAAATCAAATATGATTCCTATAGGTTAAAGTTTATGTAAGAGGTAAGCTATATGTTAAAAACAATTCAAGGAATTTATAAAAATGGCAAAATTGAATTAGCTGAAACACCAGAAGGTATCACTGAAAGTTTAGTGTTTGTCACCTTCTTAGAAACTAAACCCAGCCAATGGCCAGAAATAATCATGCAATATTCAGGTATAAAAGAAAGTATTATCTTTGAATCATATCGAGAGGAACTGATACCACCGAACGAAATAGAACTTTAATTATGTATGGGTTATTTACTGGATACTTGCGTTATTAGTGATTTTGTCAAAGGAGAAGAAAACACCCTCAAGCGAATAAAGTTCATCTCCCCCTACGGAAATTTTTGTTTCATCTTTAACAGTTATGGAGGTGAAATATGGATTAGCTATAAACCCACAACGTGCTGTTAAAATCCAATCAATTATTGAAATATTATTAGGTTAAATTACAATTTTACCTTTTGATTCAAAAGAAGCAGAACAAGCAGCCCACATCAGAAGCTTTCTTAAATTAGCTGGTTCACCTATTGGTGCTTATGATGTACTTGTAGCAGCCATCGCAGTAATCAATAATCATATTGTGGTAACATCTAATGTCCGAGAATTTCAAAGAGTACCTAACTTGCAAATCGAAAATTGGCGTTCTGTGTGAGTTTAATTACTGCGATCGCTTGCATACATCACCAACCAAAATTACTGATTGGGCTTTGTTTAGAGAGCGATCGCCTACCTGATTTACTTCCATTGATACCCAGCGTTGGCAGTATCTTAGCAGCGATCGCTCCAGGTGTGGTTATTGAAATCAAAGATTTGTGTAGAGTTCTTGCACTAAAGCATCCATTTCAAGCTTCTTTTAATCTTGGGTTCCTGAAACCATTATCAAATTATTCGTTGTATTCGGTTGAACTTCTCTAGGATGTTCTGTTTGAATGAATTCATCAAACAATTTGAAAAACTGATCTAGTGCAGTGTGTTCATCTTGGGAAAAAAATAAAATAATCTGATCCCAAGTCTGATTGGAAGTTAAATTAAATCTCTGCTGAATCCAGGTTTGAAATTCTGAGAATTGCTGTTCTTGAGGTGTTTGAGGGATTCCTATCTGGCGACGAGCAAAGCAGTAACCTGCTAGAAAAGTGCGGAGATTGGATATAGAAGCTCGTCCCAAATACATGGCAGGACGTTTCCGTATATTGTGGATTAGGTCATACAAATCAACCATCTGTCCCTCTTGCTTAAAATTCGGTTTCGGTGATTTGGAAATTGCCGCCTAAATCTAGAGCAGGGCAGTATAGATTATTAATCCAGTCTACTCTGGAAATTCCTTCAGGATGGATGTTGTCAAAAATGAGTTATTGCCCATTAATTTCAACGGCGATCGCTTCATGTCGCCCATTAATGGAGATGTTTTGTCGGAGGTGTTCATGGTAAATATTGCAGAAAGGATCTTCTGTGCTACCCGTAAATAGACTAACCTGTTTACCAGAAATGTTTTGATTAATCAGGAATTGACGCAGTACAATAGCACAAGAAACACATTGAAAAACTTGGAATTGTGAAGCGATCGCGCTCAGTTGACTGTGAAGGCTAGCCTTGCTCATGATCTACTTTTGTCAAAACAATTCAAAATTCAAAATTATCAATTCAAAATTAATACCCCACGCATAAATGCGGGGGCTTGAATATTGATACTACGTGTTTTATTTTTTTTCATAATTGAAATTAGGGGCTTGTATCCCTTTAGGTATCAATTCAAAATTTATAACAATTTATTTTGAATTTTGAATTTTGAATTTTGAATTCAAAAAGTGGTCAATTTCCCAGTGCTAGCCATTAGTGGGCGATCGCTGTATACAATAACTCTATTCTTTTTGATGATGAAACCGAATTCCTAGAAAGATGTCGTAAACAAATTCAAAAAAGTCCTTTTTCTGTAACAATCCTGAAGTTTGATAACATCCTTTTTCATCTAACAGAGGCTTCATAACATAATATGCAGGCTGATAATTATACCAAGGAATAGAAGGCCACAAATGATGAATTAAGTGGTAATTCTGTCCCATAATCAGAATATTGAGAACTGGATTAGGGTAGACGCGAGCATTTTTCCAGCGATCGCGCTCCGCAAAAGGACGATGGGGCAAATAGTCAAAAAATAATCCCAGTGCTATCCCCACCACAAAAGCTGGTATAAACCAAAAATTCAGAATGTAACCTAAAAAGTGGTATTGCACTGATATATAAACAATTACACCGACAATTAAGCGGCTGATAAACCATTCCAATAGCTCATATTTCCGCCACAGTCGCCGTTGAAAGAAAAATACCTCGTGGTACAAAAACCGCACTGCAATTAGCCACAGTGGGCCACCCGTAGAAACATAATGATCTGGGTCGTCCTTGGGATGGTTGACATGGCCATGATGCTGTAAATGCACCCGCGTAAACACTGGAAAAGCAAAAGCTAGCATCAACGCACTGCCATGCCCTAACATCGCATTCATTACCCGGTTGCGATGAGCGGATTGGTGACAAGCGTCGTGAATAACCGTCCCAGCACAATGCAAGGCAATAGTGTTAACGCTAAAGCAGAGCCAGTGCGGCCATTCCCAAAGCCAGTAACCAAAGTTAGATAACACCAGCATTGCTACAGCTACCAAAAACAGCAGTAGCGTGGGATTAAAATCACCAGGAGGCGCTAAAAATTCCTTCGGCGGGATTGTCAGTGGCTTTCGTGCCTCCGATGTGATCATCTCTAACATTGACTCCTTCTTAATCAAACATTACGAATATACGATAAATATTAGGGAAGAATAAAGTTTTATAACCTTTTGTATAGCAATATTTATTTACAGCTTTGCATATTCAGTAGATGAATAACGCTATGATTCAAGACTTGAGGTAATCTTTACTGATAAGTGGGGTATGGCGATTGGCAAAAAGTTGATGGGATAAACTCTTTCGTTGGGAGGATGGATACAAGATTGATGTACTATATCTAGTCTATCCCACAGCCCATACTCTCCTATAAGCCCTCTCTAACTGCTTATATTTATTGGTATAGCAGTGACTGAAAAGGAGATGCAACTTAAGTTACGATGACTTCCCAGATAGCTCCCTCACTTCAGCCCCTATGCAATTAAGAGATTCTCTGCGCCGGACAAAAATTGTCGCTACTATTGGCCCCGCCACTAGCAGTCCTGAAATGCTTAAGGCGATTATTGAAGCGGGAGCCACGACGCTGCGGCTAAACTTCTCCCACGGAACTCATGCCGACCATCAACGTAGTATTCGCTTAATTCGGCAAACCGCCTTTGAACTAAATCAACCAGTGGCTATTCTCCAAGACTTGCAGGGCCCAAAAATTCGCTTGGGTAAGTTTGACAACGGGGCTATAGTTTTAGCAAAAGGCGATCGCTTCACCTTGACAAATCGTCCAGTTGTAGGTACGCAGGAGATTAGTTGCGTTACCTACGATTATTTAGCCGAAGAAGTCCCAGTTGGAGCAAAAATCCTGCTTGATGATGGACGAGTAGAAATGGTTGTGCAGGAGATTAACCGGGACAAAGGTGATTTGCATTGTCGGATCACCGTGCCTGGAAAACTTTCTAACAACAAAGGCGTAAACTTTCCTGGCGTTTACCTGTCAATTAAGGCAATGACCGACAAAGACCGAGAGGATCTGATGTTTGGTCTAGATCAAGGTGTAGATTGGGTGGCACTTTCCTTTGTCCGCAATCCCCAGGACATGATCGAAATTAAAGAACTAATTTCCAGTACAGGCAAGCAAGTGCCAGTGATTGCCAAAATTGAAAAGCACGAGGCCATTGAACAAATGGAGGCAGTTCTGGCTTTGTGTGATGGCGTAATGGTTGCCAGAGGTGACTTAGGGGTAGAATTGCCAGCTGAAGATGTTCCGGTACTCCAAAAGCGGCTAATTGCTACAGCAAATCGCTTGGGAATTCCCATCATCACCGCCACCCAAATGTTAGACAGCATGGTGAGCAATCCCCGTCCCACTCGTGCTGAAGTATCGGATGTAGCAAATGCGATTTTAGACGGCACGGACGCCGTAATGCTCTCCAATGAAACTGCTGTGGGTAGCTTCCCAGTAGAAGCAGTGGCGACGATGGCACGAATTGCCGAGCGGATGGAGCAGGAAGAATCCCAACATTTAAACTTACGTTCTTTAAAAGATGCCCGACGCTCCATTCCCAATGCTATTAGTCAAGCTGTAGGTCAAATTGCCGAACAACTAGGTGCAGCAGCAATCATGACCCTAACGCAAACGGGGGCAACAGCTCGCAATGTCTCTAAGTTTCGTCCTCGTACACCGATTTTGGCAGTGACACCCCATGTAAATGTGGCGCGGCAGCTACAAATGGTCTGGGGAGTAAAACCCCTGTTGGTGCTAGGATTACCTTCCACTGGTCAGACATTTCAAGCTGCGATCAACGTGGCTCAGGAACTTCAGTTATTGTCCCAAGGAGATTTAGTAGTGATGACGGCTGGCACACTCCAGGGAATTTCCGGCTCCACAGATTTGATTAAGGTAGAGGTAGTAACGGCAATATTAGGTCACGGAATTGGACTGGGACAAGGTTCAGTGAGTGGTCGCGCAAGGGTGGCTAATACTGGTATGGATGTTAGTAACTTTAATCCTGGAGACATATTAGTTGCACCCCGCACTAGTGCCGATTTCGTCGAGGCAATTCGGAAAGCTGCCGGGATTATTACTGAAGAGGAAAGTCTTACAAGTCACGCAGCCGTCATTGGCTTGCGTCTCGGTGTACCAGTGATTGTCGGCGTGAAGCAGGCAACGCAAGCGATCCGGGATGGGGCGATTATAACCCTGGATCTGCAACGGGGTTTGATTTACTCAGGGGCGGTGAGAACGGCTTAGAAGTGGGGAGTGGGGAATGGGGAATGGGGAATGGGAAGAGACAAGGAAGAAACTTGTTCAATAATTCTCCCTTGTCTCCCTTGTCCCCCTTTTCCCTACTCCCTACTCCCCACTCCCCAATTACTTTATCAAACAGTTGCGATCGCTACCCCAAGCCATCCAGCAAAGTTTTGCTGTTGTGTGGAGTTAGGATGCTCAACAGGCTTTACCTGATACCGAGTTGGATGTGGTGAGGCGAGGATGATGGAATAAGTACGGAGTTCGTCTTGGTGGAAAACTGCGACTTCAATTTTATCATTTGGTTGGTAATCTTTCAGGCGATCGCTTAAACTATTCCCCGTTACCTTAATCCCATCAATTGCTAACAACTCATCACCTGCATCAATTCCCCCCATTTGTGCAGGTGAACCAGTTTCCACAAACTTAATAATCTCCCGCCCATTCTCTGTATTTATTCTCACACCTAAGTAAGGTTCTTCCTGCTGATCGGCTACCAACTGCAAGCCAAAGGGTTCTAAATACTGATTCAAGGGCAAATCGTCAGTGCCATCAATGTAGCGTTTAAAGAAATCAGTCAAATCGATTCCAGCTACAGATTCTATAACTTCCTGCAACTGTTCTGGGGTATAGCCAATTTCATCTTTCCCAAATTGCTGCCACATTTTCAGCATCACGTCATCGAGGGAGCGCTGATTGTCGTGAGTAGAGCGAATCAGTAAATCCAGCAATAACGATACCATTTCTCCCTTTAAATAGTAGGAAATTTGGGAATTACCGCTATTGGCATCCGGGCGATATAGTTTTATCCAGGCATCAAAACTCGACTCAGAAACGGGTTGTACCTTGCGCCCCGGTGTCATTTCATATCTGGTAATTTCTTTGCCCAAATTATTCAAATACGATTGAACATCATAAATTCCTGCCCGCAAAGGAATTAACAAGTCATAGTAACTAGTAGTACCTTCACAAAACCATAATGATGGTGTGTAATTTTCTTGGTCGTAATCAAAAACCTCTAATGCTTTTGGGCGAATTCGCTTGACATTCCACAAGTGAAAGAACTCGTGTGCTACCAATTGGATAAAGCGATTGTACTTATCTTGAGCGCGAAATCCAAAACGCTGGTAAATTAATGAACAAGAGTCTTTATGCTCCAAACCGCCAAAAGCTTGGCTAAATAAATGTAGTAGAAACACGTATCGTTCATAAGGCAAACCGCCGAACATCTGTGCTTCTACCTGAATAATTTTTTGAATATCAGCAATCATCTGCTGGGCTTGGAAATTTCCTTGCCCCCAGATTGCCAGTTCATGGGGTTTTCCCAAAACCTCAAAATTATACAATTGGTGGCGACCAATCTCAAAGGGAGTATCAACAAGAGTATCAAAATCGCCAGCTAAGAAAGTATTTGTTTCCTCACCAACGGGTGGCAAGGCAGTAGTTACCTGCCATTCCGGGCGTGGTGGTACGATAGTGACGCGAATGGGTTGCTTGTCCCAGCCCGGTATTCTAAAAAATAGTGCCGCACCGTTGAAATAACCGTGGGTAGCATCTAAGTGATTTGTCCGTACCGATAGCTCATTCGCAAAAACGCGGTAACGTACAGTTAATTCTGAAACACCCTTTTTATCTACCTGCCAGTGATTTTTACTGATCTTCCGCCAAGGTAAAGGCTTATCCTCTGCAAAAGCCTCAAAATCCTGTAAATTCTTGGCGTATTCCCGGACTAAGTAGGAACCGGGTGTCCACACGGGTAGTTTTAAATCGAGAATCGGCGAGTGGTAATCGACAAGGTTTAGAGTCACCTCAAACAGATGGGTTTCTGGTTGGGACATTGCCACCAGGTAATGAATCGTTGGCCCGGTTTCCCGAACATAGATATCAGGACGAGTTGCTGTTGCTTCAGTCATCTTGTGTGATGAGTTAATACTCAATGGTTAATGGGATTGGTGATTTCTCCTATCATGACAAATTCGCCTTTTAACTTTTGACTTCAAATCGAAACGGCGGCTATTTGCTGCGGCTGGTAGTCAGAGCCAAGTTTGTTGGCACAAAACCCAGTATCCCGTACTTGATTTGGTTCAATTGTTTTTCCCCAGTCCAAAGGAGCCACTACATACTGTATCGCTCCTTGCTGCTTAAAATCTGCGTTCCAAAAGTTATTAATCTTAGCTTGATTCATCTTAAATGCCAGTTGCCAGTTATTAACCTTGGTATTACCCTGATTTGTAATTTTGAAACTGACACAAAATCCAGTTTCCCAGTTGGAATTGATCTCAGTAGTGACTTTTAGTTGAGCAGTAGTAGTAGATGGGGAGACAGAAGGAGTTGGAGTTGGAGTTGGAGAGACAGAAGGAGTTGGAGTTGGGGAGACAGGAGGATTACTCGGTTGAACTGGCGGTTGAACTTGTACCAGTGGGAGCAGTTGGGACAGTAATTGCTGCTTGGGTAGATCAACACTTTGCCAATCATCTAATAAAATTCCGCCTGTATCAGTACTATTAGGATTCCAACTCCAGTAAGTAAAGCTCAAGTTATTTTTTTGAATGTATTTCACCAACTCATTTTGCCAAATTCCCTCTTTGGAATTTAAGTCTACTTGCCGTCCCCCAAACTCCCCAATCAAGATGGGAGCAATATTCTGACTAGCGATATAGTTAAATCCTATTTGCCAGCGATCAATTAGATTGTTAGGAAAGTTAGAGTCATAAAAGTAAGGCTGATTGTAGACCCCAGCGCCGTACTCATGAGGAGAATAGACTAGCTTATTAGAACGAGACAAACGTACCGGGTAGTTTTTTACACCTTCTAAATTTCCACCATACCAATGCTGTGGCAGTTGTTGACCGGGGACATTCTTTTCCACTCCTTCAACGACAATTAGCCAATTAGGATTAACGCCCAGAATCGCATTGCCTGCACGTTCTGCTGCTAGTCGCCAGTCAGTACTTATATTGTTATCACCCCAGCTAGCTTTCCCGTGAGGTTCATTTTTTAAGTCTGCGCCAATCACGTTAGTTTGATTCTTGTAGCGGATTGCTAACATTGTCCAAGTATCGATCCAGTCTGCTTCGGTAAAGCCGTCTCCATACCACAATTCTGGAATTTGCTGGTCGTTGAGGCGGTGGCTGTCGAGCAGGATTAGCAATCCTTGACGTTCCGCTTCCTGAATAACTAAGTCCATTACCTCCAAGGGGGTTCTACCTTGAAGTTCTGTGTTGCTGCCAATTCCAAAGTCAATGCCACTTACATTAAGCGATCGCAATGCTGCCACAGAATAAGGTAACCGGATGACGTTATATCCTAAGCTTTTAATCTGTGCCAGCATTTCTTTATAATCTCGTTTCCATAATCCGTGAGGAGCGTGCGTATCAGTTTCCATACCAAACCAATTCACACCTCTGAGCAATATAACCTTGCCTTTGGCATCCACAATGGTTCTACCAATTGTTGAAAGTGGTAGCTCTATTGGCGTCGCAGCCCTAGAACTATCTAAGTGAATACTAGCAGGTGATTTAGTCAGGATAACTACTAAAAACACTACTAGACTTAGAGAAAATATCAGTAATTGCTTATGTAATTTCAATGTTCTTGGTTTATTTTGATCGACAACTTACATAATTTTACTTTTATAGGAGAAAAATGTCTAAGATAAATCCGCAAAAAAATAAGTAGTGATTTCTACTGTTAATGAAGATTCACAGAATCTTTACGTAAAAAGTATTTTTGTAAACATGATTTTTAGCCAACAATAAACATTTGTAATTTACACACACTTTATTTATGCTACATCTGGTTTATTACTTAATTAACCTTCCATGCGTCTGACCATCCTAATAATATTAGAGCAATATTTAGCTACTATTGTTTCTGTATCCGCAAAAATTGGATAGTGGAAGTCGATAACGCTAAAAACTTTAACTGTCAATACGTATAAACTTGCATCTAGGTTTTGCATTTCCATTTATATAATTTGCATCGGTTGCTTAATTTACAAAAAATTTACGTAATTTACTGAGTTCTTCATGAGTTTTCTATTGAAAATATTTTGTATAGAGAATAATTTAGATACTAAGGCAGTACACATATTGAGTCACCGCAAAAACTCTATACAAGCTAGAAGTTATAAGCGGTAATTAGATTTGCTGCAATCTACCCATAGTCTTTTCTTTTACAAAAGCTTTCTGAATATGACACTTTCTGCGCTGCAAAAATTTTTACTACCACCTGCGATCGCTTCTCTAAGTGTATTTTCTTTAATGTCATTTCCCCTTGCGACACTAGGCGATAAACAAATTGCTATCAAATTCCAGGAAGAACCTATTTTTTATGGCAAGCTTAGAGATATTGCTATTCCTTATGTAGTTTTTGCAACTGCACTTAGTATAGGGTCTGGAATTTCAGCACTCGCTTTCTGTGGTTGGCGAAATTCTTCTTCCAAATCAGCGAAAATTCAGCAGGAATTATCTAATCTAGAGCAACACCTACAGCAAAAAGAGACATTACTAAAAGAATGGCAAGTTTCCGAGCCTCGGCTGCAAATTTCTGGATTGAGCGCTTTTTTAGATGACGAGGTATCTTTTGACCAAGCTCTCAGTTCAAAAAACTCTGCAATAACTGCATCTCAACCTATTGGAGCGCAACCCCCGACGCAGGTACACGCACAACCAATAAATCCTGTACCAAAGGTTGCAACTCAAAAAAATACCACTATGAAAGATATTGCTGCTACTTCTGCGTTTGCATCTGCCCAAACTTTCCTTGGCTATGCTCAAGAAAATCCCAACAGTATCAAAGAAATTGCTGCTGGTGAAGTGAATCAAACAGCAATTAGTCCATCAGAATTTGAAGAGTTGCAAAAACAAATTAAAGAGATGATGCTACAGATGGAAGCAATGCAGGAGAATTTGCAACTGTCTCAATCAACAAATGCTGAGGTAGAATCCCCAGCTAAATTTCAGATTTACTATAATACTGTCCTTTAAAATCTACTGAAATTAATGCCCACTGAATTGGTGGTTATTGGGTAATTAATATCTGGATGCCAGCGCTCATATTGAGGCTGGTATTCCAGTTTTTATATATCAAAAAGAGAGCGATGGAAGGCTAGTGGTCTGTCCCATTAATTTTGCTGGGTTGTAGAGACGCGAAATTTCGCGTCTTTACAGGGTTTTGGTAACAAACTAATCAATCAGAATTAATAAGACAGAGCACTAGTGTTCTGTCCCATTAATATTGCGGGGCTGCTAGATCCCCGACAACTTCCGCGAAGTCGGGGATCTGAACACCAAGGGAGAGAGTTCTGTAACGACTCAACTGAGAACCACTATAATTCTTACCTGAGAAACTCTGAAGGAGTCAGATAGGCATCCGTTTGCCTATTTTTAATCGGTGGAGGTAAGGTACTTTTAGAAGCTATAGATTGCGGCGGGATTTGATATCGGTTTCCCCAACCACCATTCAAGTCTTCCGGTTGGGGACGAGGTGGTATTGTTTTCCCCGTAGGTAGGGCTACTGTTAAGGTTTGGCTAACTTGTAAATATTTTTCACCTTCGTTAGTAAAGCGAATCAACTTGCTTTCAAGCTTTTCAAGCTTGAAAAGCTGTTGATTTTCTAACTTTAACTTTTGAGAGTTTTGATTATCTGGCTGTTCCGACTGAGTAGCAGGATCGAAAATAGCTACAAATGTAACGCCACCTTCTGGAAACAGTCGTATTTGTGCTGGATTTGCTTGCCAGACTTCTTGGAAACTACCATCGGGTGAAACTTGCCACAGATTCAGCGCAGCCTCCCATTGTCCCTGTTTCACTTCCACAATTTGACGAGCCAGAATTGAACGGTTAATCTTCGTGTCTGAATTCAGTAAAGCTTCTGTTTGTCCTGATACTGGACGCAAATAACGCACAGCGGCCACTGTAATCTTGCTAGACTCGGGCAGATTGGTACTACCGACGACATTGTATATACCTTTACTTGATATAGGTTGTACATCTCCAATTTTCATCTCTACTTTTTCTTGTGCTTTTTGAACACAGCCGTAACTGCCAGCTAAAAGCATTAGGCAAATGGCTGCCTGGAGATTAGTAGGAGATAAAGCTTTTAATTTAGTCAAAATAGTCTTTAAATCAAGATTTTGCATGATAAAAGGCATTTTATTTGGTTTATTTGCAAATAGCTCAGGTTTTTATCTATTATGCCCAATTTATTTTTTAAAATAACAAGTTTTATGGACTCTTAATCAATTAATTGAAAATTGCAAATTTTATGAAATCTAGTGGTTAATACTCATTTACTTTGCTAAAGTAGCGACATTGAATAACCTAAATATGTAGTTGTTACCCAACTAGGCTGATGAGGCAAACAGTACTCGATTGTTATAAATTTACTTTTCCAAGCCAGTACCACAAGGTTTATCCATTGCTTTGTACTGTCGCCGTCTCGATTTGCTGGGTACTGGCAGTGAGCGAAAAATCTTCAGCTCAAGTCAACCCATCTCAGCTAAAGACTAGCGACTACCAATTGGGTTTAGCAGAACCGCTACCAGTGCCTAAATTACCCGTCAATAAGGGTCAATCTCAGTCAGGGTGGCAAACATTGCCTTCTGCACGCATAACGACTGGTGTAGCAGTTGCACCGATCGCTAATCCAGTGTTGAAAGTTGTAGAACCCAAACCAGCCAACGATCTCCAACAAATGGAGAGTGTCTTTATTCAGCAGCAGGTAACTGGAAAAGCCCCGGCAGCAGCACGTAGTTCTGTTGCACCACGAGTGGCAGCAGGTGGAGATACTTCTAACCTGAATTTAGGATTGCAGGGACAGATGAATGGCTCGGAGCTACCAAGTAGTTCAGCCCCACTGCCACCACTCGCCAACTTGCCTGAAACACCAGAATCAACTGCACCAGCAGCACCAACTTTTAATCAACTACTCAGTTCTCAAACGGCCCCCCTGTCAACACTTCCCAACTCGGCTGCAACGCAAGAATTCACTGCACCAGGAGTAGCACCAACTTTTAATCAACTACTCAGTTCTCAAACAGCCCCCCTGCCACCACTTCCCAACTTGCCTGCAACCCCAGAATCAACTGCACCAGGAGCAGCACCAACTTTTAATCAACAATTACCCAATCCACAGACAACACCATCATTTCTTAATACGACTCCCACTCCAAGCACAGCAGTGCCAGTTACCCCATCAATAACTACTCAACAACGCCGCCAGCTTACTAGCAGTAGTTTAAGGGAACCCTCTTTACAATTCCAAGGAGTTTATATTACCCAAGGCGGCGACACCTCAGCGCGGGCGAGAGTTAGCGGAGTCTATCCACTGTCTCCTCAAGCTTTGATTGGGGCAACTCTGGACTTAACAAGCCAAGGGAGCAACCGCAACTTCGATGACTCTCGAAACGATGGTTTGAACGTCAACGAGCTTTATTTGGCGACTTCACTAGCAGGAGTACCTAATCTGCGGTTTGTGATCGGTCAAATAGATTTAACGTCTTATTTCGATCGCAACAGCTTTGCTAAAGATGGAGCTAGTCAATTCTTTAATCCGGTGTTTCAAACTAACCCAGCACTGGCGGCGACAGGGATTAGTTCCCGCACTGGTTTGTTAACCGATTGGAGTATCACCGACAATATTGAAGCCAAAGCAGCAGTCTTTTCATCAGCAGATAAAATCGGTGACTTTTCTTTAGATGGATTTGCTGGCGAAATCGGCGTCCGTTACGGGAATGCAATTATTCGTGGTACTTATGCTAGCGATCGCGACGCTGGTGTTAATGATAGCTTCCTTGAAAGCTATAGCATTGCCAGAGGTAACAATCAATTTGGCCCTGATAAAAACGATCGCGAAGAAGCATACGGCCTCAATGCCGAAGTCTTTATTCCCAATCTGAAATTAGGTTTGTTTGGGCGCTATGGTCGCTACGAAAACCGCACTTTAGGAGAGGGTGCAAATACTTACGTCTTGGGAGCTAGTTTTGTGGATCTGTTTACCCCAGATGACCGGGTAGGAATAGCTTATGGACGCGCTCTCTCTAACGATCAGCTACGTCGTGGAAATAGTCCCGATGTATTAGAAATGTTCTATGATTTTAAATTTCTTGACAATCTACGGCTAGGCTTGTCGGTTCAAGCGCGTGATGATTTCTCAGAAACAGTTTTCGGTATCAGAGTGAAATCAGAATTTGGTATCACTCCCAGAGGGAGAATTACTCAATGAATCAAAACAATATAGATAAAAAGCAAAAGGGAAAAGGTAAAAAAATTAAATATCGTTCTCTTTTTACTTGTTCATTTTTCCTTTTTACTTACTTGCTAACTGTGCCACCTTTGGGCAGCATTGCCGAAGCTCAAGCACAGAGCTTATCAGCATCGGCACAAAAGGGTTTTGCATTCTTAAAAAAAGGCTTCATTAATGATGCGATCGCAGCCTTCCAGCAAGCCCTCAAAACTCAACCGCAATCTTCGCAAGTTAGGTTAGGATTAGCGATCGCTTATCGCAAAGCCGGACGTATTCCCGAAGCTTGGACTGCTTATCAACAAGTACTGGCGGTAGACTCCAACAACCAACTAGCGTTAAAGGCGGTTGGTCTATTGGCTACTTATCGTCCTGAGTGGAACTTAAAAGGAATTGAGGCTCTAACAACTTTATTAGAGTTAAATCCTAATGACTCAGAAGGTCGTGGTTCCCGTGCCCTACTCTACTCTTATCAAGGACGATTAAGCGAGTCTTTGGCAGACTACCAAATCGTGCTGAACAACAATCCCACACCAAAGGCAGTCGTTGATGCAGCCCAAACTTATAGTTACAGTGGGGATTTTCCGAAAGCACTGGAGTTGTTTAACCGTTACCGCTCCACTGGCAAAGCCATTACAGAGTATGCAGCCCTAGCCTACGGTCGCACCTTACGAGAAACAGGCAATCCTGGAGGGGCAGTACAGGTGTTAGAAGCGCAGTTGCAGCGCTCCAATAAACTTGACGAGATAGGGTTTGAAACCCGTAAAGAACTAGCTGTAGCATACCTTGCCAATCAACAACAAGCTCAAGCATTGGCGGTTTTGGATGTATTACAAGGAAGGCCAGATGCGATTTTGCCCTTAGCGCGATCGCTCAATGAAATTCGCAAGTACACCAATAACCCCACTCTCACCCAGCAAGTTTTCAATCTCTACCGTCAAGCACTGCAAACCGATCCCAACCCTTCCCCCAAACTACTGCGCGAAGTCGCTGATGTCTTTAGTGGGTTCCCCGAAGGACGACAAACAGCACTGCAACTGTATCGACGGGTGGCGTTAGAATTTCCCAACGATCAAAGTCTGGTGGTACAGCAATTAGCTTTGGAAAATCAGCTAGGTTTACTCGGTAAAAATGACTTGAAACAGCGTTTGACTACTGCAATCCAATCAACGCCGAGCGATCGCGTCCAGTTGCAACAGCTAGCTAATGCTTTAGTGAACATTGATGTTCCCGACCCAGAATTTTTACCTGTGTACCAAAATCTTTTACAAATGGGGGTTAACGTACCGTTTTTGAATTTCCGGGTGGCGCAGATGTATGTGCAGCGCCAAGAGTTGAATGGTGCAAGGCAAGCTTTGGCAGCTTACACAGCTACCAGAGCAGGTGCTAAAGACCTCGCGCCCCAATTACTAGCAGCAGAAATTGAGCGTCGTGAGGGTAATCTCGAAGCTAGCGCTCAACGTTACCAAGCTGTGATTGCTAGTAAGCCAAATAATAGCGATATTATTGATGCTGCTTTAGGCGGACTGGCTGGAATACGACTGCAACAAAAGCGTTTTGATGAGGCTGTGACAGTTTATGACCAATTAATAGCTCGCAATCCTCAAAATTTGTCGATTCAACTAGGGCGTGCTAGTATCGCCTATCAAGCCAAGCGGATCTCCCAACCAGAAGCAGAGGCAGTTCTCAACAATTGGTTAGCTACACAACCTGCAACCAATACTCCTCCAGAACTATACAGTTTGATAGGAGCGCTGCCTACTGATCCGCAAAAAGAAGCTTTGTATAGTTATCTGGTAGAAACTGACCCTACTTCCATACCACTACAACTGCGCCTATTACAGGTGATAGCAAAACGCAATCCTGCCCAAGCACAAGCGCGGATGAAGCAGTTGATTGCCCGTATTCCCAACACTTCTGACTCATACCAGTTGCAGGCAGAGTTGGCTCGATCTGTAGGTGATCTGAATTTGGCTAGCAGTACCTATCAGAATATTTTGGCGCAGCAACCAGATAACATCGATGCCTTAGCGGCTTTGGGCGGAATTCGCTTTGAACAGCGCCGCTTTGAATCGGCACAGGAGATTTATGCTCAAGTGTTGGCACAAAAACCAGAAGACAAAGGCACACGCCGCGCCCTTGCTGGATTGAATGCAATTTTAGATCAGCCTTTGACAGCACTGGCACAGCTAGAACAACTGCAATTAGAAGCAGCCGCAGAAGGAGGAAACGATAGCGATGCATCTCGCCAAATACAGCAAATCCAAACAGACTTTCTGCTACGACGAGGATTTCAACCCCCTTGGGAAGATTATCAACGTCGAAACAGAAATTAGCGATCGCTTAAATCTTTTACAAATCAAACTGTTCTTAGGATGTGGCACTTCCCAAAAATGGCAGCTATTACCTGCCTGATTGGTTTATCTGCCTGTGTCTCTAGTTACTCGGCAGCAAACCCCAAAACGCCGGATGAGCAAATTCCGGTGGCAAACGTCCCCACTGAAGGTAGTAGTCAAAATCTCACTGGATTATTAGCTGAACTTCCTAAATCTACGCCCAACCGGGAATTACTAGCCCAAAGTTGGGATAGCTACCGCCAAAGATTTATTCAGTCAGATGGGCGGGTGATTGATTACGAAGCAAGCGATCGCTCAACTAGTGAAGGTCAAGCTTATGCTTTACTACGAGCAGTACTGATTAATGATCCAACAACTTTTGCCCTGACTTTAAACTGGTCGGAAAATAACCTCCAGCGCCAAGCATCTGGTAAACGCACAGATAGCTTGTGGGCTTGGAAGTGGGGACGAAGGGAAGATGGTAACTGGGGTGTCATCGACATCAACTTTGCTAGTGATGCAGATATAGATACGATTACTGCCCTGATTTTAGCATCACGGCGTTGGAATAGTCCCGAATACCTGGAACTGGCAAAAGTTAAACTGCAAGATTTGTGGAACTTGTCCACCATCTCAAAAACCCAAGGTAAGCGCTACCTGTTACCAGGGCCCGTAGCTGCATTTGTCCCGGATGCATCTACCCTTTACCTGAATCCCTCTTATTTTGCACCCTATGCTTTTCGCATCTTTGCACAAGTTGACCCCCAACATGATTGGTTGAGTTTGGTAGACAGCAGCTATCAAGTGCTAGAAAATTCCGCAAAGCTTTCTAGCGTAGGTTTACCCAGTGATTGGGTAGCTCTAAATACCAAAACAGGACAATACCAAACCCTACCAGCATCTAGTACTCTGAAGAGTTTGTATAGTTTTGATTCCTATCGAGTCTGGTGGCGTTTGTCGTTGGATGCTGCCTGGTTCAACTCACCCCAAGCGCAGCGCTATCTAGTGACATCCACTCAGCATCTGCAAAAACTGTGGAGTAAAAAATCTATACCAGCACGCATTGATCTTCAAGGGAAACCATTAGTGGATTACGAAGCTACATCACAATACGCTATGTTGTATGCCGCCATGCAGGTAGTGAAACCAGCGATCGCTCAAGAACTGCTTGTGAAAAAAATACTGCCTCAATACAAGCAGGGAATTTGGGGAGATCAATCTGCTTATTATACCGAGAATTTAGCTTGGTTAGGATTACTACCTCCAAAGGCAATTCCTCAGCGACTGCTTAAATAACATCCCCTGACGCTGAGTTAGGGTACAAGCTTCCCAAATACCTTTTACTACCGCCAGACTGACTCCCGTTGATTTTTTAAAAAAATCCGATGGGATGATTTTCAAGTTCTAAAAGCAACAAAATACTTGTGCTTTTTACGTAAAAACTTTGAGTAAATTCACACTAAAATCACGCTCTACCATGAAGCAATTGTTTCATCTTTCCCAAATTAGTAAAAAAGCAATTATTGTTACTTCTTGCTTTTTTTTGTTTCCTAGTTCATTATTGAGCGCTCAAGCTCAAACTAAAGGTGATCTGCAACAAGAAGTAACTTTATTAGCTCAAGCAACGACATCAGAAAATACTAGTAAAGCAGACTTAAAAGCTCCTAGTGCCAAAAACCTGACAAGTTACACCCTAGAATTTAATCGTAGTCCGATTGTGGGCAACCGGATGCGCTTGCGCGGGGTTTACTCAGAAGGTCGTCTTGCCTTTACCCGTCCTCGTGGCTGGAAACTAGAGCGGGGTAAAGTACAAGCTTTAATCCGTTTTCAACACTCACCAGCACTGTATGCCAATCGCTCTAACCTGACCGTGCTATTGAATGGCATCAGTGTTGGTAGCGTACCCCTCAATCGCAAAGAGTCCCAAGTAGGTCAAGTACTGTTCAATATTCCACCAAAGCTGCTGCAAGACTACAACGAACTCATATTGGTGGCACAGCAGAATAACAGCCTCGAATGTAGCGACCCTAGTAGCCCCGACTTGTGGACAGAGATTCTGCCAGATTCCAAATTAATCTTGAACTATGAAAGGCAGCCGATTGCTCTGAATTTCAGCCGCTATCCTTATCCTTTCTTTGACGAACTCGGCTTAGAAACTAACCAAATTGCTTATTTGCAACCGAGTCAAGTCGATCAATCCTGGTTGACAGCAGCAGCTCGCTTACAAGCGGCATTGGGGAGAATCGCAGATTTTCGCCCGATTCAGACGAGCTTGGTGTCTGATGTCGCAAATGTGAAAGCAAACGATCGCTTGGTGATCATTGGTACTCCCAACGAGCAACCAAGCCTAAATACTTGGAAGAATTTGCCCCTGAAAGTCGTCAGTAATCAAATTCTTGATCGTGATAATAACCCCGTACCAGATGAAACAGGGGTGTTGATTATAACTAAAGCTGAAAAGAGTGGAGTTCCGGTTTTAATTGCTACTGGCAACAGTGCAAAAGCTGTAGAAAAGGCAACCCAATTTTTGTCACAGCCAGACTTGCGGAAAATGGGTACTGGTCAGGTGGTTTTTGTCGATACCCTCAAGGAAACTTCGACACCAGGACTCCGCCAATGGCCTCATTATTTGCCAGAACAAAATTCTTTTAAACTGGGCGACATCAAAACCCAAGTAAATGGTGAGCCGTTTAATGATGTGACTGTACGTGGGATCGGAGCGCCACCAGTTGAAATTGATTTTCGCGCTTTACCAGATGATAGATTTCTCCGGGGTAGTTCCATGAATCTGGTGTACAGCTACGGCCCACAGGTTAATCCCCGAACTTCTGCGATCGAAGTTTTACTGGATGGAGTTTTCATTGGTGGGGCACGTCTTGATTCTGAGGCGGGAGAAACTCGCAAAAACCTCAAAGTCAATTTGCCGGAAAACTTGATCAAACCCAACTCAAAACTACAAGTTTTCTTGCGGATGAATCCGAGAGAACCGTTTGATAAACAAAACTGTCTTCAGCCACCAGATCAACAACTTACTGGTACGGTGCATTCTGATACTAGCTTCGACCTGAAGCGGGAAATCTCTACACAACTACCAGACTTGAACCTTCTGAAATTTGGTTTCCCCTTTGCTGCACCACAGGATTTGTCTCAGACAGCGATCGTCGTGCCACAAATCCCCTCGAAGACAGATGTATTGACCTTGTTGGCTTTTAGCGAACGCTTGGGAAGGCTCAGTCAAGCAGATGCTGTCAAACTAAATGTTTATACACCGGATGCTTTGCCAACAAAAGCTCGCAAAAATGACCATTTGGTAGGAATTGGAACGCGAGAAGACTTTCCTTTTCCCGAAGTATTTAATTCCACTGGTTTCAACTTGAGTCAGGCATATTCGCGCTCCTCTGCCAATGCTGTGGTTCAAACCCCGCAGGATACACAAGGAATGATTAAGCAAATTATCTCTCCTTGGAACAGCGATCGCGTCGTTCTAGCTTTAACATCTCAAACCGAAACTGGTTTAGAGCGAGTGCGACAAGTTCTCAATCAAGACCCGTGGTTCTTCCAACTCAAAAAGGATACGGTGCTAATTAGTAGCGATCAAAAAGACCCAGTTTCCTACGATGCAGATGCCTATCAACTACAGTTTTTCCAAAGCGCCCCAAACACTCGTCGTTTAGAAAATACCACTATCCTCAGTAAAGCATCACGCTTTTTACAAGAAAATTGGCTATTACTACCTGTAGGAATTTTCACTATGTCTCTAATTCTTTACGGGATTCTTCAGTTGTATCTCAAGCGCTTGACTGCTGATAAAAAGTAGACACTTTCGATCAGGTATAGCCCATTTTAAATTTCAAACTTTAGATCCACAATGTCATCTTCCCCCCACACACCGCCCCGGAAATCACGCGATCGCCAGCACTTAAAATTGAGCAATTGGTTGATTGATATTACGCCCCGATTTTTTGACCGCACTCTCCAAAAAGTGGGTGTGAAACAGTTTAAGTGGTTTATCCTGCTGCTATTGGTGCTATCAGTGCCACTGATTATTACCCCGATAGAAGTTTGGCAGCAGGGATTGGTAGCATTGTTTCTTGTGCTACTCGGTCAAGTAGTCATACACGCTGAGTTTCAAGAGTCTTCTTCAGAAATCAGCCAGTATTACCACTTGTTTATGCTGTGGCTGAGTCTGGTAACAACGCTGCGTTATTTATATTACCGTACCAGTTACACCCTCAACTTTGATGGTTGGCTCAACAGCATCGCTTGCGTATTCTTGTACGCCGCCGAACTTTATGCCATCCTCACCTTGATATTGGCATACTTTCAAACCCTGAAAATTCAAGACCGCCAACCAGTTAACCTGACAAACATTCCTCAACAAGAATGGTTCAAAGTTGATATCTACATCCCTACATACAACGAAGATGTGGAGATTGTTCGTAAGACGGCTGTGGCAGCCTTAGCCTGTGATTATGCTCCTGATAAAAAAAAGGTTTATGTCCTTGATGATGGTCGTCCAGAAAAGTATAAAGAGAACGACCCACGCCGAGAACAGTTTAGCAAAAGACGGGAACAGCTACGGCAAATGTGCCAAGAACTCGGCTGTATACACATGACACGGGACAATAACGACCACGCTAAAGCTGGTAATATCAATACCGCCTTTTACAAAACCGACGGCGATTTAGTGTTGATTTTGGACTGCGACCACATCCCATCGCGGCAATTTCTCTTGCATACAATGGGTTTTTTCTTCGATCCCAAAGTATCGTTTGTCCAAACTCCTCACTGGTTCTATAATCCTGATCCCTTCGAGCGTAATTTGGTCACCAAAGGTAGAATACCCGCAGGCAATGAACTGTTCTATAAGGTACTGCAAAAAGGTAACGATTTTTGGAATGCTGCCTTTTTCTGCGGTTCCGCAGCATTAATCCGCAAATCCCACGCTTTAGAAGTTGGGGGAATTGCAGTAGAAACCGTAACGGAAGATTGCCACACTGCTTTGCGATTGCATTCGTTGGGTTACAAGTCTGTCTACTACGACAAAATTATGGTGGCTGGTTTAGCGCCAGAAACGTTTTCTTCTTACGTGGGACAACAAGTGCGTTGGGCCAGAGGGATGGCACAGATTTTGCGATTAGAAAACCCCATTTTTAATCCAAAGCTGAACCTGACATTTGCACAACGGATTTGTTACTTGAGCGCGACTTCCCACTTTTTGTATGGCTATCCTCGACTAATATATGCGATCGCTCCCACGCTCTTTTTATTATTTGGCGTTAACTCTGTCCAAGGTTTGGGTTTAGAAACTCTAGCCTACGCCCTACCCCATATTCTCCTCTCCCTTTTTACTAACTACATCATTTACAAAAACGTCCGTTTCTCCTTCTGGAATGAAATTTTTGAATTTGCGATGGCTTTCCAGGCTGGGTGGGTGACGATGTTAGCGCTGTTTAATCCCAAGCTGGGTTCATTTAACGTTACCGACAAAGGAACGTCTATAACCAAACGTACCTTTGATTGGGAATCGATGCGTGGTCTTTTGGTCGTGACAGTACTTGTAGTCTCTTCCTTGCTAGCTGTTCCCTATTGGCTGCTGCTACATCCTGAAGATTGGCAAGCAGTCTTAGTCAACACCATGTGGTCGGTTTTTAATCTGGTTTTGCTGATAGCTGCTTTGCTGGTTGGCTTTGAACAACCACAAGTACGTACTGCCCACCGTTTACAGCGTCGCCTCCCCATCTTAATTACCAGTAATGGTCAAACAATCATGGGCAAAACGGTGAATATTTCAGAAACTGGGGCATTAATTTCTTTAGAAACTTGGCCCAATTTACTGGAGGAAGCGGAAATTGAGGTGATGGGAGATTATACTGCTAGCGCCTCTTTAACAGCGCAGATTGTCCGAGTCTCTCCTATTAATGACACAGAAACGCTTTTGGCTGTTGATTTTGTGAAGCTCGACGATGCCCAACGCGATGCTTTAACTCTAGTTTTATATTCTGATGTCCGCGAGTGGTATTCTCAAAAGGGCCAGTATGTAGACCGACCTTTCGCTTCTCTTGGATTTTTAGCCACAAGTCTGACTCGATCCTTGCGTGACGTGAAACAAACTAGCCGTAAAAAGGTACGCAAGCAGGTAAATAGCCATAGCCGACTCTACTGGGATGGTAACTTCTTTTTTGCAGTAGCCACAGAATTAGGAACAACGGGTTTGCGCTTGGAAATAGAGGATACAAAAGCCGTGTCTTCTCACAAAATGATCGGACAACAGGATTTGCACACGATGCGAACTGTTAAACCATTAGTTGGTTTACTGTTGAATGAGGATGAGGATAACCTCTCATCTAACCGATTTGTTGCCGAAATTTATGCCGTAGAAGAACAGACAAATGGCAAGATTACGCTCGAATTAGTTTTTCCAGAAAAATTCAAAGAACGTCAAGACACAAAAATTAAACAATTGTTGGAGGTTCTGTAGCAGAAGTACTTGACTAGATTTTGACCAGCACAAGCTCCATTTAAGTCCAGATGTTGCTTGTGCTTGGGAGTGTTTTAAATTGCAAAAGTAAATTCAATTTTTGTGGGTTGGGTCGAAAAGCCCGCCCATTTTATATAGCAGTCCTATTTGATTCGTGAAAAATATAAATCAATACAGTTCAGATAAGACCAAAACACTTGTAGAGACGGCGATTTATCGCGTCTCAAATAAGGGTGCAAAGGGAAGAAAGAAAAAAGAGATATATTTATTATTTTCACAAATGATTTAGGACTGCTATATGTCAATATAGTTCAGTTAAGCCGCAAATCCAATGCAAGAGACAAAGAAAAGCAACGTCTCTACATACCTAAAATCAATACCAATAATCCTTAACCCAAGCGTATTATTCTATATGTCGGGCGAGACGCCCACTCCACAAACAATAATTGAATATTTTTGATTTGTCAGTCCTTAAGAACCCTTAGCAATTAAACTTTGCCAGCCAAGTTCATCAACTGTTTGAAGTTTACGAGATAAATGATGTTGTTGGCGCTGTCAATTTTGATCCACCCTTTCTCATGCAGCTTTTCCATAATTTTGGTAGTTTCTTCAACACCAATTTCTGTTACTTCTGCTAAATCTTTGAAAGGAATGTTAAAAATTTCCTTTCCAAAATTCGATTCTTGGCCATAGCTTTCGCCTAAAGTCACTAGAGTATGGGCAAGTTTGACTGCTGGTGGTGAAGACCGCATTTGTAAGCGCAAGTTAATTTGCCGCAATCGTCGCACCATAAGTTGTAACATCCGGTGATGTAACTGCGGGTCTTTGAACAAGATTTGAATAAAACGCTCTCTAGATACACTCAGCAAATTCACGGACGAAAGGGCTATGACATCGGTTGAGCGTGGAGATTCATCCAAAATTGCCATTTCTCCAAAAAAATCGCCCTTACCAAAAATTGCCAGAGCTACTGAATCTTCCCCGACGGTACGCCGGACTTTGACCCAACCTGAAACAACGAAGTAAACGGCGTTACCCCAGGCATCTTCCATCACAACGGCTCGCCCAGATGGATATTCATGTTCAATTGCAACGTTGAGGAGCCATTCCAAAGTCTGGGGGGTGGCTGTACTCATTAAGGGGAAAAGTTCACTAAAAACCTCAGTCTGCATGAAATATTTATAAAAAATGGATTCAAGAGTAGGAAACTAACTTTGTCACTATAAATTTGTTTAGACCGTAATCTTATTTAGAAGACGGTAGCAAAATCTCTATCTATTTGAGTTTAACTCTAAGCTTGATCAGTCTAGAGTTCGATTACAACATAACAATTATGTATAAAATTGGAATCAGCGATTTCACTTACAGAACTATGATTAAAAGTTTAATCAATTAATCAAAATTTTAGTTATAGATATAAAATTTTTAGTATAAAAAAATATATCGAGGGTCAAGTGCCACGATAAATAACGCGTCCAAGATTAATCCCATGCTTTTAAGCGTGGTTCCTTCTGCTTCTGCTTTGTGAAGGTTAGACAGAGGCGATAAATCGCCGTCTCTACAGAAAATCTATCCGTCAATTAGTCCTTGATAGACTATTAGTAACTGAGGCATGAGGGAATGAACTTGCTATGAATTCTCCCCTGCTCCCCATCTCCTAGTTTGGTACACCACCTTAATTAAGCAATTAAATGCCTCACAGGCTACTCCTGGGTTCTTAAAGCTTGGGCTGCAAGATAGATTTTTGTCCATTCACCTAGTACTTGATGGGTTTTGAGTTTTAACTGTTGGCCTATTGCTTCTATTGAGTTACCTGCTCTCCGCAAATCTAGAATCTGCCGCCCCTGAGGAGTCAATTTTTCATCAAGTTGCTGCCATTGGTTTTGGGTTAAACCCAAGTTATGTTCTTGCAAGGAAATTGAGAGCCAATTCTCTACTATCTCTGGTTTACCTTTGAGGGCAAAAACACGCACAGCGTGGTAACTAATTTTTTCTCGCAGACGGTATACTTCTTTAGTCGGCTTATTTAATTTGTGGGCGATCTCTTCTTGGGATTTACCTTGCAAATACAGTCGTAGCCAGTCTACTGCCTCTGTTCCTAGATTTTCTTGTAAATAATTTTCAAATTCTTTTTGTACTGACTGACGTAGGGCAAGTTGTTCCTCAAGCTGTTGTGCTTCTTGATATTCTGCGATCGCCTGACTATCGACTAAGTTAACTCGATTGTCATTGTCGTCTGTGAGAACTTCTTCTGAGACTAGTCTAATTAAGTCACGGCCCGGCACTTGGGTTAAGCCACCGCGCTGAGTGCGACGCAAGTAATTGACAAACCGATAAGCTAATAGGGGTTGATTGCGGACTGGTCGCAGACAATATTCTTCTACACTGGCAAATAGTAGAGCATCTCCCAATCGTCTATCACTTGTATATTTGGCAATATCAGCCATTTGCTGTTGCATCTGGCTGTCGCTTTGCAGTAATTCTTGGAGTACTTCTTGCAACACATCCATTACACTACGCTGGCGATCGCGGCTTAGGGCAACCCAAGTCTGAATCTTATTCCGTAATGTTACTAAACTCCCCAATCGCGTTATCAAGTTCCGATAAGCACGTTCTCGCCCTAGCCCCAAATAGCGTTGACGTAAAATTCTCCAGCGATATTCCATCGCTTGCTTGGCGATATCGAGTTCTTTAGGGTTAAACAGATCAAACCGCTTGGAGTCAGATCCCAACAGCCAGAGAATAATGCTTTCTCTAGCAGCTTCATTTTGGTCTGGACATTCGGCAGCCAAGCGCTTACCCCAATTTAAAGCTAGTTGTTCCACATCTGCTGTCATAGTGAGATTGCGTTCCTCGAAACTCAATTTTGAAGTTTGCATCACAACCCCCATTCGTCCCACCTAATTGTTTAACTGGCAACCTGCCCGGGTTTCATGAGACTCATGAAAATAGCTCAGTGATTCCACTTTTATTACGTCTTAATTCACTACAATTATGCAGAAATTTCTATATTGATGTTTTGCTTACAATTTCAAAATGCCCCAAACCCTTACCTATGAAGCTTTTCGGGGTATTTTTTAATTTAACTTTTTTGTAAAGTTATATTTTGTAACTGAGAATAGAAATCTGCCTATAGTGACGGGGATAAACCTTTGCACGAGATGGGTTGAGGAAATCTGAACATTTTGTAACCGAGCCGAGGAACGAATCTAATTTAACTCAATGTCAGGCGAATTTAACCCGTATAAATTTCAAGGCTCTACAAGCCCTTACGTAGAAAAATACTTAGTTAAATCTCAATACGCTTGCTTTGTGTTGGTAATATTTCGCCCCCCGGAAGATCCCCCAAACCCACGCCAGTCGCTTATGGGGCAGCCCTGCCGTAGACGGGTTTCCCAGAAAAAGTAAGTACGTGGAAACCCTTATAATAATATTTAGTTAAATTTCGTTATGCATTTTTATTTATTTAAGTATATATACGCAAAAAAGTTTAAGTGGATGTTTGATAAGCCGTTATGTCAACCGCCCTACCCACTCTTGGGATGGGGCTTGTAACTAACCGAGAGAATCGGCTGAAACATACGGCATATACATTCTCAAAAATCAATAGTCAACAGTCAATATTGATTTTGACTATTGACTTTGACTGTTGCTTTCCCTCTGCTTCAAAATTCAACTTATGCAAAATCTAAAAACAGAAAAGTTTGCAATCCTCTAAAGTTTTGATAGTCAGAAGTCTGACAAGAAACTTATCTTTAAATTCATTTATGGGAATTTTTTGTTTTGAATTCCCCCACAGGAGGTTGAATCTATCGACTGTTTGATCTAACAATGGGATTTTCTACAGATTCTCGATACCCTTGCACTTGTTCTGTGTAACCAATTGGTAGAACAGCTTCAACGTTTTCATGGGGACGAGCAATAATTACCCAGGATTCAAGTGTACCGCCATAAACATTTTCTGCGGCTTCAACACCGGCAGCCATAGCAGCTTTTACTTCAGAAACATCGCCACGAATATTAACTGTAAAGCGAGCGCTACCTACTCTGATATAACCAACGAGGGTGACTCGACCAGCTTTTACCATAGCATCTGCTGCTGCTAGCACCGCAGGGAAACCTTTCGTTTCAAGTGCTCCAACTGCCTGTAATGACATTATTAATCTCCTGTATGAATAAACGATATGGGGACTACCAGTTAATTGTACGAAGCTTCGCTACAGATTTTAATAGCAAAATTGCTTAGAACATGCGGAATGGTTCTGATTCTTCAGTGAAATGGATTGGTAATATGGTTTCCACATTTTCTGGGGGATTGGGAACGATGTAGTAGGTAATTACTGTACCAACTTTGACTTGCTCTCCAGCTACGATTCCGGCTTCAACAGCTCTATTTACTTCAGAAACGTGTCCCCGGACAGCGACTAACAAACGAGCGCTTTCTGCTTGACCATAATACACAATTGTGACTGCGGCAGCTTTGACCATTGCATCTGCTGCTGCTAAGACACTAGGAAAACCTAAAGTTTCAATTACGCCAACGGCCATTGGCATGGCATTAGCTCCTGGATTAAAGGATAAGCGATTTTAATTGTACGTGGCTTTAGTCCCAATTTTGACATTTTGCTAAACTTTCTTTGATGCCATAATTTTTTGGGGAGTGGGGAGAGACGCGATTAATCGCGTCTGTACAATTAGGAGTTGGGAGACGCGATGAATCGCGTCTGTACAATTGGGAGTGGGGAGTAGAGACGCGATGAATCGCGTCTGTACAATTAGGAGTTGGGAGTAGAGACGCGATGAATCGCGTCTGTACAATTAGGAGTTGGGAGTTAGAATGTTTTGAGAGTCTCTGGACTATGTTTTATGTATTACACATTAAACTTTTTGCATGTTAGTTTGTGTAATTTTGTTGTTTAATCAAAATCAGCGATGGGTGGAAGCAAGCTAGTATGATAAACTTAAATTTATGTTTCCGAATTTTCTTCCTACATCTGTTGGGCAACTGACAGAATCTGCCTCGATCGCACTAGCTCAAAGTATTCAAACAACTGCGATCGCTACTCCTTTAATTAATCAACCAATTACCACAACATTTGTCAAGGAAGGAAGTGGTGTAACTCCTATTTTACTAATTCACGGCTTTGATAGTTCTGTATTAGAATTTCGGCGGCTTTTGCCATTACTATCTGGAGATAATGAAACGTGGGCAGTTGATTTGTTAGGTTTTGGGTTTACAGATAGACTCTCAGGAATTGCCTATAGCCCAACTGCGATTAAAACCCATCTTTATTATTTCTGGAAAAGCCTGATTAAGCAACCTGTAATTTTGGTAGGTGCTTCGATGGGGGGTGCGACTGCAATTGATTTTACGTTGACTTACCCGGAAGTAGTAAAAAAGCTGGTGTTAATTGATAGTGCTGGGTTGGCGGGTGGTTCACCATTAAGTAAATTAATGTTTCCCCCGTTGGATTATTTAGCAACTCAGTTTTTGAGTAATCTGAAAGTGCGCGATCGCGTTTCCCGTATAGGATATAAAAATCAAAGTCTTGCTTCTGTCGATGCGCTATGTTGTGGCGCATTACATCTACAAATGCCGAGTTGGAATCAAGCTTTGATTGCTTTCACTAAAAGTGGTGGTTACAGTGCTTTTAGATTTAAAAAATTATCACAAATTGTGCAAGAGACGCTAATTTTATGGGGCGATTCCGATAAAATTTTGGGTACTAGGGATGCCATGAGATTTAAAAGAGCAATTCCACACAGTACCCTCGTCTGGATTCAAGATTGTGGCCATCTCCCACACCTGGAACAACCACAAATTACGGCACAGCATATTTTAGGCTTTCGATAATTGTAGTTGAAACCCAAGAAATCTGATGCATCTTTTGCACAGTATTGGATGTATTTGCGGAGAACTAAGACTTACGCATTGACAAGAAATACCAAATATGGATAAGTTTAAAAACCACATCTTTCGTAAGGGCACAGCATTGCTCATAGGTGTCAACTTAAGCTAAAAGTAGCTTAACTCAAAGCTTCCTCACCCGCCTTGAACTTTAGTTCAAGGCTCATAGCTAAAGTCTACTGAAGTAGACTAAATATTCCTAAAAATCTGGCTCTTGCGTTGGTTTTATGGTGCGGCATTAAAATAGCCATTTTATAGAAAGGCTCAAAAATTTAAAATCAAGTCATAGCAAGAAATATAGGCTCTGATTAGATTTTATTTATTATTCGACTCCATAAAAAGAACTGAAGATCCAAAAATCTTTAGTCTACTTCAGTAGACTTTAGCTATTAGCAAGGAACTGAAGTTCCTTGCGGGACATGGCTTTTACGTTAAGTAGCTGTACTAATCAAGCAACCACATCTCATTAGAACTATCAGGATACTCATTTGGTTGATTTTGCGGTTGATTTTGAGCTAGTTTTTCTGATGATCGGTGTGATTTTTTGTAGTTAAGTGGATTGTAATGTTCTTTTACGGGTTTGATAGCACTAGTTTCCTTTACAGCTACAGCAAGTTTAGAATTATCTTCTGCTGTTTGTTTTAAAGCATTAATTTCTTCTATAAGCTTGGAATTCGCTTCTGCTAGTTGTAGTGCTGTTTTTTTGGTTTCTTCTAGTTCTTTTGTTACCTGTTCTACTAATGATTTTTGTTCGGATGCTAATGTTTTTTGTTTAGATAATTTTGATTGCAAATCAGCAATTTCTTGCCCAATAGATGCTTCATTTTTATGGCTTTTTTCCAGATTAGCTGTCAACTCTTTGACAGTTGCTTCTAAATCAGCCTTAGTTGGGCTTGTGCGCTTAGTAGAATTTAGCTCAGGTGTTTGTGCTGAGGATTCTTCATCAGATGAAGCCAGTTCTTCGGCAATTTCTTGTGCTGTAATTTCGATCGCAGATTCGCCTTCGGGGGGTGTAAATTTTTGCGCCTCTTCTTGTAGTAAGTCAGAGAGACTTTGTTTCCTAGCCATTATTATTTTCTCCAATCACGCTGTAATTCATCAGCTGCACGGCGGTAGTCTAACTCCGCCTCCCGTGCATTACTTCCTCGCCATTGACTAATCGCTACTCCCTCAAGTGCCGCTCGTTCATGAGCCTTATAAGCACGGATAAAGGTATTACAAGTAGGAATACCTAATCGAGTCAGAGTGTTTTTTGCTTCTAGTGCTTCCCCCATACTGCGCGTATCAACTTTGGTAAGCAGTACCCGATGGGGAGTTCCCACGGGGATAACGGCTTCCTTAACTGTTTCTACGAGGATAGCTAAATCCATTGCGGCTGGGGGTGTAGGCAAAACTAGATAATTTGCGATCGCAACTACCGCCACTAATGCTTCAGAGCGCAGGGCAGGAGGCGTATCCACCACTACTAAATCGTAACCTGTTATCTTTCCTAAATCACCTAAAAGTGTCGGATCTGTTTCTTGAGATAAATCAAACCCCATTCCTTGCTGACTGCGCCCAAACCACCAACTGGCAGAACCTTGAATATCTGCGTCAATCAACAGTACCTTTTTTTTCTTCGCAAAGTTCGCAGCCAGATTGACTGCGGTGGTCGTTTTACCGACTCCTCCTTTACCGTTGAGAATAGCGATGATTTTTGGCACTGCTTTAGCAAGGATTAGGGAGTGGGGAGTTGGGGGTGGGGAATAGGGAAAAAATCTTTTTCATTTTTGGTTGTGGGATTTTTTGATTATGGACTGATTTGAAAGAGTGTTGAGTACTGAGTTAGTTATTAGAAGTTATTAGTTATTATCCTTCTCTTCCACTTTCTACTCCCCCATGATGAATATACCGCTTTATGTGGCCCCTAAAAACATGAAAACTCGTAACAATAAAATTCAGAAGCCATCAATTCCACAAACTTCTATGACAGCAACTTACAATTTGCCTGATGGGCCTCAAATGCCGCGCTGGCTGAGGATGATCAAGTTTATTGGTCAGCCTATAAAATATGTGGATGATTTTGCCAAAATTTATGGTGACACTTTCACTATCAGGAGTAGTCGCTCTGACAACCATCTTGTGTACTTTAGTCAACCACAAGCACTTGAGCAGATTTTTACTGCTGATTCCAGCCATTTTGAGGTTGGCGGGGGGAACATAGGACTAAAATTTTTGCTTGGCGATCGCTCCTTGATGTTAGCGGATGGCGATCGCCACCAGCGCCAACGGCAATTACTAGCTCCTCCTTTTCATGGCGAAAGGATGCGAGGTTATGGTGAGGATATCGAAAAAATAACCCGACAGGTGAGTAATCAATGGCAAATTGGCAAGCCTTTTAAGATCCGAGAGTCGATGCAAGAAATCACCTTGCGTGTTATTGTGCGGGTTGTATTTGGTTTAAATGAGGGAGAGCTTTTTGAAGAACTGAGGCGATCGCTAAGTGACTTACTAGACTTCATTAGTTCGCCCGTAATGTCTAGCGCCTTCTTTTTCAGGTTTATCCAAAAAGATTTCGGTGCGTGGAGTCCGTGGGGTCGGATTCTGCAACAACGGCAAAAAATTGATCAACTTATTTATGCTTTGCTTCGAGAACGGCGGGCACAATCCGATGAAAATCGTCAAGATATCCTGAGTTTGATGATGGCAGCCCGTTATGACGATGGTCAACGGATGTCAGATGAAGAATTACACGATGAGTTGATGACGCTGCTAGTTGCAGGACATGAAACTACCGCTTCAGCGTTGACATGGGCTTTTTACTGGATTGATCATTTACCAGAGGTGCGTGAAAAGTTGCTACAGGAACTCAACACCATTGGAGTTAACCCCGATTTGAGTAGTGTAGCTAAATTGCCGTATTTGACAGCAGTGTGCCAAGAAACATTGCGAATTTACCCAATTGCCATGACTGCTTTCGTGCGGGTTGTGAAGACCCCAATTAAAATTATGGGCTATGAATTGCCACAAGGGACAGCAATAGTCCCCAGTATTTATTTAGCGCATCATCGAGAAGAAGTTTATCCACAATCAAAGCAGTTCAAACCAGAACGCTTTTTAGAAAGACAATATTCACCTTATGAATATTTCCCCTTTGGTGGCGGTAATCGTCGCTGTATTGGCATGGCATTTGCCCAGTATGAAATGAAAATTGTCTTGGCAACTATTTTGTCAGAATTTCAAGTATCGCTAGTGAACAAACGTCCTGTGCGTCCTGTGCGCCGTGGGTTAACTATAGCCACACCGGCCGGAATGCGGATGGTTGCAACACCTCAAGTTAAGCCTGCAAATACACCAGCCCTAATCTAGGCAAGTAAGGTGGGAATTTTTATCCCCACCCTACTGTCGTGTAATAATTACGAATTACGAATTACGAATTATCCTGATCTTGCTTGTTTGCAAGTTGTTCATAATGTTCTTTGTCGCGGTATTTAATTGTTCTCATAGGTTGATTTCCAACAATTGCTAAAGGTTCAACATTCGCAGTTACAACCGTACCAGCCGCCACAATTGCACCATCTCCAATGAAAATTCCTGGAATAATTAGAACATTTCCGCCAATCCAAACATTGCGACCGATAACAACAGGTTTATGAACGTAGATATTATGTTGATATGGCAAATCATTACTTTGATAGTCGTGGTTTGCTGAAAGGATAACAACGTTAAATCCAAGTGTGGTGTTGTCGCCAATTGTGATTCCACCACGTCCATCTAATAAGACATTAGGGCCGATGTAGACTTTATTCCCTAGAGATACATTTTGCGGATGGTCAATTCTAATATCTCGCTTAAATCTTAGACCTGAGCCACAAAATTTTAATTGGCTCTTCAGTTCTTGATGCTTGTAGCGTCTGATTTTGGTTTCTAGGTATTCTCCCCACTGTACCAAACGGGGTACTAACCGTTGTTCAAATAGCCGCTCTAATTTATTTGTAATTTTATTTTTGATCTCTTTCATAAAACCTCATGGAAGTCTAGGAACTCTCTGGCTTTCAACTAAGGAGGAAAAACGACGTGGGTACTTTAGCACCCTTTACATTTGTTAGGTTTCCCTGATTAGAGTATTTTCTCCCGTGTGAATACCGTTTCTCTATTAGTAGGCTGAGAGTCTAAGATTTCGGAACTAGAGACGATTACGGAATCTTTGTAATCAACAATTCCAAAACAGATCATCTGTTGTATTTAGTCGAATTTGCTGCTATCGCAAACGCGCTGAAGCTGTACTTTGCAACTCCCAAAAACGCTTATCGTTGCCGATCCAACAAATGCCGATAGTGGTAATTGAGTGGAGCCTTGAGTTTATGGTTCGAGGTTGTAACCCATCCGCCGACAAGATTTTTGGTTACACGATAGTACAAGTGATGGGGCGTTCACTCGATTTTCTGATTGCTATAGATCAACTCCCAATACGGTTCGGTTAAGGTGTTTATTCCTCGAAGATCCCCCCAACCCCCCTTAAAAAAGGGGGGGACTTCTAACTCTCTTTTACCCCCAATTTATCGGGGGTCGCCGCAGGCGGGGGGATCTTAACCGAACCGTATTGGATCAACTCCTCCCTATAAAAATTGTAGAGACGCTTTCAGAATTGGCGTCTCTACAAAAGTTTTATTCGGGTACTAATCAAAATCCCTGTACCGATAGATGGCAGGCTAGTTAAAAAGGAATAGCTCTCAAAAAGCCACCAGCTAAGTTGAGCGCGAAGAAAGCTAAGATTGGAGAAAAATCCATACCGCCTAATGGAGGAATAATTGAGCGGAATAGATTCAAATAAGGGTCGGTTATCTGGGATAAAGCAGCAAATGGCTGATTATACCAGTTGATTTGCGGAAACCAGGTCAACAAAACCCGGATAATTAGCAAATAGCTATAAAAGGTGACAAAGGTAACTAGTGTCGTAATCAGTAAACTCATGGATAGTTTTGTTTCCTACTAAGTGTCAAACGCGGTCTTATCCTTTAATTTTAATTTAGTCCATGTCATGATGTTTGCGGATTTAGCACTTACCACACTTGACATTTTCACCACGCCTGAACAAACCTCAAGAGTCTTTAGTGAGGGAGCGGTCATTAGTTGCTTGGGGTGAACCGCTATTAACATTTCCCAGTTGCTTCCGCACATCATCTATTGTGGCATTTAGCTGGGCAATTTTATCTTCTAGCGATCGCCTAGCCGTTTCTATGCCAATGCTCTCGCTTTCTGAGGCTTTCATCTGACGACGCTTTGCTGCTATTTTCTTGGCTTGGGCTTGGCTATCCGTCATTTCTGTCTCCTCCTCTGCTAGCAACTCTGGATTGCGTCGAGAAGCAATCAGTGCCCCGATAACACCGCCAAATACGCCACCAACAAACGCCCCTGCTACAAAACCACCGCCAAAACCATCTCGTTGACTCATATTACCGCCTTCAACAAACCTTGCAACTTTTACAGTAGTTATGCTACTTTCCTGCCCTAGCTGCATAGTAGCTTAAGTCCCAAAGATGCGATCGCCTGCATCTCCCAATCCCGGTACAATATACCCCTTGCTGTTAAGTTTTTCGTCAATAGTCGCCGTGTAAATTATTAAACCTGGATAAGCTGCACTCAATTTTTGCAAAGCTGGTGCAGCCGCTACTACGCAAACAATCCGGGTTAACGTTGGATCAGCACCCCGTTGTATTAATTCTGCCATCGCCGCCATCATTGACCCTCCTGTTGCCAACATTGGATCGGTAATTAACACTCGTGTTTGGGGGTCAAATTTTTCTGGTAACTTGTTCAGATAACAATGAGGTTGCAGTGTCTCTTCGTCTCGCGCTAAACCAAGATGGTAAATCGATGCTAAAGGAAGTAAAGTCTGCGCTCCCTCAAGTAATCCTAGTCCAGCCCGCAGAATCGGTACTACTGCTACTGGTATCTGCGGATCAATCACGGTTGCCAAACAGGTATCCAAGGGACTCTGCACCGTGGTTTCTTGGGTTGGCAACCAGTCTCGCGCAGCTTCATAAGTCAGCCATCTTCCCAACTCAGTCATGGCACTACGAAATAATACTGAAGGTGTGCCTGCATCACGGGCAACTGCCAGCCAGTGTTTTATCAGGGGATGGGGTGGAACATAAACGCGCAATTGTAGCGTCATAGCCAGAAAATTTGGGCTTTTTTATTGTATAAGAACTGAAAACACCATAATACTCTTTCCTGCATCCGGCTGACAGATGATAATTAACAGTCTCAGCTTTATTGATAAATATTTTCATTAATAGTTGACATTAATTCTCAATCAAGGTTATATTCTTATACAGTGTTCTCCTCTCTTTTAAGGATCGGCAGACGGGATTAGCCAGCAGTAGCAGGCTCGTCCCTCTTTTTTTTGATTAGTCATTGGTCATTAGTTAAATTAAATATTGATTGACTCTGGACAAAGGACAAATACTTCTCTACGAGACGCTACGCGTTAGCGGAGGTTTCGCTTTAGCGATACGCTCAGTACAAATTGACAAAGGACAAATGACAAATGACAAATGACGCGATCGTTATTGGGTCTGGGATTGGCGGATTAGTAACAGCGACCCAGTTAGCGGCGAAGGGAGCGAAAGTGCTGGTACTGGAACGTTATTTGATTCCAGGTGGTAGCGCTGGTTATTTTGAACGCCAAGGGTATCGATTCGATGTTGGGGCGTCAATGATTTTTGGACTGGGACAAAACGGTACTACCAACTTACTCACCCGTGCATTATCAGCTGTAAATGTCAGCCAAGAGGCGATCGCAGATCCGGTACAGATTCACTATCATTTACCCCAAGGTTTAAACTTGAAGGTTGACCGGGTTTATGAAAAATTCTTGCAAAATCTTATTGCTCATTTTCCCCATGAAGACCAGGGGATTCGTCGCTTTTATGACGAATGTCAAAAAGTATTCAAGTGCCTCAACAGCATGGATTTGCTGTCACTGGAAGAACCTTGGTATTTACTGCGGGTATTTTTCCAGCATCCTTTGGCGTGTCTCGGTTTAGCTAAGTATCTGCCCCAAAATGCCGGGGACGTGGCGCGGCGTTACATCAAAGACCCGCAATTATTGAAATTTATCGATATGGAATGTTATTGCTGGTCGGTAGTTCCATCAGACATGACACCAATGATTAATGCTGGGATGGTCTTTTCTGACAGGCATTATGGCGGAGTTAACTATCCTAAAGGCGGAGTGGGACAAATTGCCCAAAAACTGGTGGAAGGTCTAGAGAAAGCTGGAGGTAAGATTCAGTATCAAGCTAGAGTCACAAAAATTCTTACAGAACAGGGAAAAGCGGTAGGTGTGCAACTGGCTAATGGTAAAGTGTATTGGGGTAAACGCATAGTTTCTAATGCTACACGCTGGGATACATTTGAACAATTATTATCGGTAGAAGAAATGCCACGTAATGAGAAAAAGTGGCAACAAAATTATCAAAAATCTCCCAGCTTCTTGAGTTTGCACATCGGGGTAAAGAAGTCAGTTTTACCTGCGGGGACAGAGTGTCACCATATTTTGCTGGAAGATTGGCAAAAGATGACAGCAGCAGAAGGCACTATTTTTGTTTCGATTCCCACATTGCTTGATCCAGATTTAGCACCAAATGGATATCACATCATTCATGCATTTACGCCTCACTGGATTGATGATTGGCAAAAACTTTCTGTGAGTGAGTACGAAGCGAAGAAAGAAGAGGCGGCTTGGCGGATTATTGATCGCCTAGAAAAGATTTTTCCCAGTTTAGATGCTGGATTGGATTATTTAGAAGTGGGGACACCCCGCACCCATCGCCGCTTTTTGGGTCGTCAGGATGGCACTTATGGGCCAATCCCCCGGCGCAAGTTGTGGGGGTTATTGAATATGCCGTTTAATCGCACAGCTATTCCAGGACTTTATTGTGTAGGGGATAGTACCTTTCCCGGTCAAGGGTTGAATGCAGTAGCTTTTTCTGGGTTTGCTTGCGCCCATCGCATTGCTGTAGATTTAGGATTTTAATGTGTATCAATCAAAGGGTAAGTAAGTGGGTCTTAAATATAAAACCTCACCCTGCCTCCGGCTTCCCCCGACAATACCAAGGAGAGGGATTGAGGATGAGGTTTTATCTTATGTTTAATTACGCCTAGTAGTCTGTCAAATTTATTTTGACGGTTAGAGAGACGCGATAAATCGCCGTCTCTACAAGTGTTTTGGTCTTATCTGAACTGTATTGTGTCATTACCAACATTTTTTAAATCTTGGGATTCCTTACCATTCCCGCCTCGGAATAAATTCCAAGGCTAATAGTTAAAGTCCTCTCAAGAGGACTAAATACAAAATTTTTAGCCATGCAGAAGGCTCTTTTATGTAAAAGGTAAAATTTCAGTCTACTTAAGTGGACTTTAGCTATCAGCCCAGAACTTAAGTTCTGGGCGGGATATCGGGTAAGCGCGACACTTTGACTATTACAAAAATGTGGGTAACGACAAGCTTTTTAAGGGGGGTTATATCAAGTTCGGATAATTACTTTTAATAAAATCTATCAATTAATTGTGATTTTACTTGCGGCTTTAGTAGCTTTTTCCCTAGCCTCTTGCACATTCATACCCTTTGCCAAAGCTACGCCCATTCGCCGATATGGATGAGCATTAGGTTTACCAAATAATCTAATATCTACATCTTTTTCTGACAAAGCATCGGCTACACCACTAAAAGCAATAGAATCAGATTTTTCTGAAGCTAAAATTACTGCACTGGCTGATGCTCCTAACAGTTCTATATGAGGAATTGGCAACCCTATAATAGCTCTTAAATGTAGTTCAAATTCATTGATATTTTGTGAGATTAATGTCACCATTCCGGTATCGTGAGGTCTAGGAGACAGTTCAGAAAAAATCACTTCGTCTTTGGTAATGAAAAACTCAACACCAAAAATTCCGGCTCCTCCTAAAGCATCAGTGACTTTTATGGCTATTTCTTGAGCTTTTAATATTTTATCTTCAGAAATTTCTGCGGGTTGCCACGACTCCTGATAATCGCCTCTTTCTTGGCGATGACCAATAGGAGAACAGAAAATCGTGGGTGCATTCCACTGTTTAATTGTCAGTAAAGTTATCTCAATTTCAAAGTTAATAAATTCTTCGACGATGACCTTTTGACTATCTCCTCTAGAATTAGCGATCGCATAGTTCCAAGCCCTCTCAACCTGATTCCTATGCTGCACTACAGACTGACCTTTACCAGAGGATGACATCACAGGTTTAACAACATTACTAAACCCAATTTCATCAGAAACTGCAATCAATTCTTCTAGAGTTGTTGCATAACCATATTTAGCCGTTCTGATGCCCAATTCTTGATGTGCCAGTTCCCGAATTCTATCGCGGTTCATTGTATAGTTAGTGGCAGCCGCAGTCGGTATAACTGTAATCCCTCGCTGTTCAAATTCGAGCAGTTTTTCTGTTCTTATTGCTTCAATTTCTGGTATAATAATATCTGGCTGATGTTTTGTTACTACAGCTTCTAAATCATCAGCACTGAGCATAGAAATAACTTCATAAGCATCAGCAACTTGCATAGCCGGAGCATTGGCGTAACGGTCAACAGCAATCACATAATTACCAAGACGTTGAGCAGCGATCGCAAATTCTTTGCCTAGTTCTCCTGAACCCAGCAACATCAATTTTTGGGGCAATTTAATACTCATTAACTTATCCAGGTCAATCTCAATTCAATAATCTTATAATTTTTTGTGTTTTAATTACCGTCTTCTCAAGAGTTAAATCTAGCTTGGCGCAGTTGTAAATCTTGACGTTGTAGCTCAGTTAAACCAGTACCTCCACCAAGCTGACACTTATCTACTAGAGTCTCCAACCAGATAGTCTCATTCAAAGTTGCACCTCGTAAATCTGCATTTCTCAAGTCGGCTTTCATCAAATTTGCAAACAAAAGGTCTGCATTGACTAAACTGCTACCTTGCAGATTTGCTCCAGATAAATTTCCTCTGATGAAGTTTACGCCATCCAAAATTAAACCAGATAAATCTGCTCCAATAAGATTAGGAAACTTTAGCTGACTTGGATATTTCAAAAATCGCATCATACAAATGATATTTGCTTCATTTAATTGTATTTTAGTTAAAAAATCATAACGAGCTATGCCCAGTTGCTTAAGAATTTGTAGACGCTGTGAGGGACTTTGTTCTAAAAAATGGATGGCTGTATAGCGTAAGTCTTGATTAGGGATATTTAACATAATTATTAAATTTTAACGATGTAAGAACCCCGACTTCTTTAAGAAGTCGGGGTTTTAATTCACTACTTACTTAGCGTCCCGCTAATAATGCTTTCGTAGCAGATTCACCTGCTAATCTCACCTGCTTTGTTAACTGGAAGTTCAACAACGCTAAAACACTTAACTGAGCTAGGAATGCCATAAAAATTGTTGTCGCCCCAGAGTATTGTATCGCTGCCCAAGGAAAACTTGAAAACAGCCATATAGTAGGATGTTCCCACAAGGAGATGCCGAGAAATTCTAGAATTATCGGTGGTAGCAACGTTACCGTACCTATAGTACCTATTGCCCAGAAGGAACGTTTGGGAGTTTTCTGCAAAACTATCAATTGGGCAATGGTAGCGTAAATCATGATGATGCTAATAGACAAAGCTACAGCTAAAAGTACTTTTAACCTGTCAAAATTTTCGCTATATTCTGTATCAAAAACAGATGTAAGTGCAATCCAGGGTAGCCAAGGGATAGCAACAATTGTCAGATTAATAGCGATCGCTACAATTGCAGGGCTTTTTTCCGCCCAAATTAGATCCTGCCAAACACTCTTGCGACTAGAAACTTCTTGATGTCGGTATCTTGCCCAATCTTGTACATCTTGACGATGAGGAGAAAGAACGGCAATTAAACTGAGAAGTAACACCAAGTTGTATAGTGCCAGAAAAACTAAATTTTGTGCAACAAATTCATTAAATCTAGAGTTGTTTCGCCAAGATTGTAAGCTAAATCCCCACATCATCACCTGACAAAAAGCTACCAATAAATAACTTTGTTTTTTGCTGATGATTGAGGCTTGAGGATTACGGAAGCAACGTTTGAGAGCTTGTAAAATTCCGTAACTGCACAATCCAAAGTTCAATAAATAGAAGCCAACAACACTAACAATATTTTTTCCTAACGGCAAATAGAAAAACTCTAAGTTTTTCAGGTGAGAACTATGATGTACACGTAACAAGTTAGGAAACAGATAATTTATTGCATCCCAAGGAGCGAAAAGCCTTAACCAAGCAGTTGAATTATTTAAACTGTTGCTATAAGACGACGCTATCAATATTGTTGTGAACAAGAAAAATAAAACTGCACCACTACCTAACCAAGGCTGGAAACCGCTAAACCAACGAGTAACTAAACCAAAGAGAAGTGCAGCACTGTAGAAGAAAATACAGCTAGCAATAAGAATGGCGTAGTAACTAAAAATGTAACTAAAGGCAATTTTGGCAGAACGTCCAGCCAACAGATGCAAAGGAACTGCAACTAAGATTACGAGATAAACTAAACTCGGAACTCCTAGCAATTTACCAGTCAATATACTTGTTTCTGATTGTGGGCTGAGACGGATAAAATTCAATGTGCCGCGACTTTCTTCTTTTGCTAAATCGTTGATTAGCAAATAAGTTCCTGCAACTAATAGTGTAAATACAAAAATTACACTAAATGTTAGAAATATATATTCCCAGTGATCTCGCCACCACAATTGCCAATTAATTTGGTTTTGGGGACAAAAGTTATTTAACAGAAAATCACTGAAGTCATTAATTGTAGATTGATTTGATTCTTGGTAAACCTGCTTTTGTTGCAGTTCATATACTTGACGTAAAGGACAGTATGCTCCAGTTAGGGAGTATCGATCATCAGGTAAGTCGCGTAATTGATATAGAAAAACTACGAGTTGTAGAAGTAGTGATGTTGCAACTGCGATCGCAACATTAAAAAATTTCAGCCGTCCTTTGATTTCCCGCAATAATTGCGGATTCCAGTCGCCGATTTTGTCTGTTAAATTGGGCATCATAGGAAAAATTCTCCAAAAATGGGGAGTGATATTTATTGACGTATCAAGATGCTTGTTTGTGACCTAATTTTAAGAAAATAGTTTCTAAGTCTTCTTGGGTGCAGTGAAAATCAGTTAGGGGAATGCCTGCTTTTATGAGCGATCGCAACAACTCAGCACTATCTTCGTCCTTACCCAAAAAATTCACCCGCACGCTGTTTTTTCCTGGTATTACCTCCCACTCTTCTACTAAAGCATGATGTTTAAGTTCGCTCAAAAGTGTCTCTAGGTTCCCTAAAGTTGATAATACAATTTGTTGGTGTGCAAGACGTTGATAAAGTTGCTGTAGGGAAGTACTTTCTACCAAAAAGCCAAGTTCCATAATTCCTACAGAAGTACAGAGTTCCGCTAAATCACTGAGAACGTGGGAAGAAATGATTACAGTCATCCCAGCTTCTTGCAAAGCCTTGATGATTTCCCGAAAGTGCATCCTCGCAATGGGATCAAGCCCAGAAACAGGCTCATCTAGTAGTAGTAAAATCGGTTCGTGGATAATGGTTCGCGCTAAACTTAAGCGCTGTTTCATCCCCCGCGACAGAGTAGAAATCTGACTGTTGCGTTTATTACCAAGTTGGATTAATTCTAAAACTTCATGTAGGCGTTGAGTGCGGCGTGGTTCTCGCAAGCGATAGAGACGCGCAAAATAATCTAGGTAATCCCAGACTGTCAAATCCTCATATAACGGGTAGTCATCGGGTAAGTAGCCTAGACGACGCTTAAGTTTGGGATTACTCTTGTCACGGAGTAGGCGATCGCCATTAATATAAATCTCACCCGTAGTTGGTTCCTCAGCAGTTGCCAACATTCGGATGAGAGTTGTTTTACCCGCGCCATTGGGGCCAATCAGTCCATATACTTCCCCCGCTTGAATCTCTAAATCAACATCATTGACAGCAACGTGCCGGTCAAATTGCTTAGTTAGTCCACGGGTGCAAATTGCTAATTCTTTTACCATCGCGGCTGGGGTGCGGCTTGTGATTAACACTTAACCTAACCTTTTTCTACAGCTTTTATCTGGCTTGTTTCAGAAATTGAAACTGGCTTTATTTAAAGCTGCTTTGAGTCATGGGCATTATTTACCCTATCTTCACTAAAGTTTTAAAAAATACCAATTATTAAGTTTTGCTACGGAGAATACTAAAGCTAGAAATCTCTAAGTCTTCTCAGTTAATCAGGTGTAAAAATTATGGATTTTGGTTCGATGCCTGGTATCGGGTCAATTATTGCTAAAGCCATCGAAGATGGCAGAGAGTGGGGGCAAACGTTTCTCAACGATTCAAGCTGGCGCGGTGATAAAGATAAGATGGCAAATCATGCCATATATGAGTCAACACTGTGGTCTGTAGGTAACGGAATTGCTGGTGGGGCCGTGGGGATAGCTGGGATACCGTTTGAAGTTGCTAGTACACTCTATTCTCAAGTAAAGCTAGCATCTACTCTTTTCGCCATACATGAAATTGACACCTATAGCCAATCTGCACAGCCTTTAGTCTTAGCTGCTGCTGCTGGAGTTAGTGTATCTGAACTAGCTAATACGTTGGCAACAAAAGCAGCGTCACAGGCTATTCAGAAAGCTTTGATGTCTATCCCTGGTAAAACATTTGCTCAGGTAAATAAAACTTTGGGAATTAAGTTAATCGCCAAAACTGGTGAAAAGACTTTAGTCAACGTAGCAAAAATAGTACCTTTTGTAGGGTCTACGGTTGGTGGTACGGTAAATGGGGTAATGATGAATGCTTGTGGACATTCAGTGATTACCTTCATCAAGGTTTGGAAAAGGTTATAAAGTAAAGTGGTATTTGTAGCGATTATCTAGATTGTCAAGTTTAGGCGATCGCTACCACATAAAACTTTTCTACTTTTCGCCCTTCTCCTGCTCTTTTCGTCGCTCCTCAATGCGAGCAAAGATTTCATCAATAGTGGGATTTCCCAAGATTTGATCCCTGTCTCGTGTGTAATCTCCACTACCTAACCTAAGTTGCTGCATAAATCTTGCCATTCCAGCAAGGCCAAGAGCCTTTGTTAAGGCTTCTATTCCCAGTTGCCTAATCTCACGTTGAGTAAGTTTAGTTACATCTAGCATTCTCATATTTGTAACTTTGGGCAGAACATCTGAACTTTCAACCTCTGAGATCCGCCTTTCTTTGATTCGGGCAACTATTTCCTCAATAGTAGGGTTTCCCAATATTTCATCCCTATCTCGCGTGTAATCACCGCTTCCTAAATTGAATTGATGCATAAATAGCCCCATTCCTGCTGGGCTAAGAGCTAAACTCAGCGTATCTATGCCTAATTGCTGAATTTCAGTCTGAGTCAACTTACTAACATCTATCATGCTGTTGTCGCCCTTCCTCAATACTGACGAAGATTTCTTCAAGAGTGATATCTCCTAATATTTGATCCCTATCTCGCGTATAATCTCCACTACCCATCTCAAATTGCTGCATAAATCGCGCCATTCCAGCAGGGCCAAGAGCCTTAGTCAGTGCTTCTATTCCCAGTCGCCTAATCTCAGCCTGAGAAAGTTTAGTCACGTCTATCATCTGTCACCTCCATTACCCAATTAAGCGGGTTTTCTACTCTTACTTGTAACAAGTTCCTGCACCTTGCTGCCAAACGCAACATCCTATCGTCAGTGGTTAGCAGAATATCCGCATTTCCCACTTCTGCACAAGCGATATGCAAAGCATCATAATTCTTAAACCCTAATTCATTCAGTTCTCTTGCACGAGATTTAACCTGTTCAGTCAAACTTACTTTGATGATTACAGAAGCAGTCCAAAGCTTCATCTGTCGTTTTCTATCAGTGTCTGGAGTCCGTTTAAGTTCATTATCAATGGCTTCACTTACAAGCATTTGCCATTCACCTGTTTGACAATTAGCTAAAATCAGCCGTACTGCCTCGGCTTCTAAAAAAATCCGTTCTTGTGTCTGATCGTCAAAAGGGCGATTCAGACAACATATAAATAAATTAAAAACTCCATCGGTACATTTTGCTAGGTATGATATTTAATCTGCAAGCATTTACCTAGTAATATAACCAGCTATGACCCAAAACTACCGCATTACTCTACTCCCCGGCGATGGCATTGGCCCTGAAATTATGGCAGTGGCGGTAGACGTGCTAAAAGTCGTAGGGAAGCAATTTGATCTGAAGTTTGAATTCCAAGAAGCCCTCATCGGTGGTGCAGCAATTGATGCCACAGGCGAACCCCTACCATCTGTGACTTTAGATACCTGCCGTAACAGTGATGCTGTGTTACTCGCCGCTATTGGTGGCTATAAGTGGGATTCTCTGCCATCCAACTTACGCCCAGAAGCAGGTTTGTTAGGATTACGTGCAGGTTTGGGATTATTTGCCAATTTACGCCCAGCGAAAATTTTGCCCCAGCTAATCGACGCCTCGACTTTGAAACGCGAAGTTGTGGAAGGCGTGGATATTATGGTAGTGCGTGAACTCACTGGCGGAATTTACTTCGGTAAACCTAAAGGAATTTTTGCCACAGAAACTGGTGAGAAACGCGGTGTAAATACAATGGTTTACACTGAATCGGAAATCGAACGCATTGGACGAGTGGCGTTTGAAGCAGCCCGCAAACGCGGTGGAAAACTTTGTTCGGTGGATAAAGCGAACGTATTAGAAGTATCTCAGTTATGGCGCGATCGCATCACCCAACTTAGTACAGAATATCCAGATATCGAACTCTCTCATTTATATGTAGATAATGCTGCTATGCAGTTGGTACGCGCTCCCAAGCAGTTCGATACTATTGTCACAGGCAATTTGTTTGGTGATATTCTCTCTGATGCTGCTGCCATGCTCACAGGTAGTATTGGAATGTTACCCTCAGCTAGTTTGGGTGCTTCTGGGCCTGGTGTGTTTGAACCAGTTCATGGTTCGGCCCCAGATATTGCCGGACTTGATAAGGCAAATCCTCTAGCACAGGTTTTGAGTGCGGCGATGATGTTACGCTACGGTTTAGACCAACCAAAAGCAGCAGATCACATCGAACAAGCCGTATTGCAAGTTTTAGAACAAGGCGATCGCACCGGGGATATAATTTCTCCAGGAAAAAACCTTTTAGGTTGCCGCGCTATGGGCGATGCACTGATTTTAGCTCTTGAAGGAAAATAATAAATAATGCCACTTGGGCAATTTGGCAACCTTTGCTATAAGTTTCGGGTAGACTAAAGGGAAATCTAGCAATCAAATAACAGTCGATAGTGTACGCATTACGACAAGGTCAAGTAAATTTTACCGCCCCAAAGAACCAATCGCCTTTGATTGATCCCGCCCTAATCAGAGCCGCTGGGCAGATATACTATATTCACTGTGAAGTACATCCCGAAATAGCTGGGCAACCTTCCGGTGTAGCAATTAATCGTGTGACTCATCGAGGTAAGGTTATTTTCACTAACCAACCAGTTCTTTTACCTCAAGAATGTTTTGTGCCCTTGAGTCAAATAGAATCGCACATGTATTAGTCATTGGTCATTGATCATTGGTCATTAGTCATTAGTCATTGGTCATTAGTCATTAGTCACTTGTACTGAGCGACTTGTACCGAGCGAAGCCGAGGTAAGCCGAAGTATTAGTTCTCGACAAAGGACAAAAGATAAACGACAAATGACACAGGACAAATGACAAAGGACAAATGATTGTATGGACATTTTGTTCGCCCTTCCGGCGAGTGTAATGGTCTTTGCTTTAGGTGCATCTATTGGCAGTTTTATCAACGTTATTGTTTATCGGCTACCTGCTGGGTTGTCAGTTCTTTGGCCGCCCTCTCGTTGTCCCCACTGCTTAAACCAGCTAAAAGCTTACGACAATGTACCAGTATTTGGTTGGATTTCGTTAAGAGGGCGGTGTCGATATTGCAAAAGCAAAATTGCTGTCCGTTATCCTGTGGTAGAAGGGGTAACGGGCATAATTTTTTTACTAGTTTTTTTGGTATTCCATGTTTCGACTTTAACAATAGGCTATTGGGCTTTTTGTAGTTGGTTATTGGCGCTATCGCTTATCGATCTAGATACAATGACTTTACCCAATCCACTTACTCAGTCGGGTTTGGTGGTGGGGATTTTGTTTCAAATGGTGGTTGGTTTTCTACCAGAGGGTAGTTTTGTGGCATTGGTAAATCACCTGATAATGGCGATAGTTGGTGCAGTATTAGGCTTATGGCTGTTTGATGCGATCGCCCTATTGGGTTCAATTGCCTTTGGTAAAGCTGCAATGGGTGCAGGTGATGCCAAGTTAGCAGCCATGATGGGAGCCTGGTTAGGCTGGAAATATTTGCTCTTGGCTAGTTTTATTGCTTGTCTGCTAGGAGCGTTAATTGGCAGCAGTGTCATTATGCGTAGAAGCAAAGCCGCAAGTCAAAAAACATCACTACCAAGGTTAGGACAAAAGATGCCTTTTGGCCCTTTTCTGGCTTTAGGATCTGTGATTACTCTATTTAGCGGCGAAGCCATTTTGTCTAACTACCTGCGGTTATTTTTCCCAGCGTCTTAAACTGGAATTAGGGAGCAGGGGGAGATGAACTATTGATTATTGACCAATGCCCAATGCCCAATACCTCGACTTCGCTCAGTACAAGTGCCCAATGCCCAATGCCCAATGCCCATTCATAATAAATATTTATAATTTGTGACTGTAACCAACATTACCCCATCTACCCTTGAGATTTTGATAATATTTAGCTTGTGAACTAATCCGCCGTCTAGACGGACGTAGTTCTCCCAATTCATCGGCAATACCTCCAGAACTCCGTAGTTCTATTGGTTTGACATCCCTCGAAGGGCAGAAGTCTTGGTTCGCAAGACCCAAATCTTTTACCCGCAGCTCTGCCCTACTCCTTCCCTACGGGACGCTGTGCGAACGGAGAAGCTAGCTACGTGTAGCCTCCCATAGAGAACGGTTTTCTTGCAACATATACCTATAAGCTTGGTTTTTGCTTGTGGCATTGATGGTTATCGAGCGCAGTCGAGATATGGTCAAGACACTAACTATAATATCCGAGAAATCGGTGATTCCTTATATATCCTGGATACAATCGTCATCAGCCGCTTACAATGCCCACCTTATGAATACATAGGTCGGGACTTCCGCCGCAATGCATTAACGACGATTAACCGTTGGCAAGCACAACTAGTGCAACAGATGCTGATTGCTCATAACCTAACAATACGAATCATTGATTTGGGTAGGAGGGGGAAAGCATCTTATTTGGAGGTTGGTATTCTCATGGCTTTGTCAGTATGTCCATATAATTTAAGTCTGCTGAAAAAAGAGCAAGAGACTTGTATTGGCATAAGTATTTTCGTTAAGCTGGCAACCAAAGATGAAAATTTTGGTCTGAATTGCTTAAAAGCGTAGTTTGACGATGTAGCCATTAGTCATTAATAAAGACAAATGACAAAAGGCTAAGGACAACCCAATACGGCTTGACATGTTTTCGACCTCATACCCACTTAAAATAAAATAAAAAATGGCTAACAACGAAGAATCACGCGGTTTAAAGTCTCTATTTGATTGGTTTGCAAATCGACGCAAGTCAGGATCTACCAGTCTCGAACGCCAAGAACGTGAAATTGCTGATGGACTGTGGCATAAATGTTCTAAATGCAGTGTGCTGGCATATACAAAAGACCTGAAAGCCAACCAGATGGTTTGTACCGAATGTGGCCATCACAATCGGGTAGACAGCGATGAGCGCATCCGTCAATTGATAGATCATAATACCTGGAAACCTCTAGACGAGCATTTGCGTCCAACCGATCCGCTTGAATTTCGCGATCGCAAACTCTACAGCGATCGCTTGCGGGAAACCCAAGATAAAATTGGCTTAATAGACGCAGTTAGAACTGGTTTAGGTCAAATTAATGGTTTGCCCATTGCCCTTGGGGTTATGGATTTCCGCTTCATGGGTGGTAGCATGGGTTCCGTCGTGGGTGAAAGACTCACCCGCATGATTGAGCAAGCCACTCAACGGCGGTATCCTGTAGTTATCGTCTGCACCTCCGGTGGCGCGAGAATGCAAGAAGGAATGCTCTCCCTGATGCAGATGGCGAAAATCTCCGCAGCCCTACAACGCCATAAAGATGCGCGATTATTATATGTTCCTGTTTTGACCAATCCCACAACAGGAGGCGTTACCGCTAGCTTTGCGATGTTGGGCGATATCATTTTGGCAGAACCCAAAGCAACCATTGGTTTTGCCGGTCGGCGAGTGATTGAGCAAACCCTGCGGGAAAAACTACCTGATGATTTTCAGACTGCTGAAGATTTACTTTTGCACGGTTTTGTTGATGATATCGTACCCCGTACCCAATTAAAGAACACCCTAGCCCAGCTAATTGCCCTACACCAGCCTGTACTAACAACACCTCAAATGGTGTTGTGGGAAACAATGTCTTTAACTTCTACCGCCGCAGAATAGTCAAAAGTCAAAAGTGATGAGTTAGGAGTGAAGAGTTATGAGTGTAAAATTCATAACTCCTTACTCGTCTACAGACGCGATTAATCGCGTCTCTACTCCTCACTTTTCCCTCCCTCACCTTCTTGCCTCTTTGACAAAAAGTAGTGGGATAAGCGCTGTTAGTCGAAATAGACTAGAGAGGGCGAACAACCCCAGTAAGCCTCCAAACTGAGCAAATTGGACGATGAAGCTGCCTATAGTTGTGCCTAAAGCACCACTCGCTCCAGCAACGGCAGCTGCTGTCGCAAAATAGATAGACTGATTTTTAATTGGTGCGATCGCCAATTGTATATTGTTGTTACACAAGTCAATCGCCGCCCAAGTACCTCCAGCCAAGATGTGTAACAGGGGTAACCACAACCAGATATCAAGGCGATTAGCACCAATCCCCAGCCAAAGCAGTGGTGTGGCTGCAACCAAAATCCCAATACAGATCAAAATGGGACGATTGCCTATCTTGTCTGCTAATTTGCCCCATACAATGAGCATCACCAAAGTCGCCCCCGCCTGAAGGCTATTGTAGATAGTTACGTAGCTCACGTCTAAATCGAGGGTGTCGAGCATGTAGAGGTTAAAAAAAGGACTGCTGAGGTTAACAGCAAGCGCCCAAAAGCTGAAATACAGCAGAAATCTCAAAAAGTTAGAATTTTTCCAGATGCTGGAAGCTGGCGCAATAGGTGGGGTTGAATCGCCATCTGAACTATCCCCCTTGCTCCCTACTTCCGTTCGGCTACGCTCACGGCAAGCCTGCTCCCTTGCCTCTTGTTCAATCTCATTTGTTTGAGGTAACTTGCCATAATAAGTGTTTTGCGATTGCGGATTCATATCCACCTGGAAATATTGACACCCCAATCCCACAATCCCAAACACTATACCTACCAGCAGAACTACCCCATAGCCTTGAATACTTCCACCATACCAATGTGATACAACTAGACCGGCTATTGGTACGCAAACCAAATTGGTGAGACTAGAAGCACTATTGCGTATCCCAAAATACCTGCCTCGCAATTGCCGGGGAACTATCATTGCTACCCAACTTAGCCACGATGCTGTTCCTAGTCCTCCTAAAAGATTGCTGAATAGAACAATCAAGAGTGTCAATATCACTAGCTGGTGAGTATTAATCACTCCCAAACTTACGCCGACAATACCGATTACTACAACCAGCCATAGCAGCCGACCAATTCCGTGTGTCCGAAGAGAATATTGAAAGCGGCTGGTGCTACGTTCAGACAAGTAAGCACCCAACGGCTGAATAAGATTAACCAACATCGGGATAGAGCACAGCATCCCAAATACCACTGGACTAGCACCCAATTCCACCAAAAAATTGCTGAGTAAAATCCCGCCAGTTCCAAGGGAGTAAATCGCTGCTAAGACAGAATCTGTAGTGGAGGCTTTTAAACTAGTACGAATCGCATCCTTGGGAATTCGAGAGATGGGAGAAAGTGCTGTGGATGGTGAGGCAATCTGGGGAATTTCCAGAGTCAGTGGCGCATTTGTTTCAACCTGAACAAAATCCATAATGTATGTTTATGAGTAAAACATCCTGGGAGTAATCCGGTTGCAAAGGAACTCAGTATGCTTTTTTAGCATTTCTGATAAGTTTTCGTTATTTTAGCTTGCATTTTCAACAAAACTTTCAAATAAGTAAAATATGACTTACTATTTCCGCTTTCCAGGTAAGCAAATATACTTAAAGGATATCATCAATAACTTTGATAAGGGAACTCCAAAAAATAAATTATTCCACATTCAAGTCGTTGACTGTTGACTGTTGACTGAAAACTCGTGAACCGTCAACGGTCAACACTGAACAATAGCAATGGAATATTTTTTTACTTGGAAGTCCCTTAGGGACTTCCAAATAAAAAATATCCCATCCTTGCGGGACGCTACGCGTAGCTTGCTTCCCCAAAGGGTACGCTTTTAGGTCAGGGGAGCAGGGAGAGGAAAAGTCGTTTTAATTCCAAAAATTTAGATAATTTATTTTTTGAAGTTATTCTAATAGGGTATGGTATCGGTTCTAAATTGCGTATAAGAAAAATACTCAGTATTTATCGGCTATGACTAAGACCTACTGCGATCGCTATTAATGACGGGAGTGAATTATGCTATACCTTCGCAGATAAGTAAATATTCAGAGGCGATCGTGAATAATTTTGGTAATCAATTTGTCAGCGCCTTGTTGGGGTAACAATCTTTAAAGCAGATGATGCTGAAGGCACAGAATAAAGCAGAGCAACTAAATTTATTTATGGATAGATAAATTTTAAACTTTGCTTGGTTCAGAGCAAGCGGATTTATCCGTGGGCATTAATTGCGAATTGCGTTCGCGTTCGCGCAGCGTCTCGTAAAGAGAAACGAGCGTCATTGCGAATTGCGAATTGTGCTGACGCTGCGCTATGCGCTAAAGCGTCTCCCTGATTCCGGTTCGCCCCTTTTTAAGGTGGGTTATGGGGGATCAATAAGTGCCTAAAATTATAGCAAACCACTTTTCAAAAACCTCTTAAAACCCTACCTAACTTTTAGGGTTTGGTAGCTTCTACGTATAGACTTTCAAATCTTCGGGACTCCTGATCTATTAATAGTTCAGGAATATTACTTGTTTCAAAATCAACCCTATGTACATCCTTAAATCCCGATTCTTCAAACACAACTTTCATTGTTTCAAAATCGTAACAATATTGATGTTCAAACCCTTGCCGAAATACCTCATTGACGATCGCCATACGTGTTCTAGGTTTGACCTCAGGTCTTCGCTGCATCATCCACTCGTGATCGTTAAAGTATCGATCTAGGTAAAGCTCTCCATCAGGAACAGACAACCTCAAAATCCCACCGGGCTTGAGTACTCTAAGGCATTCTGATAAAAATATTTTGGTGTGGTCAGGGATTAAATGCTCAAAAAAATGTTCTGTAAAAACCCCTTCAAAACGAGTATCTTTAAAAGGCATCTTTCCGGTTAGATCGAAAACATAATCCACGCTAGTTTGAAGAAAACCATCACAGTTTAGCCAGTCTTCTGTCTGAATGCCTTTTCTTCCACATCCCAAATTGAGAAATCGTGCCTTCGGCTTAATCCTATTTGGATTTCTGGCTAATAGCAGATTTACCACAGTTGTGGTAACGTGATAAAAGTCATTTTTAAGCCAGTATCTCGTGTGAACGTTGATCATGGCAATGCTAATAATTCTATGTGAATATACAGGCTGAATTATGTGACATGACTCCGAACCGAAGGTACGGAGCTTCCAAGAATCACTTCTTAGTTTTCCTAGTTACTCCCTTGCGGGTTTTCGACTTTGACCTAGATTGAGTTTCCCCAATCCAAAGAGCAAACCGTCTGCATAGGCGTTTTGGATTCCGACGTGTCCCGCCGTACTAATTAGCTCTATTCCTCTGTTTCTAATTATTTGACCACTAGCTACATCTCTATCAGTTGTGTAATTGCAGCTAGCACAATGATGTACTCTAACACTCAAGTCTTTTCTAACTTCTGCACCACACTCAGGACACTCCTGCGAAGTCCCCCTTGCGTTAACTTCATCGAAGAATTTACCACGCTTCCAACACACATACTTGGTTATAGCTCGGAACTGTCCGAACCCAGCATCAAGCATCTGTTTACCCAGCATCCCTTTTGCCAGAGTCCGGTAATCCAAGTCTTCCATAAAGACCATATCACCAGCATCACAAAGGGCATGAGCTTGTTTGAAGTGGAAATCTTTACGAGTTTTATCAATTCTGTGGTGAAGTCTAGCAACTTTAATGCGTTGTTTCTCGTAATTTTTAGACCGCTTCTTTTTTCTAGAAAGTCTGCGTTGCAGTAATTTCAGCTTGCTTTGCATCACTTTCAAAAACTTGGGCGACTTCACAAGAACACCATCACTAGTTGCCAAAAACTTATATAGCCCCACATCTACCCCGATGGGATGACCATGCGGCATCGGATTAGGAACATTGACATCACATTGAATATTAATGTCAGCGTACCAAACATCCGCCTTATTAATTATCCGAACTTGCTTAACCACAAATCCATTTGGAATTGGGCGATGCAAGTTAATCGGAATTAACCCAAGTTTAGGGAGTTTGATATTTAACCCAACTACAGGATTTTCTTTAAACTGGGGAAACAATAAAGATTTAAATTGACCAAACTTTTTAAATCTGGGAAATCCATGTCCAATTTTCTGAAAACCGTCCCATGCTCGGTGCAATTGTTTAATGGCTTGCTGTAAAACTTGACTCGGTACTTCACCCAATCGGGGAAATACCTTTTTAGCGTTTGGCAGTGCATTAAGTTGTTTTACTTCACTGGGGAAAGGGCTGTCAGCAGCCATGATGTACTCATGGCTAATCGAGCATCTGTCAACCAGACATTTCCGACTATTGCACCAATCCTTAATTTCTCGCAGACCATAGTTATAGGCGACGCGACAAATGTCCATCCACTCAAAAAGCCACTGCTCTTGAGTGATGTTTGGATAGATTCGGTAGCGGTAATTTATGGTTAACATTCCGCTACTTTAGCATATTTAGTGAGACTTGCATCTCTAGTAAATATAAAGCCGTCCTACAAGGACGGGGTTTTCAACCCATTTCTCCGATAAAAAATTTTGTGCCAACACAAGTACGAGGGATGCTAACCCAACAATTCTAATTTCTGAGTACGGAGTTCCCAGTTCAGAAGCTCAAGTTCCGATTTATAAGCCAATACGGTTCAGTTAAGGCTAAAACTCTTTGCCAAAGTCAATTTTTTTTACGTAGACGCGGAGCGGCTTGCCGCAGGCTACCACAGAGACGCAGAGGGCACCCAGAGAATAAAGAAATGCTTAACTGAACTGTATTGATTTATAAGCACAAAGTACGAGAAATAATCATGCACGACCCATCGCTACAGCCGGGTTAGTACGTGATTAAGCGGAGGTTAAGTAGTGTTTGAAATCAGCAGGCGGCACAGAAATGCCAGGTAGAATATCACAGATAGTTGGTCGGTTTTCGGAACTTTACGCGATTAGCTGAAGATGAACGAGTTTGGATTGCTTTGAGAAACACAGCAGGGGGCATTGGGCATTGGTTATTCCCCTCATCACCCTCATTCCCCCATTCTTCATCCCCTATGCCCCACGCCCCATTCCCAATGCCCCATTCCCCAAACAGTATTTTGGGCAACAAATTGCACTCCTAACGTGATATTGGTATTACAGCGACTCAATCTCTATCTATCAGTTAACAAGCATTATGGGTTTTGCAGACCTATCAATCGCAGAGATAGCAGCCGACTACAGCATTCCTGTAGAAAAAGTGTTTTCTCTGTGCAACCAACTGGGAATTGCTTACAAACACCAAAAGACTCGTTTGGCGTTAGAAGATGCAAAGGCAATTATTTCCCAAATATCGTCTGAAACACGCCTAAAAGGTACTAGCGACTTGATGGGCGATCGCGAGGTCACCTGAAGGGTTATCTTGGGCTTTGGCTAATCACTGATAGCTAATGATAAAAAACAATGAGTCATTAGCAATTAGCAGCTTGGAGATTGAGAATCGCTTTCTTAGCTGTGTCGAGCGTTAAAATTTTTAAGGGGAAACATGTTTAGAAGACTAATTGGCGTTGTTGTGGTTACTGTTTTACTCTCGTTTCAGTTGCTTGTCGGTAGCGCGACAGCAGTGGAACTGGACAAAGCTACCCGAACAGTGCCATTAAATACTCAGGGTGAGACCACCGTACTCAGCCTTAAACAAGTCAAAGAAGGCAAACGTTTATTTAATTACGCTTGCGCCCAATGTCATGCTGGGGGAGTTACCAAAACAAACCAGAATGTGGGACTCACTCCAGACGATCTGGCACTGGCAACACCCAACCGTAACAACATTGAAGGCTTAGTGGATTATTTGAAAAATCCCACTACTTACGACGGGGAAGAAGAGATTTCCGAAATCCACCCCAGTATCAAAAGCGCAGATATTTTCACAGCAATGCGAAATCTGACTGATGAGGACTTGGAGGCGATCGCCGGTCATATTCTCTTACAACCCAAAATCGTTGGCACTAAGTGGGGAGGTGGAAAAATCTATTACTAAATCCTGGAATTAGTACTGAGTCATTGGGGCATTGGGCATTGGGCATTGGGCATGGGAAAGAGGCAGAGGGGCAGGGTGCGGGGGGCAGAGGGGAAAACTTTCTCTATTGCTCCCTTGCTTCTTCCCCTGCTCCCCATGCTCCCTGCCCCATGCTCCCTGCCCCCTGCCCCCTGCCCCCTGCCCCCTGCCCCCTGCTCCCTGCTCCCCCTGCCCCCTGCTCCCTATTCCCCAAAGTTTAGCTGCTTTCGTTCTCACAGCAGCACAAAAGGTTCTTAGTTGGGGCACGGAAAATTTTTGAATCAAGATATTCTTCAAGAAAAAATAAAAATATCTGATTTTACTGTTTACCTTTATTCACAGGCTTTTTGGGCTATGGCAGTCTAATATTTATTACTGATCGCACAAATTTTTGCAATAAATTTTTCCTTATTCTTAAAAAAAAATTGTATCTATGACAGATTGTCATACTTTGGCGTTGATTTTATTTAAAATGAGAAAGGAAAAAAAATTGTTTGTTAGGAGAGAGCCATGAAATTGATTTCGGCAAGCTGGCGACGCCTTAGTTTAGCTGTGTTGACAATCCTTTTAGTTGTTAGCAGCTTTGCTGTTTTTACCCCCAGTGCCTCGGCTGAAACCTACAAGGTGAAATTGGGTAGCGATAAAGGGATGCTGGCATTTGAACCGAAAAAGTTGACAGTTAAACCAGGTGACACAATTGAATGGGTGAACAATAAAGTTCCTCCCCATAATGTTGTGTTTGATTCTGCCAAAAACCCCGCCAAGGATGCCGCTTTAGCAAAATCTCTGTCTCATAAGAATTTGCTGATGAGTGCAGGTCAAAAGGAAACAACCACCTTCCCCGCAGACGCACCTGCTGGTGACTACACCTTCTACTGCGAACCCCACCGTGGTGCTGGCATGGTTGGTACAATCACTGTTCAAGGCTAGAAACATCCTCATTGACACAAGATGATTTTCTGGGCTTCCTTCTCTGAAATTAGCCCATAGCAACACATCACACTCCTAGAGTGACGCACACAATGAATAAATGGCGGTAACGAGTCCTATCCTCCCCTCTCTACGCTAAGTAACCTGTGGTGATAGAGGGGTAAACTCGTTACCGCCAATTTTGATCAAACTTGACTTCATCAGGCATTAATCGCGTTTATACTCTTGCTGGAGGCTTGTTGCGAGGAAATTCTGTTGAAAATACTTTTATTAATCCTACTGTTAGCGATCGCTCTATTCAAATTGACATTCATTAGTCCAGCACTAGCTGCCGAAATATCCAACGGCGCTAAAATTTTCGAGGCTAACTGCGCTTCTTGCCATATAGGTGGCGGTAATATCCTTATTAGCCAGAAAACCTTGAAAAAGGAAGCATTGTCAAAGTACTTAGAAAATTATGATAGCGACTCAATCGAGGCGATTATCCACCAAGTACAAAATGGTAAAAATGCCATGCCTGCCTTTAAAGGTAAATTAAGTTCTGAGGAGATTCTGGAGGTAGCTGCTTACGTTTTTCAGAATGCAGAACAAGGCTGGTAAAGTAGCTATACCCTCTACTTCTTGTGGTGTGTGTGTGTTTTAGCATACCAGTAATTAAAGGCGGGTGAGACACCCACCCCACAATATTGGAGAATTTCATTGTTTGAAATTCCTCAGTGCATTTCTTTATTAGAACCTTCTAACGAAATATGGCTGACGAACTAGCGATTCGCCACTTCGTCAACTCCTAAAAACAATATTTTAAAGATGAATGATAAATTCAGAATCTTTATCATTCATCGCTTTTAGCTTGTTCTTAATCCAAAATAACCATCTGGTGATTATTTTTCTAGATTAGACTTTTCTCTGTTTTCCTTCACTTCGCGCAACCGTTCTACTAATTTTCCATCGGATTCAGCAGAGGCTGTAGGCTGACTCTTATTGATTCTTGGCAGCACTAACGGTTCGGAAGTAGTAGCTGCTGATGAAGGCGTAAGCTGGTTATTTCTGATTTGCAATTCAGGGAATGGTTTAGAAGTAAGTGCTGGTGAAGGCGTAGGTTGATTGCTATTGACTCCCGGTGCAGCTAATGGTTTAAGAGTACCTGTAGGTAAGGACGCAGGCTGGTTTTTTCTGATTTGCAGTTCAGATAATGGTTTGGGAGCAACTGTGGGTGAGAACTCAGGCTGATTGGTATTGACGCCTGGTGCAGCTAATGGTTTAAGAGTACCTGTCGATGAGGAAGCAGGCTGGTTATTTCTGATTCGCAGTTCTGGAAATGGTGAGGGGGTAAGCTGATTTTTATTGACTCCTGGTGCAGATAACTGAGTAGTTCCAGTAGTGTTGTTTTGGAAACTTAGGTTAAATGGATAGGAACTGATCCGTTTATCTCCCTTGGGGGATTGCTTGTTGAAGTATTCCCTTGCTTCTGATTTCAATTCCGGGGAAACTAACTTGTCTTGAAACTTAATATCTAAGACCTTACCATCAGGATCTACCACTAATACACCCAAAACAGCACCTTCAAGATTCGGTTTCTTCGTGGGTAATGTTTGCCGGATGACTGGTTTTTGTTCAGCGTTGGGGTATTGTTGCTGGACTTCTTTTCTCAGGTTTGCGTAAGAGTCTAGCTGTGCTATGGCCAGTTGAGTTCCTTTGGCAGATAAATCGGGTGTCTGTGACGTGGTTCCCCTAATTAGGGTTAAGCTATCCCCAGCCCTTGATGCTTGTTTTAGAGAATTTATCAGCGGGTTTTGAGCAATTCTAGACGCACCATTAACCGATTGCGTCATTTGTGAAGCCGTATTTCCCTGTGCTGTTGCAATGGGGGTAGTGTCAGATAAGTTTGGAGATTGGGCATTTTGCAGAATATCATCAGGTATTTGCTGCGACTGCAATTGTGGCAATCTATTTACAGCCAAAGGCTTTTGCAGAATATTATCAGGTATTTGCTGCGATCGCAATTCTGGTAATCTGTTTGCTAGCGGCACAGATGCTTCGTATTTGGTGTCACTGACATTCACACGAGGAACTGTTCGAGAGAATTTAGGGCTGCTATTAAATTTAGAACTATCAAATTTAGAGGCGTCAAATCCCAAATTACCACTAGGAATCATCCGCAAAGACTGCCTTGTAGGCAAGGAGGAAACCCGATAGTTATTTGATGATGCGGGTAGCGGAGGCAGGATTAGCTGACTCGATGGCGCTGGTGCCACTGGGGGCAATAGAGTTTGAGCGCTAAAGTTGGGAGCAGATAGTGGCGCTATTGGAGGAAGTTGTTGTAAACCAATTTGGGGGGTACTTTGTGGCAAACGGCTTTGATCCGCTTGGCTCAATTCCAAAAGTCCAACGGTTTTTGATGATGCTGTATCTTTGGGTTTGCTAGAATCCATAGGCATCAATGGCACAATCATCGCGATCGCACCGTGGATGCCAAGAGAAGCTATAGCTGCTATCCCAATTGGCTGGCTTAAGAGTTCTGGTATATTTTTAAACAGGGAGACGTAAGACATAGCTGTTATCGTTCACTCTACTCAGTTGAAGTTGACTAGCGCTTTTCTCTTTTTGACTATCTTGCAAAAGATGCGTCCTTATAAGGAAATAATAACTTCCTATCCTGGCAATGAAAACGCCAAAATTGCCACTTATTCAAGTTTTAATTGATCAATGACGCTGTATCATGTGTTCCAATTTGAGCTTGCTAAAGAGATATTTTAAAAATTACTAGTTTTGATTTCTTTTCTTATTGTTATGACGCACACAATTAAAATTAATATCTCGGATATTTATAAAGTTTAAGTGAAACCACAAGTTTGAGTAGATAAGAATATCTCTTGAAGTTGCCTTGTTTTTCTACTGTTTTCCACTCAACTACGCTTCTGTAACAGATAGCACACTTACTTATCCAAGACTAGCCCCTATGTGAAAATACTACCACATCAGCAGTCCCTAAATCTGTTGTAAATTGTACAATTTTATTGAAATTCTAGTGCTAAACCCCATCAAAGTTATTTGGGTTTTTATAAAAGGAGTCAGTCATGCGATCGCAATTCTAACTTTTAACTTTTGACTACTTCTTCGCCAAAAAAGTTCAAACCCTCATCAATCATTGCATCCAAAATTTAAAATGCCCTTACCGACAGTTATTGTACCTGGGTATCTAGAAAGCGCGATCGCTTACCGCCAACTAGAACAATCCCTACAACAGTTAGATTTTCCTACACTTACAGTACCACTGCGACGGCGTGACTGGCTACCCACTATTGGAGGAAGACCTGTAACGCCAATTCTGCAACAACTTGATCTTACAATCAAGCAGACATTAGAGCAATATAATGCTACTCAAATTAACTTGATTGCTCACTCAGCCGGAGGTTGGATATCTCGCATCTACATGGGAGAAAAGCCTTATTTAGGACGCGGTAACGTTAAACTATCTCTCTGGAAAGGGCATCCTCTGATTGCTACTCTCATCACCTTGGGTACACCTCATATTAGTCAAGAACGCTGGACGCGCTCCAATCTAGATTTTGTCACCAATAACTACCCAGGAGCTTTTTACAAAAACGTTAATTACGTTTGTGTGGCTGGCAAAACTATCTTTGGCCAAAGGCGGCGCGGTAGTTGGTTAGCTTACAGTAGTTACCAATTAACCTGTGGTAAGGGCGACACTTGGGGAGATGGAATCACACCCATTGAAGCTGCTCACCTGGAAGGGGCAGAAAATCTGGTGATTGAAGGTGTGAGGCATTCTCCGAGAAGTCCTGGGATTTGGTATGGTTCACCAGAACCCTTAAAAGCTTGGGCGCAATATTTGATTTAACTGATATCTGGCGCTAGTCTCAACAATCCCCTAGTAAGCCGTTACGTAATACAACTTGCATTATCAGGGCGGGCAGGATGCCCACCCCACAATTATCTTAAAAAATATTAGTGCAAATTAAAGGCGCGACAGCTTAATTGATTGCTAGGCTATCGTCTAAAAACGACTAGTAAACAGTTTCAGTCCACTTAAGTGGGCTTGAGCTATTAGCCTCAGACTTAAGTCTGAGGCGGGCTAGTACCGCAATGGGGAAGTCTATATTTTATTTTAGTAATGCAACATTTATTAATATTTCTTAGTTAAAATTATAAAGGAATAAATACCTAGTTAAGAACAGGAGGGGTGAGCTATGCAAAGCACCCAGTTCGATAGGATTTTGCGACGAGTAGCGACGATAATATCGGTCGTGATTCTGACTTTGTGCTTAATTTATATCTCGACCGGAGTAATGCTGTCTTTTTACTATGAACCGACAGCAGGCGGAGCTTATAACTCATTGAAGATGATTAATACACAACTACCATACGGGTGGTTGTTTTGGAGAGCGCATGATATTGCTGGTAACGCAGTAATTGCGATCGCTCTGATTCAAATTGTAGTGATGTTTTTAGGTCGGCAATTTCGCAAGAGTTGGCTGGCTGCTTGGATTAGTGGGATTTTGTTAACCTTAAGTGCGATCGGGCTGAATTGGACAGCGATGATTTTAGATTGGACTCAGGAGGGATACTGGCGTTTTAACATTGAACTAGGAACCATAGAAGCCATTCCTTTTATTGGTGGACAACTCCGCGAGATCCTAACTGGCGGTGGAGCCATTAACACAACTACTATCGAACACCTTTACACAATTCACAGTTATCTGATTTCTGTGACGACGCTAATTCTTGCCATAGTTCATTTATCTGCTTTACTGTGGCAGGAATGGGAAATATATCAAGAAACGCCAAGACCAGAAATTGGTAATTTACAACAACCGCCAGAAGGCGAATTTATTCCTTCCCAAAGCTAATAAAGAGTCAAGAGTTAGGAATTCTTCCTTCCTCTGCCTCCCCTGCTCCCTGCCCCTCTGCCTCATCCCCCAGGAACCTCACTAGCGGACAATTGGACGAGGGATAGGTCTTCAACCTCTGGTAGCTTTTCTAAAGAGAGGGGAGTGGATTGAGTAGCACCAGATAAGCGTTTTAAAAGGCTAGGTCTGGGGTCATGCAACAGGTAAATAATGCGATCGCCAATTTCCCACTCTTGATTAACTGGCATTACCTGTAAACGTTCTTCTCGTTCTACCAATAACGGTATCAACACCCCAGTCCGAATCTTTTCTTGGATGCGATCGCATTGAGTAGAAAACTCCAACTCATCTAACGTAGTTGTCCCTAACTTGACTCGCCCATCATTCAAATATTCATTCCAAGTTTTAATCCCTAAGTCTGGGATAAAAGCTTGCTCAACTTTATTACTAGCCGAAATATTCGCTTGCGGATCGCGGGGGAAAACAGCTAAAACGCGCGGCGGACTAAACTCCTCAGCTGCTCGTTGAGCCAAAACAAAATTTACCTCGCCATTACTAGTCATAGCCAAAAAAGTACCCATAGAGCCAAGTCCCGCCTCTTCCAAAACAGCAGCATCTAGCGCACTGCTGGCAATAACTCGAAGATTTTGCGCCTCAGCTTGAACAAGATATTGGGGGTCAGTATCAATCATGACTACGTTTTCTCCCCGTTCTTGAAAGAAGCGGGCAATCAAAAGACTCAAGGGATTACAACCCACAATCACTGCCCCAGTTACGTCTTTGGAAGTTATTTGCAGCCATTTAGCAACCCAGCCAGCTGTTAGCCCTTGGCAGACAACAGTCATGATAATTGTGAGGAAAACTAAAGCTTTGATGGAATCACCGCCGTTAATGCCGCGCTGTGTCAGCGAAATCGCAAAAAAAGAAGCGACGGAGGCAGCAACAATTCCTCTAGGAGCAACCCAGCTTAAAAATACTTTTTGTCGCCAGTTTAAGTCACTGTTCCAGGTACACAACAGGATATTAATTGGGCGAACGACAAACATTAATACCAAAACGGTGAATAAACTACCCCAACCCAAAGCAAACACACTGGCAATGGATAAATCAGCAGCTAATAAGATGAATAGCACCGAGACGCTGAGGATTGTCAGTTGACCCTTAAAGCTCCTTAATAAGCGTTCTTCTGGGACTGAGGAGTTAGCAAAAACTGCTCCTGCAACTACTGTTGTCATTACTCCCGATTCACTGCGGATCATTTGCGATAAGGTAAACAGGCTCCAAAGTATCGCCAATACCACTAAGTTTTTTAGCTCGAATGACAGAAAACTGGCGCGTTTGAAAATCAAACTCATCAGATAACCGCCAGCACCACCAATTGCCGCACCAACACCCAGGCGCATCAGCAAACCAACGATCGCATTGATGGGGTCAGCATCACCGTTCAAAATCGTATCGAGGACAACGAAGGCGAGGATAGCCCCTACAGGGTCAATTAAAACCCCCTCCCCTTCCAAAAGTGTTGCCACTTGCCGATCTACATTAATTTGTTTCAGCAAAGGGCCAACGACGGTTGGCCCTGTCACCACGATTATGGAAGCATAGAGAAAAGCTATGTTCCAAGGAAATTCGCCCAGCCAGTGGGCTGCCATGCTCCCACCTAGCAATGTGATCAGCGTTCCTTGAGTGACCAGCAATTGCAAGCTGACTGAAACTCTGCCTAACTCTCGTAAATCCAAGTTAAGTCCGCCTTCAAACAAAATTATTGCCGTGGCGAGGGCGACAATAACTTCTAGTCCAGTGCCTAGCGAATGGGGATGCAATAGCCCTATACCATCAGAGCCAAACAGAATGCCCAACAGCAATAATAAGACGATGCTGGGGACACGAAGGTATGCAGCTAGCACTTGGGCGCTAATGCCAGCAAAGACAGCGATCGCCATCTGTACCGTAATTTCAAAAGATGCTTCCATGTTGTAGATTTTGAGCGATTTATTTCAAAATCTCTTGTAAAAAACCGTAGACATTAACTTTGCACGGTACAACATCATACCCTTTGTCCATTGTAGAAGTTAGGGTTTTTTCTATCTGGGCGTCCCTTTAAGGGAACTCCAACAAATAAATTATTCGATGTTGTGGGGTGGGCAACATGAGCGCCCAGTTCACAGCACGGGCGAGACGCCCATCCTACAAGAAATCTTGGGATATTTTATTACTTGGAAGTCCCTTAAATCCCCAGCGCCGAACGCTGATGAACCCTGCGGCTTGTCACAAAAGCATCTACGAAATTCTTTTGCTGTCTCCATATCTTTGTATCCTCTTCAAGCTTTTGCCTCCACCCAGTTTAGCCGCCACAAACTTTTTTTGGCAAAAGCTGTTGACAAAGGCCAGGAAATTGGTTAACTTATAAAAGGTCTGAGTCCGATGCCCCCATCGTCTAGAGGCCTAGGACACCTCCCTTTCACGGAGGTAACGGGGATTCGAATTCCCCTGGGGGTACTTAAAAACTATAAAAAAGCAAAAGTATTTTTTGCTAGAAATCTACGAAATTAAACTATCATTCAGGAACAAACCTGAATGATAGTTTAACTATACATAAGGTTCAATGCTTGGCTAACTCTTCTACACGTTGATGAATAGCCAGAAGATTTGACCGCAAATCTTTACTCAAGCGGTTTTCAATGATTCCCACTGGCATGGTGAGTTTAGGCCAAACTTGAATTGTGTAGCAAAGATTTGTTCCGACATACTCACCGAAAGAATAAGGCTCTAAGCACCAGCTACCAGAAAAACCTTTAAAATCTCCCTCCACCATGCGGAAGTTAATTTCTTTGGGGAAGTATTCTTCCAAATCCAAAACTACCCGCGCACTAAAGTTGAAATTCAGTAAGCGCTGTGAGCCTACTTGCTCCAGTCTAATTCCACCATTGGGATGCTCGATTAGACGACTTTTGGCGAGGTTGGGGAGAAAGTCAGGTAAGGCTTCATAATCTGTCAGAACCTTCCAGATTTGTTCCACTGGTTGGGGAATTTGGACTTTGGCGGTGATTTGTCGCTGTCGCTCTGCTATTTTCTCAATTTTAACTTCTACCTTAGCTGCCACGACTGCATCAACAGTCAAATCCCCTTCGAGGTAGATATCATCATTAGGAGACTGGGAATCAAGGTTCTCTGTTGCGTTCTGTTGTTTAGTCACTTTCAGAATTATGGTTTGCTTTCGTCAGAAAATTGGGGCAGAGTCAGGGTGAAGCAAATTTCGCTCTGTTCAGAATCCGAAATTGGCAGACTTTCAACTGCGATCGCTCCATTCAGATGCTGCACTAAAGACTTGACTAAAGCAAGTCCCAAGCCAGTCCCCGGAGTCCAGCGCCCTTTTCCGCGACGGAACTTGTCAAAGATGTAGGTCGCTTCTTCTTGAGAGATGGCACGTCCTGTATTCGTCACCTTTATGATAACTTGATCAATTTGTTGATCAACTTGGTGAGAGGCTTCAAGGCGCACCATTGTATCATGCTGTGAGTATTTACAGGCATTTGTTAACAATTCTTGCAGGATGCGGTCAAAACTCTCCAGTTCCGTTTGCAGTTTTAGCGATTTCTCTGGTAAATCTACAGAAATATTTAATCCTTTCTCTGCGAGTTTTTTCTCGAAAGATGCTGTTATATTCTGGATTTTAGTATTTAAATCTATAGATTCTAATTGCGGGGCTTCATGAGGCGATTCTAGTTTCTGGAGTGTCAACAAGTCATTAATCAAGTTGATTTCCTTTGTACATTCCTGCTCTAAGATATCCATATATCGAGCCTGACGCTCTGGCGCGATTCCTGGCAAACGTAAGTTCCGAATTGACATCAGCATGTTTGTCAAAGGATAGCGCAAGCGATCGCTCATGTTGCTCAAAAATTCATCTTTGAGTTCATTGAGTTTCCGCAGTTGCTCAACATACTGCCGGGTTCTTTCATGCAACTTTGCCTGGAGTTCTAGACTACTCTGTAGTTTCGCCGTCCGCTCATCTACCAAAGTTTGCACTTGGCGCAATGTCTGTGACTGAATAATGGCGTTACTTACTTGAGCACAAACCAGTTCCACAAGATTTAATTCTGCTGCTTGCCAACTGCGAGTGACAGCTTGCTGTAGCACCAAGAATCCTAAGATTTTACCTTGACTCTCTAATGGCACTAATAAGACCGCAGGCAATTGCTCTGTTGCAAATAATGCAGCAGCTGACGAAGTATCATTTTGCTCAGTGTAATTCTCAAAGATTACTGGTTTGGCAGAATCTATGAAGGCACGCTGGCATAAACCACACTCCGAAAGCAAGAAAAACTGATCTTCTAAGGTATCTGGTTTAGTAGTGCGAGAAATTTGTATTTCCTTAGCCCATTCACCAACCACTCTAGCTTTCGCTTTCGGAATTTGTTTTTTAGCTTGAGTCCTAAATAATGGGTCTGTATATTTTAGTAATATGAGCAAACCCCGATCTGCCTGTAGAGATTCCGCAGTAGAGGCGATAACTAACTGGAGCATTTGATTAAGCTCCAAGTTGCTACGGCTCAGTAGTGTTAGTTGCTTGATCAAGCTTTGATACTGCTTGGTCTTTTGCAGAGACTGTTGTTGATGAGCAATTAGCTGGGCTTGTGCTACGCGAGAAAAAGCGATCGCGCAAGCCGATTCTACCTGTTTTAGCAGTTGTTTTTCTGATTCACTCCAATCATAGGGTTGGAATTTTATCAGACTAATCACGCCATTATTATTGCCACCAAACCGAGTGGGAATTGCCAAAACAGCTTTTATCGGTAGTGGCAAATATTTACACCCAATTACCAGACTGTTCTGAATGATAGAAATATCTTCAATAGTCAATGGTTCAGCAGCACATTGCAGCACTGGCGAGTGCATAAGCAACTGTTCCATCGAAAACATTTCTTCTTGGTGTGGTAACCCTAAATACTCATCAGCACACCAATTAGTAGTAGTTGCTTCGTCGGATGTCTCACCCGTTACTGAAACCAAGCAGCAACAATCTACTTGAAAGACAACTCCTAGCAATTGGGCAATATCTTGCAGCATCAAGGCCGTAGCGGAGCTATTGGCAATGATTTGGTTAATCTTTTGTACCAACTTGCGGGCAGGTTCTTCCTGATGCTGCATCGATTTGACTTGGTAAGGTTGTAGTCGATCTATGTCATCTACATAATGTGGCGGCGACGATAAAGGCTTTTTCATTTTTGGCACGCCCTCAGATAATAACTCCATTGTTTTTGCACCCAACCTCTTGGCATATTTTTCACCGTTAGTTGTGTTGCTCCAGCTTTATAATTGACAATTCTTGTATGAATACTTTCTCTCACCTGTTATAGCCCTTTTCTATGGGAGATGGCCAAGTTCCCTTTATATTAAGCAAATTGCTACATAGGTACTGAGATACTTAGGATATTCTAAAATGTCCCAGCCTGATTATTTTTGGCTGCTTTATCTTCTTTATATTGAGATAATTAACTAACTTTGACTTATAATATCCTGTCTATAAGTATACATAAACCGTAATTTCTCTGGAATTTCAGGGAAAATCCCCCAGCTATAACCGTAAAAATACTGGATCTTTTTTAAAGATTTTGTAAAATTTTGTTTTCATATTAATTTTAACATTCTTAACAATAAGTTTTATTTCTTAGATAAAATAAAGCTAAATACTGAATGCAGCCCAATTATTTAGCAAAAATAACTGAGCTGCATTGCCTGAATAAGCTGTCGCGCATTTAATTTGCACAACTAGGGCGGGCAAGATGCCCACCCCAGAAGAGATTCATTTTTTTGAGGATGCAAATTAAAAGATTTTTAGCTTATAAGACTATCCAGCCAAACTCTCGACACTCAGAGGAACCATATCGCCATTCCTCGTCAGACCTAACAACATCGGTTCTTGGGGTTGAATTAGTTGACCTGTGAGTACACAGCGTTCTTCTTGCTGGGCTGTGGCAGCGATGCTAGCTCGAATGTCCGTTCGGGAAAATCGAGGCTTCCATTCACCTGATTTTTGCTGGACATAATTCCAAAGAATATCTCGGATTAAAGCTTGGTATCCCTGATTGCCAGCTATTTCTTTGAGCTTATCTTTCAGTTCCCGCTCTAGGCGGATGCTGGTAACTTCCATATCGGTGGTTGGGGTGCGAGCGATCGTATGCATCACTATTTCTCCTTAAAGGTATAGACAAGATAGTAATACAAGTGTAGTATGTTTAAAGCGATATTCAATAGGTGAAATTTTCTGTGAAATCCATTTACCCCATCTCTACTTCAATTTTGTGTGCCACCAATTGCCGAACCGGTTGGGAATCGGCTGCGATGGAAGTGGAGTATTTATTTATGGGCGATGGTAGCCGAAATTATGGGCAAATCACAGAAGGTAATTATGACTTTAGACATCTCAGCATTAGTGCGCTGATTGCAAAACCAGAACTAGATCAACAAAGCGGGGGGTACAGACAAAGGAATACTGTACCGATATGAGACCAGAAAATTTTCCGGTCAATTCTAACCCCCGCTTCACCGAAAACTTGAAGCGGGGGTTTTTTTATAAGGAGTTAAGCTGTGACGATATCTTCTCTGCGAGACGCTACACGAACAATGCGCGGCGCGAACGCAATGCAAGTGTTAGAGCAATCTGTGGTGGTGTTTTCTCAAAATTACTTGCCACTGTGTCGGATCAATATCAAGCGGGCGATTGTGCTGTTATTAACAGACAAAGCTCAACCGCTAGGTTTTACCACAGAACAAGGATGGCGAGTTCACTCACCCAATTTGGTAATTGATGTGCCAAAACACATTCGCTTAACAGTTACTTCTAATGAGCGGATGTGGAAAATTCCGCCAGTGAATCGGCGGGAAGTGTTGCGACGAGATAATCACACTTGTCAATACTGCGGTAGCGGCAAACATCTAACGCTAGATCATGTGATGCCGCGATCAAGAGGCGGTTCTCACACTTGGGATAACGTAGTCACAGCTTGTGAGAAATGTAACTCCCGTAAAGGCGATCGCATCCTGTTTGAAGCTGGTATGCAACTGCGTACCAAGCCAAAAGCACCAATCCACCCCGCGATTTCTTTCGCCGAACAGTTTTGGATCGATATGCAAGGAAGCCTGGAATAACAGGAGAGCATAAGGAATGCTGAAATTAACTTACACTGAAAGCAGTTTTTATTTGGAATGTCTCACTCTGTCGCTAGAAGAATGGGTAGCGCAGCGAGTGATTTTAGCCTTGCGAGTTGGGCAAAGTTTATGCATTGAACCCAGTACCGCTTCCTTTTTGCTTCCTGTTGATTTGCCAGGAGTAGAAGTGCTTAAGGCTGAGGTAAAAAGGGATGACGGAGAAATTATTGCCCTCTCTGCCTGCGATGCCGAATATATGGAAGTCACCCTGCGGGGTTCTTGGCTATTAGATAGTTCTAAGGATGCGGTAGGTGTGTTTTTCACCACCATGAGCGATCGCGCTGAGTTCTTTTTGCACAAACTCTGGCAAGAGTCTCAAGCTTGTGCTTCTGTCATGAGCGAATAAACGAAATAGTAGGGTAACTCAATTTTGGATTTTGGATTTTAGATTTGTTCTCGCGTTGAAATTTGGGGGTAACTCTTGGAGACACTGCCAGAATAGACCTTTTTGGATTTTGGGCTATTTAATCCAAAATCCAAAATTTAAAATCTAAAATTCGGGGAGAAATAATTACTCCCCATTTATTGCGCCATTTTTAACAATTCGGGAATTGTCACAAATCGGTAGCCTTGCTGTTTGAGTCCACTGATGATTTGTGGCAATGCTTGTACAGTTCTTTGGCGATCGCCACCACCGTCATGCATCAAAACAATAGAACCTGGTTTCGCGCCTTTCAATACATTATTGACAAATGCTTGCGGTTTGGCATGAGGATCAGTATCGGCTGAAGTTAGCGACCACATAATTACAGCGTCTTTCTGGCTTTTGGCGTAAGCGGCTAGTCCGTTATTTAAAAAGCCTCCAGGAGGACGAAACAGAGCAGTTTTCACTCCTGTAGTTTTGTATATCAAATCGGCTGTGCGATCGATTTCATTCTTCGCTGTGGCTTCATCCATTCGCCGATACCAATGATGCCAAGTATGGTTGCCAATGGCGTGTCCCTCGGCTACTTCACGCTTGGCTAGGTCGGGATTTGCTTGCAAAGCTTGTCCTACCCAAAAAAATGTTGCTTTAACATCATTTTGCTTCAGGATATCCAGCATTTCTAGGGTTGTCTTCGGCCACGGCCCATCATCAATGCTTAGAGCAATAACCTTTTCGTTATTCCTGGGTTGGGCTTTATAAACTGTTTTTCCCTGAAATTTAGCTGGGACTGTAAAGGTAGGGTTTTCTACTTTGGCTGGCGGTAGTTGGACATTAATTTGGCTCTTGGCTGGATGATCTGGAACTTGTGCAATATTGATTTTGCTTAAAGGCTTGTTCAACCCCAATTGTGGGGTGATACTACAAGCTGTAATCGTAGAGGCGATCGCGACAAAACTAATTATCTGTTGTCGCTTGAGGGAGTTATTTGTCACGTCAGGCTTTTCAGGCTTTTAAAGATTCACCCAATCATAAACTGTAGTTTGACTTTTCAGAGGGTTTAGCAAGCTCAAATATAAATGCAGAAGCTTTTCTAGACAATTCCAAAAAATTTTTCTGAAACCCCTTGACACCTCTTGTAGTATTTTGTAGTATAAATGTAGTGAAGCGAAAGACAAAGCTTCTCAAGGGTCAAAGTCATGTTCTACATCCAACTAAAAGACAGGCGTTGGAATCAACCAAAGTCCCCAGTCAACAAAGCTGTTTCTACTCGCAAACCATCGGAAGTAGAAGTAATCAACCAAAAAAGTTTTGAGTTTGCACTCAGCAAAACTAGAGAATACATCCGTAATACACAACAGGCTTGCTACCTAGAGTTTCGGTTGTTTTCCTAACAGTTTTTAACAGTTAAAAGTAATTTTTCTGAACCTTGAAAACTAAATAAGAAATGGGCAAGTTCACCAAACAAATTTGTGCTTAAAAACCTAACAATTTAGGCACAGATTCAATAAATCGGGGTGTAGCTCAACTGGCTAGAGCGTTCCGTTGTCTGCGGAAATGTTGCGGGTAACCTGTGGGAAGCAAGCTATAAGTCCTGTCACCCTGGTTGCAGTCCTGTAGGCGAATAGTTTAAGCCGTCAGCCTCTCAAGCTGAAGATTGCGAGTGCGAATCTCGTCGGGACTCTCAAATGGCTGAGTAGCCAAGTGGTCGAAGGCGTCGGTCTGCAAAACCGATATCGTGAGTTCAAATCTCACCTCAGCCTCTGGTGCTTTCCGCAGTGTAGCTTAACCAGCAAAGCCCCAGGTTCATACCCTGGTATATGCGGGTGCAAATCCCGCCACTGCCACCAAATGCAGGGATGGTGTAACGGTAACACCTCGTGACTCCAAATCCGATGTTCTAGGTTCAAATCCTAGTCCCTGTGTCAGACAATTTTAGATTAAATAATTTAATCCAAAATCTAAAATTTAAAATCTAAAATTCAGTCAATTATGCCCTCGTGGACGAATGGTTAAGTCAGTGTTCTTTCAAAGCACAGATGCGAGTTCAATTCTCGTCGAGGGAATAATTATGGGTCGGTGGCCGAGTCTGGCTGAAGGCGACAGTCTGTAAAACTGTTCTTTTTTGCACGCAGGTTCAGACCCACTATGGAGAGGTGGCTGAGTGGCCTAAAGCGTCCTCCTGCTAAGAGGAAACGGGTAGTTTACCCGTCACAGGTTCAAATCCTGTTCTCTCCGCTTTGAGAGTGTGGTGTAACTGGATAACATCTCAGTCTACGAAACTGAAGACGTGAGGGTTCAAATCCCTCCGCTCTCGTTACATAATCTCTTCTTTTATCCCCCGGTAGCTCAGTTGGTAGTTAGCGCCTGTCTGAAGAACAGGAGGTCGTCGGTTCGATTCCGACCTGGGGGGCTTCGTTGCCTCATAGCTCAATGGTAGAGCAAGCGGCTGTTAACCGCGCGGTTGTAGGTTCGAGTCCTACTGAGGCAGCCAATCATAATTCGTAATTATTAATTCGTAATTTGTAATTAAACAAGGGTTTATACCCACGTTTTTATAAATGGCTTGTATGTTAGTCGGGGTTAAAATCACTCTCAAAAAACATAATTACGAATTACGAACTACGAATTACGAATTGTTTAATGCCGGGTGGACGAATTGGTAAGTCGCATCGCTCTGAACGATGAGGTTGCAGGTTCAAACCCTGCCCTGGCAATAAAGCCCTATGGTGTAATTGGCAACATAGCGCCCTTTGAAGGCGAAGATTCCAGGTTCGAGTCCTGGCGGGGCTGCCAAACCTGCTCTTGTAGCCCAACTGGAAGAGGCTGCCGTCTCAAAAACGGTATGTTGTGGGTACCCTGCGGGAAGCCGCTCTGCGTCTACAATTCCCACCAAGAGTACCAAAACTTGCTCCTGTAGCCCAATTGGAAAAGATGGCAGACTTAAAATCTGTTTGTTTGTGGGTTCAACTCCCACTCTTGTGTACCAACGGGATGTAATTCAGTGGCCAGAAGCCATGCTTTGGGAGCATGGAGTCGCAGGTTCAAATCCTGCCATCCCGATATGCCCTTGTAGCCCAACGGAAGAGGCGCTTCGCTTAGAACGAAGAGGTTGCTGGTTCAAATCCAGTCAGGGGTATTGGTGAATATGCGGGGATAGAGCAACGGTGGCTCGTGGGGCTGCATAACCTGAATATCGGCAGGTTCGACTCCTGCCCCGGTCACCAAAATTAGTGCTGGTGTAGCTCAATTGGCAGAGCAACTGACTTGTAATCAGTAGGTTGCAGGTTCAATTCCTGTTACCAGCTTGATGCGGGTGTGATGTAATCGGTAGCATCTGAGTACGCCATACTCAGTGCGTGGGTTCAAGTCCCTCCACTCGCTTGCGTAGTCCTGTAGCTCAATTGGTAGAGTGTCTTCCTTACAAGAAGAATGTTGCGGGTTCAATTCCTGCCAGGACTACCAAATATTGGGAGTGTAGCTCAATGGAATAGAGCTTCGAGCTTCTACCTCGAAAGTTGTAGGTTCAAGTCCTACCACTCCCGCCTAAACAAGTCAAAAGTCAAAAGTCAAAAAAAAGAATTTAATTATTTTTTTTTCTTTAGTACTCTTTAGTATTTTTTATTCTGCTCTTTTCACTTGTTTGATGGGGTCATAGCTCAAATGGCTAGAGCGCCTGCCTTGCAAGCAGGAGGTTATGGGTTCAATTCCCATTGATTCCACTGATGGTGTCTGAGGCCAAAGTGGTCGAGGCGCTGGTTTGTGGAACCAGTCATAGCGGGTTCAAGTCCCGTCAGATACCCTTGAATGGAAGATGCTGCTGAATGGACGGCAACTGGTCTTGAAAACCAGGGTATGGGCAACTGTAGGGGTTCAATTCCTCCATCTTCCTCTTTTCCACCTGAAGCCGAAAAGCAAGGCGCTGTGCTGATAACACAGAAATAGGAGGGGCAGTACCTCCCTGGTGGATTCATCTCTAGTGTTGGTGTTACAAGACTTGCAATGTAAGTATACGATCGCATTTGCCCATTTCTTATTTAAATTAACTAGGGTGGTTGGCATAACGGCTGTGCAGCAGGCTTTTAACCCGCAGAAATAGGTTCGACCCCTATACCACCCATTATGAATAGGAACTAGCGATCGCTAGTTGAGCATGTTGCAATAATATATCTTTATCCAGAGCATGTACGGGATATTGCGGTGTTAATGCCAGCAGTTTATCGATTCTTTCTTTGGCTGCTTCCACTACTGATTCATCTAAGCTGCCCTTACTGAGGGAATCAACGAAATCTTCAGCAATCTGATAAGTTCTTTCAATAGATGATGAGTTGATATTGCGTGAGACAATAAACAGGTCGCAGCCTGCATGAAACGACCGCGCCACAGTACCAGCTTTAATAAACATATCTGAGATCGCTTTCATATCTAAGTCGTCAGATACAACCACTCCCCGAAAGCCAAGTTCCTCTCTAAGTATGGTTTTGAGAATAGCCTGGGAAAGCGTTGCTGGTACATCAGCATCTATCTTAGGAAATAAAATATGGGCAGTCATGATTAAAGGAATCTGTACTTCGATTAAAGCTTTGAAAGGTATGAGTTCTCGAAGTCGCAGGTCTTCTAAAGTTAAATTCAGTATTGGTAGCTCAAGGTGAGAGTCTTTGCTGGTGTCTCCATGTCCGGGGAAGTGTTTGGCGCATCCCAAAATTCCTGACTCTTGAAGTCCAAGGTAGTACTCACGAGCATCTTTTGCAGCAATTTCGGGAGTGTTACCAAAGGCGCGAGATCCAATGACGGGGTTGTGGGGATAGGAAAAAATATCTGCTACAGGTGCCCAAGATAAATTTATTCCTAGTGATTTGAGTTCTACTGCTGTGGCTTTTGCTACTTCGCGGGCGTGCGATCGCAGCAACAACGCATGAGGAAACCGCGTAATCGGCAGTGGTGTACGAATCACACGACCTCCTTCATGATCCAAAGTCATAAACATCGAATCACGTTCAGTATATTCTCGTATCTGATTGTTTAAATCTTTGAAGCTTTCTAGCCAAACTTGATATGGTGTGCTATCCAAAAAGTTTTTAGCGAAAAAGATTACCCCAATCGGCTTTAATTCACTGAGTGCGCGTTTATCATCATCGCTTAATGTCGTGCCAGAAATACCTAGAATCAGGTGATGTCCAAAGCACTTTAGCTCCTGCGATATTGGCATAATCCTTTACCTATACTTGTGTAGCAAATAACTGGGATGTTCAACCTATGAAGACATAAACCCTGATTCTACACTTTTATGGGGAGTGGGAACTTTTAAGAGGCAGAAGGTAAAGAATTTTCTGTTTGCTTTCCTACTTGTTGAACAATACTTTATGTTCAATACCCTTGAACCTCTCAGTAACTCTTTAAAAAAGACTGACTTATAAAAAGAAACAGTAAATATCTTCTCGGCAAATATTATTCATTATTTCACAATTTAGAGCTAAATTACATGATATTACTTACGTAAGTATAGATTAGTTTTTCCGCAAAATGATTTTTGCGGTGTTCCTTTGGAGTCGCTCTGTGAACGCATCCTACCATCTAAATCTCAGGAGACTTATGTCTATAAGTTTATTCAACAACTATCTAGATAGAATTTTTTCCAAATTTTATAATATTTGTTATGAAAATTATAAAGGATTGACTAAAAATCCCAGATGGCTTGTAATGCGTAAAATTGCCCGATTTAAAACTGGGCGAACTATAATGATATTTTTGTTAAAACCCTCAAAAAAATTATCTTCATCAGTTGTTAATGAAAGCAATAGTTGTTTTACAGATGTGAATGTTGACGACGTTGTTAACACCCTCAAAACTGAAGGATTATATTTGGGAATTAATTTACCCCAAGAGATTGTTAAAGAAATAGTCGAATTTGCTTATTCAACAGTTTGCTATGGGAATCGAAAAACAAATATGGGTTTCTTTTATCATCAAAAAGAAGAAGCTCAACTCAAGTCAGGAAAGCATTTTATCATCGGTAGTTATTTTAATACGTCTTTGCTTTGCCCTGCTATAAAAAAACTTCAAAATGAGCCAAATTTATTGGCAATAGCTGCTAGATATTTAAATGCTCAACCAGTACATCAAGGGAATATGATGTGGTGGAGTTTTTCAGGAGAAACAACGTATCATCAAAAAAACCAAGCTGCTCAATTGTTTCATTACGATATAGACGATTATCGGTTTATAAAATTTTTCTTTTATTTGACTGATGTAGATGATCAAAGCGGGCCTCATATCTGTGTTCGTGGTAGTCACAATAAGAAGAAGCTGTCATATCTTTGGCTACGTAAACGAGAGACAGATGAAGAAATCATCAATTATTATGGTTCTGAATCTTTAGTAAAGATTTGTGGCAAAGCTGGTTTTGGATTTGTGGAAGATCCGCTTTGTTTTCATAAAGGAATTACTCCTACTCATAAAGACCGTTTAATATTACAAATAGAATTTGCCCGAACTGACTATGGAATGCAGCACGACTTCCGAGCATCTTCTCTACTAAAATGTATTTAGGTAACTTATGTGATGAGTTAACGCGCCTACATATTGCACAAACTCCGTGTAAACCGTCCGACCGTCATTAGTTACTTGTACTGGGCCTTGTCGTTGGCGCAGCCTCTCGTAGAGAAGTATTAGTCCAGAAGTGTTTACCATTGGACTTTGGACAAAGGACAAATGACAAATGACAATCTCACCAGTTGATGTGCAATCTTATTTGCGTAACAGCTTCATGAATTTAGTCTTCAGTTTCCACAATTGTCACCATGATGTAACAGCAAAAATACTTAAATAAAATATATTTAGTCTTTATTTTTACACAAATTCAATGTTTGCCGAATAAAAGTATTCTGAAAATCAACTGGTAGCCTTTCACCACTGTCCGAGATATCTTCTCATAGCAGATACACGGATTCCCAAAGAAATCAACTAGTTTAAGGCCACGTTTGAGATTACTTATTTTCACTCAAAAAAATTACTTTTGTTTTCCCTAAATTTTCTGTATATAAATCTAGATGAAATGTTTGCCAAAACCTATTACCAACAATGGTGTTGGCAATTTTGTTGGGTAGGTGCGCGTAGGTAAAATTCCCTTTGACAAAAGTTTTTTGGGAGAGCGATCGCACAATAACTGCCAAATGTAACGGATTGCAACGTATAATGAGAATCGACAAAACCATTAAGAAATATTGAAGGGCATTAGGGTTAAATGCGAGTAGCGATCGCGGGTGCTGGTCTAGCAGGACTTTCCTGCGCGAAATATCTCACGGACGCAGGTCACACTCCCATTGTCTTGGAAAGCCGGGACGTATTGGGTGGTCTTGTTGCGGCGTGGAAAGACTCTGACGGCGACTGGTACGAAACCGGTTTACACGCCTTCTTTGGGGCATATCCGAATATGCTCCAATTGCTCAAGGAGTTGGGCATTGAAGACAGACTCCAGTGGAAAGATCATACGTTGATTTTCAATCAACCAGACAAGCCTGGGACACTCTCACGTTTTGATGTTCCAGATATTCCATCTCCTTTCAACGTGATTGCGTCGATTCTTCGCAACAAAGACATGTTGACTTGGGAGCAGAAGATTCGCTTTGCAGTTGGCCTCCTTCCAGCAGTGGTTCGGGGTCAAAAGTATGTTGAAGAGATGGACAAATATAGCTTCCTAGAGTGGTTGAAAAGGCAAGGTGTTGACGAGCGGGTAACTAGTGACGTTTTTATCGCCGCATGTAAAGCACTCACCTTTATCAATCCTGATGAAGTTTCGGCAACGATTCTGTTAACTGCACTGAATCGCTTTCTGCAAGAACGATATGGCTCCAAAATCGCATTTTTGGATGGTTCTCCCACAGAACGTCTATGCAGCCCGATCGTAGATTACATCACAGAGCGCGGTGGAGAAGTGCGGTTGAATGCCCCCTTGAAAGAGATTTTGCTCAACGCCGATGGCACGGTAAAAGGATACTTGATTCGAGGGTTAAATGGGGCAGAAGACGAAGTGATCACAGCAGATTCCTATGTATCTGCCATGTCGGTTGATCCTTTAAAGGTCATGTTGCCTAAACCTTGGAAACTGATGGAGTTTTTCCAGAAGCTAGACGGTTTGGAAGGAGTACCAGTGATTAACCTGCATCTGTGGTTTGATAGGAAACTTACAGAAATTGATCACTTGCTTTTCTCGCGATCGCCCCTCCTAAGCGTTTATGCTGATATGAGCAATACCTGCCGTGAATACGCCAACCCCAATCGCTCAATGCTGGAATTAGTTCTAGCTCCGGCAAAAGATTGGATTGCCAAATCTGATGAGGAGATTGTGGCTGCAACGCTTGCTGAATTGGAAAAACTTTTCCCCGACCACTTTGGGGGAGACAATCCAGCAACATTGCTGAAATCTCATGTGGTGAAAACGCCGCGTTCAGTTTACAAAGCGACCCCTGGTCGTCAACAGTACCGTCCCGCACAAGTTACGCCCATTGCCAACTTCTATCTCGCCGGAAGTTATACCATGCAACGCTACTTAGGCAGTATGGAAGGTGCCGTACTTTCTGGTAAGCTGACAGCGCAGGCAATTTCTGAGGCTCTCCCGGTAGCAAATTCCTCAAACCTGCAAACGCTCACCCGACCGCCCGCAACGAATGCTGCAACTGCCTGATTCCCCCCCGCGCATGAAAACGCTGGTCTCTGTAGACGAGTCATACAAACTTTGTCGGCATCTCACAGCAAAGTATGCCAAGACCTTTTACCTGGGTACTTTGCTCATGAGTCCGGTAAAACGTCAATCTATTTGGTCAATTTACGCTTGGTGTCGCCGTACAGATGAATTGGTAGATGGGCCCGCATCTGCTATTACCACGCCAGAAACCCTAGACCTATGGGAACAGCAGCTGGAATCGATTTTTGCGGGACACCCATTAGAAAATTACGATGTCGCTTTAGCTGATACCCTCCAGCGTTTTCCGATGGACATCCAGCCCTTTCGGGATATGATTGCCGGTCAGCGCATGGATTTATATCGCAGCCGTTATGAAACCTTTGAGGACTTATACCTCTACTGTTACCGCGTTGCTGGCACTGTTGGCTTAATGTCAACAGCAGTTATGGGTGTAGATAGCACCATATACACCGCTCCGTGGCAGCAGAACAAACAACCTTATGTTCCCACAGAAGAAGCGATCGCTCTAGGAATTGCCAATCAACTCACCAACATCCTGCGCGATGTGGGAGAAGATGCCAAACGGGGACGAATCTACATTCCCCTTGAGGACTTGGCAAAATTCAACTACACCGAGCAAGACTTTTTCAAAGGTGTGGTAGACGATCGTTGGCGGGCATTGATGCGCTTTCAAATCGATCGGGCCCGTCAATTCTATAGCACATCCGACCAGGGAATTACTTATTTAGCATCCGATGCCCGTTGGCCTGTGTGGGCAGCATCAATGCTGTATGGTCAAATTTTGGAGGTGATTGAACGCAACGATTATGATGTGTTCAGTCAACGGGCTTACGTTCCCCAGTGGAAAAAGTTACGCACCTTGCCCCTGGCTTGGATGCGATCGCAAGTCCTTTAAAAAATTAGTCATTTGTCTCTAGTCCTTAGTCCTTAGTGTTTTATAAATAACCAACGGCTAATAACAAATGACAAATGACTATTGACTCTTAAGAGCAAGTCTGATAACATTGATATTCGTGAGTCATGGAGAGGTGGCTGAGTGGTCGAAAGCGGCAGATTGCTAATCTGTTGTACGGCAGGTAACTCCGTACCGAGGGTTCGAATCCCTCCCTCTCCGTTTTCCAGCCTTTGATACACAGAGTATGTTCTGTGTGGAAGAATAATACTAATCTAGTGTAAATATTTCTACTCCTAAAGATGGATGATATGATTTATCTTTTGGAGTCTTGATAAGATCCAGCTAACTTAGAAATCTAGTTTGAATCTTATTTTTAGGCTCCTAAATATCTGAGGAGTCAAAGTTACTTATGAAAAAAATTAGCGCCGCCTTAACCTTCAGTATAGCTACCCTAGCAATTGGGTTCCTAGTTGGGGCTTGTGGTGATAATAGTACCCCCAATGGCACAGCTAACACCGGAAGTACCGCTACCCCAGCAGCAAACTCAACTACTACAAGCAGTGATAAAGGGCTAAAAATTGGTTCCCTGCTACCGACTACAGGCGATTTGGCTTCTGTCGGACAGCAGATGCTAGGTTCTGTTCCTTTACTTGTCGATACCGTCAACGCTTGCGGTGGGGTGAATGGCGAACCAGTTACTTTAGTGCAAGTAGACGACCAAACCGACCCCAGAGCGGGTGCAGCCGGTATGACCAAACTAGCAACTTTAGATAAAGTGGCAGGTGTAGTTGGTTCCTTTGCCAGTAGCGTCTCTAGTGCAGCAGTCTCCATTGCCACGCCGAATAAAGTTATGCTGGTTTCCCCTGGTAGTACCAGCCCTGTCTTTACTGAAAAAGCTCAAAAAGGCGACTATAAAGGCTTTTGGGCGCGTACTGCTCCCCCTGATACCTACCAAGCACTAGCTTTAGCCCAACTTGCCAGAAAAAAAGGTTTCAAGCGAGTTTCTACAGTTGTGATTAATAACGATTATGGTGTTGGCTTTGAAAAAGCATTTGTGCAAACTTTTGAAAAATTGGGTGGAACTATAGTTAATAAAGATAAGCCTGTCCGCTACGATCCGAAAGCCCAGACATTTGATACAGAAGCGGCTGCTGCTTTTGCTGGTAAACCAGATGCGGTCCTAGCTGTACTTTATGCTGAAACTGGTAGTCTGTTTCTGAAAGCCGCCTATCAGCAAGGTGTGACAAAGGGAGTGCAAATTTTACTGACAGATGGAGTAAAATCACCTACTTTTCCCGAACAAGTTGGCAAAGATGGTGATAAATTTATTTTAACCGGAGCGATCGGTACAGTACCCGGTTCCAATGGTAAAGCACTAGAAGCTTTCAACAAACTGTGGAAGGATAAAAAGGGTGGTGCGCCAGGGGAATACGCTCCTCAAGCTTGGGATGCAGCTGCTTTATTGACATTGGCAGCACAAGCTGCTAAAGAAAATACAGGCGTTGGAATAGCCGGCAAAATTCGTGAAGTCGCTGATGGCCCTGGCACAGAAGTTACCGATGTCTGCGAGGGACTGAAGTTACTGAAAGATGGTCAAAAGATTAACTATCAAGGAGCTAGCGGCAACGTAGATGTTGATGCTAACGGCGATGTAGTCGGTGTTTACGATGTTTGGACAGTAGGAGACGATGGGAAAATCAAGGTAATTGACAAAGTTACCCCTAAATAAAAAGTTAGGAGTTAGGAGTTAGGAGTTAGGAGTTAGGAGTTAGGAGTTAGGAGTTAGGAGTTAGGAGTTTGGAGTTAGGAGTTTGGAGTTAGGAGTTAGGAGTTAGGAGTTAGGAGTTAGGAGTTTGGAGTTAGGAGTTTGGAGTTTGGAGTTTGGAGTTAGGAGTTTGGAGTTTGGAGTTAGGAGTGAAATATTACAAGTATTAGAGCAGAAAGCCCGTTAAGAAATTAGCTAAAAAGCACCTCAAGGTAAGTAGACAGCGCAAAGATTTTGCAATCCCACACCTTTAAGGTGTGGGAGTGTCAATAACTTAGAACTTCTAACTCTCTAACTCTTAAGTTTTAAAAGCCAGTGAAGTTGTAACCAACTCCTAACAACAAGCCTATATCAGTTTCATCGAAAAATCCGGCATTCACAGCAGCTGTTGCAGTGAATTGAGGAGTTAGAGGCACATCAATGCCACCAGATACTAAAAAGGCTAATTGCGAATCATCACCAGTTTTGTAAGCTGCACCCACTCCAATGTAAGGTGCGATCGCTAACGGTTCGCTAAAAGCATCTGCTGACTTGAAGGTAAAATCGTAGGTGATCGGAACTAGAACTGTGGTGTTGTCCCCAAATACGGCTGAGGGTCGCACTGATATAGAATTTGTCACTCCGATTTTGCTGACTACTGCGAAGTTACCATCGCCCAAAGATGAGTCTCCACCACTCAAACCAATATTAGCAGCTACGCCAATATAGCTGCTGCCGCCACGGGTAGTTCTACCTAAATCAATATCCGATTGCGCTACTTTGGGAGCAGATGGTTGAGAAGTCGTTTGAGAAGTCGGTTGTACAAACTCAGAGGTAAGCGTTGCAGATGAGGTTGCCACTGTGCCTGGAATGGGTGTAGGCGTTACACTGGCGTTTTCCTGTATCGCATTTGGGGGCTGCTGTACCTTAGCTAAATTTGTTGCTGTAAATGTTTCAGTTGTTTCTGTAGAGAGATTTTGACTTACAGTGTCTAGTTCTGTACTAAACTCGTTGGGAGACGCTACGGTTGTGGAAGGGTCGGTTAATGCTTGACTGCTCACCTTGTCAACTGTCTGGGCACTTGCAGATAAGCCGCTACTCAGGACTGTAAGAGCAGCTATACTTGGCAACCAAAAAACACCTTTACGAAAAAAAATAGTAGTCACGTTCACTCCTAAAACAATATTGCCACGAAAAATAAAGGGTTTTGTTGACTTTAATCAACAAATTCGGGCAATACTCAAAATTTAACATCAAAAAATCGGTTTTTTCCATTCTGACTTTACTGGATTTATTTAGTTAATATTTACTATCAAAAAAATTAAATACCATTTCCTAAATATCTGGAATTTGGCAGATGACAAAAATTATTTTTGCTTTAGTAAAGAGTCTATTTGTTAAGGAGGTCATTAGGATTGCGAAAACTTTTAACAAAAAACTTAGCCTATATCAACACCTAGTTCTCTTAGTTTTTCTGCTAACTCCGTAGTACAAGAGAAGAGGAGATATTCCAAGTAGCGACTACCAAAGAAAGGCTTCCCTTAACTTATGGTTGGTGTATTTCCGCCATGCTCTACTAGAAATTGCGCTTTGTAACAAAAAAAGTTGATTATGAAGTTATATTACGAAGCTTGCAAAAATATTTAGAAATTCTCTAGAAGGCAAACATAGTTCTAACGTAGAACCTATTAGGAGAGACTTGAGGCAAATGTGATGAGCGGAAATAATATTCAAAAGTATCGGTTTGTCTGTACCCTGACTTTCGGTGATATCTACGGTCAAATAATTGTTTGGTTGATTACAATTACCCTAAGTTTGGCATCAGCCTTAGCGCTTATGGGTGCCAAGCGGCCCGTGTACGCTTTAGCAACAGCGGGTCTGGTCGTTCTGCTATCGCTACCTTTCTTGTTGTTTGCGTTTGTCACTACCTTGTTAAATCATATTGAACTCACTCCTGTAGGGCCTGGAACCAAAATGGAACCCATGCCAGGTAATGTGTCTCAACAACAACCTGTAGAAGCGGCTAGCTGAAGAGTTAGGAGTAGAGACGTGATTAATCGCGTCTGTACAAAAGTTAGGAGTAGAGACGCCATTAATCGCGTCTGTACAGGAGAGACTTCATTTTTAGCTCTTAGGGACTTCCAAATAAAAAAATATACAACTATTTATTGTGGGGTGGACGTCTCGCCCGCCCATAGTCAAAGGCACTTATGTTACCCACCCCACAAGATTGGATAATTTATTTCTTGGAAGTCCCTTAATTTCAAAATTTGTAATAGCATCCCTGTCTATAGGCAGGGATTTTTTTGTAGAGATGCAACCCACTACCTGATTAATCACCTCTCTACAATAGAACAGCAGGGGTTTGCAATCAGGGGCTAATTATGCTGGAACACGATGTGATTATTGTCGGGGGTGGATTGGCGGGATGTCGGGCTGCTGTAGAAATTGCCCGTATTGACCCTAGTTTAAATATTGCTGTGGTTGCCAAAACCCACCCAATTCGATCGCACTCAGTGGCGGCTCAAGGTGGTATGGCTGCATCGCTGAGAAATGTTGATTCCGAAGATAGTTGGCAAGCACATGCTTTTGATACTGTCAAGGGTTCTGATTATTTGGCAGACCAAGATGCTGTGGCAATTCTCGCCCAAGAAGCGCCAGATGTAGTAATTGACTTGGAACATCTAGGGGTTTTGTTCTCTCGCTTACCCGATGGGCGCATTGCTCAACGGGCTTTTGGCGGACATTCCCACAATCGCACTTGCTACGCTGCTGATAAAACCGGTCACGCGATTTTGCACGAATTGGTTAATAACTTGCGGCGTTATGGGGTGCAAGTTTATGAAGAATGGTATGTGATGCGTCTCATTTTAGAAGAAAATGAGGCGAAGGGTGTGGTAATGTTCCATCTTTTGGATGGACGTATAGAGGTGGTGCGAGCCAAGGCAGTGATGTTTGCCACAGGGGGCTATGGTCGCGTTTATAACACCACCTCTAATGATTACGCTTCTTCTGGGGATGGTTTGGCAATGACTGCGATCGCAGGTTTGCCCCTGGAAGATATGGAATTTGTCCAATTTCATCCCACTGGCTTATATCCAGTAGGCGTGTTGATTTCAGAAGCAGTACGGGGTGAAGGGGCGTATCTGATAAATAGTGAAGGCGATCGCTTTATGGCGAACTACGCACCCAGTCGCATGGAACTGGCTCCTCGTGATATTACCTCACGAGCGATCGCTTACGAAATTCGCGCCGGTCGTGGTGTTCATCTTGATGGTAGTGCTGGTGGCCCCTTTGTCTATCTGGATCTCCGCCATCTGGGTAAAGAAAAAATTATGAGTCGCGTCCCCTTCTGTTGGGAAGAAGCACACCGATTGGTAGGTGTTGACGCGGTAACTCAACCTATGCCAGTCCGCCCGACAATTCACTATTGTATGGGTGGTATCCCAGTTAATACTGATGGGCAAGTCCGTAGTAGTGGTGATGGTTTAGTTGAAGCTTTCTTTGCTGCTGGCGAAACATCTTGTGTTTCCGTACATGGTGCTAATCGTTTGGGGAGTAATTCTCTGCTGGAATGTGTCGTTTATGGCAAGAGAACTGGGGCTGCGATCGCGCAATTTGTCCAAAAACGTAAGCTGCCCTCTGTAGATGAGCAACGATATGTAACGGAAGCCCAGCAACAAATCCAAGCTTTGCTAGAACAACCAGGACAATATCGCATTAATGAAGTCCGTCAAGCCTTCCAGGATTGTATGACTGAGTACTGCGGTGTTTTCCGCACTGAGGCATTAATGAGTGAAGGGTTACACAAATTAGCAGAAATCCAACAAAAATATCCACAAATTTATTTAGATGACAAAGGTAGTTGCTGGAATACAGAACTTGTGGAAGCCTTAGAATTGCGAAGTTTGATGGTAGTGGGACAGACTATTTTGGCATCAGCTTTAAATCGCCAAGAGAGTCGTGGCGCTCATTTCCGCGAAGATTATTCTGAGCGAGATGATACCAACTTTCTCAAACACACAATGGCTTACTATTCACCAGCAGGAATTGAGATTCAATATCGAGCGGTGGCGATTACCATGTTTGAACCAAAAGAGCGGAAGTATTAGCCAAAGATAAATTTATGTGAGAAATCGAGGGGACTACAAAAATTTTGTCCACCTCGATTAAGAATTTTAAATGATTAAGTTATCAATCAGAACCTAATTGTTTCTGAATCACAGCTATTATCTTTTCTTCCCAAGCCGGATCATTTAATTGATCAATATGGGAATTGGAAATTTGTTCTATGATGCAAAACCTCAACCAGATGACCAATACTGAAATAAAACGATATATTTCAGAACATAGAAATGAGGAAGAAGCGTTTCGGGCTGCATTACAAGTTTTGATGAGTCGTTCTGACTTCTCTACACAACACCCTTATCCTTTCGATCTTGACAATCCTGAGAGCAAGGTAGAAGCTCTCCTCTTAGAAAAACTCAATCGAACTGAGTGAGAAGCGATCGCCTATATTTTAAATTGAGGCTTAGATAAATAAACTAGGTGAAACCTTGAAGTAATCACCAAGTATTTTGGCTTGTGCCTTGCTAATCGAACGCTTACCATTAACAACTTCAGACACCACACCGCTCGATCCAATAACGCCTACTAAGTCAGCTTGACGGGTTCCACTTGCTTCCATAATGTGTTGAAGTATCTCATGAGGCACAGATAAATCCATCGGGTAGTTCTGTGTTTCATATACCTCAATCAGCTTCACCAGCAATTTATGTAGAACTCGCTGCTCTGGAGTGCGATTTCTCGCAAAGGTTAGACGCTCTACCACTGTCAAAACACGTTCATATTCGTCTTCCGTCTCAATTACCTTGGGAGCAACTTCAGCTACCAGATTGCGATAAGCAATTTCGTCAAAAGTAAAAGTCATTTTTCCATTTTCCTTTATCGTATTCAGTATGTGTTGTAAATATTTATTGATTTCATACCCATATATACCCAAGAGCGGAAAGTATTTGTAGTAAACTACCTGGTCTTCATAATCAATACCGACAATTAGGCGATAATCATTACCCTTGACATTGAAAAAGCTGGTGACAATGATGGCTCACTGGTGTGAGATCCTAGAGACAGTCATTGGAAGCTGAACAGAATGGAACAACATCACAAGCCAACGGTTATAATCACAGGTGCATCTTCAGGGGTCGGTTTGTACGCTGCCAAGGCTCTTGCTGAAAGGGGATGGTATGTAGTGATGGCCTGTCGGGATATAGCGAAGGCTCAACTTGCAGCCCAATCTGTGGGAATCCCCCACCAGGGTAGCTACACCATCATGCATATCGACCTTGGTTCAATGGAAAGTGTTCGACAATTTGTGAAGAACTTCCGAGCAAGCGGTAACTCCCTAGACGCTTTGGTGTGCAACGCTGCAATTTATATGCCCTTAATAAAAGAGCCACTGCGAAGCCCAGAAGGATTTGAGTTAAGTGTTGCTACAAATCACCTCGGACACTTCCTTTTGTGCAACCTGATGCTAGAGGATTTGAAGAAGTCATCTTCAGAACCAAGGCTGGTAATTTTGGGAACTGTTACCCACAATCCAGACGAACTGGGTGGGAAGATTCCGCCGCGTCCAGACTTGGGCGATTTGCAAGGCTTTGCAGAAGGATTTAAAGAGCCAATCTCGATGATTGACGGCAAGAAGTTTGAACCCGTCAAAGCTTACAAAGACAGCAAGGTTTGCAACGTGCTGACTATGCGGGAACTGCATCGGCGCTATCACGAGTCAACCGGTATCGCCTTCAGCTCTCTCTATCCGGGATGTGTTGCAGAAACGCCGCTATTTAGAAACCACTATCCCCTATTTCAGAAAATCTTCCCTTTATTCCAGAAGTACATCACTGGGGGATATGTGTCTCAAGAGTTGGCGGGAGAACGGGTTGCTGCGGTAGTTGCCGATCCTGAGTACAATCAATCTGGTGCTTATTGGAGTTGGGGAAATCGCCAGAAGAAAGACGGCAAGTCCTTTGTTCAAAAAGTCTCTCCTCAAGCCCGCGATGATGAAAAAGGCGATCGCATGTGGGAACTAAGCGCCAAATTGGTTGGACTGGCATAATGGTAAAAAGTGCAATAATTTCATTTTTACTTAATAAATGATTTAGAAAAGTGAGGTGAGTGATGGCAAAGGAAAAACGCTCTGGTGGAAAAGGTTTTGGCAAACCACCTAAGCCATCTGGTATTGATGATTCGTTTGAATTTGAAGAACTTGTTAACGGCAAACAAATCTTGGTAGCCAACGTAATTACAGATGCAACCAAAGGGATTGGAGATATGTTTAGACTCCTAACCTACAATGATTTGAATGACGATTTCTCAAATTTTAGAGTCGCTATTGGCACTGCATTTGAATCATCTTTAGTGAACTTAGCAAGAAGAAGAAGGCTTGAAGAAGGTAAAGGTTTGTTAACTTTAACCCCAAAAAGCTATCGGCAAAAATGGAAACTTGCTGATAAAAGTGACGGTGATATGGTTTTCAATTGGTGGACTCTCTCTGAGTTAAAAGTTGCTCAAGAGCGTAGCTATATTTTTGGAGGGACTCGAATTCTTGCTAGATTAGTGGAACCCTTAATTGTGCATAGCAAAGATAGGTTTCCAGTAATTTGTCATGCTGTTCCTTTCACGAAAGCAGAGGAAGAGACAAACTATGCTCATCTATTGTTCACCGTTCCACTCGATGCTAATGAGTCAACAGAACATCGCAAAATTTACATACTAGAACGCGAGACTACACCTCTGACAAAATTAATACCTCCCAATTCTTAGAATCCGTAAGGTGCGTTACACTCTGTTAACGCACCGATGTTAATCATAAAGATATCCGAGAAATTAGGGACTTCCAAATAAAAAAATATCCAATTATTTATTGTATTTATTGTGGGGTGGGCGTCTCGCCCGCCCGTAATCAAGGGCGGGCGAGACGCCCACCCCACAAGATTGTATAGTTTATTTCTTGGAAATCCCTTATCTAACCATTTCCGATGGAAACTGCCATGTCTTCCCTAAAGGCGCATTCCCAAACGCTATATGACACGGATTATTTGCAATGGATAGAAACGACTGTGGCAAAATTGCACAGTCATGACTACGCAAACGTGGACTGGGAAAATCTCATCGAAGAAATTGCCGACATGGGAAGGAGTGAGCGTCGGAGCCTCAAGAGTAATCTGATTGTAATTCTGGTGCATTTGCTCAAATGGCAATTTCAGCCTGAAAAGAGAAGCGGTAGCTGGGAAGGAAGCATCATTGAACATCGTAGACGTGTCAAAGAAGCTCTAGATGATTCGCCTAGTCTTAAATCCTATATTGAGAGCGTTTTTGCGGAGTGTTATGCACAAGCGGTTAAGCAAGCAAAAGCTGAAACTGGTTTGTTAGTGGAATCCTTTCCTCTGGTGTGTCCATATCAGCTACCAGAAGTTACAAATGATGATTTCTTACCTCAGTAAGCACTGAATCGGGCTTATGTGCGCTTCATTCTCTGTACAGTTATCCTCTCCATTCCCTACTCTTGACTTGTACCTGTAACAAATGTATAATCTACTTTCATAGAAGGGGAGTAGCTGCTGGCATAAAAACATAAAAGCCAGTACATCTGAATCAACATACTGGCGATGAGCCTGGTTCAGATGGCAAGTAATCAATATTTGAAAGCGAGACCTTCACTAAGTTCACACCGAAAAGTGTAAACTTGGTGAGGTCTTTTGGTTCTCATCAAGCTTCACATCGGTAAACGATTTTTCAGGAGCTTGAGAGAGTGTTAACAGCTTTTACCGCAGGTTTATTATTAATTACAGTTTCAGAGCTAGGCGATAAAACATTTTTTATTGCTGTGATTTTGGCGATGCACCACTCGCGGCGGCTGGTATTTATAGGTGTGACAGCCGCTTTAGCCGCGATGACAATCCTTTCGGTGCTATTTGGACAAGCGGTATCTTTGTTACCAAAAAGTTATATTCATTACGCCGAAATAGCTTTGTTTATTGCCTTTGGTCTGAAGCTGTTATATGACGCTAGTAAAATGTCTCCTGCTGCTTGTGATACAGAAGTTGTAGAAGAAGCCGAAGCTGCGGTGAAAAAAGCAGATTTGGACTTACCAAAGCAAAAGACTTCCTTGGCAATTGTCATAGAAGCCTTTGTGTTGACATTTATGGCAGAGTGGGGCGATCGCACCCAAATTGCCACTATTGCCCTAGCCGCAGGTAATAATCCCATTGGAGTGACAATAGGGGCAATTTTAGGACATGCCATTTGTGCTGCGATCGCAGTTATCGGCGGCAAAATGATTGCCGGACGAATTTCTGAGCGTCAACTCACCCTGATTGGCGGATGCCTGTTTTTAGTGTTTGGTGTCGTTGCTGCCATTGAGGGAGCATGAGGGGATGAAGTAGGGAGCAGGGGAGGCAGGGGAAGAATTCTAACTCCTAACTCCTAACTCCTAACTCCTAATTCCTAACTCCTAACTCCTAACTCCTAACTCCTAACTCCTAACTCCTAACTCCTAACTCCCCAATGCCCATTACTTCGGAGTACTTTTCAATGGAGGCGCGGGAGATGCAGCAGGATTAGGGATGGGGGAAGCCGTTGCTGCATTCTTAATTTCATCTTTGTACTGAGCGGGTGCTAAAGCTGCGGCGCTATCAAATAAAAGTTTTGCATCTGCGTCTTTGCCCTGTTGTTTCAAGAGCATTGCTTTAGCAACAACGGGGCGAAAATCCTTGGGATCTTTCTTAATTGCTTGGTCATATACAGAGCTAGCTTGATCGTACTGTTTCTGGGAAGCGTGAACAGAACCTAACAGCACCTGCACGGCTACTGTATCTACACTTCCAGGCTGAATTTTATTTGCTTGGGCTGCGTTAGAGAGGGTTTCTTGCAGCATACCAATGGCTGCTTCTGGGCGTTGCTGACTGATTAACAAAGCTACCATTCCTTGTAAAGCCTTCAAATCGCCTGGTTTAGTATCCAAAATCGAGCGATAAGCTTGAGCGGCTCCTTCGCGATCGCCAATTTGTTGTTTGGCTTGAGCCAGTAGCACTGAATATTCTGATTGTTCGGGATTCAGCTTGGCTAGCTTTTCTAAAGGTTCAATGACAACTTGGATATCAGCTGGTTTAACCTCACTTTTTTCTTTTTGGCTCAGTAATTGTAGCCGCGCCTGTAATAAGCCCTTGAGCGCAGTCTGATTTTCTGGTTCCCTTTGCAAAACCAGTTCATAACCCCGTACTTCGTCTTCCAGTTTTGATTTTTGGTCAGCAGAGGTCAAAGTGCCTCTGCTGCTAGCGGTATTCTGGCTTGAGGGTGGCGTATTATTAAATGCTCCAATTATGGGAATCACCGAAACACCCACAAAAGCAAGAATTGCCACCGCCAAGACTACTTGAACTATCCAACGATTGCGCGGTTGAGACACAGTTTTGTCTTTCTCCTAAATTTTAATGACATTATCATTTACACAAATCGTAAAGTTAAAAATTTCCAAAACTTTGCGGAATACCGTCAATTGCCTGTGAATTTTATAACAATTAACTATTTACACTGCTAAAGTAAGTGATGACTTTAGGAGGAGCCGTCAGAATTGTAGCTATGATATGCTTCCGAAACTAGTGTAAAGGCGCTAAATTACACATTTAGTGTTTATACACTCAATTTAGCGCCTTTAGTATTGTATAGAGTACCCTAGTGGGACTTTGTGAAAAGCAAATATACTTTCATCAGTCGCACAAATGCTCTTTCCAGCTGCCTTTGTAAAATCCCACAATGGGATGTGTCTCCGCCGCAAGGAGTTTTTATGAATTCCGACCTGATGCCGTTGCCTGAATCTTCCAATTCTTCTGCCTCTAACCAGGGCCCAACTAACGTAGAGGCAGCCGCTAATGTTCACATAGCAGCCAAGTCCTCTAAAGCTGAAAATCCGCCTGTTAACCCCTTTGAGACTGACTCAAATGGGAACTTAGTTAATCGACAGCAACCGATTCCGCCTCCCAGTGAGCCGATGCAATATCGAGCGATCGGGTTAGTTAGGGGTCGCTATCATGCTAGCAGCGAACAATTTACTCAAGGTACGCTGCTGACCACAGATGGTGTAGAACTCAATGCCGTCCTCCTAGGCCGGATTATGAGCTTAGTCAAGAATCATCTAGACTTAGAAAAAGAACACTTGTGGGTAGTATATCCACGTACAAGACAAGAGAATGATACCCTGCATATCCAAATCGTCGGAGTTTGGGAGCCAGAAAATCTGGCAAAAAACTCAACAGATGAAGACGATTCAGACTTAGAGTCGCAGGAGTTACAGACACCCGATGATGGCTTATCCGAAAATTCTGAACTAAGTACAATTCCCACAATTCCCTCATCAGAAGTTGCAGATGGTGGTTTTTCTGTTCGTGGTGAGGTAGTATACCAATCTTTTGACGCTAAGAGCTTGGTAGTCAAAATTAGGCAGGCTGCACGCAAACCAACTGAGAAACCCAAGTATTTCAAGTTGAAATTGAGGGGTGTGCTGACCACCAAAGCAGTAGGAAAGTTCTGGGACTTTCAAGCCAAGCGAGAAGCTGACGTTTTGATAGTAGAAAAAGCTGAGGCGATCGCTGACTTGCCCAAAAAACGCAAACCACCATTCAAAGGTGGCCCTCGTGCTGGCGGTGGCGGTGGTGCTGGTGGTAGAAAACCATTCCCCCCCAAACGCAGTAGTGGCGAAACCCCACGTCCTATCAAGAAAACAGGCGCAGGCAGTGACACCTCTGTGGTGTCAAAACCTATACCCAAAACACCCGCTCCTAAACCCATCAAGCGACCGAAACCGACTCAAGAATAGGGTATGGGGAGATGAGGGAGCAGGGGGAGCAGGGGGAGCAGGGGCAGATAGGGAAGTAAATTCTCCCTCATCCCCCTCATCCCCCTCATCCCCTTAAAAATCCGTCCGCCGGTCTTGGGGTAGAAAAGATCGCTCCATCGGAATTGGGGAAACTGGTTCTGTCAGGGTAAACGTACCTGATTCGATCCACTTTTTCAACTCTAGGGCGACTTGCCTAGAAAAAAACAAACTCGCTAAGGGGGCAGAGCGTACAGCTTTGCCCTCAATGGTGATCCGCCCAGATTTGAGTTGGGCGTAACTCACTAAACCAAAGGTGGGACGGACGCGCCGGGGAATGGAAAAATCCACTATTGGGGCTACTAAGTCTTGATCTTGGACGGCACAGTGTTCAATTACTTGTTCATTTAATACAGGGAGTGGTACACCAACACCTAACATCAATGAGGGGCCATAACTTTTGAAGTAACATCCCCGCACCCAGTGAGCATCCATTTGCTTGGCATCACCAATTAAAGCTAAAGTCGCGGAAGGCCCAATCGGTGTACGATTAGCTAAACGTTTTTGTAAAGGAAAATGCTGAGTGCCTTCCCAAGCGACATAGCCAATACCACCGCCTAAAAAAATTCGAGTCCCTATCCCAACGAGTTGCAAATCTGGGTCGTTGAGTAAGGGCGAAATAGCACCGGGGTTAGAGTAAACGGCATTTCCCAGACGCGGTTGTAAAGGGCCGAGATAGGTGAAGAGGGGGCGATCGCCACCATTTACACCCACAATAAAATTTTGATAAAGATTGCGCGGATTAAATAAGTAAAACTGATTAATAGTTTCACTGGTAATTGTAGTTTCAAAAGTTGCTCTGGGGTAACAATCTGTTACTTGTCCTTGCGCTTTTACGTGTATAGATTTACCCGCGATCAAATCTTCGATTACATGACCCCCGCCACGTTCTCGGACTTCTTCCCCGTCCGTCATCTCCACAGCAGAACTCGCACCCAAATATAAATCTACTGCCCCAAAACCAGAGTATGCTGGTACACCATCTAACCAGCACCGGCGAATTTTTATCGGCGGGTCAGTGTGTCCGAGATTGATAATTGCACCACTTGATTCCATCGGCTCAAATGTGCCAGTGGTAATTACATCAACTTCTTTAGCAGCTTTAGTAACACCAATTTCTACAACTCGTGCTTTTAATTCTTCAGTTGTCAACACTACCGCACGTTGGCGGCTGATTTTTTCGTTAATTTCTGCAATTGTTCGCATTTTATCAGTGCTAGCGCTTCCTGCTGTCTTCCTCTCTGAAGGATATCTTGATAAATCAGAGAATCTTGCATAATTTCCTGTCGAAATAGTTGTCAGCCTCGATACGACAGCTTAACTCCCCCGATAGGCTTAAAATTCCCCAAAAAACAATTCGACTATTGCAAAGTCCAAATCATATATTTTTTGAGGAAAGCACGTAAATCGTATCATAAGTATCTTAAAAACTACGTAAAATTACTGGCAAAAAAGCCTTGCATTATCAATCAAATATATATATGGTTAGGATTGACTAGTACAGCTTGGCAAAAATGATTTCACGTCAACCGAAAGAAACGTTTTTAGCTTTTGTAAGCATTCTAAGCCAACTAGTCAATCGCAAAGTGAGAGCTAAAAGCAGATGTTAGAAGGTTTTGGAAAGCGAGAAAGTTCATGGGAGCGGTAATAAAAAGCATGTCTCAGCAAAAGTTGAAGCTACTCTCTGGCGAACTTATCCTAACTTATACCCCCTGAAAGCAATTCTACTTGTTGCGATTTATTATATTCCTACACTTCACCCGATAACCAATTGAGTAAGGTACAATGACTACTTCTGAATTAGCTAATCTTGAACAAAGAAACCAAAGTAAGATTTCCAATAGGATCGAAAATATATCCTCTCTGTCAGATGAGAAAAAGTTGTTTAATTTGAAGGTAATTGAGTATTTATTACTTGCAGCTTTTGTATCTTCTGGACTATTTATTCTTTTTCTTTCAGATGATAAAGCAGTTGTAATCTCTGGAGCAGTATCTCTAACTTTTGTGTTTTTTTTATTGCTGATCAATAGACAAATATTTCAGAACTATAAGAAGGCCTCTGATCAGTCAGAACTTACCAAAAAAGCTGAACTCTATAGTTATCTATTAACTAACCCTAATTCTTGGGATAAAGAAACACTGACTCTAACAAGAGGAAAGGCTTTACAATACAGCCAAGACTTGATTGACGATTATAAAAAAATTAGGGGTGTATCAAGGAACCTTTACTATAGTTTGCAAATTGCGACAGTGATTTTATCAGGAGTCACACCAATTTTAGTTCTGGTAGACAAATTAGAAGCAGGACAAGCTTGGCTCAAGTGGCTCCCTGTACTCTGCCCAGCTATTGCTTCTATAGTTGCCAGTATAGTTACCTCTTTTCCTTTTCAGAAGAATTCCCTTGCTGCTAACACAGCCGTTGAATTGTTAGAAGCTGAACAAGAGAAATTTATATTGGGGGTCACTCCACCTTATCGTTGTTATGATGTGTCTGACGAAACCCAACAGCAACAAAAGGCAAGTCAAGCATTAGAATACTTTATTGTTCAAGTGAATAATATTCATCTCAACCAATTGCAACAAACGAGTGAGACGCAATCCGAGAAGACAGAATCAGCTTCATCTAATGAGTCAAACAAACCAGCAGCATAAGTAAGGAAATAGAAGAATAGCTGATTAGCTAATTGTGGTAACAAATCAGTCAAGTATTGTTTGTGGTGATTCTTTAAAGTCTGGCGATCGCATTGGACTAGGTTTGGCTACTTGAGACAAACGTTCGGAAAATTGACTGGTTTTCTCTGAAAGCTGTGATATACATTAGCTAGTGATGTATGTCTGCAAGGCTTCTGTCTTTTGAGCGATCGCTGACTCGTGAGCTTGCAGGCGTTGCAGATGTTTTTCGCTCACCTCAGTTTTAACTTTGCCAGATTGCCAACATCAAAACCCTCGCTAGAAAAATGCCTACAACTGGTGTTACAGGTGCAAACTAATTTGCGCTCGTGCATTAATCGCTGTACAAGACAGTAAAGGGGTCAAATGAGCAATCGTACAGATAGTTACGCTAACGCCTTCCTCGATAAACTATATTTGGCGTTGCTGAATTAAGGGATGATTCTGGTGGGGTGGGCATCCTGCCCGCCCGCAAATACAAGGGACGGGCAAGATGCCCATCTCAGAAAAATAGTAAAATCATCCCGCAAATATGCAACCCCCTATATTTTAGTTATCTCTAAGAAAGCTTCAGTATAAGTACTTTTTTTAATAAGTGGTAGGGGTTTAAGTCCCCTGCTTCTATCAAGCAGCGCGAATTGAATGCCTAAATCTAAATCCCCGTCACAAAATGTAATTGCGAATTGCGTTAGCGACGAAGGAGCGTCTTTGCGAATTGCGAATTGTTTTAATATTTTACATTTAATAATTAAGTAAAATTACTCCCGGTTCGCCTATTTTTTCAGGAGTTATTTTTGGAGTGAGTACCCATAGCTTTTAAGCTAATGCACGTCTAAAATATATAAACACTATTAATGGTCTTTGACTGTTGACTGTTGACGGGTTTTCAGTCAAAACAATTCAAAATTCAAAATTATTAATTCAAAATTGCAATCAGTGGGGGCTTGAAACCCACCACTGATTGTAGACCACTGATTTTAAAAATCAGTGGGGGCTTGTACCCAGAATTAATTAATTCAAAATTATTCTTATTCTTCCTAACAGAATTTTGAATTTTGAATTTTGAATTCAAAAAACGGTCATCAGTCATCAGTCATCAGTCATCAGTCATCAGTCATCAGTCATCAGTCATCAGTCATCAGGTAAATGTACAATATTATTTGCGTAACAGCTTAATATTCTTGTGCCTACCAAAAAATGAGGGCATAGGCAACTTAATAACTTGCCAATACCCTCAAATAAATATGCTAAGTTTTTGCAGTAGCGTATAACTCTAAGTTAGTGCCTGAGCAACTACTGCCGAAAGTGACTCGTTTGCTGCTTGCTTCAACAATTCGGCTTTATCGGTCTGTTCCCAAGGTAAGTCTAAATCAGCCCGCCCAAAATGACCGTAAGCCGCGACGTCCTGATAAAAACGTCCGCCTCGTTCACTTGGTAAGTTACGTAAGTTGAAGGTATGAATAATCCCCGCTGGACGGAGTTCAAAGTGCTTGTTGATTAATTCCAGTAAGGTTTCTTCATCCACTTTGCCAGTGCCAAAGGTATCCACTAGGATACTTGTTGGTCGTGCTACACCAATCGCATAGGATAGCTGAATTTCAACTTTTTCTGCCAAACCGGCGGCGACAATATTTTTCGCCACATAACGAGCGGCATAAGCCGCAGAGCGGTCTACCTTCGTGGGGTCTTTGCCAGAAAAAGCGCCGCCACCATGCCGTGAATAACCACCGTAGGTGTCAACAATTATTTTCCGTCCTGTCAGACCAGAGTCTCCTTGAGGGCCACCAACGACAAATTTGCCAGTGGGGTTGACTAAAAAACGTGTTTCCTCATTAGGTTTAACGTCAATGTCGCCAAAAACAGGTTCGACCACTGCTAACCAGAGGTCTTGTTTAATTTTGGCTTGTACAGCCGCCTCATCCGTGATTTCCCCAATACTGGCTGTATGCTGGGTAGAAATCAAGATAGTATCAATACCTACTGGGCGTCCATCTTCGTAGATCACAGTTACTTGGGTTTTACCGTCAGGACGCAGGTATGGCAGCTCACCTGTTTTGCGGACTGCTGCCAATCGGCGAGCAATGCGGTGGGCGAGACTGATGGGTAAGGGCATCAGTTCTGGTGTTTCGTTGCTGGCAAAACCGAACATTATACCTTGATCGCCCGCGCCAATTTTGTCAAATTGTTCATCACTATCTTGTTCGCGGGTTTCTTGGGCGGTGTTAACGCCTTGGGCGATATCGGGTGATTGTTCGTCTAAAGCTAGCAGAACACTGGTGCTGTTAGCAGAAAAGCCATTATCGGCATTGGTATAGCCAATTTCGGCAATTTTTTTGCGGGCAAGATTAACGAAATTCACATTGGCTTTGGTGGTTATTTCGCCAGTGATTAGTACCAAACCAGTATTAACTACTACTTCAGCAGCGACACGACTGCTGGGGTCTTGTGTCAGTAGGGCATCTAGAATGGTATCAGAAATCTGATCGCAGATTTTATCTGGATGACCTTCGGTGACTGACTCGGAGGTAAATAAATATCGACGAGACAAAGGAAATTCCTCCTGACTTGAGTTTTTTCGCTGACTAAATGTGAGTATTTAGTTCAACTACCTAAATTTAACGTGAGTTCGACCAACCTTTCCCTGACCTGAACTTTAGTTCAAGTCTGTCCCTCAAGCTATCGGAGAGGGACGGTTTTGAGTAGTAAAACCTCTTAGAGGTCTTTTGATTCACCTCGTTAGGCGAACACCACATAAGTTGTTGAACTTACATTAATTTATGAAATCATAACAATATTTATACTTCAGTAGTTAGTATCTTCTGAATATTGATAAAAACCAGTAGCTATAAGGTAAGTATCTTTAAAAAAGATAAATCTATGCTAATTATTTTGTGATTAAAATGTATTTAATAACACAAAAAAAGGGACACCCGAAAGCGCCCCCACAAGCTTTGATAGAAACACTGCTGCTTTAAACTTGAACTGCTAACTTTGCTTCCGTAGCTGTTAGGCGCTCATAAGCAGCACGCATTTTCAAACCGGTAAGCACTTGGAAGAAACCAGTACCATTATTGGAACCTGGATACTCGCGGTGCTGGAGTAACAAGTGAGTCAATTCACCCTGATATTTAGTGGATGTATTGCTAAGATGGGTTTCGATATAAATTACTTCTTCCAAGTTGTCAAATTGACCATCGACCTCTAGTACTGAGACATAGCGGCCGTAGTAAACATCTGAACCGTAGTACAGTTGCATACCAGGATAAGAACAGGTCAGTTTGCGTCCACAAGGAGTCCAATTGATTGTTGACCCTTCATCAAATAGGTAGGTTGGATCAAAGCCTTCCTTACCTTCGCGCTGAAGCATACGTACCCGCAAGACTCTGCGCTCCGTGTCGTTTTTGATTAAGTTGGTGGGTAATACTTGCAGAACCACATCAGCAAATTCTCTTTGTGGTTCGATAAACTTATCAAAGTCAGGTTTGCGGGAATTGATTTGCGCTAAGACATCTTCGTAGCGATGACCGCGTTCAGCCATATCTCGCTGGATTTTCCAGGCAATTTTGACTTCATCGCTAATATCAAAATAAACACTAAAGTCGATTAGCGATCGCACCCGCTCATCATATAAAGGATGCAGCCCTTCAACAACTATAATATGATTCGGCTCAATCCGTTCTGGCGGATCAATTAAGCCAGTTTCGTGGTTATAAATCGGCTTATCAATCCCTTGACCACTTTTGAGCGCTTTAATTTGCTCATACATCAGGTCAAAATTGTTTGCTCTGGGGTCTAATGCCGTTATCCCAGTTTCTTTACGCTGTTTGCGATCTAGGGAATGATAGTCATCCAAGCAAATGACTGTCATTAAATCTTCACCAAACAAATCAATCAAACGACGCAAAAACGTAGATTTCCCGCACCCAGAGTCTCCGGCTACTCCAATCAGTACCACGCGTTCCGGCTTATTTGTCATAAATCTCCTCTAAAATACTAAAATTGTCTCAATATTTTTTCACACAGCAGATTCTGAAGCCAGGAGTTTACCCCATTGGTTTATCCTGCGTTCTTGCTACCTAGCACATCTATAAGACACCAAGCAAGTAGGCAACAAAAGTAATTAAGTTGCTACTCGTCGGACTAGCCTGAATGTTGGTGCCGGTAAGTATTTAATCCTAGTGGTATATTTGATTTTAACAGAAGGGGGTATCCCATACAATATTGCTCTCAAGAAGAATTAGGGTGGTTCATGAATCATTTTTTTGTTGATTTAGTTGTTAATTTAAAAATGGGGATCAGCACCGCCCATCAGCGTTGCGCCTTTATCAGTCCGCTACTTGTGACTACAAACAAGACTTAATGGTATAATTTATTATTGCCGCGAATTTTTTGATGTTCCTAAATTGTAATTCCTGCTCGACAATACTTAATATATTCAAAGCAAAAATCTATCCAACGAATGAGCAAAGAACTTGCATTAGTCAAATTTTTAGCTGTAAATTTATAGATATGCTCACATAGAAGCGTTGACGTTATGGCCAAGTACTGATAAAGGTTGACAGATTTTTCACATCAAGTGAAACTGATTACAGTTGCTAAAATAACGGTTCTCTATGTCGTTATGTTTGTAGCTTGAGTTGTCAGAGTCATGTCATTATCCATAGACAGGTCATCAATATAGCTAACAATATTCCGAAATAGTAGATTTCAAGAAGTAAAACCAATCGGAAGAAAACCTTCTGAGATTGGCATTTACGATTTAAAGCTTTGGAGTAGGCAAGCGCAACCGCAATTTTTGGAAGTCAACTGAGTGTAGCTTCCACTAATCGAAGCAAGCTTGCTAAAATATCTGTCCCTTTAAGTTGCTCGTTGGGTAGTAAAGCAAAAAACTATCTCCCTGATGGCAATAACTTCGCCAAATCGAAAAATACCTCGATTCGTAGGTTGGGTTGAGGCACGAAACCCAACAAATACGTTGGGTTTTGCTTCCCTACGGGACGCTACGCGAACGCTCAACCCAACCTACAAAAAAATGGCGAAGGTATTGTGATAGGGGTAATAGTTAACGAAAAAAAGATTAAATTGACTCATTATTAACATTCTCCACAAGACTTATCCTTTACCTTAGAAGGTGAACAGGTGTGTTTTTTGCTATGCCTGCATGTCTTTGGTGAGTGTACTTAGCTAGGCATTAATTTAATGATGCCGTTTTTCCTACATGGCTAGTTTTGTGAAACGAAAATCCGGTAAACTAAAGCTGGCAAGGTAAGGGAATAGTTTTTTTTGAAAAACGGTTAAGTAAATTATCGGAGTGCTAGAACGAATGTACAATCAAGGTGCTGTTGAGGGTGCTGCCAACACAGAATTAGGTAGCCGCATCTTCCTTTATGAAGTGGTGGGTTTGCGTCAGAGCGAAGAAACCGATCAAACTAACTACCCAATTCGGAAAAGTGGCAGTGTGTTCATCAGAGTGCCTTACAACCGGATGAATCAAGAAATGCGACGTATCACTCGTCTAGGCGGCACAATTGTTAGCATTCAGCCTGTAACTGCGCTACAGCCAGTTAATGGTAAAGCCTCACTTGGGAATGCTACAAGCGTTGTCAGCGAGTTAGCTACATCTGGGGAAACTGCTAACAGTGAAGGGAATGGTAAAGCCACACCTGTGAATGCTCATAGTGCTGAAGAGAACAAGGACAAGAAAGGCAACACCATGACTCAAGCGAAAGCCAAAAAAGACCACGGTGACGTTCCTGTTAATACTTATCGTCCCAATGCTCCGTTTATTGGTAAGGTAATATCTAACGAACCGCTAGTTAAAGAAGGCGGTATTGGTATTGTTCAACACCTTAAATTTGACCTCTCTGGGAGTGATTTAAAGTATATAGAAGGTCAAAGTATTGGGATTATTCCGCCAGGATCAGACAAGAATGGCAAGCCAGAAAAACTTAGACTCTATTCCATCGCCTCAACTCGTCATGGCGATGATGTAGATGATAAAACCGTATCACTGTGCGTCCGCCAATTGGAGTACAAGCACCCAGAAACTGGCGAAACAGTCTACGGAGTTTGCTCTACACACCTGTGTTTCCTCAAGCCAGGGGAAGAGGTAAAAATTACCGGGCCTGTGGGTAAGGAAATGTTGTTACCCAATGACCCTGATGCTAATGTCATCATGATGGCAACCGGAACAGGTATTGCACCGATGCGGGCTTATCTGTGGCGTCAGTTTAAAGATGCAGAAAGAGCAGCTAACCCAGAATACCAATTTAAAGGATTCTCTTGGTTAATATTTGGCGTTCCGACAACTCCAAACCTTTTATATAAGGAAGAACTGGAAGAAATTCAACAAAAATATCCTGATAACTTCCGCCTGACTGCTGCCATCAGCCGCGAACAAAAAAATCCCCAAGGCGGTAGAATGTATATTCAAGACCGCGTAGCTGAACACGCAGATGAATTGTGGCAATTGATTAAAAATGAAAAAACCCACACCTACATCTGCGGTTTGCGCGGTATGGAAGAAGGTATTGATGCAGCCTTAACTGCTGCTGCTGCTAAGGAAGGCGTAACCTGGAGTGTTTACCAGAAGGAAATCAAGAAAGCTGGTCGCTGGCACGTAGAAACTTACTAAGGGACTTCCAAGTAAAAAAATATTCCATTGCTATTGTTCACTGTTGACCGTTGACGGTTCACGGGTTTTCAGTCAACAGTCAACAGTCAACAACTTGAATGTGGAATAATTTATTTTTTGGAGTTCCCTAAATTAGTCATTAGTCATTAGTCATTAGTCATTAGTTTTAGACAGAGGACAAAGGACAAATGACAAAATGACAAAGGAAGCAGGATAATCAGTAGGTAGGGCAAACGCTCTACCTACAATTGTTATTGGTGATAATTGGGTGCAAAAATTGTGGGTGTGAAACTAGGAATACTGGGATTAGGCACCGTGGGAACGGGAACAGTGCAGTTGTTGCAAGATAGCGCTGGGCGTCACCCATTGTTGCAAGAGATAGAAATCTATCGTGTGGGAGTGCGATCGCTAGATAAGCCCCGTGGAGTAGAATTGTCTACGGAAGTCTTAACTACAGATTTAGAATCAATTGTCAACGATCCGGCGGTAGATATAGTTGTCGAGGTAATGGGTGGACTGGAGCCGGCGCGATCGCTCATCCTCAAAGCTTTAAGTAATGGAAAGCATGTAGTCACTGCCAATAAAGCAGCGATCGCCCGCTTTGGGGCGGAAATTTTCACAACGGCTAATGAAGCTGGCGTATACGTCATGTTAGAAGCTGCTGTGGGTGGTGGCATTCCGGTGATTCAACCCCTAAAGCAGTCGTTAAGTGTTAACCGTATTCATACGGTAACAGGCATCGTGAACGGTACAACGAACTACATACTGACACGGATGCAGACCGAAGGTAGCAACTTCAATGATGTTTTAGCTGATGCCCAGCGATTGGGTTATGCTGAGGCTGACCCCACAGCCGATGTGGATGGCTTAGACGCAGCAGATAAAATTGCTATTCTGGCATCATTAGGCTTTGGTGGACGCATCAACTTACAAGATGTTTATACTGAGGGGATTCGGCAAGTTAGCAAAACAGATATTGCTTATGCTGAAAAATTGGGATTTGTGATTAAATTGTTGGCGATCGCTAAACGTGATACTCCCTCATCTCCCCTTTCTGTGAGAGTTCACCCTACCTTAGTGCCCCAAGCCCACCCTTTGGCTAGCATCAACGGCGTTTACAATGCCATTCTTGTGGAAGGAGAACCAATTGGGCAAGTAATGTTTTTTGGCCCCGGTGCTGGTGCTGGTGCAACCGCCAGTGCTGTAACATCAGATATTTTGAATTTAATTGCTGTCCTCAAAACCAATACAGCAGTTGCAAATCCATTATTAGCTTGTGGACATCAGGAATACTGCGAAATTGCGCCGATGGCAGAATTGATCACTCGGTTTTATGCCCGTTTTCTCACCAATGACCAACCGGGAGTTATTGGTAAATTGGGTACTTGCTTTGGTAACTATGGCGTTAGCATAGAGTCAATTGTCCAAACTGGCTTTCAAGGGGAACTAGCAGAGATTGTAGTTGTTACTCATGATGTGCGGGAAGGTAATTTTCGGCAAGCTTTGGCAGAAATTCGGAATTTGTCAGCGATCGAAAGCATTCCCAGCTTACTCCGTGTACTTTGAGATTAGTCGGGAGTGAAGCTCGTCAACTTGCTTTGCTCCAATTCTTAATTACCTCAAAGGATTACAATCTCCATTTTATACAAACCAAGCTGCGAGTAAAACTTGGTTAAGTACGCAAGCTAAACTAAAAAATAAACTTCACCCCAGCGCGAGGCTAGACTTATGACCTCTGCAACCGATCCATCCACCGCCTTCACCCCGTTCCCAGACCATACACAACTTCCTGAGTCTGATGGTACTTTCGTGAAAAACTTTCAGGAACATCCCCAAAGCATTCTCTTAACAGACTCGATTAAACCGATATTACAAAAACGTCATCCTGATGGGCAATACTGTATTGGTCAAGATAGCGGTATCTACTGGCGCATCACTGACCCCCCAGAAAAAGGCGCAGAAGCACCAGACTGGTTTTATGTAGGGAATGTACCCCCTACTCTAGATGGGCAAACGCGCAGGTCTTATGTATTATGGCGAGAATTTATTGCCCCATTAATTGCCTTAGAATTTGTTTCTGGGGATGGTAGTGAGGAGCGAGATAAAACTCCTTGGAAGGGGAAATTTTGGATTTATGAGCAGGTGATTCGTCCTCCCTTCTACGGCATTTATGAAGTGAATAAAGCCAGTGTAGAAGTTTATGAATTAATTGGTGGACAATATCAGTTATTAACAGCAAATGAACGCGGACATTATCCCATAAATCCTTTAGGAGTTGAGTTAGAAATTTGGCAGGGACAATATTACACTATGGAATTACCTTGGCTACGCTGGTGGGATTTGGAAGGTAATTTGTTGTTGACTGGTGAAGAAAGAGCCGATCGCTTGACTGCTCAACTGCGTAGACGCGGAGCGGCTTGTCGTTAGACATCGCTAGGCATCGAACCAGAAGCATAATCCTGACCAAAAATCAACTATTTATTCACATCCAGCAACTGCGAAGTTTCTAACCGACTCATCCACTTCTCTAAATAAACTCGATTACCTTTTTCCTCATTTGGATCTTTAGTATCCAAAGGATAAGGCATCAGTCCCAAAATCGTTGCTGTTGTTACGCAAAACATCGATTTTTGGAAACTCATACAAATTTGTACCCGCAAATCATCTTCACCCCGAAGACTATGACGATAAATTTCGTGCAAATACTCTGGAAGATAATGACGCATATCCTGCATCAACAAGGTGGGAGGAATACCGGCGCCGCCGATGGGTAAAGGATCTGCATACAATGCCCCATATTGAAATCGAGTTTGATCTGGGGGAATTTGATATCCTTGGGCGTTGTATGAAACTGTCCCGTGGAAAGGAGTTCCTCGGAAAAATACTGCTTCTACATAAGGTATTGCTGTATCTGCTAAAAAGGTCAAACCAACGCTTTTGGGAATAATTTCATAGACCTCACCTCGAATTTTGACGGCGTAGGTAATTGGGTTTAATGCATTTGCCACTAACCCTGCTTTAATGTGTTCTACAACTTGGGGAATCGATTTGATTTTGCCTTGGTCGTAGAGGTCTGATAAGCTAAGGAAGATATCGGCCATTACTCGCCAGAATTGACCTAAACCGGTGTAGTAAGCAGAGACGCGCAAGTGTTCTGTTAAGAAATCTGGAAACAGTTGGTTAATACCCGGAATGAAAGGATTATTTTTAAATTTGACGGCGATAACGGCTTGGGCTTTTTCTTTAAATTCTTTTGTATCTAAATAGGCATCTAATCCGCCGCCACCGTGCCACATCATGGCTTTCAGACAATACTCGGCATATTCAAAATTAATTCGGTCATGCCACCAATGCCGGAGTAATTTCTGAAAAGAAACCTCTCCATTAAAGTATTTAAAAAATGGGAAAAATATTAAAAACTGATGCTCGGCAATATAATTAAGATTTTTTGAATAGGCATCTAAAACTACGCCATAACTTTTAAGAATACCAACAACTTCCAGGACATTTTCTGGATTATCCGGGAGTAATGCCTCTCCTTTTTGCAAACGTTCAATATACTCAGCTAAGGGATTGTGAACCGCTTTATTTTTAATAGTTACCATTGATATCTCTCCAAAAAATTTAGGTATTGGGGATTGAGTACTGGGTACTGGGTACTGGGCATTGGGCATTGGGCATTGGGAAAACTCTTTCCCGTTTCCAGTCCCTAGTCACTAATCCCTAATCCCCATTCCCTACTCCCTAATCCTTAGCCCCCATTGCTTTATCCAAGGACACTGCTACTACTACGTTTTGGCTATTCACCATTGCTGTAATTGTTGGTTCAGTCCAGCGTGCTAACCAACCAGGTTGAATGCCGAAAATTACAATCAGCACAGCTAAAATTGCAGCCGGGGCGCGATCGCTCCAATACACCCGTGGTAAGTTGATAACTTGTGCAGACAAGCGTCCAAAAAAAGCACGGTTGAGAAGTATGAGGAAGTAAACCGCAGTTAAGCCGGTACCAATCATTGATAGCAGCGTTTGCACTGGAAAAACTGGGAAACTACCCCGAAAAACGATGAATTCGGAAATAAAACCTAGCATTCCCGGTATCCCTGCGCTAGCCATAACTCCCACAACAATTAAGCTACCAATTACGGGCATACCGCGTTCTGGGTTCAGCAGTCCTTGGAGAACTTCTAAATCCCGGCTTCCGGCTTTTTTATACACAACTCCTACCAGCAAAAACAGCATGGCGGAAATCAAGCCGTGGCTAATCATCTCCATAACAGCACCCAACACACTTAATGGTGTGGAAGCCGCGGCCGCTAAAAGCACGTAGCCCATGTGTCCAATAGAACTGTATGCTACCATTTTTTTCATATCGGTTTGAGCGATCGCGCAGGATGCACCATAGAGTACACTCACTACTGCCCAAGTCGCTAACCAAGGAGCCACATAAGCCCAAGCTTCTGGTAACAAGTTCATGCCAAACCGCAGTAAGCCATAAGTTCCCAACTTCAACAACACTCCAGCCAACAGCACAGAAATTGGTGTAGAAGCTTCAACGTGAGCATCTGGCAACCAAGTATGGAAGGGAACCAAAGGAATTTTAATCCCGAAACCTACCAAAATTCCCCCTAGCAGTAAAAGCTGTGTCGCTAGAGGTAGAGTCGTAGGGTTCAAGGTTGCTAGTGCAAAGCTAGAGGAACCACTCAGCCAAACCATGCCGAGAAAACTTGCCAAAATCAAGATTCCCGAAACGGCAGTATAAATGAGAAATTTTGTTGCAGCATAACCCCGCTTCTCCCCACCCCAAATAGCTATCAACAGATATAGCGGAATTAGTTCCAATTCGTAAAATAAGAAAAATAATAGTAAATCCTGTGCCAGAAAAGCTCCAGTCACCCCAGCGCTTAATAATAGTATCAAAGAGTAATAAAATTTAGGACGCTGTAGGGATTCATCGCTGCTGTAAATGGCAATGCAAGTTAACAATGCATTCAAAACCAGCAGTGGCAAAGATAAACCATCTATTCCCAAGTTATAGTTCAAGCCTAAAACATCTATCCAGGGGACAGACTCGGCAAACTGTTGAGTGATTTCTCCTGGATGAAACTGAATTGCTAGTACGATTGTCCACAAGAAAGCGATACTGGCAAAGACTAAAGCCACACCACGGGCAAATTTACCATTGATGCCAGACGGCGAGAAACCAATTAAAGCTGCGCCGATTAACAGCACCAGAATTAAAACACTAAGCATAGACGGAATTCAGTTAAGGGGAGCAGGGGAAGCAGGGGAAGCAGGGGGAGAGTAAAAACTTTTAACTTCTAACTCCTGTACAGACGCGATTAATCGCGTCTCTACTTCTAACTCTTGTACAGACGCGATTAATCGCGTCTCTACTTCTAACTCTTGTACAGACGCGATTCATCGCGTCTCTACTTCTAACTCTTGTACAGACGCGATTCATCGCGTCTCCTAACTCGCTTAAAAAGGTAATTTATCTAGTAAACCAGATGACCAGCTGATGAATAAACCCAGAACGCTGACGACCGCTAAGATAGTCAACATATAGCCCTGAGATTGCCCCGAAATGCTGTACTTTAAAGTTTGTCCACCGAGAATAGTCGCAAAGCCAACCAAGTTTACTAAACCATCGACTAAATAGCGATCGCTCCAAGCAGAGATTTTAGATAGCAGTGCGACTGCACCCACTACCGTTAGCCGATAAACTCGGTCAATATAAAAATCATAACCTAACAAGTCCTGCACAAATCTCCACGCCAAGATTCTGGATCTTGACCAAGCTTTGTGTAGATGAACTGTAGACCCTATACTTACCCCCACGACGGTAGAAGTAAACAAAGCTAATGCCACATACCAATTAATACTTTCCCAATTTGGTAGCAAGTACCATTGCTGTAGCATCAAAGGCACAAGCAGAGTGAAGACTGTGAGAATCACCATTGGTAAGGCCATCTGCCAACCAACTTCTGGGGTACGACGGGTCTTTTGTTGCGGTTTACCCCAAAATACTAATCTGAATACTCTGGTCAAGTTCAATGCTGTCAAGCCATTGACTAATAATAAAACCCCAATTACCCAAGGGCTAATATTCACAAAACCGTCAGCCCATGCTAACATTGCCCAAAAGCTTCCTAATGGTAGCAGTGTTACCATCCCGGCGGAACCGACAACAAAGGCAGTAGTTGTAGCTGGCATCCTTGACCATAGACCGCCCATTTCTGTTAGGTCTTGGCTTTGGGTGGTCAAAATTACTGAACCGGAACTCATAAATAATAATGCTTTAGCGATCGCATGAGTTAACAGCAACATCAAGGCTACTCCCCCTTGCTGCAAACCCACCGCCAAAAACACTAAGCCCATGTATGCACTGGTGGAATGAGATAGCGATCGCTTAATGTCAATTTGAGCTATGGATACTAATGTCGCCCCAATTGCTGTCACCGTACCCATTACTACCAAGGCATTTAAAGCAACTGGCGACAATGCTAACAATGGTTGAAATTTATACAGTAAATAAGCACCACCTGCGACTACGAGCGAGTTTCGCATTACCGAGGCGGGATTGGGCCCTTCCATAGCCTCATCCAACCAAAGGTGCAGGGGAAATTGGGCGCATTTACCAGCAGGCCCAGCAATTAACGCCAACCCCAGTAATGTTGATGTCATTGGGCTTAAATTAGCCGTTTGCGCCCACTCATATAAATCCGAAAAGTTCAAACTCCCGGCTAAGGTGGAAAGCGTCACCACTGCCATCAGCAGCAACAAGTCCCCCACCCGTTTGGTTAAAAACGCATCCCGTGCTGCTGTCACTACTAGCGGTTGAGCATACCAGAATCCCACTAGCAAGTAAGTCGAAAGCGTCAGCACTTCCAAAAGTCCATAGCTGAAAAACAAAGAATCACTGATTGCTAAAGCACTCAGCGCTGCTTCAAAAAATCCCAGCAGCGCAAAAAAACGCGCCAACGACCAGTCTTTTTCCATGTAACCCAGAGCGTAAACTTGTGCAAGTAAGCTTAACCCTGTAATTAAAACTGTTGCCCCAATACTCACTGTTGAGAGTTCCAAGGCAAAAGATAAGTCTAAATCAGCAGCTTTAAACCACGTCACCAGTAACTTTTCTGGTTCTCTATCCCAGATCATGTTAAATACAAACAGGCTATGGGCAAAAGCCAAAACCGTCGTCAACAAGTTTATGTATGCCGCAGGTCTTGGCCCTGTTCGCCGAATTATTCCTATTCCCCACGGCAACGTCAAAATTGCGCCTAATAAGCTATATAAAGGCACAAACCAACTTGTTGAAAATAGAAATTGATCCATTTAAATTCACCTTGACGACTCAACCTTAATTTTAAAAAAGCTTTTATACTATTATTTATTTTACAAAATTAATTTAGTAGAAACATCAATATTTTTTTACTCTTATTTAAACTAAATTATCATAAGTATTTTTACTTTAATTTACCCTATTAAATTTCGATAAAATATAAATTTACATAGGTTAAAGCATTTACTTGCTTTAACTTCACCTTTGTTTTTACATTTTTATTTCTACTTTGAACAAACTACTTTATACGATATATTTGAAAAAATTATCTATTTTTCACTTAGTCATTGTACATATAGCAAAAATTGGCAGAACCTAGAGACAGCATAAGATACAGCAGCTTGTCCTCCCTCCCCAGATAAAATTATCCTTGGTTATGAATGTCGTTTTGTAAATGTGATAAAGAAATTATAAAGCATAAGTGGCTCCTCTAGGAATCAGTAAACTTTAATTGCTCAGGAGGACAGATAAATTTTTGTTAAGTTTTTTAAAACTTTCTTATCATAAACTATTATAGTAATTTATATTGCCAGAAAGGCCAACCTTTCCTATGCTTAATTTGGAAGTGTTTTCTTAGCTATTAAGATCAAGCTCTCCCCGTCAAAAATTTTAAGCGACAGTACAGATTGGATTAATATTGTAGGAGTTCTGCGATGCCAATTGCAGTTGGGATGATTGAAACGAAGGGCTTTCCAGCAGTAGTGGAAGCTGCTGATGCGATGGTGAAAGCCGCCCGTGTCACTTTAGTAGGGTATGAAAAAATTGGTAGCGCTCGCGTCACCGTCATAGTTAGGGGAGATGTATCGGAAGTACAAGCTTCCGTAGCTGCTGGGGTTGAAGCGGCGAAAAGAGTCTTTGGTGGTGAAGTGTTATCCACTCACATCATTGCTCGTCCTCACGAAAACCTAGAATACGTATTGCCGATACGTTACACAGAAGCTGTGGAACAGTTCCGTACCTAAAAGCTGTTTAAACAAAGTAATTAACGCTCTTTGCTTTTTTGAGCATCACTTTCTTTTGTCCAAGGCTAAAAACTTTAAATAGGGATTAAAATCTAATGTCAATTGCAGTGGGAATGGTTGAAACGCTAGGCTTTCCAGCAGTAGTAGAAGCTGCTGATGCGATGGTGAAGGCTGCCCGCGTTACTCTCGTAGGCTATGAAAAAATCGGCAGTGGTCGAGTTACCGTGATTGTTCGGGGTGATGTGTCAGAAGTGCAAGCTTCCGTAGCCGCAGGAGTTGAATCTGTAAAGCGAGTTAACGGGGGACAAGTGCTATCTACTCACATCATTGCTCGTCCTCACGAAAACTTGGAATACGTCCTACCAATTCGTTATACCGAAGACGTAGAGCAATTCCGGGAAAATGTGAATGCAATTCGTCCTTTCGGTAGAAGACCGTAATTAAAGAATGCAAGTCGCCAAAGTTCGCGGCACAGTAGTTAGCACGCAAAAAGATCCAAGTCTTCGAGGTGTGAAACTACTGTTGTTACAATTAGTGGATGAAGACGGCAACATCCTGCCACAATACGAGGTAGCAGCAGATAGTGTGGGAGCAGGAGTAGATGAGTGGGTACTTGTCAGTCGTGGCAGTGCCGCTCGTCAAGTTATTGGCAATGAACAGCGACCATTAGATGCAGTGGTAGTAGCGATTATAGATACTATTCACGTTGAAGATCGCCTAATTTACAGCAAAAAAGATCAATATCGATAGTCATTAGTCATTAGTCATTAGTCACTTGTACTGAGCGAAGCCGAAGTATTAGCTCTCGACAAAAGACAAATGACAAAGGACAAAGGACAAATGACAAATGACAATACAGGAGGAATCTCGAAATGGCAGTCCGCAGCACGGCGGCACCTCCAACCCCGTGGTCGAGGAATTTAGCTGAAGCGCAAATCCATCAAACAGCCTTTGTGCATCCGTTCTCCAATCTAATTGGAGATGTACATATAGGTGCAAATGTAATCGTTGCTCCGGGGACTACGATTAGAGCGGATGAAGGCACACCTTTTTATATTGGTGAAAACACTAATATTCAAGATGGTGTGGTGATTCATGGCTTGGAGCAAGGTCGAGTAGTTGGCGATGATCAAAATAAATACTCGGTGTGGGTAGGTAAAAACACTTGCATTACCCACATGGCTCTAATTCACGGGCCAGCTTATGTAGGGGATAATTCCTTCATTGGCTTTCGCTCTACGGTGTTTAATGCCAGGGTAGGTGCAGGCTGCATCGTGATGATGCACGCTTTGATTCAAGACGTAGAAATTCCCGCAGGTAAGTATATACCTTCGGGAGCGATCATTACCAATCAGCAGCAAGCTGACCGCTTGCCAGATGTGCAAGATCAGGATAAGGACTTTGCTCATCATGTGGTTGGGATTAATCAGGCGCTGCGAGCTGGTTATCTTTGTGCTGCGGATAGCAAATGTATTGCACCAATTCGGGATGAGAACACTAAATCTTATAAGGGTAATGGTGTTACTGTTTTAGAGCTAGAAAGGAGTAGTGAAGTGGCGAGCAATAGCTTGGGTGCAGAAACAATAGAGCAGGTGCGCTATCTATTGGAACAAGGGTATAAGATTGGTACAGAACACGTAGACCAGAGACGGTTCCGCACGGGTTCTTGGACTAGTTGCCAACCAATTGAACCGAGATCCATCGGTGAAGCGATCGCAGCATTAGAAAGCTGTGTAAGTGACCATAGCGGCGAGTATGTCCGGCTGTTTGGTATTGACAAAGATAGACGACGTGTGTTAGAGAGCATCATCCAACGCCCGGATGGTGATTTTAAACCAGCTAGCAATTTTAAAGCTCCGGCTAGTAGTCATAGCAATGGCAGCTACAGCAGTAATGGTAATAGTAACGGCTCTAGCAGTGGCAAAGTTAATGGCGAAACTGTAGAGCAAATCCGCCAACTTTTGGCAGGGGGTTACAAAATTGGCATGGAACACGTAGACGAGCGCCGTTTCCGTACTGGTTCCTGGACTAGCTGCAAGCCAATTGAAGCAACTTCCATAAATCAAGTAATTTCCGGCTTGGAAGAATGTATAGAAAGCCATCAAGGCGAGTATGTGCGTTTAATCGGCATTGATACCAAAGCCAAGCGGCGGGTATTAGAAACAATTATCCAACGTCCAAATGGTCAAGTAGCCTCTTCTGGTAGTAAGAAATCATTTACTAGCAGTGGAACTTCTGGTACTGCTACGGCAACAGCTACCAGCAACCGTTTGAGTACAGAAGTGGTAGACCAACTCCGGCAATTATTGGCTGGTGGGTATAAGATTAGCCTTGAACACGTAGACGAACGACGGTTCCGTACAGGTTCCTGGACTAGTACCGGTCAAATTCAAGCCTCCTCAGAAAGAGAAGCGATCGCAGCCGTAGAAGGACACCTTGGCGAATACCAAGGGGAATATGTCCGCCTAATTGGTATTGACCCCAAAGCCAAGCGGCGAGTATTAGAAACGATTATCCAACGTCCAAATGGCCAAGTAGCCACTTCTAGCAGTCAGAAATCATTTACTAGCAATGCACCCTCTGCTACTGCGACAGCAACAGCAACAGCTACCAGTACCCGGTTGAGTACTGAAGTTGTAGACCAACTCCGGCAATTATTGGCTGGCGGCTCTAAAATTAGCCTTGAACACGTAGACCAACGGCGGTTCCGTACTGGTTCCTGGACTAGTACCGGTCAAATTCAAGCCTCCTCAGAAAGAGAAGCGATTCGCAGCCGTAGAAGGACACCTTGGCGAATACCAAGGGGAATATGTACGCTTAATTGGTATTGACCCCAAAGCCAAGCGTCGGGTATTAGAAACGATTATTCAAAGACCATAGTAGGGAGTGGGGAGTAGGGAGTGGGGAATGGGGCATTGGTAGATTAATCAATAAATAATTCTTCTTCCCCTGCCTCCCCTGCCTCCCCTGCTCCCCCTGCCCCCTCTACCCCCTCATCCCCATTCCCCACTCCGGCTTCCGAGGTTAAAATTTCCATGTCTGTGCTGTCACTGCGCCTCAGCAATAACTTTGATTCTTACATTAGTGGTGAGGTGACTATTCATCCAAGCGCAGTACTTGCACCTGGGGTGATCCTCCAAGCGGCTGTAAACAGCAAGATCATCATTGGGCCAGGGGTCTGTATTGGCATGGGAGCAATTCTCCAAGTCCATGAAGGAACCCTAGAGGTAGAAGCAGGCGCAAACTTGGGAGCCGGTTTTTTGATGGTTGGCAAAGGCAAAATTGGAGCAAATGCTTGCATTGGTTCGGCAACAACAGTTTTTAACTGTTCAGTTGAAGCTGGACAAGTAATTGCACCTGGTTCGATTTTGGGAGACACCAGTCGGCAAATTACCCAAACAGCCCAAACAAAGGAACCAGAACCATCTACCAATAACCCAGCTTCTACAAGTGCAGCACCGCAGAAGGAAGAGGAAAATGGCTCAGGGGGAGTTAAGGAAAAAGAAATTTCCTCAACTAAATTCTCAGCTTCAGCTTTTGTGGATTTCAAACAAAATAAGTCGATTTCTTATTTTAAATCTCCCGCCACTCCAGAAAGCCAGTCTCCTCCCGTAGAGGAACCCGCCAATGATGCTAACCCCACGTCGCAACAAGCCGCCCAAGAGTCTACAGAAGATGACTCAGACCCCAATCAGCTAGCCACAGAACCCTCTAACGGTTTCGGGACTCAAATTTATGGACAAGGGAGCATACACAGACTGTTGACTACATTGTTTCCCCATAGACAATCCTTGAGCGACCCAAACTCTGACGTTTAGTCTGAGTAAGTGTTAATTGTAAGTTGTCAGCTTTGTGATTATCTGGGAAAGTTCATAATGGAAACATCTAATCAACGGTCTATGAGTACCATGCATGGAGCCAGTAGTCAAGAAACCTTCCAGGACACTGCTTTAGGTTTAGTTTCTACCCGCAGCTTTCCAGCAATAGTTGGGACGGCGGATATGATGCTGAAATCAGCAGGAGTTCACCTAGTGGGGTATGAAAAAATTGGTAGCGGGCATTGTACTGCGATCGTTCGGGGTGGAATTGCTGACGTGCGTCTTGCCGTAGAATCTGGTGTCCAAACGGCTGAACAGTTTGGTCAGTTGGTTTCTAGCTTGGTGATTCCCCGACCTTATCCCAACCTAGATATAGTACTTCCCATCACAACCCGTTTTACTAAATTGATGGAAGAGGGGAATTACAGCCGTCTGAGTAACCAAGCAATTGGTTTGGTAGAAACGCGAGGATTTCCAGCAATGGTAGGAGCATGTGATGCCATGCTTAAAGCTGCTGATGTTCATTTAGCAGCTTATGAAAAAATTGGTGCGGGTTTGTGTACAGCCATTATTCGGGGTTCCGTAGCAAATGTAGCAGTAGCAGTGGAAGCGGGAATGTTTGAGGCAGAACGCATTGGGGAATTAAATGCAGTAATGGTAATTCCCAGACCACTAGATGAAATGGAGCTAACCTTGCCATTAGCAAGATGCTGGATAGAAGAACGCGAACCGTTAAACTTACCAGTGAATATTAAAGAACAAGTTGCCGAAATTGAGGTACTAAGATTACCAGATTTAACCAAGCTCCCAACAAAAATTGCCGAAGAATTATGGAATGATGAATGATGATAGATGAATTTGGGAAAACCATCATTCATCGGAAAGTGGAAGGAATCTTACGCTTTTCTTGTTGTTCTGATAATAGCTTCTTGAATCCATAAATAAAATACCTTTATTTTAATAGAAGTAATAGAGTTTTGTCTATAATATATAAAACTCATAACTTTCTATGAGCATTGCTATAAAATTTGCAACTGTTCAGTAATACTAGTGGTCTGTTTCATTAATTTTGCGGGGTTGTAAAGACGCGAAGTTTCGCGTCTCTACAGGGTTTTGGTAACAAACTAATCAATCAGAACTTATGAGACAGACTACTAGTTTTAACCTGAGTTCGATGAACCTCTCCCGGACAGCCTCCCTCTGGGAAACGGAAAGGGAGGAGCAACGAAATAATTCAGCTTTTTGCTCCCCTCTGTGCGCCGGAGAGGGGCTGGGGGAGAGGTCAAATAAGGCTTGTCGAACTCACGTTAGTTTTATATCGATAAATAGCTATATACAGGAGAACCACCTTTGAAGCAAGCGACGCTGCACCAATTAAAGGTTTTCGAGGCGGCGGCACGGCACAGTAGCTTTACTCGCGCTGCTGAGGAATTGTTTCTCACTCAACCTACCGTTTCGATGCAGATTAAGCAACTCACAAAATCGGTAGGGTTGCCATTATTTGAGCAAGTGGGAAAGCGGTTGTATCTCACCGAAGCAGGACGAGAATTATTTGCTACTTGTCGGCAGATTTTTGAAACTATAGCCCAGTATGAAATGAAGGTAGCAGATTTAAAAGGGCTAAAACAGGGGCAATTACGTTTGGCAGTAGTTACAACAGCAAAATATTTTATTCCACGTTTGTTAGGGCCGTTTTGCGAACTTTATCCAGGGATTGATATCTCTCTGCAAGTAACAAATCACGAACAAATCTTGGAACGGATGAGTAATAATCTGGACGACTTATATATTATGAGCCAAGTTCCAGACAATATGGATGTGACTTGTGAACCATTTTTAGAAAATCCTTTGATAGTTTTTGCACCAGTTAATCATCCGTTATCCAAAGAAAAAAATATTCCGATCCAACGCCTGTCTAACGAACCTTTTATTATGCGAGAACCAGGTTCAGGAACTCGTCGCGCCGTCCAAAGTCTGTTTGAAGAACAAGGGGTGACAGTAAAAGTCAAGCTGGAATTGGGAAGTAACGAAGCAATTAAACAAGCGATCGCAGGTGGTTTAGGAATTTCCGTTTTATCCCGTCATACCTTACTATTAGACGCCTCAGAGTTTAGCATTTTAGATGTACAACACTTTCCCATTCAGCGAAATTGGTACATGGTTTACCCATCTGGCAAACAGCTATCGATAGTCGCTCGTGCCTATTATGAATATCTCCTGGCTGCGGCAAAGAATTTTGTAGAGCAAAACGCTGATAGTGCTTATAGTACATTTGATCTAAATCACGAGTAAAATAATTCCTAATTACGAATTACCTAAAGGGGTTGACGGCTAGACCGAGAAGCATTGACAATTAACCAGCAGAACCATTAAGAATGGGGGAAAACTGGCAGTGGTTAACCCGGAAATACCGTCTTGGCGCAAAACAGTACAAAGCGAGATTGTAGCTGTTACCGTATATGCTGACAGAGCATTGGTTACACGGCGTGGTGTAGTTGATTTAACAGGAATTGAACAGGAATTAGTAATTACCCCAGTGCCAGAGATGGAAACTGAGTCTATCAGGGTGAGTGGTACTGGTACGGTAGGGGTGCGAATGCTTGGAGTAAGTAGCGATCGCATCTACACCACTGAACCTGTAGCGGAGCTTGCACATTTAACAAGGCAAATTCAGCAGTTAGAAGCAGAAAAACGCCACCTGCAAGCCCAAGTCGATGCTTTAGCATTGCAGTCTAGTTTTATCGCCGGGTTGCGTGAAAAAACAGAGGAACCCTTTGCACAGAGTTTGTCTCGGAAAAATCTTAGCCTGAGTGAAACTTTGGATTTTTTAAACTTTCTCGGAAGCCAGTATAGTGAGTATGCGATCGCATCTGGAGAGTGCAAAACCCAACAGCAGGAATTAGACAAACAACTGCAAGCACTCCACACTTCATTGCAAAAAATCCAAACACCCCATCCTAAAGAGAGTTTTAGCTTAGTTGTAGGAGTTGAAGTTGCAGGTGAAGGTAAATTTGAATTAGAGGTGTCTTACATAGTAAATCGCGCCAGTTGGACTCCGCTATATGACTTGCGTAGCACCACCAGCGATATTGTCCATTTGAGCTACCTTGCAGAAATCACTCAAAGCACTGGTGAAGATTGGATTGGTGCAGTTCTCACCCTTTCTACCGCTAAACCGGGATTAGGTACACTCCCACCCAAACTTGAACCCTGGTATATTGATGCCCCACGTCCACAACTGTTACGACAACGACGATTTGCTGCCCAGCCACCACTCCTACCTACCATAGCAGCCCCTGCTGGTGAAGAAAATTGGCAAGAACAAGACGAAGTTACAGAGGATAGTCTCATCCCAGCAGAAACCGTTACAGCAGAAGTATCCAAAGAAGGGAGTGTAGTTACCTTTAAATTGAATGGTGGCGGTAACATTCCTAGTGATGGCGCACCTCATAAAACTACAATTTTCAATGATGATTATCCTTGTAGCTTCGATTATGTGGCAATGCCACGCTTGGTAAGTTTTGCTTACTTGCAAGCCAATGTAAAAAATAATTCCAACGGTGCGACTTTGTTACCAGGCAAAGCGAATATTTTCCGCGACAATGTTTTTATAGGAACAACTCAGTTAGAAAATATTGCACCAGGGCAAGAATTTAAACTGAACTTAGGGATTGATGAAGGTTTAAAAATTGAGCGCGAATTAGTTGAACGTCTGGTAGATAAAAAATTAATTAGCAACCAGCGCCGGATTACTTATAGTTATCGGTTGTTCATTACTAACTTATTAGAGAAAGAAGTAAATCTGGAAATAACTGAACAATTGCCAGTTAGCCGCAACGAGCAAATTAAAGTGCGTCTGAGCCGCAGCAACCCGCAAATTCAACTTGGTGAAATGGGAATTTTAGAATGGCAGTTAACTCTTCCACCCCAGGAGCGACGAGAGGTATATTACCAGTTCATTGTTGAGCATCCGCCTGAGTTAATGGTTGTTGGCTTAGATATTTAGCCTTTCAGCATATTAAAACTAATCTTTATCAATCTTTAAATTAGCTGGAGTAATTGAAAAGTTGATTTGCCATTTCAGCTTAGATATGTCACCTTGTAAGTATTCATAAATAGCCGTCGCTACATCAGAAGATCGATTGAGGGGAACAACATAATCGAATACCCTTGTCATCGCTTTCAGAGTTTCAGATGTCCATTCTCCATCTACTACAAGAACTGCAAGCAATTCCTTATTCTTGCCTTTCCAGTTAATCGCTGAAAACATTTTGTCTTTTGCATATAGTGAAGCGTGTCTGGAAGATGACTTTCTTACCTCTATAAGAGCTTTTGGAAATTTTTCATCTGGAATAGCAAAGTCGGCTCGGAAGTTATAAATAACACCCTCAAGAGAGCTATATTCAGACTCTAACTTATAAGGAACGTTAGCATCATCAAGAGCCTTAGCAACAATACGTTCAAGAAGTACTCTACCTACTAAATCACGGACAATGCCCTCAAGAGTTGGTTCAATACTCTGCAAAATTTGTTGGCGAGTCATAGTCTGGCCAGGCTTTCGTTTATTCAATATTTCAGCCAGTTTTTTAGCTGCTGGTTGTGAAATAGCATTATCCGATACATTGCCAATTTGTTTTTTTAACGCCGCCTTACTTGTAATATTGGCAAGGCGCTGAAGAATCGGAAGCATATAGGAATTACATTGAATATAGTCAGCATGAAATTCCTCAAGTCCTTTTGTGATGATATACAGTTCATTTAAAAGATTTTCTACTCTGTTTCTTAGCTGAATGTATACACCTTTTGTAATTGCTGACTCTACATCAAAAGGGACAGCTTGCATCCGAAAAAGTTCTTGTACAACCTCTTGTGGACTAGCTTCATAATACCTGAGAGATATACTGACAAACTGCTTGCTGCACGTCTACGCTCCTCACTGCTACGCTAAACTTATAGCACTAAGACACTTGCTGCCATGTCTGTCGCCAAAGATTTTCAAGTTTCAAAAGATGTTATATTTCCGCCAGGGGATTTATATAGTGACGAACCGCCTTTGGAAACTGACTTACATCGGCTACAAATGACACTGCTGATTCAATGCTTAGAGTGGCTGTGGCAAAATCGTAATGACTTTTATGCATCGGGTAATCTCACCATTTACTACAGTCCACGCCAGCGCAAATCAGAAAACTTCCGGGGGCCAGATTTTTTTGTAGTACTAGGGACTGAACGCAAACCCCGTAAAAGCTGGGTTGTTTGGGAAGAAGATGGCAAATATCCCAATCTAATTATAGAAATTCTCTCAAATAGCACAGGCGATACTGATAAGGGCTTAAAAAAACAAATTTACCAAGATATCTTTCGCACACCAGATTACTTCTGGTTTGACCCAGAAACTTTAGAATTTACAGGGTTTCATTTGCTTGATGGTGAATATCAACCACTAGAACCCAATCCCCAAGGCTGGTTGTGGAGTCAACAGCTAGGTTTATATTTAGGTGTTTATCAAGAAAAGTTACGCTTTTTCACGCCTGAAGGAGAACTGGTTCCAACACCGGAAGAAGTTGCACAACAGGCTGAACAAGAAAAGCAACGCGCTGAACAAGAAAAGCAACGCGCTGAACAAGAAAAGCAACGTAGCGATCGCTTGGCGGCAAAACTGCGAGAATTAAATATAGATCCAGATACTATTTAACCTTTGCACTGTCTTGCTTGTGCCTGTTGGCGCGAATGTTATATATCTTCAGGAAGAACCCATTTTGGCGGTTCTGTCATTTTTTTTCGCAGGCGTTCTTGTGCCAACTCCAACATTTTGTCTAAGGGAGTCTCTTCAATAAATTTTGCAGCCGCCTCTCTATACTCGATATTGGGGCATTTATCCCCTAAAACACACCCGTTAACACAGGCTACAGCGCAGTTAATTTTTTGCTCCACAGTAAATTCCTCTCTCTAAAAGTTATGAGCAGAGACGCGATTAATCGCGTCTGTACAAGAGTTATAATATTCACCCCTAACTCTTTCCTATCAGGCATTACCCTCCAGGTAAATTTTACCTTGCCAGTTGCCATCCTATTAGTCTAAATACTTACCATTTAGAAAGTTATCGGTTATGAGTTATGATTTTGACTCCTAACTAGAGACGTAATTAATCGTGTCTCTCCTCATTCTTATGAAAGGCGCTCATGTCAGAAGTTTTTGCTATTACTGGAACTATCGCTGCGATCGCCACTGCTGTTGTCCCCCAACAGGGTAGTGTTGGTATTGTGCGGGTGTCTGGTTCCCAAGCAATGGCTCTAGCCCAAACTCTTTTTCATGCACCAGGACGGCAAGTTTGGGAAAGTCACCAGATTCTCTACGGTTACATTCGCCATCCTCAGACGCAACAACTGGTAGATGAAGCCCTGTTGCTGATTATGAAAGCACCCCGTTCTTACACCCGTGAAGATGTGGTGGAATTCCATTGCCACGGGGGAATTATGGCAGTGCAACAGGTATTACAACTCTGTTTGGAAAACGGCGCTAGACTAGCCCAACCAGGAGAATTTACTCTCCGCGCCTTTTTGAATGGACGATTGGATTTAACTCAAGCCGAAGGTATTGCTGATTTAGTGGGAGCTAAATCGCCTCAAGCTGCTCAAACTGCCTTAGCTGGTTTGCAGGGGAAATTAGCTCATCCGATCCGGCAGTTACGCGCCAACTGTTTGGATATTTTGGCAGAAATCGAAGCTCGAATCGATTTTGAGGAAGACCTGCCCCCGTTGGATGATAAAGTCATAATATCAGAAATCGAGAAAATTGCCGCAGAAATCACTAGGTTATTGGCAACCAAAGACAAAGGTGAGTTGCTACGTACAGGTTTAAAAGTGGCAATTGTGGGGCGTCCGAATGTGGGTAAGTCGAGCTTATTGAACGCTTGGAGCCAGAGCGATCGCGCCATTGTGACTGATTTACCCGGTACAACCCGCGATGTGGTGGAATCTCAGTTAGTTGTCGGGGGAATTCCTGTACAAGTGCTTGATACAGCAGGGATTCGGGAAACAACAGACCAAGTGGAGAAAATTGGCGTCGAGCGATCGCGTCGTGCCGCAAATGCAGCAGATTTAGTCTTGCTTACCATTGATGCTTCAGCCGGTTGGACGGAAGGCGATCGAGAAATTTACGAACAGGTAAAACACCGTCCATTAATTCTAGTTATTAACAAAATCGATTTATTAGAAGAAGACGAAAGCAAATATCTTCAATCCAAAATCCAAAATCCAAAATCTAAAATTGTCACAGCCGCAGCCCAAAATCAAGGCATTGATGCTTTAGAAACAGCAATTTTAGAGATAGTTAGAGCAGGAAAACTCCAAGCTGCTGATATGGATTTAGCCATTAACCAAAGGCAAGCAGCAGCATTAACTCAATCTAAAATTTCTTTGGAACAAGTACAAGCAACAATTGCCCAGCAGCTACCTCTTGATTTTTGGACAATTGACTTACGGGGTGCGATTCAGGCATTAGGAGAAATTACTGGTGAAGAGGTTACAGAATCAGTTTTGGATAAAATTTTTAGCAAATTTTGTATTGGTAAATAAAGGGTATATTGCCAAAAGCGAAATGCAACCCAACATTTATAGTAATCTGTGTGAAGTTTTACTATTATTCAACTTAACCTGCAATTGATAACTAAATGTACATCTCAATTCGCCAAGCAACCATACAAGATACGCTGATAGTCTCAGATGTTTTATTAGAAGCAGCTTTGTGGCTCCAGAAGCGTGGTATGCCTCTGTGGCGTGATAGCGAGGTTTCGCCAGAAAATATCTCGGAAGATGTTGCCAACGGCTTGTTTTTTATTGCTGAATGGGCGGGTGAACCAGTTGGTACAATCAAGTTTCAGCTTGAGGATTTACTTTTCTGGCCTGACATTTCTCAGGAAGAGTCAGCATTTGTACATCGTCTTGCTATTCGGCGACATTGCTCTGGCGGTAAAGTCTCTTCAGCACTACTTACTTGGGCTGTTGAACACGCACAAACATTTGGTAAACGTTATTTACGTCTAGATTGCGATGCTTCGCGTCCGCGCTTAAGAGCAGTATATGAAGACTTTGGTTTCCGTCATCACAGCGACAGACAAGTTGGCGCTTATTTTGTCTCTCGCTACGAATATAAAATACCTCCACAACTGACCTAAATTGGGGAGCAATGCGATTTTGTTAGATCGGACTTTAATTCTCAGTTATAGAGCTAGATTCTCAATAAAAACAGTTATTTGGCTGCGATCGCAGCCCTAAATGGGTGATTTAGTACCCGAATTTTAAGCACCTCACAAAATCGCATTGCTCCCCCTAAATTGATATAGCAGTCCTAAATCATTCGTGAAAATTATATCTCTCTTTCTTCTTTCTTTCCTTTGCGTCCTTCTCTAACGAGACGCTAACGCGAAGGCGGTTCGTTTCCTAATCTATATTTTTCACAAATCAAATAGAATTGCTATATGTCTTTTATCGATGAAATTAATCCTGTGAATGCATTGATTGTGGGAGCTAGCCAAGGTATTGGTTTGGGTTTTGTAAAAAAATTGCTACAAGATGACAGAATAGCCAAAGTTTATGCAACTTCTCGTCAACCGGAATCAGCCTCCGATTTAATAGCTCTTGCAGGCGAACATTCTGGGCGATTAATTTGTTTGGAGATAGATATTACTGACGAATTGCAGATTGTTGAAGCTGTTCAAAAAATACGTACCCAAGTTGACAAATTGCATTTGGTAGTCAACTGTGTAGGACTGTTGCATGAGGATACTTTACAACCAGAAAAAAGCTTAAGACAGATCAATTCAGAAAATTTGCTGCGCTACTTTCAAATAAATAGTATTGGTGCTGTTTTACTGGCTAAACATCTATTGCCTTTGTTTCGTCATGGAGAACGCAGCGTGTTTGCCACTATTTCTGCTAAATTGGGTAGTATTGGCGATAACCAACTTGGTGGATGGTATGGCTATCGCGCTTCTAAAGCAGCACTCAATATGTTGATGCGAACTGCGGCAATTGAGTATAAAAGAAGTTGTCCTAAAGCATTAATAGTGACATTGCATCCTGGTACAACTGATACGCGCCTTTCCCGTCCTTTCCAGGGAAATGTACCTGCGGAAAAATTATTCTCAGTGGAACGCACTGTTACCCAATTACTGACTGTCATCGAACAGCTTCAAGAAGGCGATAGTGGACAGTTTTTCTCATGGGATGGAAGCCGATTACCTTGGTAACTGCGTTACGCTGGTGCTAGTAAAATTACGTTACTTGTAACCAAAGCCTATGAAGTTTTTTGTGCCAGCAGCCAAGGATGATATCAAAGCAGAGCAGGTGTATAGTGCTTTTGCTCGGTCTGTCAAAGCACCAATAACCGAAAAGCGTATTTGGAAGTTACAATGGCGCGATCGCGAAATTGATATGGAATGCGAGGTAGGTAAACCCTTACCACCTTCTTATCAAACTGGGAAAGAGCTAGTTATGGCAATCTTTGAGTGCGAAAACCTTTATAAGATTTGTACTCTTACCCGTGGAGGAGTAAAGGGAGAACCGATCTTGGTTGGCAAAAACTCTGTATCCTCAGCAATATATTTTTCAGATAATGTACATAACTGATTCTTTAATATGCGATCGCTTGTTTGATAGAAGTAGATGCGATCGCAGTGCTAAGGTAGTAGATAAAATCGCTCACTAGATATCTCAAGCTATGACTAACATTCAGATTTCCTTACCTGAGTCGATGAAAGTCTTTGTCGAAGAACAAGTAGCTAAAGGCGATTATAGTTCCGCCAGTGAATATCTTCAAGAGCTAATCTTTCAAGATCAACAGTGCAAAGGTCAAGAAGGAAAACGCACTCAGTTGATTACGAAGCTTCAGACACAGGGTCAACTCAACGATGAGGAATTTGAACTCATTGCAGATAAGTTAGCTGACGAATTTGCACTATGTGTTGGGTCAAATTTACCAGTGTTGTCAGATTATGCTGTGACTCGATCGCCTCTTTAATAGAAGTAAAGTTGATAATTCGGGCTGATCTACTTTTAAAACTTAGCTTCTAAAAACTAGGAAACTGTGACATACTCCTACACTGATTGCAAGCAATACAGTGTAGGCTTCTCAGCGACTCCCGGTATCCCGTCGGACAAAAACTTTCGCTTTGTTTAGACTGCACGAGATGCCCCTTTGCACAGTTGAACAATACAAAAATGTTCAAATACCTTTGTACTGTCAGAGTTTTACCTACCCACAGTGGCGACGCAGAAGCGTCTATTACTGGGTAGAACCCCATACTCTGAGTTGTCAATTTTACTGCGTGCAGGAAGCAGTTAGCTATTAATTTGATTAAACCTGCACCAATTAAGTATATCATAGTTACGGTGAATTGTCGTAACTATGTCTAGAACAAATAGAGTTGAAACAAGGCTTAATGATAGGGAGTTGAGGCTTTTAAAGGAGTTTGCACAAAGTTTAGATATACCGATGTCTGAAGCGCTGAGAACCCTAGTTCAGAGCTTGGCGATTCGTCGCCCACCCCACTCCCTCAATGAGTGACAGTCATTATTGGTCGGGGGTGGGACTCCTTATCGCCCAAAAATTCATCTCGTCGCCTCCCAACGGGAACGGCGAGAGGCTTCTTTTTGATCAAGCTAACTCACTGCTTCCCCGTCCTAACTGCGCTGTCTGGGGTGGTAGATGTCGCTCTAACCAATCTTCTAAATCAGCCAGTACCTCACGGTAATTTAGGTCACTCTGAATTTCGTGATAGGCTCCCGGATACTCGATTCTCAGCTTATCTTTACATTTTACCCGTTGGTAAAAGATGTCACTTCCCGCAGGTAAAGCCACTCGGTCTGCACCACCGTGGAGAATCAACAATGGTAATTGCCAATCAGCTACATGAGCATTAATCCAATCAAGTGTTGCAAAAAATTCTGTAGCCAGACGGGCAGTAGCAAGGGTATGTCGTAGTGTATCCTGAGCGGATGCAGCTAAAACCTGCGGATCTCGTGAACCAGCACTCAGGTCAATGCCTGTATTCAGGCTAAAACGCGGCCACACCCGTGAGAGCATTTTTCCTAAAAGCAGCCGAATCGGTGAAACCCCAACTTTCCCCAAGCTTGGCGCTAGAGCGATCGCACCTTGCAAAACTGATGCTTGTTGAGGATGGCGCAGAATATAATCTAAGATAATCACCCCACCTAAACTATGACCCAAAAGAAAAATTGGGCATCCAGGATTCTGAGTCTGAATTAACTCTAAAAAGGCTCCTAAATCTTCGCAAAACTCACTCCAAGCGTTGATATAGCCGAGCTGACCTGATGAGCGTCCATGACCACGCAAATCTAAGGCGTAGACAGCATATTGTTTAGGTATCAAATGCTGAACTATATTATTGTAGCGATCGCTATGCCCTCCAAGTCCATGTACAATGGTTAATATTGCCCGTACTTTACCCTCAAGATGCCAGCTTTGGTAATACAGGTCAAGTCCTCCAACACCCTGAAATCTGCCTTCTCTACGAGACATGAGGCGATCGCTATGGTCAATCATCTGGTTAGTTTTTTAGATATTTTCCCAGCAAGCTACACCCATTTTAAAATTTATGAATTATGAATTATGAATTTATAATTATTTGGTCATTACGAATTATTTCCTCTGCCATAGTTGCCATAACGACTGAAAAATCTTTACAAATCTCTCTTCTAGCCAGAGCATAACATAATCAACCCATTCTAGAAGTTGCTCTAAGGGGTGTTTCTCGTAACCTGCTGAAGTTGCTTTGGTTTCTATCCAGTCTGGCTGCGCCTCAACTTGACTGTTTTGGTGAAATTGCTGGTGTAAAATTTCCCCTTTACAACTCTCGCTTTTACTTTGGGAAATGCTAGTTCGAGTTTGTTTTGCAGAAGCCATTCTAGATGTTTTTTGACTTCTTCGCATCAAACCAGATCCAACTTTAGGTTGTTTTACAGTCAAATTATTTTGTGGAACATCTGCTAATGATAAACTTGAGACTAAAGCCGGATTTGTCCTCCCAGAAAGTGTAACTGGTTTTTGGGCGATGGTTTCGGTGTCGCCAAATAAATCATTCCATGTTAGCCAAGGATCATCTGTTAAATCCTGGTTCTCTAACTGAGAGTTTTTGGATAAAGACTTTCTCTGGCGTGATGATAATACTTTACCTGGCAATTTATCATCACTGGTTGTTGACTCAAGTGTTTTTCTATTTCCAATACCAAAAAAGTAATTAAGCGCTGCCTCAATCAAAGCTTGAAGATTCAGTGTATGAGTTTCTAAACCGTCAGCATTGGCTGTAATTTTTCCCTTAGCAGCTAATTGCTCTTTGCCATAAAGAAATATATTTAATTGAGTTTGGGCAACTTGAACAATTTCTTGGCTACGTTCTTGCACAGGTACTAAAGCATTTGATTCCAATTTAGCAACGGCTATATCTATAAATTCTAATAATCTATCTGTATTAAGTAAATCTTTTGGTATGCCCTCGGCTAAAACTGAATTTTTATCTGTATCCCCATCAGTAAGCCTTGCTAATAAACGGTCAATTTGTGGTAATAGCTTTGTTTCTTGTTTAGCTATAATCAATCGCCAGGACTTCCAGTAATTAGCAATTTCGTTAATAATTCGGTCTTCTAATTTTGCTTGCTGCTGGAGTGTCAAAATATCTAGAATTTCATTGTCGGCAGTAACAAGTACTAAACGACGGGTCATCAAATTTGTGGCAATCCCCCGCACTACTAGAAGATGCTGATTGAGAGCATTTTCTAGCTGTAAAGGGTTGAGACTTCCACTCTGATTTTCAGTAATATTTGATAATTGAGTAAAATTAGGATTATTTGTAGACTTATTATCAGCGAATTTCATCCGTAAAACTTCCAGGAGAGCCAAAGGTTTGACTCTTGTAGGAGTAGAAGCAGCTTCATTAGATGACAGATAATTGACTGCCTCTAGTACATGTTGAATGGGACTATCTACATTTGGAATTTCGGGCTGGAAATCGGTATCATTTGGTTGTAACTTTAGTCTAGTTTGTGGTTCTTTGGTCTGTAGCGTTTTCCCAGATGATTCAGATGACTGAAACAGTAGATACACTGGGTAAAGTAGTACCTCCACACCCCACTTAGTAGCAACTTGCAAATGCCTGAAGGTGTGTTCCCACTGTTGTGTCACCCGCCGAGATTGCTGGTGGACAAAGTTAAATAGTCTGCTTTGATAACGACCAGAGGAACCAGAAGACATAGTAGTAATTTTTTAGTTCAAGTCTTGTATAAGTTGTGAGACTCGCGCCAAACAATAAAAACGACCAACACCTCATCTTAGCGAATATATGACCCCGACTGTCTCTCAATCCCAGACCAAAATCATCTCACAAGCAATTGAGCAACTGCGCTCTTTTTGTCAAGTTAATCTTCAGTCTACTTGGCTATACCAGGAATCTGACCTGATTATTACTGATGTTGTAGCTGCTGATTTGTCTCATTGGCAACCTGTCCAGTTAAATGTTAAAGAACATATCCCTTGGACAGGTGGGAAAAAAGTGTTATGGCTAGTGCAAAGAGTGGTGGTTCCTCAAGATTTACAGGGCTATCCCTTAGCTGGGTTATCTTTGCGGCTGGCGTTGGTTTGGTGGGCAGATTCTGCTGAGATTTATGTAAATGGGGAGTTAGTGCTGGAGGGTGATTTATTTGATTGTTCGCCTAGAGTGCTTCTGGGTCGAGGGGTGACGCCAGGGGAAGAGTTTATTGTGGCTTTGCGGTTAGTGAGTCCGGGATATTGTGATGGTGCTTTAGTGCGATCGCTCCTAGTTTATGAGTCTACTATTGATAATAATCCCGATCCGGGTTTTGTGGCTGATGAGTTAGCTGTGGTGCAACTTTATTTGGAAAAGTTTGCGCCGGAGAGGTTGGATGTTTTGGCGGCGATGGTGGGGGAGGTTACGAACCGCCAAGGCGCAGAGGACACGGAGGAAGAGTTAGTAAGATTACGCCAAAACCTAATTCAATCCGATATCTTAGCCCCCCTTTTTAAGGGGGGTTGGGGGGATCAAAAATCTAAAATTTTCTTGTTGGGTCATGCTCATTTAGATTTAGCATGGTTATGGCCTGTGAGTGAAACTTGGAATGCGGCGCAAAACACTTTTGAGTCGGTTTTGAAGTTACAAGAAGATTTTCCTGAGTTAATTTTTTGTCATTCGACTCCCGCACTTTATGCTTGGATTGAAGAACATCGCCCGGATTTATTCAGGGCAATTCAAGCACAGGTAGTTGCTGGACGTTGGGAAGTTGTCGGCGGGATGTGGGTGGAACCAGAACTCAACTTGATTGCTGGTGAATCAATAGTCCGTCAGCTATTGTATGGTCAACGCTACATTCAAGAAAAATTTGGCACGCTTTCGACTGTGGTGTGGGTTCCAGATTCTTTTGGTTTTTGTGCCACTTTACCGCAGTTTTTCGCTAATGCTGGCATTGAGTATTTTGTCACGCAGAAGTTGCGGTGGAATGATACTACTAAATTTGATTATGGGACTTTTTGGTGGCGATCGCCTGACGGTAGCGAAGTTTTTAGTTTGATGTCTGCACCCATCGGTGAAGCTATAGACCCAGTTAAAATGGCATCCTACGCTCTGGAATGGCAAACCCAAACTAGTTTACCAGAATCCCTCTGGCTTCCCGGTGTCGGCGACCACGGCGGCGGCCCCACCCGTGATATGTTAGAAACCGCCCAACGCTGGCAAAAGTCCCCTTTCTTCCCAGATTTAGAATTCACAACGGCTGAAAAGTATTTACAGCAAATTGTAGAGACGCGATTCATCGCGTCTGTTGATAATCATGATTCCCCCCCCGCCTCCCCTCCCTTCCCCACCTGGGATGACGAACTATACTTAGAATTCCATCGCGGTTGCTACACTACACACGCAGACCAAAAACGCTGGAATCGTCGTTGTGAAAATTTATTGTATGAAGCTGAACTATTTGCTACCTTGGCAAACGTAAGCTGTGGTGTGACATATCCTAAAGCCGAAATCGAAGCAGCTTGGAAGCAGGTGTTATTTCAACAGTTTCATGATATTTTACCTGGTTCTTCAATTACCCAAGTTTACACAGATGCGTTGCCCGAATGGCAGCAAGTGGAACAAATGGGAACGAAGATATTACAGGAATCACTTTTAGCGATCGCATCTCACATTACCCTATCAGAACCACCAATACCCGATAGTTTGCCTATTTTCGTTTTCAATTCTCTCAATTGGCAACGCTCTGAGGTAGTCTCTGTAGCTTTACCCACGCCAGAGGAATGGCAGATTTACGATGCTTCTGGAAAGCAGGTTGTCTCTCAATTATCTAAACCATCAACACTACTATTTCTCGCCACCGAAATTCCATCCGTAGGCTACCGGATATTTTGGCTTTCCCCCTCATCCCCCCCATCCCCCTCATCTCCCCCACTGCTCCCAGACTGGATTTTAGAAAATGAATTCCTACGAGTTGTTATAGATCCTGATACTGGAGATTTATCAAGTGTTTTTGATAAAACTTATCAACGAGAAGTTTTGAGTGGGGCTGGGAATCAACTACAAGCTTTTAAAGACAGTGGTCAATATTGGGATGCTTGGAATATAGATCCCAATTATGCTCAACATCCCTTACCCTCAACAAATCTTCTATCTATTCAGTGGTTAGAACAAGGCCCAGTGCAAAGTCGTGTGCGCGTGGTGCGTCAGTTGGGTGAATCGGAATTTTGCCAAGACTATATTTTGCCAGCTAATTCACCTCTGCTGAAAATAGCTACTACCGTTAATTGGCAAGAAAATCATGTATTAGTGAAAGCTGCTTTTCCTTTGAATATCGAAGCAGACTTTGCTACTTATGAAATTCCCTGTGGCGCGATTCGCCGCCCAACTAAACCGCAAACCCCCGCAGAACAGGCAAAATGGGAAGTCCCCGCCTTGCATTGGGCTGATTTAACAGGAGAAACACAACAGGGTATTTACGGAGTTAGTTTACTAAATGATTGTAAATACGGTTACGACAGCAAACCCAATCAACTCCGTTTGACACTGCTACGTAGTTCCAATTGGCCAGACTCAGAGGCTGATAGAGGTTTTCACGAGTTCACATATACCTTGTATCCTCATGCTGGTAGCTGGGAATCAGCCCATACAGTACGGCGTGGCTATGAATTGAATATACCGTTGCAAGTTATATTGAATCCCGTTAATCAAAACTTAGATAAAAATTCCCCCCTCTGCGCTAGCAAAGAGGAGTTGGGGGTGAGGTTCCTAGATTTATCATCTGAAAATTTAATTTTGATGGCCTTCAAGCCATCTGAGGATGATCCACAACAGTTAATTCTGCGGTGTTATGAATGTCACGGAGAAACAGCCGAGTTATCTTTGCAAAGTGATTTAGGGTTAAATCTAGGAGATCCTGTAGATTTGTTAGAGCGTTCCTCTACTACTGAATTCTCATCTGGGCAACAAGTATTGACAATACAGCCTTGGAAAATCGCCAGTTTCAAGGTGATACCGACGATTAATCCCTGGCTGGAGTAAGTAACTAGTGCTATGTCAGTGGTCAGTTGTGGTTTTCCACAGACCATTGACAAATGACAAATGACTAATGACTCTTTTAATCTTCATGGTCATCATACGGATCGTTCAATTGCTTGCTAGGAGGGCCAAAGGAGGTATAAATCGAAATTCCAGTGATGGCAACCACCACGGCGGCCACAGAAATGCTAAGAACTATTGCGGGTTCCATAATTGAAGAATAGATGATGAGTGCTATTCTTATAGAATATTACAGAAGATTAAAAAAAGCTTTGGCAAGTAATATTAGGTGAACTATGGCACAAAGGACTAGGTTGGGAGATATCCTGAAACCACTGAACTCTGAGTATGGGAAAGTGGCTCCAGGTTGGGGTACTACCCCTGTAATGGCTGTTTTTATCTTGCTATTTTTTGTGTTTCTGCTAATTATTCTGCAACTTTACAATAGAACACTGTTGGTTGAGGATGTAGTAGTCGATTGGCGGAGTTTAGGGCGCTAAAGCATACACAGCTATCAAGTTTGGATAACAAGTTATGTTACACCCGGTTCTTCCGGGTTTTTTTGTCAATGCTCAGTGCATACTAACCATTGAGTAGACTAAATAATATGTGAGTTTCTGTAGTGGTTTTAGAGTTTACAGGAGACAAAAATGAATATATTTGGTATCGGTCTGCCGGAAATGGCTGTAATTATGGTAGTAGCACTGTTAATCTTTGGCCCAAAAAAGCTGCCAGAGATTGGTCGGAGTGTGGGTAAAACAATTCGTAGTTTCCAAGAAGCTTCCAAAGATTTTCAAAACGAGTTTCAAAAAGAAGCAGAACAGTTAGAAGAAGTTGTAAAAACTACTGCTGAATTGGAACCTAAGCAAATCTACCCTGCTAAATCTGAGCAGGATACCGCTAGTTCTTCCCAACCTAGCAGTAGTCTGTGAAGTTCGTAGTAAGGACTTTAGTCCTGGATTTTTTAAGCACTGAAGTGCTTACTACAAACTCATCAAAATTAACGAGACAGAGTACTAGAAGAGTGATGCAGATCAATTGACTGTAGGCAAAATGACAGAAGCTGTTACACAACCAGCTTTGGTGATTCCCCAGCTAATTGTCGGGTTGGGGAATCCAGAAAGCAAGTATGACCAAACACGCCATAATATCGGCTTTGCTGCTGTAGAAACTCTCTCCCGTTCTTGGCGCATTCCCTTAGCAGAAAACCGCAAGTTTCAGGGTGAGTATGGCGAGGGTATGGCCCCAGGTGGAGGTAAAATTCGTTTGCTAAAGCCGTCAACTTATATGAATCGCTCAGGACAAGCAATACAAGCGGTGACAAGTTGGTATAAATTGCCGCCTGAATCAGTGCTGGTGATTTACGACGATATGGATTTGCCCTTGGGAAAAACTCGTCTGCGCTTATCTGGTTCAGCTGGGGGACATAACGGCATGAAAAGTGCGATCGCACATCTTAGTACCCAAAACTTTCCCCGTTTGCGAATCGGTATTGGTAAACCCAAAGGTGCAGCTAATAACGATGATTCTGATGCTGTTTCTCATGTGCTGGGGCGATTTTCTGCGCCCGAAAATCAGCAGATGTCTCTTGTACTTCAGTTCGTGGTTGAGTGTATTGAACTAAGCCTTAAGCAGGGGGTAGAAAAGGCGATGAATGTTTGTAATAGCCGCACCATTAATAATTCTGAATCTTAGGGTTGGATGAATACTGTCCTGTCAGCTTCCTAAAGAAAGCTAACCGATGTTTAAAGGTGCTTGTTTTGGTTGATGGGTAACGATTTTAGCTTCCTCCATCCAACCAAGATAAAGCCTTTAACGCTCTCTATGTATAGGAAAAGTGACTCATCTACGCCCTAATTGGCGGTGCGGCATTGATAGCTTAATTTTTGTAAAGATAATGGCGTTTGCGCTGTTGCCTGTTTTCGGTCATAACCTCAAGCAACGCCAGTATCACACCAAATAGCTTTATTTAAAACGTCTTGTGCGTCTAGCTGCCACTGCCTTACGTTTGCGCTTTTCTATCGGTGTTTCAAAGTGCCGATGATATTTCACATCAGCTAATATCCCAGCTTTGGAAACCTGACGTTTAAACCGACGCAAAGCTGAGTCTATTCCTTCGTTCTCTCCTAGAACCACCTGGGTCATTATTGCCTGTTCCTCATCATCAATAGTTTCCATTCTAATATTACCCTCAGCCTTAGTAAAACCCCCCTAAGCTAAAGTCATGATTAAGAGGCTATTCGTCCGGTTGACAAGGGTTATGTATGCTTCTGCCTCGTGAAATCGTTACTTAACTAAAAGTTAATCTAAGTGCCTTAATGCAATCTCAGAAGCAATAGAGAAAAGGGGGAAATTATAATGCTAAATTTTTATCCCTGTACTATCAACTGGCTAATAATGTAATTTTAGCTACTAAATTAGATGAAAAAAATATGATTATATTGACAGGTTTTAAAAGTTGATTCTGCCCTGATTTAGTAATTTATATCCCGATATTAATGCTGCAAAAGCAATTATGAAATTCCATAAGCTAGTTGGCTTTAAAATAACTCCACCGCTTAAGAAAACTAGTATTATGCCAATCCATAAAAAAATCCATGCAAGATTAGTACCTTGTCTCATCAAAAACACCAATACAAATGCACCTGCCATAATCGCTGATACGTAAACAATAGTAGGTAATCTGCGAAAAAAAGGTAGATAGTAACCGCTAACAAATATAATGTTTTGGCTAAAAAAGTGTAAGCCTGTAAAAAGTAGGATTAAACCTATAAGTCTAATTAACAGCCCGACCATAATATTTTTGCATTTTTAATAGCTGAAACCAATTTTAATCCGATTATAGGGAGCTTTTAAAATTTTACATATACTTAAATATACTTAAGTATATATACTGAATTAAATTACTAAGCATCTGAAAATGCCAGTACAAGTAATATTGATTACATCAAGTAGTCCTTGCCAGCGTTTTATCAAGGTGCTTTAATAGCGATGTCTGACGACAAGAAGCGTAGCTCTCTACGCATTCTGCAAACAGACTACTTACAGAATATGTACAAGACGCGCAGCGAATCGACATCAGACATCGCTGCTGGTGTTCATAAGATTACAGACTCAAAACATTAAACTCAAAGATATGACAAGCTATTAGCATATCCTTGACACTAAATTCTCCCAAAAGCTGAATAGGAGTATATATGGAGACGCCAATCATTTTTATAGTTTTAGTGCTTATAGGTTATGCCTTAGGTTCTGCAAAACTGATTAATCAAGGTAATGAAGCCCTAGTCGAACGCCTGGGGCAGTATCATCGCAAACTTAAACCTGGGCTGAACTTTATTGTTCCCTTGGTAGATAAGATTGTGATGGAAGATACCACGCGAGAGCAAATTTTAGACATCAAGCCTCAGAAGGTGATCACCCAAGATAATATTGACGTGGAAGTGGACGCTGTTGTGTACTGGCGCATCAGAGATATTGAGAGAAGCTTTTATGCTATTGAGGATCTGCAAGGGGCACTGACACAGGTGACTACAACCACACTCCGGGAAATCATTGCCCAGCATACCCTGGAGCAGACCAATGCCTCCAGAACGGATATGCACTCAGCTATCATAGTCCAGTTGAATGAGATAACGGGAGATTGGGGAGTTGAGATTCTCCGGTTAGACCTTCAGAGAATTACCCTACCTGAGAGTGTACGGAAGTCAAGGGAAGAACAGCAAGCAGCTGAAATCAAAAAACGGGCGCTAATTACCGAAGCAGAAGGGGAAAAGGAAGCTGCGATTAAAAAAGCAGAAGGAACTATGGCTTCAGTGCAAATCATTTCTCAAGCTCTCCGTTCCAATCCAGATAGTAGGGACATTCTGCGGTATCTTGTGGCTCAAGATTACGTAGATGCTAGCCAAAAACTTGGTGAGAGCAGTAATGCCAAAATTGTCTTTGTAGACCCAGCTAACTCAAGTGAAATGTTTCAGGAGTTGATAGCCGAGTCAGTAAATAACGAAGGTAATGGCAAAAAAACCGAAAACGGTAATACCTAACAGTCAGGCTATGCGTCTTGTCTCAGTAGCGCATCGGCTACTAGTGAAACATCGCGCATTTCTTGAACATCATGAACTCGGAGGATATCAGCGCCATTAAAAATAGCAGCGCAACAAGCTGCCGCCGTTCCCCAAACTCGTGCTTTGGGATCTGATTGATTTAAAATGCGACCAATGAAACTTTTACGGGATGCTCCTATTAAGATAGGACAGTTGAGTGTTGAGAGCGATCGCAAGCGGCGAAAAATCTCTAAATTTTGCTCATAGTTCTTAGCAAAACCAATACCAGGATCAATAATAATTTTATCCCGGTCAATGCCCGTAGCAGTTGCTACCTCAATTTGCCGATCTAAAAAACTATAAATTTCTTTGAGCAAATCTTGATAATCAGTCTGTTGCTGCATTGTCTGTGGTGTTCCCCGGATATGCATTAAAATAATCGGCACACCTAACTCTGCAACAGTTGGTAACATTTCTGAGTCAAAAGTGCCGCCAGAAATATCATTAATAATATCCGCTCCAGCTTCTACAGATGCCCTGGCTACAGCCGCACGGGTAGTATCTACAGAAATCGGTACTGAAATTTCTGGTCTTAGCACCTGTAACACCGATAACACCCGGTCAAGTTCCTCTGCCAGAGTTATTTGCTTTGCCCCTGGTCGAGTTGATTGACCGCCCACATCGATAATGTCAGCACCAGCAGCTACGAGGGCTTGCGCCTGTACTAAAGCGGCAGAGGTAGTGTTAAACTCACCCCCATCACTAAAGCTATCAGGCGTTACATTCAAAATGCCCATCAAATAAGTGCGCTGTCCCCACTCGAAACAGCGTCCTCGAATTATCAAGTTCCTTGGCATAAATCTACATTAGGCATTCCCATGCAGAGCATGGGAACGAGAAAAAAGCACATCACAGGGACTGAAAATTTACAATCCGAGCGAAACTCTCAGCTTCCAAACTTGCTCCTCCTACTAAAACACCATCAATTTCTGGTTGAGCCATGATCTCATCAATATTGTTCGGCTTAACTGAGCCACCATATTGAATTGATACATTTGGATTACTCAACTGGCTACGGATTAAGCCAATTATCCGATTCGCCTCCGTGACTTCACAAGTGTCACCAGTACCAATCGCCCAAATCGGTTCATAAGCAATCACTAAATTATCCTGATCGATATCTACCAAGCCTTTGTCGAGTTGGAGAGAAATCAGTGATTCAGTTTCTCCCGCATCTCGTTGTTGTTTAGTTTCGCCAACACAGAGAATAGGGGTCAAACCAAACCTTTGAGCAGTTCGGAGGCGTAGATTAACGGTTGCGTCCGTTTCACAAAAGAATTGCCGTCGTTCGCTATGACCGACAATCACAAAGCGCACACCAAGTTCTGTCAGCATTGGGGCAGAAATCTCACCCGTATAGGCTCCATATTCTTCCCAGTGGACATTTTGTGCCCCCAGTTGGATGAGGCTACCGTGCAAACTCTTGGACAAAACACTTAAATCAGTGAACGGAGGGCACAATATCACTTCTCGCCCTTCGGGGGTTTCCTCTAAGTGGGGCAGAAATCCTTGTAAAAACTCCTGGGTATCTGCCTGGGTTTTGTACATTTTCCAGTTGCCGGCAATAACGATTTTCCGCACAGTTAATTTAGTCCAGATCCTAACGAGTTATTTAGATGCATTTTTCAGTACATAAGAAAACAAGCGAAGTATAGGCATTTTCAGCCCTTTTACTCTTAAAAATGCTCATTTGATGGTCAAACAAGCTACTTTAAGTGAATTATCAGTCGTTTTTAGCATTCTTCTATACACAGTAGTCATGCTCAATAAATGCTCATAAATTCACCGCTATGTCATCCCTTTACCTATATTCTCAGTTTTTAAACAAATTATTAAACAAGTTCTTAAACAACTAAAAAAGGTAGAGAGAGATAGACGTTACTTGAAAACGTGAACAATTTTTTGGCGAAAATAGTCCAAAAACTCGAAAACCATTTTAGGCAGGGTAGACCCCTACCCCTTTACCTATAATCCTAGTTATTAAACAACTTAGAATTATAGCTAGAGATAAGCACAAAAAAGCTCACAAACCTTATTCGGTCGTGAGCTAGACAGCTTAGGTCGCAAATCGAATTATTGCCCTAACAGTTCCATAACTTCTTCAAGTTTCATTTTCGCCTTGTAGAGATTAAGTAGCTTCTCTTGCTCCCAACGCTTAGGAGCTTCATACCGTTTACCCTCCAGCGTTAGCTTGATTAGCGCGGCTTGCTCATCCGTTGGTGAGTTTAGCTGATCAAGTGCGACTGCAATGTTCTGGTATGCCTCAAAGGATAATCGCTTTAGTCCTTTGCCTTCTTCCATCTGAGAAAGTGCAAGCGCGGGAAATGCCATTAAAGATGTAATCCAGCTTGCTTTATATCCGGCGTTGCCAGTGGGCTTAATGCCGTAGCGTCTGCATAAATCTCTCAGTTGGGTGATGCTTTTGATTTCCAGTTCTGACCGTGTGAACATAAAATAGAGTTACCCATTTTTCAAAAGTGGTATCGGTAGGTAACAACTTTCGACGGTGAATTGCCTACCGAATGAAACTCTAATCCGATGGTTTCATCGACTTCAAGCTATATTTACTTTTCTACATAAATGGCTAAAGCTAAAGGTAAACCCGAAAACTTTGATAATCCACCAAGCAAGGAATTAACTGATCAATTAAGTTTTCGGGTTACTAAAGAGATGAAAGAAGAAGTCAAAGCGCAAGACGATCCACCTCAGTTTTGCAGGGATGCTATACAAAAAGCACTGGATGAAAAGAAAGGAAGGCAACAATAATTGAAGCTTTATTTCTAATATTCTGTCTAAACTACAGATAGTTGAAAAGCAATACATATAACAAATTGAAGGCTAGGGTTAGAAAATTAACTCTAGCCTTCAATTTATAACTGTATCTCTGACTGTGCGAGAACCTTAGCGCATCTGTGCTGATTGATTTTTATCGTCAGACTGTAGAACCTGTAACCCACAGCCTACAACGAATTTTACACTGCGATATAGAAAATGGCTGATCAAGTCCTAGCGCGTAGCTTTTGGAATTACTGCTCAGAGAGAAGGCGTATGTTCCGGGTCTGGTAACTCTGGTAACTCAATCCCTCGGCTTTGCAATGCTTCAACTATCTGAGATACAGATTTATGTCCCAAGTTTTTCAGCGATCGCAAGCCTGTGACACCGTATTTATTTAAATCTTCTATTGTGTTAATTTGTGCATCTTTAAGCGCCGTATAAGTATTTTTTTTCAAATTCAATGACTCAATACTGTTTTCATCAATAACGCTTACAGACTTATTATCCTCATTTATTTCCTCTACGGGATGTACAACATTACTGTTGGCAACCTCTCCAAGCTGATTATCCGGCGAGATTGAGTCTACTCTTTGAGAAAAATTAATTTTGTCAACACTGTCTACATTCGCATCAACAACCCTTACAGTCTTATTGTCCTCAAGTATTTCTAGAACTCTATCTATTTTTGCTAGTTGCTCATAAACAGTATTTACACTCACAGTCGCTTCTACACCAGCATCAACAGAGGTTAACCAGTCATCTTTGACTAGGTTGGATAACTCTGACTTTATATGGTTAGGCTTCAATCTGCCTTCTGTAATTAACTTTTCGACAACAGAATGTGGCACACGGAAGCTTACAATAGGCGATTCCTTAGTTTTTTTTCCCATACTTCTCCACTTCGTCAACAGTGTACACACTATATATATCACTATGTATACGCTGTTGACAATATAGACAAATCATCAGAGTCAACCCATAAATACTCATTTTTTGTGTATAATTTAGCACATAAAATTTAACTAAAAGAATACTAGCAAACTAGGAGTAATCAAGCGTATAGCGCAATACAGTTCAGTTAAGCCCAAAAACCTTGGTAAAGACGCGAAATTTCGCGTCTCTACAGGTCTAAAATTAGTACCAAAAATCCTTAACTGAACCGTATTGGCGTATAGCGGTTCCCATTCAGATGCAGTACAACGTTACATCACGAGGTGTAGGGGCACGGCATTGCCCATACGTGTCAACTTAACGTAAAAGCCATGTCCCGCAAGGAACTGAAGTTCCAAGAATAATAGCTAAAGTCATCTGAAGATGACTAAATAATCTGAAAAATCTTTAGTCTACTTCAGTAGACTTGGGCTATTAGCCCTGAAATTTATTTCTGGGCGGGCGTGGAAGTCAACAAGCGATTTCTAGCTTAAGTTGACACCAATGGGCATTGCCGTGCCCCTACGGGTGTACTTCACGTAAACGATAACTGCTATAACAATTATTCAGTTACGTCAAACTCATCACTTATTAGCGTCTTAAAGCTCTGTGTTAACTGCTGCCAGAGTAACTCAATTCTCTCATAGCATTCCTCTGAAGAAATTTTTCCCGAAGTCTGTAGATTAGAGAGATAACAGACACGTTCAGAAAATTCTTGAAGATTAGCATTGAATAAAAAATTTTGAGGCGTGTACTTGCCAAGATATCGATAGCGCTGGTAGAGAAAATTGTTATTGTCTATCTGATTGTCATTATCCATATAAAAATCTCTTTAGTATAAATCTAAACTTAGTTTTGTCACGTTTATTTTACATTTACATCTACATATAGTATTAAGATTCCCGTTTTTGAACCCTAATCACTTAATTTTTAAATCTCTCTTTGGTCATTTTCGTAAATTGCACGTTGTTCTGAAGTTCATATTTATCGGTATCTTCCCCAACTGGATTGGGCATACTTAATTCCCCTTGTCTCCTTTGTCTGCCTTATCTCCCCAAACCGCTCCTAAAAATAACTAGGATAGTAAACGGGGTGTATCTAAAATCTAAAATCTAAAATCTAAAATCTAAAATCTAAAATCTAAAATCTAAAATTAATATGACTTCGACACTACCCATGCCTGAACCTCATCAAAGCGATTCCGCTAAGACTAACGCAAATTCTCTCAGTTGGGAGGAAGAACTGGATAGTGCCATTTTCAGCTTTGAGGACATTCAGACGGAACTGAACTATAAACAAGCACAAACGGCGCTGCGAAACTTGGTAGCCAATCTCGACCTCACCCCCCAAGAAAAGACCGGGTTAGAGACGGAAATTGCTGATTTGGAAACCATGCTGGGGAAGTTAGACCGCATGGTGGTGCAGATTGCGGCTTTTGGCATGGTGGGACGTGGTAAGTCTTCGCTACTCAATGCTTTGGTTGGGCAAACAGTATTTGAAACTGGGCCGCTGCACGGTGTCACTCGTGCTGCACAAAGAGTTAATTGGAGTATTAGTGAGGAAGCGATTGGGGAAACTGAACGTGCTTTGCGGGTTACTCTCCCTGGTGTAGGTCAATCGCAGGTGGAATTAATTGACACTCCTGGGTTAGACGAGGTAGATGGTGCAACCCGTGCCGCGTTAGCTGAACAGATTGCAAAACAAGCCGATTTGATTCTGTTTGTGATATCTGGCGACATGACTAAGCTAGAATACGCCGCCCTTTCTCAGTTGCGGGAAGCAGGTAAACCGATCATTCTGGTATTTAACAAAGTAGACCAGTATCCAGAAGCAGACCGGATGGCAATTTATCACAAAATTCGGGATGAAAGGGTGCGGGAATTACTCACACCTTTGGAAATTGTCATGGCTGCGGCATCGCCATTGGTGAAGACGGCGATTCGTCGCCCTGATGGTACTAGGGGCATACAGTTGCGTACAGGTAATGCCCAAGTAGAAGAACTCAAGCTGAAAATATTGGAGATTCTCCACCGTGAGGGTAAAGCTTTGGTTGCCCTCAATACTATGCTTTATGCCGATATCGTAAATGAGCAGTTGATAGAACGAAAACTGATGATTCGGGAAGAGAATGCCAATCAGTTGATTTGGAAGGCTGTGATGACTAAGGCATTAGCGATCGCACTTAATCCCGTAACTGTGGTAGATATTCTCAGTAGTGTGGTCATTGATATTGCTCTGATTTTGGGTTTATCTAAACTCTATGGCTTCTCCATGACCGAAGCCGGGGCTGTACAATTGCTACAAAAAATCGCCCTGAGTATGGGCGGAATTGGTGCTAGTGAATTGTTAGCAAATTTGGGCTTGAGTGGATTAAAAACTTTACTTGGGATCTCTGCAACAGCTACGGGTGGTATTGCGCTAGGCCCTTATATATCGGTAGCAATCACCCAAGGGGGAGTAGCTGGTGTTTCTTCTTACGGGATTGGACAAGTTACCAAAGTTTATTTAGCCAATGGCGCGACTTGGGGGCCTGATGGGCCAAAAGCAGTGATTAATCGGATTTTGGCAAACCTGGATGAGACTTCAATTCTCAACCGCATTAAAGATGAATTGCTCCACAAGGTAAAACTCAAAAAGTGATGTATCAACTTATTTCAACTGCTTGTATTTTCCTCAAGCCAAGCAACTAAATCAGACACATTTGAAAAATCTAAAAATTCTTCTCCTAATTGTTCAGTAGATAAGACTCGAATTCTCTCAACTAGGGACTTCTAAATAAAAAAACATCCCAAAACTGACGCAAAAATCCTCTCTATTTCTCTTCTCTCTGTGTTCTCTGCGTCTCTGTGGTTCGTTTATTAGGATAATTTATTTCTTGGAAGTCCCTAACGCTTGGGCTGAATCTGTTCGCGTTAACGGTGCTAAAGGTAATAAAGATTGAACCTGATTTTATAACTCGGAACTTCGACCTTTGAACTCGGAACTTCCACCTCTGAACTCGGAACTTCCACCTCTGAACTCGGAACTTCGTCCTCTGAACTCGGAACCTCGACCTTTGAACTCGAAACTTCAACCTTTGAACTCGGAACTTCAACCTCTGAACTCGGAACTTCGACCTCTGAACTTGAAGGCTAGAGCTAGGAACTCGGAACTTCGAGATGAGAACGTGAACTTTCAAGTTCTACACTCAAACACCGAGTTTCTGAGCTTCTAACTTTCAACATTTTAAGCACAATTGCTGATAGATTTTCTGCACTATTGATGCTTAGGCCTGCACTTTCCGAGATTTACAGAAGAAATTGCGCCTTCATCAACTTTTAGTTTCTACCTTTGAAAGAGTTTAGCCATTCTTGAACTTGTTCGCGGGCAATATCGCGCCCTCCAAGACCAAAAGCAAGGGCAATAGCAACTGCGATCGCACCGAGTAAAAGTCCAAAGGCTAAATTTACAATATCACTGGCAACTCCAATCTGTTGTAGTGCCATTGCAGAAACTAAGGCAATAATGGCAATCCGCGCCACTTGTCCCAAAATCTGGGCTTGACGTTCGCCAGAACTGGTAATGATGTTAAAAGCCAGATTTGCTAGGAATAAACCAATGGCAAATATCACCAATCCCGCCAAAATCCGCCCGAATATGATCACAATTCCAGAAACTAATGCTGTTAGGGCTGGAATATTCAAGATATTCACCGCCGCCACCGTTGCAAACAGCATGATACCCACTAAGGCAACAATACCTGCAATTTCCGATGGTGTGCGGGTTGGAATCGGGGGGTTTGTTGATTCTGTTGAAATGACGATTCGTCTGCTGGGTGTTGTCAGACCCAAAATAGTGAAAATGTTATTAAACCCTAAATTGGTGAGGATACTTGTAACCAAATCTGCGATAAACCGCCCGACGAAATAGGCAACAAGCAAAATTGCCACGGCTGTAAAGATTCCAGGTAGCGCATTGAGAACCTGTTGCAGCATGGCGATCGCAGGTACAGATATCGCATCAATTCGCAAGGCATTCAGCGCTGCGATCGCTACAGGAATCAAAATCAAAACATAAACAATTGTGCCGATAATATTCGATAGAGGTTGCACCCCCGCAGCCGCAGATAATCCTAATCGACTACCTAAATGGTCTATACCAGTTGTCGCCAGCAAGTTCGTCACAATCCGCCGCACCACATTAGCTATAAACCAGCCAACTACAGCAATTAATATTGCCGCGAGAATGTTCGGCAGAATTAGCAGAACTTCTGTAATTAAAGCTTGTACTGGTTGTAAAGCCTGCTGTAGTCCGAGAGTATCCAAAACTGGGGCGAGAAACAGTAAAAATATAAACCAATACAGAGCATTGCCAATCGTCTCACTTAGAGACAACTGATTAAGGCTAGGTACGCTGTCTTCTGGTTGTGGATTCAAGCGCTCATCCAGGTTAAATGCCTGTAATGAGCGCACAGTAATAATCTTCACAATGGTCGCCAAAAACCAGGCAGTTACCAAAAGGATTCCCACACCAACTAACTTTGGCAAAAAGCCAATAAGTTGATTGAGAAAATTATTCAGAGGTCGAGACGCTACCTCTAAATCTAATGCCTGTAAAACAGCTACTGCCGTCAGTAGAATAATGCTCCAAAAGACTAAGCTGGAGATTAATTTCTCCACTTGGGGAACATCTTGACGACCCGTTACCCCTGCGGCAATGCGGTTATCTATATTTGTGCGATTGAGGATTCCTCGCGTCAGCGCGGCTACGCCAAAGGCAATTAGCAAACCTACTAACAAAATTGCCACTGCCCCCAGCAGACGGGGTGTAAACAGAATTAACTGTTGAACAATACCTTGCACATCAGCAATTCCTTGATTTACTGCTGGTTGCGCCGATTGCAGGCTGGGCGATTGTGCCAAAAATTGCTGCGTCCTTGTGGACAAAGCAACTCCTATCACCTGGGTTATTCCTTGCCAAGTTGTGTTCATGGTTTTCGGGAATTATGCTTAAGTATTCGCCGCAAACACTGAGTCAGTGTTTTGCCTATCAATTTACCAGTAAAAACATACATCTATAGGAATCATATTTGATTTCTGAAAAAATCTCGGTAGTCTTGTAGTAGTGCGACACAGCTAAAATGATGCAAGAATTTTTCTTGTGGTGTGGGCATCTTGCCCGCACTGGACGGGCGAGACGCCCATCCCACAAGAGGAAAGCTAATGCAGTATTTTAGCTGTGTCATGACACTACGTGTATTTCATGCAATCAAATACTAGTTCTATATACCATTAGACATCTCCGAAAAAGAATGTATAGACGCGAAATTTCGCGTCTATACAAGGGTTCTGGGTAACGCATATTTAATTTCTGGAGATGTCTATTGATATCAAGAGTAATTTTTGACTTTGTTACTAAATATTTGATTTAACCTACTGACAGTGCTGAATTTTGCGTTACTGTAATTGCAGCAACAGCATCAGAGCATTACTTAATCAGCAATTTCTTGCCTAAAACACTTCAATCCTGATCAATCTGATCAAGTTTTTCCTGTAACCACACTTCAATTACATCTCTTAACTCTGACTGCCAATTAGGGATTGACCTGAGCTTATCTCGGATACCAGGACGTAGCTTTAAAGTTAATGGCTTAGAATCCAATGATCTACTTTCCGTTGGCAGAAAACGAAATTCGTGATTTTTCTTAAAGGGCATTGCTTAGAGTTACTAATACTGGTATACTTGTATGAGTATAAAACATAAATCAATGTTTGCCATCAAGAGAGAGTTAAAACTAAATAATGTAGAAACTTCGTTGATGCGTGGCAATGCTGGTTTTAAGCGTTGGGTATATAACTATGGGCTAGACCTGATTCAATCCTCTTGGGATTTTGAAGATATAAAAGCCTCTGATAGTAAGCGCCTTGATACCATCAAAAAGGTATTTACTCAAGTGACAATGCAGAAGCCTGAGTATGCTTGGATGAAGTTATATCCATCCACAGTCTATCAGTCAGCATTCATTGACTTGAAAAAGGCTTTTGAGCGATGGCGTAAAGGGATATCCGGGTTCCCGAAAAAGAAATCAAAGAAAAAAGGAGACTCGTTTACCGTATACAAAACTGCTGGCATTTACCCAGTAATTGGGGAGCCACCACTGGCATTTACTAACCGAGTTGTCATCAATCGTGGTCAGAGGATAAAGTTACCTGGGTTGAAAGAACTTAGGTTAAAAGAACGAATTGACTTTATCTGTAGCTCTCAGACATTTACTGTTTCTAGAACCGCAGATAGATGGTTTGTGGCATTTATGCTTGATGCCCAGAAGATACCACCTATTATTCATCCAATTGAAAAAATTGGAGTGGATTTAGGGGTCAAAATTTTGGCGACTTGTTCCGATGGTACAAAATACGATATGCCTATTACACTGCAAACGGCGAAAACCAAGCTGGGTAAGTTGCAGTGGCACAATCGAAATAAAGTTCTTGGAAACAAAAACCTGAAAATAAGGGCATCAAAGAACGCCAAAAAATACTACACTCGTCTAGCTAGGCAGCACTCAAAAATTGCCAATATCCGACAAGATACGACTCAGAAAATGACCACTGACATAAGTCGTAAAGCTTATGTGATCCGAATTGAGGATCTGAATGTTCAGGGGATGAAAGAAAATCATAAATTAGCACAAGCTGTAAGCAACAACTGCTTCTATGAAATTCGTCGTCAGTTAACTTATAAGCAAGCTCACTACGGAACAAGGGTTGAACTTGTAGACCGTTGGTATCCGAGTTCTAAAACTTGTTCTAAATGTCATCATATCCAAGATATGAGGTTGTCAGACCGAATATTTAATTGTCAAAAATGTAAGCATATTCAAGACCGCGACGAGAACGCCGCAACTAATCTTGAAAATACTCCGCCCGTGCAAAGTACGGTTGGCTTAACCGGAACTTAACGCCTGTGGACAAGCAGTAGCCGACTACCTTGGATGAAGCAGGAAAAGAACACTAAACTAGGATTAGTCAAGTTTAGGTAAGTTTTTTAGAGCAGATATAGAATGTCCCAAGTTTTGGAGCAATCGATTCAAATTAATGCTACAGCTACGGTGGTGGAGCGCTGCATTAGCGATTTAGCTCTCATGCATCGCTGGCTTAACCCCGTTCTCCGTTGCGAACCTGTGGGTGCTTGGAGTACTGATGTTGGCAGTAAAAGTCGTTTTATCATTCAAATTCCTCTACTGAAACCCACGTTGAATAGCGTAGTTGTACAACGACAACCGGGTTTGGTAGTTTGGGAATTTCAAGGATTTTTTCAAGGGCGCGATCGCTGGGAATGTCAACCAAAAGAATTGGGAACGCTCCTACTCAACCGCTTTGAGTACGATATCCCTAACCCTTTAGTTAATTGGGGTTTCAACACCTTTGCCGCATCTTGGACAAAACAAGATATGCAAGCCCAACTGCGCCGCCTCAAACGAGTCGCAGAAAATTCGTAATTCGTAATTCGTAATTCGTAATTGGGCATTGGGCATTGGGCACTTGTACTGAGCGCAGTCGAAGTATTGGGCATTGGGGAAAGAATTCTTATAACTCCAAACTCCAAACTTCAAACTCTTAACTCTTAACTCTTAACTCCTAACTCTTAACTCCTAACTCCCCACTCCCCACTCCCCACTCCCCACCCCCTACTCATCTTTCCCTAACTCTGTAAGTAGCCGCCGAATCACAGATGCATCCTGGGCATCGGGAACTTTTGCTAAATAATTTTGTAAGTCGTCTAGGGCTTGGGGGTAGTAACCGAGTTGATAATAGATTAGACCGCGATCGCGTAACTCTAAAGTTAAACCAGGAAACAGTAACAAAATTCGTTCAACTGCTGCTAGCGTTTTTTCTAACTCTTGCTGTTTCATATAAATAAACTTTAAATTTGTCAGCATCCGCGCCAAAAATTGCCGATTACTGACTACAGCTAAAAATTCTGGTTGCAGCGTCACAGGTTGCTGATAAAGTTGAGACAGCCGTTCTTCGCAATCTTGGGCAAATATTATTTCACCGCCATTGAAGGCATCCACAAAAATCTCTATATCTGGAATATCTGGGCGAATTAGAAAATGTCCTGGCATCCCCACACCCACCATCGGAAAATCAATCCGTCGAGCAACTTCCAGGTAAACCAACGCCAAGCTAATAGGAATCCCCAGCCGCCGGTCAATTACATCATTGAAAAAGCTGTTGCGTGGGTCGTAATAGTCAATTTTATTACCAGAAAACTTTAAATCTTCGTAAAGATACTGGTTAATACTTTGAACCATCCGCAAAGGATATCGTGAATCAGGCAGGCGTTCTTGTAGCTCCCATGCCATTGTATCAAGGGCGTTGAGATATTCCTCTGGGTCTAGCTTGGGATATTCTTCTTGGGCAATATACAAAGCTGCCTTTGCTAGATCAATGCGCTCGTCAGACTGCTGAATCTCCTGGTAAAAATATTGTCGTGCTGACGAGAAATTCATAAGCTGTTGCTCGGTGGAAGTGTGAGGATGAAGCGAGAGCGGCTTGGCTGAACTGAAAACAGTTTTTTGTACCTATTTTTATATTACAATACGCTTGGGTTAGAGCCAAAAACCTTAAACTGCGTAGGTTGGGTTGAGGAACGAAACCCAACATTTATCAGAATTTGTTGGGTAACACTAAAGTTCAACCCAACCTACGATTATCCTTAACTGAACTGTATTGTTTTATATTAGGGATATTCAGAAGATTTGGAAATCTAGTTTGTGCATAAGTTTCATGACCTTAATCTATCCAGGGGATGGAATTAGATTAATGTAGCTGTTTTTTCTTGACTAATACACACTTTTGTGGTATAGGTTTGTGCTAAATCTGTTTTGAGCAATCTCAAAGATGTATGGTATCCAAGTACCAATAAGTGATTATTAGTTACTTAGATTCCGAAATGGCGTTGAGAGGATGTGTAGTAACTATTTGAATAAATGGTATAAAGCTGCTCTTTCTGCGATCGCTAGGGAGAGCAGATTTTCTATGTGAACTTTCTTAACGTAGTATAAACGTAAAAATGTATGGTATCCAAGTACCAAATTAGTAATTATTAATGACTCAGATTCCGAAATGGCGTTGAGAGGACGTGTAGTAACTATTTGAATAAATGGTATAGCGCTGCTCTTTCTGCGATCGTTAGAAAGAGCAGATTTTTTATGTAAACTTTCCTAACTGAATTTAGCAAGCGTTCGCGGAGCGTCTCCTAGAGAAGCTCGCCGCAGGCATCGCTACCCTAAGTTTTTAACCACTGTGGTTTTAATCGGTAGGTAAGTAAGTAGGGACAATTAAACCTAACTACGTAAACTTATGTAAAGCAGCGTAAATGCTTTGAATATAAGCTTTTAAGCAATTTACATTTCTTAATCTAGTTATGTTTTTTAGCGCCCACCTACTTATTATAACGGTGTGCTACTACGATGTTCTTAACTGTAGATTATGCTTACATAGCCATACTTACGCATAATTACGTTGATAAATCTATCTTAAAGCAACAACTTAAGTTTACAAAGCTTTAGTCAATTATTCATTTGATACTGCCTATATAAGCCGCCTTACATCTAGGTTGTGGCTACTATTTAATCTAATTTATAATGTAATTATTATGTGAATATACGCAAAAACTCTAGCCACTAAAAAAATTTGCCACTAATCTAGGTAAATAAGCCAATGAGGAAAACACTGTTAATCACCTCTTTAAATAACTAGAAGACAAAAGCTAAGTTCAAAACTTGAGTTATTTTCACTAGTGCTTATATCTGCGATCGCTGTAAGAGGCTTATTCATAGCTTCTTGTACAGGATGCGTTATGTCAATTGTGTCCAAATGCTTGGCAAGCCTAAATATTTTTCTAGTCAAGCATTTTTATTATTCACATCTGCTTTTTGGAACTAATAAGGTCAATCATGAAAATTTCTAACTTTGTTCGTGCAACACTCACGGCAGCATCTTGCTGTCTGTCTATTTTAGCTATTTCAACCAGCGCCCACGCTGCTACTTTAGTTCCCGTTGATTTGGAATTGTCTTTACTTGTTGATGTTTCTGGAAGCGTAGATAATAGCGAGTTCAATCTGCAAAAACAAGGCTATGTTAATGCTTTCTCAAATGCCAACCTTTTTAATGATTTCATCTCTAAAGGAAATCTGGGCAAGATTGCAGTAAACCTGATTTACTGGTCTAGTGCGAACCAGCAGCAAGAAGTTGTAGGGTGGAGTTTGATCGATAGTGTAGCTGCTGCACAGACTTTTGCTAATAATATAGCAGCAACAACGCGTGTCTTCAGTGGCAGTACTGCTATTGGTTCTGCACTCAATTTTGCCGCACCTAAATTCTTCAATAATGACTATGATGGTGCACGCCAAGTTATCGATGTGTCTGGTGACGGTGCTACAAACGATGGGGCTAATACAATAGCTGCCCGCAATGCTGCTCTAGCACTAGGTGTCGATGCGATTAACGGTGTAACTATCGGGAGCGAAGCTGGACTTCAAGCCTTCTATCAAAATAACGTAATTGGCGGTACTAATGCCAATGGTGACCCTGCTTTTGTTCTAGCAGCACAGAACTTCCAAGACTTTGGTGCTGCAATTGATAAAAAAATTAAGGCAGAAATCAAGCCAACCTCTGTTCCGGAACCAGCTTCTATAGTAGGCTTGCTAGTTTTTGGTACTATTGGTGCTAGTTCAATGCTCAAACGCAATAAGAAATTCCAAGCTGATTGTTAACAGTTAAGTAACAAAGGCTTGCCTTCACTGAAAACTGTTTTTTGTCCCTGTGTAATATCGGCTGTGTCTGCGATCGCAAGACACAGCATTTTTATAGGACTTACGCAAAAAACCTCTCAAACTCCTATTCCTTTGTGTCCTCTGCGTCCTCTGTGGTTCGTTTTCCGTTGCTTGTGCGTAAGTCCTGTTTTATTGTGTTGACACGCATAACGCTTGTACTGTTATTTAAGCGGCTTGAACCAAAGCGATGGCTCCGCCAACGCCAAGGGCGAACGCGGCTTAAAATGAGCTTGGTGAAAAACTAGGGTGTTAACTGGATAAAGAAAAAGCATCCGCTTGTCTAGACAAGCTTTTCAAGATGAGGGTTGCAGCTAAAATAGCCAAGCTGCTTTTTAAGGAATTACTAAGGGAGTTATGTCCCCGTCCGGTGCTACAGTGAAAGGTGACATTGCTTATTCTTATGTCTTCTCCGACCGTATCTGAAATATAGCTTCAATCATTAGGCGCAGCATGGTCACAACCGCAGAAAAAACAAACATTGGCTACATTACCCAAATCATTGGCCCAGTTGTAGACGTTAAATTTCCCGGCGGGAAATTGCCACAAATCTACAACGCTTTGAAAATCGTTGGCACCAACGAAAGTGGACAGGAAATCAACATCACCGTTGAAGTACAGCAACTGCTGGGCGACAACCAAGTGCGGACTGTTGCGATGAGTTCCACCGAAGGCTTAGTGCGCGGTTTTGAAGTCACCGATACAGGCGCTCCCATTACCGTGCCAGTTGGTAAAGCCACTTTGGGCCGGATTTTCAACGTCCTTGGCGAACCTGTGGATAACAGGGGGCCTGTAAATGCTGAGGCAAGTTTACCCATCCACCGCTCTGCTCCCAAATTCACCGACCTGGAAACCAAACCTTCCGTGTTTGAGACTGGGATTAAAGTTGTTGACCTTCTGACTCCCTATCGACGCGGCGGTAAGATTGGTCTGTTCGGCGGTGCTGGTGTTGGTAAGACCGTAATCATGATGGAGTTGATTAACAACATTGCTACCCAGCATGGTGGAGTATCCGTATTTGCTGGCGTGGGTGAACGCACCCGTGAAGGCAATGACCTCTACAACGAAATGATTGAGTCTGGGGTTATCAATAACGAGAACCTCAACGAATCAAAAATTGCTCTAGTCTACGGTCAAATGAACGAACCACCCGGAGCGAGAATGCGGGTTGGTTTGTCGGGATTGACAGTAGCAGAGTACTTCCGGGATGTGAACAAGCAGGATGTGCTGCTGTTTATTGATAATATCTTCCGGTTTGTACAAGCAGGTTCGGAAGTATCCGCGCTACTAGGCCGGATGCCTTCTGCGGTAGGATATCAGCCCACATTGGGAACCGACGTAGGTGAACTGCAAGAGCGGATTACTTCGACTACAGAGGGTTCCATTACCTCCATTCAGGCAGTGTACGTACCTGCGGATGACCTCACCGACCCCGCACCTGCTACCACCTTCGCCCACTTGGACGGAACCACAGTACTGTCTCGCGGTTTGGCAGCTAAGGGAATTTATCCCGCAGTTGACCCCCTTGGTTCCACTTCCACCATGCTTCAGCCAAACATTGTCGGTGAAGAACACTACAATACTGCGCGGGCGGTGCAATCAACTCTGCAACGTTATAAAGAACTCCAAGACATTATCGCCATTCTCGGTTTAGATGAATTGTCTGAAGAAGACCGTCTAATCGTGGCGCGGGCGCGGAAAGTTGAGCGCTTCTTGTCTCAGCCGTTCTTTGTAGCAGAAGTATTTACCGGTTCTCCTGGTAAGTATGTGAAGTTGGAAGACACCATCAAAGGCTTCCAAAAAATTCTGTCTGGTGAGTTGGATGCTCTGCCAGAACAGGCTTTCTACTTGGTTGGCGATATTAACGAAGCGATCGCTAAAGCTGAAAAAATCAAAGGTTAGTCATTAGTTATTAGTCATTGGTCATTAGTCATTAGTCATTAGTTCAACTGCTAATGACTAATGGCAATTACAAAAGACAAATGACAAAGGACAAGGGACGAAGGACAAAGGACAAAAGACAAATGACATTAACCGTTCGGGTAATTTCTCCAGATAAAACAGTCTGGGATGCTCCAGCTGAAGAAGTAGTTTTACCTAGCACAACTGGTCAACTAGGTATCCTCACTGGACACGCACCACTTTTAACCGCCCTGGATACTGGTGTAATGCGAGTTCGCGGCGCTAAAAATCAGAATTGGGAAGCGATCGCCCTTTTGGGTGGCTTTGCCGAAGTCGAAGAAAATGAAGTGACAATTCTGGTTAACGGCGCTGAACGTGGTGACAAAATTAACCTTGATGAAGCCCGTACTGCTTACAACCAAGCAGAAGCGGCTCTGAATCAAGTTTCAGCAGACGATCGCCAAGCCCAAATCAAGGCAAATCAAGCCTTCAAACGCGCCCGCGCTCGGTTTCAAGCGGCTGGCGGTTTGGTCTAATTTTACTTTCTATTTCAACTTTGTAGGTTGGGTAACGTCCAACCTACAAATTATTTATTAATTTTTAAAAAAATTACACCAAGTTTAAGAAATCAAGGCTTGCCCTGGTGAAGTGTTAACTTAACTAATTAGTTGCTCAAATGGGCACAAATTATGAAAAGCTTTTCATCTTTGCTTGGTACACTTAAACAAAATAAGCTAGCTAATCTTGCCACATCTATTGTAGCAGCCTTAGCGATCGCTGGTAGTATTCATTCTAGCAGTGCTACTTCTGTAAAAATAAATACTCCGCAAGAAATCAATTCGGCATCAGTACAGCTAAATCACACCACACCAAATATTGTCCAGTTAAAAACTAGCAAGATTCAATTTCAAACTGCTGGAATTGATGGTTTTGCACTAGTTCCCATCGTACTTATCGGTGGTTTAGTCATATTTGTCCCCCTATTCTTTGGCGGACTGGTGGTTATTGGTGAACGTGAAGTCGGCATTGTGGTAAGGAAATTCACCCTTTCCGGGCGCGGATTACCCGCCGGCAGTTTAATTGCCCTCAACGGCGAAGCTGGCTTACAGGCAGATACTTTAGCTCCTGGTTGGCACTGGGGCTATTGGCCTTGGCAATATTCTGTCAAGAAAGAGTCGATAATTGTTATTCCCCAAGGGGAAATCGCCTTGATTGTGGCAGCAGACGGCAAATCAAACCCACCAGAGCGCATTCTGGGTAAAATCGTCGATTGTGACAACTTCCAAGATGCTCGGAAATTCCTCACCCAAGGCGGGGAAAAAGGGCGGCAAATGAGTTTTCTCACCGCAGGTACTTACCGCATCAACACTGCGCTCTTTAAAGTGATTACAGCTGCAAATGCCAGTAGTCATGGCATGAGTCCACAACAGTTGCACATTTATGAAATAGCAGCAGAGAAGGTTGGTATTGTTACTACTTTAGATGGTTCAGCGATCGCAGCAGGTGAAATTGCTGGACGCGTCATTACCGGCCATGATAATTTTCAAAATGGTCAGAAATTTATTGATGCAGGGGGGCAACGGGGTTTACAAGAACAAGTATTATTATCGGGTTCGTGGAACTTGAACCCTTGGTTGGTAAATATTGAACAAGTCCCGATGACTGAAATCCCTATCGGTTATGTGGGTGTGGTGATTTCTTTCGTAGGCAAAGAACATGAAGATGTAAGCGGAGCATCTTTCACCCACGGGAATTTAGTAAACCAAGGACATAAGGGCGTTTGGGTTGAGCCGTTGTATCCTGGAAAACACCCGCTCAATACTAAGGTGATGAAAATTGAGCTAGTACCGACAACAAATATTGTCTTAAACTTCACTGAAAGGATTAGTGGTAAGCACGGTTATGATACCAACTTGCAGGCGCTCAAACTGCTATCATTTGATGGTTTCACCTTTGATTTAGAAATATTCCAAATTATCCATATTGGTGCTTCTGATGCGCCGAAAGTAATTTCCCGCTTAGGTTCGATGCAAAACGTCATCGATCAGGTTTTGCGTCCCATTGTGGGGAATTATTTCCGCAACTCGGCTCAAGAGTATACTATCTTAGATTTCTTGACTGCGCGAAGCGAGCGCCAAGTTGAAGCTTCCGAATACGTTAAATCTGCCTTGCGTGCTTATGATGTGCAAGCGGTGGATTCATTGATTGGTTTGATTACACCACCCGATGAATTAATGCACACACTGACAGACCGGAAAATTGCTGAAGAAAAACGCAAAACTTACGAAGTTCAGCAGATGGCGCAAACCCAACGGCAACAACTTGTCCGGGAGACAGCACTGGCTGATATCCAAGAAGAAATGGTGCAATCAGAGCAGAGTGTGCAAATTGCCGATTTGAAAGCCCAAGCCCAAATTAAGCAGGCGAACGGTGAAGCTGAGGGGACAAAACTCCGAGCAATTGCTGAGGCTGAAGGTATTCGCGCCACAGGTAACGCCAAAGCTGAAACTTACCAGGCTGGTGTGGAAGCCTTGGGTTCACATGGTTATACAGCAATGCAGCTAATGCAGATTATAGGCGATCGCAATGTCCGCTTGATTCCAGATGTCTTAGTTGGCAGTAATGGCAGCAATAACGGTTTAGTAGATGGCCTACTATCGCTGATTTTATGGAATCAAACTGGTAAGGGTGAATTGACACCAACGCCTTTACATCCGCAACCAGTAGTTAACCAAGCACAACCAACCACAGAAAACGGTCTTCCACCTATACTTGTAAATTTTCCAATCGATAAGCAACATCAATAATTTATAAAAGGTAGAGATGCGATGTTTCTCGCGTCTCTATCTGGAAAATAAGCTACAAATGAACGAACATAGATAACAATACTGCTTTTAAGGGCTGAAGCCCTTACTACAAACCTTTAATTATTCACGCCTACTTACTTAATCTTAGGACTTACGCATTGACAGAAAAGCCAAAATAACAGGTATAGTTTTCAAGGTTTATAGCTAGGTTTTTCAATGAGATTTTGGCGATCGCACCCAATCAACGGTGATTGAAAAAAGCCTGAACCAACGTATTTTCGTTAATGCACAAGATAGTTATTTTGTACAGTGCGTAAGTCCTAAATCTGTATTTTTCTGTAACTGAGAATAAAAGTCCGATCTAACAAAATCGCATCGCTCCCTAGAGGAATTAACAAACCTATGCCCCGTTTGCTAAAGTACTGTAGCAGAAAGAGCTATCTGCAAAGATAAATTTCTCAAAGCCAGTCGTAGACAAGGTAATGGGGTTTTCATTGTTGTTGAAAGTGATGTTGGCACTTTTAAGGGGATTGCCACAAATAACACCAGATACGATGAGTTCAGAGCGATTGAAAGCTCTAAGATCGAGAGTATCCCAGCCGCACCCGCCATCAACAGTTGCTTCCCCAAATCCTTTGAAGTAGTCATTCCCAGCGCCCAGTTCAACGCTGATTCCGCCACCGATAGTGACTTTCTGTTGAACTCCATCTAGGGTGCTGGTGGCAATAACTTCGTCATTACCATTACCAGTTTTAATGATTCCTTCTCCATAAATGCCATAGGCAGTACCACCAATTGTTGCTGTAGCCTGGCCGGTAAGCTTGTCAGAACCGTTGCCAGTATCAATGATTCCGTCGTTGACGATGCCATAGGCGGTAAAGTTTGTTCCAGAACTGTTGCCATAACCCCTAATCGTGTCCTTGCCCCACCCTGTAGTGATAGTGCCGTCTTTAGTGTTCTGAATGCCAGTTCCAGCACCGCTATCGCCGATGTTGCCGGGCCCGCTGAAGGCGCCGATGCCACCAGTACCTCTGCCAATGATAGTGTCTTCCCCGTCTTTGGTATTTAGTTTGCCACTGTTGCTAATGCCAGTCCCACTACCGCCGTTGCCAGCCTTACCACCACCGCCGCCGATGCCGCCAGTAGCTGTACCGACGATTGTGTCATTTCCGTTCCCCGCATTCAGACTGCCACTGTTAACAATGCCGGTTGCAGTACCGCCGTTGCCAGCCTCACCACCATCGCCGCCGATGCCGCCAGTAGCTGTACCGACGATTGTGTCATTTCCGTTCCCCGCATTCAGACTGCCACTGTTAACAATGCCGGTTGCAGTACCGCCGTTGCCACCATAATAAGCCTCACCGCCGATGCCACCAGTACCTGTACCGGCGATCATGTCATTTGCGTCTCCTGCATTCAGACTGCCACTGTTAACGATGCCGGTTGCAGTACCACCCTCAACGCCGCTAGTACCCTCGCCGTTAGGAACGTTAACGCCGCCAGTACCGCCAGTACCTGTACCAACGATCGTGTCTTCTCCGTTTCCGGTATTCAGACTACCACTGTTAACAATGCCAATCCCATTACCACCGTAGGAGCCTTCGAGATCAGCCGCGCCGATGCCGCCCTTCCCTGTGCCGGTGATTGTATCTTCTCCATCTCCTGTATTCAGACTCCCGGTGTTAGCAATGCCGATCCCAGCACCGGTGCTATGGTCACCGTAACTGCTGCGGCTGCCACCAGTACCAGTGCCGATAATCATGTCTTGTCCTTCCCCGGTGTCCAGTTCGCCACTGTTAGCGATGCCAATTCCATCGCCGATTATGCCCCTATCGTACCTGCCGTAACCGCTGCCGCCGTTGCCACCAGTACCGGTGCCGATGATCGTATCGTTTCCGTTTTCAGTATCCAGTTTGCCACTGTTAGCGATACCAGTCCCAGTACCGCTGTAGCCGCCCTCGCGGAAGCTTTGATAACGATTTGGAGCGTTGGCGGCACCGCCAGTACCAGTGCCGATGATCGTGTCATTTCCGTTCCCTGCATTCAGACTGCCAACGTTGTTAGCGATGCCTGTCCCAGTACCACCACTACTACCCTCATAGTAACCTTGGCCGCCGCTGCCACCAGTACCGGTGCCGATGATCGTGTCATTTCCGTTCCCTGCATTCAGACTGCCACCGTTGTTAGCGATGCCTGTCCCAGTACCACCACTACTGACGCTGTACTGATCGTTGCCACCGTTGCCGCCCTTCCCTGTGCCAGCGATCGCATCTTTCCCTGAGAGTGTACGAATGTAACCTCCAGTTAAAATATCAATACCTATTGCATCGGCATTTAATTCTTCTCCAACTAAAGTGTCGGTGCTGGGGGTGCCAATGAAATTGGGTGGAACGGTAAGTCTAGGCATGATCAAAATCCTCTTAATTGGGTTTAGTACGGTCGGTTTGCTCATTTAGATGAGCAGTTTTTCAAAAAAATTCCCGGAATCCTTTATCCAAGAGCGATTCAGTGATTGAGTTCGCTGTTGTAGGAGTCACTTTAGGTAATGAAGTTCCAAATAATCAGAATTTCCAGGATTAAAACTTGCTTGCGATCGCATCGCGTCCGATGAATTTCTTCTGCGTTCAACTAGTGGGTCATCTTACAGGCTGATAGCCATTTCCATAATCTGGAAATCACCTATGGACGTTACGAGAAAAGGAAATTTTATTACTTCCTTAATAACAGTACAATTACCAGCATCTTAAGATTTAATGTAATCTATCTTTAGATGTGTTACAACATTTATCTTTAACCCACACTTTGGAATATATGTACTAATACTAAATATAGCTATTTATTTTACGAATTCATGAATTGCCCCTATAGGATGTAGTATTGCGTAATTCCTAAAAACGAAAAAATAAAAGTTTAAATTAGGCAGGAAATTTTGCTTTTACAAGAGCGTTATCGTTTAATGAAACAGATTGGTAAAGGGGGATTCTGTAAAACCTTCCTTGCTGTAGATGAGGGTCAGTTTCCGCCAATTCCTTGCGTTGTTCAAGAATTATCGCAGGAATACGAAACATTTCAAGATTTTCAGCAAAAGGCGCAACAGCTAGAGCAATTAGGGAAACATCCGCAAATTCCCGCTTTATTGGCTTATTATCAGCAGAATGGGCATTTCTATTTAGTGCAGGAGTTTATTGCAGGCACTAATTTAGCTCAAGTGGTTGAAGAAGAAGGTGCTTTTAATGAAACTCAGATTTGGCAACTTTTAGAAGATGTGTTGCCAGTTTTCCAGTTGATTAGCGATGCCTGCGGCGGGCGTAGATGCAGCAACATCATCCACCGCGATATTAAACCCCAAAATATCATCCGTAGATCCCCAATTACCAAGAAGGGGGATTTCGTCATAGTCGATTTTAGTACTGCGAAAATCGTCACAGAAATTGATCGGTTAACATCTGAAACCAGTATTGGCAGTCCAGAATACTCTGCACCAGAACAAGCGAAGGGGAAAGCAGTTTTTGCTAGTGACTTATATAGCTTAGGTGTTACTTGCATTTACTTACTTACCCAGATTCCTCCCTTTGATTTATATGATATTGCAAATGATTGCTGGGTCTGGCAACAATATCTTACTACTAAGGTAAGCGATCGCTTGGCGCAAATCCTCGACAAGCTGCTGCAAAACGCTGTTAACCGTCGCTTTCAATCGGCTAATGAAGTTATGCAAGCAATGGGTATGGAATATAAAATCCAAAATCCAAAACTTGTACTGAGCGAAGTCGAAGTATCCAAAATCCAAAATCCTCCTTGGCGATGTTTGCATACCTTAACTGGGCATTCTGGGACATTGAGTAGTGTCAATGCCCTTGCCATTAGTCCTGACGGTTACACTTTAGCCAGCGCTAGCGATGATAAAAACATAAAATTGTGGGATTTAAATAGCCAAAAAGTCATAGCTATCTTATCAGGACATTCTCAAGCTGTAAAATCAGTTAGCTTCAGTCCAAATGGGAAAATTCTGGCAACTGCTAGCGATGATAAAACTATCAAATTGTGGCAGGTTGAGACATTAGAGCAAATCTGCACCATCTTAGGACACGCACACGCTGTAAAATCAGTTGCTTTCAGTCCAGATGGGCAGATGCTCGCTAGTGGTAGCTGGGATAAGACAATCAAACTCTGGGATGTAAATACTGGTAGAGAATTGTACAGCATAACTGGACACCAATTGCAAGTAAGTTCAGTGGCATTTAGTCCTGATGGAAAACTTTTAGCTAGCGCTAGTTATGACAGAACAATTCGCCTGTGGCAGATACCTCCATTAGAAAGTTCCCGAACAGAATTTGAAAACCGCCCATGCTATAGCTTGTTAAGCACCCTTTCGGGTCATGCATGGGCGGTTTTGACAGTCGCTTTTAGTCCTGATGGGAAAATTTTGGCGACGGGTAGTGATGATAACACTATTAAATTGTGGGAGGTAAACACTGGTCAGCTAATTTGCACACTTGTAGGCCATTCTTGGTCTGTGGTGGCTGTGGCTTTTACTGCCGATGGCGAAACACTCCTAAGTGCAAGTTGCGACAAAACAGTTAAACTTTGGAGAGTAAGCACAGCAGAAGAGATTGTTACTCTCTCTGGTCATATAGACTCAGTATCTGCTGTTGCTGTGAGCAAAGTTACACAATTAATTGCAAGTGGCAGCCGGGACAAGACTATCAAACTGTGGCAGCTTGTAGAACAGCAGAATCGCTAATATTGTGTAATATCAGGCGCTACCTGTGAAGGCAACTTCTGGAAATTTCAATTGAGCTTCTGCCATTGGACGGTTTCTACCTTCCTCTTGCCAGTAGTTAATCACTTCTGTTGCTTTATTAAGCAACTCGACACGATCCACATCAGTAATCCAATGTTTGGACTCTAATTCCTTTTTTAACTCTTCCCAGGCATCATTTCTGGGCCAAAAAAAGTACTTAGTCAAGGGACTGGTGCCTTTGCCGACAATTTGATCGACTGCAAGAGCAACGTTCTCGTCTAACCACAGAATTTTTAAAATAAACTTGGTCAATCACACCTCCGGGAATTTCCGGGCATTACTGAACTAGGATAGCGATCGCTTATTTTAACGCAATACTCTATCAAATGACCAAACAGTAATTGAAAAAGGGACTGGGGACTGGGGACTGGGGATTAAAGCAAGAAATTTTACTATAAAAACACAAATTGCGCGTATTCACTGATGGATGGTGCAATTTTGCATGGTTAATATGTAGCAAATAATATAGCATCGGCTACTTAAGCTAAAAGGTAAAGTTTCTTTGGTTAAATGACTATTAAAAAACCCTTGGCTATCAACCAGCCAGAAGTGGGGCAGATAATTTATGATTTGCGGCTTGCTTTCGGGCTTACGCAAGAACAGTTGGCAACCTCTCTAGGCGTTACGTATAGCACAATTAACCGTTGGGAAAATGGACGCTCTAAACCGTCGCCGATGGCGATGAAGCTTATTGAGCAGAAGCTTGATGATATGGGCGCTCAGGGTCAGGATTTATTGGCTAAGTATTTGCGGAATTAGTTGTTTGCTCAATTTTGATGTGAGCGGTGGGTTTTGCCCATCGCAGATTTAACCTGCTTTCTTCAGATTAATTACGGTCAAGGGAAATACCAGATTTTCATATTGGGCATTTTTCTATCCCCCCGTGAACGGTTACATAGAGTACAGCTTACATACTAATTAATACATATGAACATACTCAATTTGACGGATCTTACCCAACACGAAGCTGAAGCTATAGATCAAGAATTCAATTTTGCTAATGCTTTTAATCAACAGACTCAATCTTCTTCACAAATGGATATCATCACCAAATTACCCGAGATATGGTTAGATGCAAAACGAACAAAACAAAAGGATTCAAACGAGAAATTTATAGTAACTTTCTACACTACTCGTGGCTTAAAGAGTGCCTTACAACCAAACAATATTATGCTACATTATGCGGCTTCAATTGCCATAATTCATATTGCAAATTATTTGGTAAAAAAGCGATTAAGTGTGAGTTTAATTGAACCCTGTTTTGATAGCCTTTTTAATGTATTTAAGCATTTAGAAGTACCCATTTATCCTCTAAAAGAAGAACTTCTCCATGATGGTGATAGTATTTATGAGAACTTAAAAAAATATATTAAAACAGATGCAATTTTTCTTGTTGATCCGAATAATCCCACAGGATTTACAACATTAGGTATTAAAAACCAGAAGATTTTTGCAGAAATCGTCAGGTTTTGTAAAGACTACAACAAACTCCTGATAATTGATTACTGCTTTGCTAATTTTCTGATGTATGACGATGAAGTTGAGTTATATGATACTTATCAGGTATTGAAAGAATCTGGCATCAACTATATGGCAATTGAAGATACGGGAAAATATTGGCCTATTCAGAATACCAAAGTAGCCATGTTAAAAGTGTCTGATTGTTTATACGAGGAAATGTATAGCATCTATACTGCTTATATTCTGAGCATTTCCCCTTTTATTCTGAATTTATTGAGTGAATATATTTTGGAATCGCACCGTAGCCAATTTAGCTCTACTAGGTACTTGCTCAAAAAAAATCAAACTATTCTTAAAGAAACGTTAGAGGGGACAATTCTACACCTACCAGAGACAATGACAAAAACTTGTGTAGCTTGGTGTGAAATTCAGGATTCCAGTATCAAGTCTACAGAGTTACAAGAGTTCCTATTTCAAGCTAAGGGAGTCTACATTTTACCGGGAACTTTCTTTTACTGGAGCAATCATCCTCAAGGTGAGAAATATATCAGGATTGCTTTAGCAAGAGATACAGATAATTTCATGCAGGGGATGAAATTATTGAAAGAAGGATTAGAGATATTAAAGTTAGAGAAAAGTGTCTGGAAAACAGAAGAATTGCTGATCAACTCTACAAAATCCCCCAATCTAAAAACTGCAAATCATTGAAAAATATCAAAGCATTTTAGGCAAATTAAATTATGCAATCAAAAGATTTGATATATAACTGGAATAAATCATCAAGCAACAACTTAAAATCTATTAAGCTATGTGATGAAACTTTACGAGATGGTTTAGAAGGTGGAGTTAATCGTATTCCCTCTTTAGAGGAAAAATTGGACTTACTCAGCCTAGCCAACGATTCGGGAATTAACGATGCCATAGTGGGATTTCCTGGGCAGGAAATAGCGTATAAGCAAGCTCTGGCTCTTTGTCAGGGAGCAGAAATTAGAGGATTAGATATCAGATTTGGTTTACTAGGACGTATGGTGGAAACAGATATCTATGCTATTGAGAGTATTCGTCAGAGTAGCAGTCATCCTGTAATTGCTCATTTATTCATTCCTTGTTCTCCTATCCGTCGTTATGTAGAAAAGTGGGAAGTAGATGAACTAGAAAGACTGACTCGCTTTGGTGTTGGTTTAGCAACTCAACTGGGTTTACCTGTTAATTTCTCTCCTGAAGATACTTCTAGAGCAGAACCAGAAATAGTAGAACGTTTATGTCAGGCTGCAATTGAGGAAGGAGCAACAGAGATTACCATTTGCGATACAGTAGGCTATTTAACTCCCACAGGAACACAGCAAATAGTTCAGCATCTGCGACATTTTTTAGATGAAAATGGTTTCAAAGTCCGCTTAGATTTTCATGGTCATAATGATCGAGGTTTAGCATTAATAAATTCCCTCGCGGCTGTAAATGCGGGGGTTGATTGTATCCAGGGTACTATTCTCGGTATTGGAGAACGTGCTGGTAATGCACCTTTAGATTTAATCATGATTAATCTCCAAATGGAGGGTCTTTGGAATGATGGAAATTTAGTGGTACTCAGAGAATACTGTATGGAAGTTGCTCGACTTTGTAAGTTAAAAATTCCCGATAAATATCCAATTTTTGGAGCAAATAGCTTCCTAACGCAGATGGGAGTTCATGCGTCAGCTATTCTTAAAGCTGAAGATCAACATAACAAAGATATAGCGGCTTGTGTTTACTCCGCAGTTGATCCAAGTTTAATTGGATTGGACTATGGTATTCAGGTTGGCCCCTATAGTGGTCGTGCAAATGTCAGGTTTTTATTGTATCGCAAAGGGATAGAAATAACAGATGAAATTGCTGACCAAATCTTAACTAAAGCCCGTGCTGAAAACAGAATTCTTACTAATGAGGAAGTTTTTACTATGGCAGAGGTAGATAAATATAGTAAAAAATCATAATATTCTTGGCTTGATAAATCACTATAAAAATTAATTTTTCCGCATAAAATGTTGAATTTATATTTGCATTTATTTTCTAATTATGAATTTTGTTATCCATCTTATACAACAGTTTTTAATCCCTTTCTTAACACTGTTGATATCGGGTACGATCCTCTGGCTATGGGAAATTAAACAACCTTTCCGCAAAATCCAACATTTGCCTATATTTCTCCAAGATATCAGAGAACTACCGATAATTTTTTTGTTTATAGTTCTTTCTGCCCAAATTTATTCTTATATAAGCGATTTATTCATTTTCCCTATTATCGAAGCAGTTACTCATTCCGTAGGTTGGACATCAGTTTTACATCTGCCTTTATGGTTCAGGCTGATTATTGCTATTTTGATAAAGGATTTGATTGCCTATTTTAATCATTGGTTCATGCATCATACTTTTGTTCTTTGGCGAGTTCATAAGTGGCATCATTTGCAAAAGCCTATGTATTGGCTCAAGGGAAATAAAAATTCTTTGATTGCTAAGATTATCGCCAAATCGGATTTTATAGCGTTTCCTATATTAGCAATTCCTTTGGATATAACCTTTACTTGTGTACTTGCTTATTCATTTTTTACTTTTTTTGTTCACAGTAATATTCAATGGTTACCTTGGATGAGAACAGTAGAATGGATTTTGGTAACACCAAGATATCATTTAATACATCATTCTGCTGACATTCAATATCAACATAAAAATCTTGGTGATATATTCACCTTTTGCGATCGCATTTTCGGCACTTATATAGATCCAGAAACTTTCGATCCCAGCCATGAACAATTTGGTTTAGATGAGGATGAATCCCTGACACCGAAGATGATTATAGGCCTTTAGAAGTTCAAACTTCTGAAAAACCAGATTGGAGTCAGTTTTGCTTTTGCTGAAAAATATTCAGCATTTTATAGGCATAAATAAAATATGACAGATGAACTAAGTAAATCTCAAAAATGGTGGGCGACTTTAGGCATCGGCACGAGTGCATTCATGATTGCTACGGAGTTCTACATAGTCGGTGCAATTATTCCTATACTCGTCGAATACTTTAATACCACCTTCGCAACTGCTCAGTGGATAATTTTAATTTACACTTTTGTATTGACTGTGCTGGTACTTGGTGTAGCTCGTTTAGGTGATATCTATAGTAAAAAACTGTTATTTTTGAGCGGTTTGGTGTTGTTTACTATCAGTTCACTGCTTTGTGGTCTAGCACCCAATATCGGCTTTTTAATTGCCTTTCGAGGATTACAAGGACTCGGCGCTGTATTTGTATGGGCATTACGTAATGCAATCATTACAGAAATCTTTCCTGAAGAAGATCGCGGACGTGTATTGGGCTGGGTGACTGGACTTGCTTCTCTGGGATTGGCCTTGGGGCCAGGATTGGGTGGATTGCTGATTAGTTTTGGCGGTTGGCGGTTAGTTTTTTGGGTGAATCTACCCATTGGGATTATTGCTACTGTCATTGTTGCCCGATGTCTCCCCTCTTCTGTTAGTACCGGGGTTCGTAAGAATTTTGATGTGATGGGATTGTTATTGATGTCCCTTGCACTCAGTTGCTTTGTGTTGGGAATGACAAGAGTACAAGAATTGGGCTTTGGCGATCCTCTAGAGGTAATATTGATTACCCTAGCTATAGTTTTTTTACTGTGTTTTTTACTTTTAGAATCTTGGATAGAAGAACCAATACTTGATATAAAAATGTTCCGCTTTTCACGCTTCAGCCTGAATTTACTGTTGTTTGCAATGATTTATGGCATCGTTGGTATTATCCAGTTAATCCTCCCTTTATTTCTAGAGTTAGGTTTGCACTATTCTGCCCAAAAGGTCGGCTTGTTACTGACGTTATTACCATTGGCATCAGTAATAGTTGCACCAATCGCAGGCTCTATTGCCGACCGTTTTGGTGAACAGATAGTCAGCTTCATTGGCCTTTTATTACTAGAAATTGGTTGTTGGACTGCCAGTAGTTTGAATGCTGAATCAACCACTATCGGCTTTTGTGTCCGAGGAATTCTCATAGAACTGGGGCTAATAATCTCTGTAATACCGATCAGTAATACAGTTATGGAAACGGTAGAGCGTGAAAAATTAGGGATTGCCTCTGGTTTATTGGCTTTATCAAGATCATTGGGGATCATTATCGGCATGTGCTTATTAAGCACTCTTTTTTCGAGAGTCACTTTCTTTAATGCTCAGTTATTAACTAGCACTGAGATCACGTCTGTATCCCCCAAAATGCTTGATCTGGCAAATTTACCTGTTGCCGCATTAATTATAGGTATAGACACTACTTTTAGGGCAATGGCTCTGATTACCTTGTCCTCAATAATGTTGGCAGTTTTTCTTTGGTGGCAATCTAAAAATTGGAGTATTCAGGATGAAGCTGTTACCAGTCACCATGCAACGTCTGAAATTAAAACAGATTAAAATTAGGTTTTCTGCTCAATACCTTAGCCAAAATAAGAGCCTTGATAATTTTTGATACTTATAGGTATCTTAAATAGGGGAGTATCCAAATTTGGCACTTAAGATGATGTAAAACTCTTTTCCTCCCTACCCATGACTCAACCAACTTCTGTAAAAGCGATCGCTATTTTCGATATTGATGGCGTTGTGCGCGATGTTAGCGGTTCCTATCGCCGGGCGATCGCAGATACCGTAGAACATTTTACCACCCAAGCATATCGTCCAACCCCACTAGATATTGACCAACTCAAGTCTGAAGGCGTGTGGAATAACGATTGGGAAGCATCGCAGGAATTAATTTACCGCTACTTTGAAACCCAAAAACAGAGCCGCGAACAACTGCAACTAGATTATGATGCGATCGTTGCTTTTTTTCAATCCCGCTACCGAGGCTCAGATCCAAATAATTTTACTGGGTATATCTGTAATGAACCTTTATTATTACAACCTAGCTATTTAGAACAACTTACCCAAGCCGGGATTGCTTGGGGATTTTTTAGCGGTGCAACTCGTGCTTCTGCTAACTATGTCTTAGAAAAACGCCTGGGTTTGCAATCTCCGGTGTTGATTGCGATGGAAGACGCACCAGGTAAACCTGACCCCACTGGACTTTTCGCTACAGTTCGGGAGTTAGATAATGGAATTGAGGAAAGATTAGCGATCGTGTATGTGGGAGATACGGTAGCAGATATGTATACCGTCGAGAAAGCGCGGAATCTAGATTCTGCTCACACTTGGATTGGAGTGGGGGTTTTACCGCCTCATGTCCAGGAAACAGCAGCGCGTAGTGATGCATACAGTGAGACGCTAATAGCAGCAGGAGCAGCAGTAGTTTTGCGTAATGTGCAAGAATTGACTCCAAGACAGATTCAAGAGTTGGTAAGTTCATTTGCCCAATCTGTGGTCTAAGATTAATCAAGCTAGGGGTGCATGAATAACTGGCTGATAACAATCTTGCTTTAATCATTGGGAGATTAATAAAAATGTCTGCACTTAAACTGCCTAATGGCCCTCAAACTCACCCTTGGGTACAGACGTATCAATGGCTAACTAACCCATTGGAATATTTAGAAGATTGTGCTAAACGTTACGGTGATATCTTCACCCTTCAGCTTGGACAAAATGTTCCTCCTCAAGTTTTCATTAGCAATCCTCAAGCGATTCAACAGATTTTTACTACAGATCCAAAATATTTAGACTCTGGTGAGCCAGCAGGGATTAAATCGCCTTTATTAGGACGGCAATCACTACTGGCACTGGAAGGAAAGCCTCATCAGCGACAACGAAAACTGTTGACACCGCCCTTACATGGAGAGCGAATGCTTGCTTATGGTGATTTAATCCGTGAGATCACTGAGCAAGTGATTAATCAGTGGCAAGTTAGAGAAACCTTTGCAGCTTTGCCATCAATGCAAGCAATCTCTTTCCAAGTAATTTTGAAGGCCGTATTTGGTCTAGAAGATGGGCCACGTTACGAGAAACTCAATGAACTCCTGATTGGAATCCTGAATCCCAAAATCCCTATTTTAAGAACAGTTCTGCTTCTTTTTCCATCACTTCGACAGGATTTAGGAGCGTGGAGTCCTTGGGGAAAATACTTGCGTTTACGACAGCAGATTGATCAAATTATCTACGCCGAGATTCAAGAACGCAAAGCACAACCTGACTCATCTCGGACTGATATTCTATCTTTAATGACGGCTGCTCGTGATGAGGCGGGAGAGCCAATGACAGACTTGGAATTACGTGATGAACTGATGACCCTATTAGTGGCGGGTCACGAAACTACTGCAACTTCCTTATCATGGGCGCTGTACTGGATTCATCATCGGCCCCAGGTGCGCGAAAAACTGCTGCAAGAACTAGATAATTTGGGTGAAAAACCAGATGCAAACGCTATTTTTCGATTGCCTTATTTGAATGCTGTCTGTTCTGAAACGCTACGTCTTTACCCAGTAGCAACCTCGGCACTAAATCGATTGGTTAAATCACCGCTACAAATTGGAGGATACAACTTTGAGCCTGGTACTTTGCTCAATCCCTCTATTTATTTGACCCATCATCGAGAAGATTTATATCCACAGTCGAAGCAATTTAAACCAGAGCGTTTTCTAGAACGGCAATTTTCTCCTTATGAGTATTTACCCTTTGGTGGCGGGAACCGTCGCTGTATTGGAATGGCATTTGCCTTGTTTGAGATGAAACTGGTGTTGGCAAAAGTGCTATCTCACTGGGAGATGGAATTGGCTGATAGCAAACCAGTGCAGCCAGTACGTAAGGGTTTGCTATTTAGCCCAAGAGGGGGTGTGCAGATGGTGGTGAAGGGTAAGCGTCCTCAAAATCAGCCTATCCTTCAGACTAGCTCTAGTTCCGTTTAAAGACTGGGAGAATGGGATGAGATAGGGTGAGAGCGATGTCTATGACGGGCTACACTCACAAACAATCCTGGATTTTATTTAAACTGAGAAAAATTCCTCGTGCCACTGTTTAGCAACTTTATCCCAACCAAAGTAATCTTTTAAAGATAATGCTTCCTTTCTCAGACTTTCTTGTTTCTTTGGATTTTTCAATAAGTCAATTACAGCTTCAATAAAAGCATTATTTGTCTGTTCATCTCCAGCAGGCCCCTTAATTCTGATACCAGATTTAACAGTCTCATCTAAGCCGGCGTAAGTTGTGACTACAGGAACACAACCAGCCGCTTGAGCTTTCCAAGCACTAATACAGAATATCTCAACAGGAGTATGACAAGGATAAACCCAGATTCCAGATTTAAATAATTCTTCAACTAACTGCTTGTGTCCAATTCTGCCATGTTCATATACGTTTCTTTGCTCAAAAAGTTGCAAAATTTGCTTCTTTTTATCTGGTAATTGTGGAAATCTATTAATGTAAGGTGAATTAATTAGCGCATCAATTCCTTGCCAACCATAGAAAATATGCAATTCAACATCAGGTACTTCTTGGGTAATCTTGTCCCATTGAGTAAGTAAATTTTCAATGCCTCTTGTATAGTCACTAATGGAAATCAGTCTTTTGGGGTTTCTAAAAATTCCTGTTAAATTAAAATCTTCTAGATTAATACCATTAGTTGTCAGAAAGATTTTTTCTTCAGGAATCCAGTTGGGTAGCATCGCTTTATGGAAATTTGACAGCATAAACAGCTTGTCAAAACTTGCTAAAAATTCTGATTGCTGAGAATCTTCTATTGCAGGAAATAAATTAGGGTTATCGTGCATCCAAATAGCAGTTTTTTTTGAATTTACTTTCATCATCATCGGTTGCGTCCAAGCGCGATGAAAGATTAAGGCATTAAAGTTGTCTTGAGGATTAAATTTATCAACAGACTGATAAACTACACCATTATATTCCCCTTCCATGTCACCGCATCTATTAAAAACTGTGACTTGATAACCCAATCTCACCAGTTCTTGACTTAAGTAAATGACAGCCTCTTCGCTGCCTCCAATACCATTTTTGACAGAAGTAGGTGACCAATCTTCCACATGAAAGGGAAAATTAGCATAAATTACGATTGAATTATTGTTCCAGTCCATATTATTTAGTTTGTTCACAATTAATACTGTTGATTACTTTGTTTAAGCCAAAACAGGCTTCCCTGTAGAAACAGCCTGTTCCACAATATCAATAGCTCGACTTACACCCCCTGCTTTCTGAATTGCCTCTTGTAACCTGACTGCATTCTGTTTATAAGAATCCTCCTTCAACACCTTTTGGATAGCAGTTCGCAGTTTAGGAACATTCACACGACTCAGGGGTATAGCCTCACCAGCACCAGCCCAAGCTACACGCGCTGCTACTCCTGGTTGATCGTTAGCAACCGGAATGGCAACCATTGGTACCCCATTATTTAAGGACTCCAAAGTAGTATTCATGCCTGCGTGGGTAATGGTGAGAGACGCTTTTTGCAGCAATTCTAATTGGGGTGCATAACCAACTACCAGGGGATTTCCCGGCAAACTCCCCAGAGACTCTGGAGTTGCAGAACCACCTAACGAAATCACTAGCTGGGCATCCAAATCATTACAAGCTTCGGCAATAGACTTGAAAACTCCCAATAGGCGATTTTGGACAGTCCCCATTGAGGCGTAAATCAATCGTTGTCCGGTTAATTTTTCATAAGGGAAATCAGGAACTTCCCGACCAGTTGGACTATGATAAGGCCCTGTGAAATGGAAGCACTGGGGCAAATTTTCCCTTGGGAATTCCAATTGTGCAGGCTGTTGACTAATTTGAGCTAGTTGGGAATAGCGATTGTTAGAGCTAAACTGTGGGGGCAATTTCCACTCTTGGCGATACTGATTGATTACCCCTGTAATAGGTTTTACGGTGCGACTCAGCAATGCATAGCCACCTCGGTTACGTAATCGCGCCCACCAGGCTGGATTATAGCTCCAGGTTTTAAAATAAGGTGGGACACTCGGTTCTCGATTCAGTACCACAGCACTGCAAACTGTAATAAAAGGAATGCCCAGAAATTCTGCAACAGAACCTCCCTCTGGTGAAACTTGATCTACTAAAAGTGCTTCCACACCTGCTTCCTTGACTGCTGTTGGTGCATCTCTGAGCATAACAGCCGCCTGATCTTTGAGGAAGTTGACAGTATATTGCAGTGCCGCGAGTCCACTCAGTTTACCTAACTGAGTTATCGATTCAGCGATCGCTCCAGTGGGAAATTCAGATTCACCAACAGCTTGGAATTCTAACTCTGCCGCTAGTGTCTTGGATTTAGCATCAAGTATACCGAATAAGGTGACGCGATGACCCCGCTTTTGGAGTTCTTTACCCAAGGGGAGCATAGTGTTGAGATGACCAGTTGTTGCTGGACAGATCAGCCCAAAATGAGTCATAAATGCTGTTTCTGTATATTTACAATGATGTATACCAGAAAACAGTTATATAGGCAAAGAAAAAATTTTGCTGAGTTACAAGTGCCTACTGAATTTTCAAGAACTTATCCAAAGCTGTAACCAGGCTAGGAGGCCAACGGCGGATATTTTTTACCCAGTCGATATCTTTGTAGCGGCTATCAAGTCCATAAGCTGCTACCCAGTTGCTTTCGGCTTCACCTTGTTCTCCATTTACCCAATATGCAGCTGTGAGGGCGGCACGCACATCAGCAAATTTGGAGTATTTACGGGCGATATTTCGCATCTCACGGATTGCTTGCTCTTTTTTACCTGTTTCATAAAGAGCGAGAGCGTAGTTAGCACGGGCGAAAGCAAAATTTGGGGCTATCTCATTAGATTTTTTGTAGTCTGCGATCGCATCTTCCCATTTTCCTAAACCTGTTTTGGCATTTCCCCGATTGTTATACGCCATCGCATCGTTAGGATCGAGTTCTAAGACATGATTATAATCTGCGATCGCATCATCCCATTTTCCCATCCCTTCCAACGCCGCCCCCCGATTCAAATATGGATCGGTGACATTTGGTGCTAATTCTATCGCTTTGTTATAATCTTTCAGAGCTTCTTGCAATTTATTCTGACTCACCCGCGAATTTCCCCGGTTACTCCACGCCCCCGCATTAGTGGGAAATTGCTCAATAATCTTTGTCCAGTAAGTTTCAGCCGTCGCAAAATCACCTTGATTCGTCGCTGCAAAGGCTTGATTTGCCCACTCATCGCCTTGTTTTAACTGTTCTTGAGTAATGGCCGGTTGAGATTGTGCCATGACTGGAGTACCCCAGCCAAACACAAGTAACAGACTCAGAAAAATACTAATTAACTTAATCATTTAGGTTTACCTAATTTGTCATTTGTCACTTGTACTGAGCGACTTGTGCCGAGCGAAGCCGAGGTAAGCCGAAGTATTTGTCATTTGTCATTGAGCATGGAGCAGAGGAATGGAGTTCAAAGACTCATTAAAGGAGTTCAAAGACTCATTAAAGGAGTTCAAAGACTCATTAAAGGAGTTCAAAGACTCATTAAAGGAGTTCAAAGACTCATTAAAGGAGTTCAAAGACTCATTAAAGGAGTTCAAAGGCTCATTAAAGGAGTTCAAAGACTCATTAAAGGAGTTCAAAGACTCATTAAAGGAGTTCAAAGGCTCATTAAAGGAGTTCAAAGACTCATTAAAGGAGTTCAAAGCCCAATGCCCCATGCCCAATGCCCATAATTACCAAGAAGGGGAAAAGGGGAAGGGGAAAGGGGGAAAGGGCACAGAATTTAGAACTTTTCCCCACAAGGTATAAAGCCCACTTCGGCTACGCTCAGTGCATCGCCTGTCTTAATTGCGGAGAACAAAAAAAGAAGATTTTACCCGCCACGTAGTGCGATAAAAATCAGTGTCCATATTTGAAACCCCTGCTTTTAAGTCACTGGTTCCCTTTCCCCTTTCCCCTTTCCCCCTTTCCCTTTCTTCATAATAATGACAATTGTTCATTAGGCGGTGTAAACCCCAAATGCTTATATGCTGCCTTAGTTGCCATTCTCCCACGATGAGTCCGAGTTAAATACCCAATCTGCATCAGGTAAGGTTCATACACCTCTTCAATTGTTTGAGTATCTTCACCTGTCGTTGCTGCCATTGTTTCCAACCCCACTGGCCCGCCATTAAATTGTTCAATTATCACACTCAGCATTTGCCGATCTGTCCAATCTAAACCGCAAGGATCTACTTGGAATAGTTGCAGTGCTTCCGATGCGATGGTTTCATTAATCTCCCCAGATATTTTTACTTCCGCATAATCACGCACCCGTTTTAGTAGCCTATTAGCAATCCGTGGCGTTCCGCGTGAACGACGGGCAATTTCTGTGGCACCATCTTCTGTAATTGGGGTTTTGAGTAATTGAGCGGTTCGCAGTACAATTTGAGTCAGTTCGTCAACTTCGTAAAATCGCAGTTTTTGAATTAAACCGAAGCGATCGCGCAGTGGTGAAGTTAAAGCGCCGACACGGGTTGTAGCACCCACTAGGGTAAACTTTGATAGCGGCAAACTTCTAATCCGAGCGCTAGAACCCTTACCAATAGTAATATCTAACCGATAATCTTCCATCGCCGGATAGAGAATTTCCTCTGTCATCCGCGAGAGGCGATGAATTTCATCAACAAATAAAATATCACCTGGTTTCATATTCACCAGTAGCCCAACAATATCCCGTGGACGTTCTAGGGCTGGCGCACTGGTAATTTTGTAATTTACCCCCATTTCCGATGCTAAAATCATTGCCATTGTGGTTTTTCCCAATCCCGGCGGCCCATACAGCAGCAAATGATCCAGCACCTCACCACGAGACTTGGCTGCTTTGATGGCAATATCTAGCACATCCTTTAAATCTTTTTGCCCAATGTAATCAGCAAATCGGTGTGGCCGAATACCCTCTTCCTGCTGTTCTTGTTCATCAATAGCAGCTTCAGGCTTCAGAATATTTTCTGTGGATGGTGCTTTCGCCGACTCTCGAAGCTGCTTTGGTTCTCCGTTGGGTTCTGGAGGCTGTTTTTTCGAGGAGATTATCGCCATAATTCAGCTATCTACTTTTAAGGGACTAGGTTTTCGGGGACTGGGGATTGGGGACTGGGGACTGGGGACTGGGGACTGGGGACTGGGGACTGGGGACTGGGGATTAGGGGGAGAATAAATAACTCCTAACTCCTAACTCCTAACTCAACACTCTCTTTGCCCAATACCCGTGAAAATTTTAGTTTGAGAATACCCGCGCCAATTTAAAATTTAAATTCCGGTCAATTACCCAGAAGTACAAAAGTTATTATGTTATCTAAAAGAATCTTACCGTGCTTAGATGTAAAGGCGGGACGGGTTGTAAAAGGAGTTAACTTTGTTAATCTCCAAGATGCAGGCGATCCGGTAGAACTGGCCAAGGTTTACAACGAAGCCGGTGCTGATGAGTTAGTATTTCTGGATATTACAGCTACTCATGAAGACCGAGCTACAATTTTAGATGTAGTCTACCGAACTGCTGAACAGGTCTTTATTCCATTGACTGTGGGTGGTGGCATTCAATCCTTAGAAAATGTTAAAGCTTTGTTACGAGCGGGCGCAGATAAGGTTAGTATTAATTCTGCGGCGGTGCGTGATCCAGAGTTGATTAATCGGGCCAGCGATCGCTTTGGTAATCAGTGCATAGTTGTTGCAATTGATGCCAGACGCAGAAATAACCCGGAGAATCCAGGTTGGGATGTGTATGTGCGGGGTGGCAGGGAAAATACAGGCTTAGATGCTCTACTGTGGGCACAAGAAGTTGAAAAACGGGGGGCCGGTGAACTGCTAGTAACAAGTATGGATGCTGATGGAACCCAAGCTGGGTATGACATTGAGATCACACGGGCAATTGCCAATGCTGTAGAAATTCCAGTTATTGCTTCAGGTGGTGCAGGTAATTGTGAACATATCTACACAGCCCTAACCCAAGGCAAAGCTGAAGCAGCATTACTCGCATCTCTGTTACATTACGGACAATTAAGCGTAGCAGAAATCAAAAATTACTTGCGCGATCGCAACGTGCCAGTAAGAATATTATCTTGAACCACAATTTACTACTTATTGACATCTATCTAAGGTTGGGCACACTTCCTGAAAAGGGTGTTAATATTATTTTACAAGTATTAACAATTATTAAAAAATATGTTGCTTCCTATTTTACTTTTTGATGTCGCCCTGGTGGCGTGGTCACTGCACTTAATGGAAAAAGCCTACGAGAGTAAAGAATTTTCTCTCATGTTGGCTGGTACATTAGTTGCTCTGGCTGCTGCTGCCATGTTAGTAGTTTACTTTTTGATGGGGCACTGTATGACCTATTTGTTGCAAGTTTCGTTGTAATTGCCCAGTGGTTGAGGAGATATTAAAAATTTATTTTTCACAAAAAGCTTGACAAAGTACCAATAATTAAGTGAATATGTATAATGGATTATAAGGGGTTATAGCGCAGTTGGTAGCGCACCTCAATGGCATTGAGGGGGTCAGCGGTTCGAATCCGCTTAGCTCCATTATTAATATCTTAATTCTCTTTACTAACCGAGAGAGTTATAAAAGTTTTCAGAAGGTTTTAAATGCTTGTTTACCTAGCCAGTCTCGAAAGTTGGAATGATAGAGACTGTAATGGGTTTCTGAGGCGATTTTTTGTTGTTGTAAGAACTCTAGCCAATTTTCTAGCACTTCTTCGACTTCATACTCATCAGTATCAATGATTTGTGCGATCGCTGCGGTGGTCTGCGCCAAAGCTTCCACTGATATTGCTTTTTGCTGCTGTATTAAGACATTTAACACATCTGTGCTATGTTCCGTGTCTTGTTCGGGTGGAAACATTTTGTGTAAATGCTGCTGATAATATGCTTCTAAACCAGGCGGGAGTTGATTGGACTCGAAAGATTCCGGGTAGAAATTTTCTGCGATCGCATCTATGATCTGGCTAACATACATAAAATTATCTTCGCTCAAAGTGGTGATGCGATCGCAGAATTCTTGCTCATTAATCTGGTGATTACTCAGCCAAGATTTAAGACTTGACCTCTCCCCCAACCCCTCCCCTACAAGGGGAGGGGAGTAATCTTGTCCCCCCCTTCCCTCGTAGGGAAGGGGGGTTAGGGGGGTTAGGTAATTTTGAATATATGCTTGAATATCCCGCCGATTTTCTTCTGGATAATCTGCTAAATCAAGACTTTGCGACGGTGTTTCAATTAATAAACCCGACTTCTCGCGCAAGAAAGGTCTACGAGTGAGGAGGAAATAGACTTTATCCGGGAGATAGCGGGGGAGATAAAACAGATTTGTACTGGGTGGTTGGCTGTTGCGGTCAATGCAATTCAACCCATCAATGGCAATTATCAGTTTTTGATGAGGTTCTAACTCATCGCTGATTTGCTGGAGAAGACTAGAGAAAAACCAACTTCCCTCTGTGGCGTTATCTGGGAGAGAGGTGTAATTAAGCGAGTATTGATTAATGAGTTGCGTGCAGATATTTATGAGAAATTCGTCAGCACGATTTTTACCCTCAAGTTCGGCATTGTAATAAATAACTTGAGGATTGTTTGTCACATATTTGGCGAGGATGGCACTTTTACCGCTACCGGGTGCGCCAATGATAGTGAAGTAACCGTGGCGATCGCGGTCGAGAAAGTTATTAATAGCCGTGAAGACAAATTCACGACCGACAAAGTTTTGGCTTTTTTCTTGAATGATTTGCTTAAATTCCCTTGGATGTCCTCTGAGATGATTAGTAGTGGGTGGTCTGGGTGGTGAATTCATAGTTATTTTTGTACCTATTCTCCAGCCTGTTGTTTAAGCAAATTCACTAAAGTATCAGATAACCATAAACCTGCATCACGTAAAGCTTGAATTCCGGGAGATACGCTTAAAATTATGCCGCGTCGTTTTGCTAGTACTAGTAAGCCTCCTGTGCCAATAGTAGTAATGCCCAGCGATTGACCGCAACGCCTTGCGGCTCTATCATCAACAATGGCTGCACAATCTAAAGTTTCCAAAGCTAGACTTAATACTTGTGACTCTCCTAAACCCAAATCCCAAGCAGCAACTTCAGGAGTTACAGCCGTAATTTTCACTACTTGTATCCAAGAAACGCTGGGTAATTGTCTTGATGCCGCATCATCTTCTCCTGCTGAGGTAACTTCTGTAAAAACACCTTCTGGAACTATGATTTCTTTGAATAGTTGTGGGAGTAATTCTGCTTGTTTACTTTTAAACAGCACAATCAGAGGTGAAGAGTTGATAATAATGTGCTTAATCGACATTTGCGATTTCTTGGGCTAGTTCTTCTGGAGTATATTGCATAAAATCAACTCGGTAACGCGATAAAGCATTAATAAACTCTGCGCGTGTTAGTCCAGCCACTTCTGCTGCTTTTGCTTGAGATATTTCGCCTAACTCATACCATTTTACTGCGGCAGCGATTCGCATTTCTTGAACGAATTCTTCAGGGTTCTTGCGGAGTGCCGAGAATACCGTTGATGGTAATTGGATTGGTACTGTTTTCATGGAAGACTCCTATTTGCTTAATATTATGTTGAATTAGGAGAAAAGTAGAAGTTCTGAGCTAGTGGAAAAGAAAAAATATCGCCACCATTCGCTAGAATATTTATCCCCATTCTCTATTTTGGAGAATAATTAAAAGATAAGGCAAGACTGGGGGTATCATGACTGTGCAGTTATTAAGACGAAAATTCACGGTTGAGCAATATCAGAAAATGCTTGAGTCGGGGATTCTCACAGAAGATGACCGAGTGGAATTGATACGGGGAGAGATTATAGAGATGTCGCCTATTGGGACAAAACACGCGGCTTGTGTAAATCGCCTGATTAATCTGTTGGTGCAGTTGTTAGGTAAGCGCGTCATAGTTGCGGCTCAAAATCCAGTTGCATTAAACAATAACTCACAACCTCAGCCAGATGTAGCATTACTCAAACCCCGTGATGATTTTTACGCCACTGCACACCCCCAACCCCAGGATATTTTTTTATTAATTGAAGTATCTGATTCGACTGTGATGTATGACCGGGAAGAGAAAATTCCTTTATATGCAGAAGCAAACATAATTGAAGTTTGGTTAGTAGATATTAACGAGCAAATTGTGGAAGTTTATCAACAATCAACAGCCGCAGGATATCAGCTTATGCAAAAGTTCGCTGGCGGTCAAAGTTTATCAATTAAAGCCTTAAGCGATGTGAATATTACCGTCAATGAAATCCTTGGCAGATAAAATTACTTCTCCTTTGATTCCTCTCTCATCCCTTCAAGGCGCAAAAAATGCACTCTACCCGATTGTTCTCCTGCCACAATTGTCATGCGATCGGGTGTAACTGCACAGCAATTAATGGAACTTTCCCCTATGAAGGTGGCAATGACCTCCCCTGTTGCCAGATTCCAGACTTTCAGGGTGTTGTCAGAGGAGGCAGAAATCATCTGTTGCCCATTGGGGGTGACGGCAACGGCATTTACTGAGTCACGATGACCTTTGAGGGTGAATAGTTCCTCCCCTGTTACTAGATTCCAGACTTTCAGGGTGTTGTCACGGGAGGCAGAAATCACCTGTTGCCCATTGGGGGTGACTGCGACTGCATTTACTGAAAAATTATGACCATTGAGGGTGAATAGTGCCTCCCCTGTTTCCAGATTCCAGACTTTCAGGGTGTTGTCATCAGATGCGGAAATCACCTGTTGCCCATTGGGGGTGACTGCGACTGCATTTACTGAAAAATTATGACCAGTCAGGGTAGCAAGTTCCTGACCTGTTAAACGATTCCAGATTTTAAGAGTATTGTCCACTGAACCAGAAATCACCTGTTTGCCATCAGGGGTAACAGCTACTGTATTTACTGAAGCAAAATGACCAGTAAGGGTAGCAAGTTCCTGACCTGTTAGACGATTCCAGATTTTAAGAGTATTGTCCACTGAACCAGAAATCACCTGTTTGCCATCAGGGGTAACAGCCACAGCACGTACTGAGGTACGATGACCTCTTAGAGAAAATAGTTCTAAACCTGTTGCTAAATGCCAGATTTTGAGGGTCTTGTCATCGGATGCAGAAATTACCCGCTGACCATTGGCAGTGACAGCAATTGCATTTACTGAAGAATTATGCTCAGTGAGAGTGAATTGTTGCTCCCCAGTTGCTAAATTCCAGACCTTGAGAGTCTTGTCATTGGATGCGGAAATCACCTGCTGTACATTGGGAATGATCGCGACTGCATTCACATAAGAATTATGCCCAATGAGGGTGAATTGTTCCCCCCCTGTTGCCAGATTCCAGACCTTGAGAGTCTTGTCATTGGATGCAGAAATCACCTGCTGCCCATTGGGGGTGACGGCGACGGCTTTTACCGAGTAACTATGACCTTTGAGGGTGAATAATTCCTCCCCTGTTGCCAGATTCCAGACTTTGAGGGTGCTGTCATCAGATGCGGAAATCACCTGCTGCCCATTGGGAGTGACAGCGACAGCATTTACAGAATTACTATGACCTTTGAGGGTGAATTGTTCCTCCCCTGTTGCCAGATTCCAGACTTTTAGAGAGTCAATTGATCCAGAAATCACCTGTTGCCCATTGGGGGTGACGGCGACGGCATTTACCGAGTAACTATGACCTTTGAGGGTGAATTGTTCCTCCCCTGTTGCCAGATTCCAGACTTTCAGGGTGTTGTCATAAGAGGCAGAAATCACCTGTTGCCCATTGGGGGTGACGGCGACGGCATTTACCGAGTTACTATGACCATTGAGGGTGAATTGTTCCTCCCCTGTTGCCAGATTCCAGACTTTCAGGGTGTTATCATCAGATGCGGAAATCACCTGTTGCCCATTGGGGGTGACGGCGACGGCATTTACCGAGTTACTATGACCATTGAGGGTGAATTGTTCCTCCCCTGTTGCCAGATTCCAGACTTTCAGGGTGTTATCATCAGATGCGGAAATCACTTGTTGCCCATTGGGGGTGACGGCGACGGCATTTACCGAGCTACTATGACCATTGAGGGTGCGGAGTAAGCGTCCTCCTGATGGGGTTAAGCTAGGGGTTAAGGTACACAGCCAAGGGGTAGTTGTCCTTTGCCTTATTTGTACCAATAATGCCTGAATTTCCTCTGGCATTTTCTGATTTAGTAACCGTCCGTGCAATTGACTCGCTAATTGTTGCTTATCTGTTACTAAAATATGTGCTGACAGTCTTAATGCTCCTTGAACCAATTTGAGACTTTTGACTTTTTCAGAGTTATATTCTGAGTAATTTAATGTCTCTTCACCATCAATCAAATCATAATCGTCAATTAGCGGCTGCACCCCAAACTCAGGATAGTTAATCTTGGCAGTGATGAAATCAAAATCAGTCAGAGTTTTGTAATACTTTTCTAAATTTCCCGACTTTACCAAGCTTGGCGCTAAACTACCCAAGTAAGCACGTTGAAAGGCAGGATTTTGTGCCGCTAATTTGTCAGCAAATTCTCCCATTTCACGCCATCTTCCCGATAAGGTAGTCTGCAATGCGTTGATTAACCTCTTGAAATAGCTTCCGTTTGGAATCCAAAACCCGTTTTGCTTTCAAAAAGTCTAAAAAACTAGCGTGATAAATGCTATAGCAGATTTCTCCTTTGATATCCTGCTGCTTCAAATATTCAACCCACTCTTCTAAAACTGATTGCACATCATCTTCATCCTGTTTGGCAATATCTGCTATCATCTTCCAGGTAATTGGTGTGCCAATCTCCACTAAAATAAACAGGATAAATACTTTTACTTCTTGGGGCTTTGCATCCATCCCCATACGTCCCCAATGAACTTGATAATAGTCCTGAAGACCATTGGGTAATTGCATTAACTTCAGGTCTTTATAGTCACCTTTAGCAATTCCTGGCAAGACATAGCGCAGGTACATAAAATTATTTTCACTCTTGGTTGCTACCTGCTCAACAAAATCATTATCATCAATTTTGCCGTCTTTAATCCATCGTCTAAGTGCCTTATGATGGTCTTCATCGTAATTCAAAAAGAACCTAATATACTGTTTGATATCTTCACGGCTCAAATTAACATAGTCATTTGCCCTTAAATCTAGCTCCTCCATCGTCACATCTGGTGCAGACAAGCGTTTTTTATCTATAGTATATGGTCGTCTAGTCAGCATAAAATAGACACGTTCTGGTAGCGCCGTTGGTAAATCTAAAAGATTACCCCCAGCTTCTTGCTCCACTTCATCCAAAGCATCAACTACAATTACCAGACGTTCACTAACAGGAATTTTCTTACTAACTTGTTCTAGTAAATCAGCTAAATTAGCCTTCTCGACATTCTGCAACTGGTAACGCTTACTTAATTGCTTGCGAATACTTTCAAGAAATAGCTCCGTTCGATTGCTACTAGTTTGGCGAATATTAAAATAGCATGGTGATTTATGATCCCAGACATATTTAGCAGCAATGGTACTCTTCCCCATCCCCGCATCACCCACTACTGTAAAATAACCACTGCGATTTTTATTGCAAAATTGCTTAAATGCGTCAAAAACAAACTGACGACCACAAAACGAGCGAATTTTTTCTTTAATTAATGACTTAAATTCTGTTGGATACTCATCTAAATTCCATTCAGGGAAAGGTTCAAACTCTGTTGATTTACTTCTTTTAGCAACCTTAATAAATATTTCCCCAAACTCCTCTAACTCTGCTCGCAGTTCAATTCTCATCAATCGGATATCAAATTCTGAATCTTTCCCCTGCAAAAACTTTTCTACTACCTTGTAGAAACCCAAAGGATCCTTTGAAGTATAAGCACTCCAAAAAGCATTTTTAATTTCTCTTTCTCGAAAAAGATTCAGCAGTACTTCCTGCTTATCCACACCATACTCAATTAAAGAATAAACATAAACACCATCAACATCTTTAGGCGGTTGTACTGGGTCAAAATTGAATTTTTTTAAAGTTCTAACTACAGTTTCATTGCGTTGAGCTTGATTAATAACTAGAGAAGCCGCAGGTTTAGCAATACTTTTAAGTGCATTAACTACAGGGTCAATATTCATCTTTGCTAACAGTAGAAATAATTTTTACACCTGTAACATATCCTAACGACAGATGACAAAATTAAGCAAAGACACACAAATAGCGATACCTTTAATAAGCTGCACCAACACACCCTCTCAAACTCTTCCTCCGCGCCCGGTTATTGAGCGAAGTCGAAATACTGCGCCTCTGCGGTTCGATTCTCAAACTCATTGCCAAAGCGCGTAGACGTAGCCCTTCGTAGATATTGCCTAGCTATTTCGAGTTCCAAAGCTCGACTTTGACCTTCCGAGGCTCAACTTTCACCTTCTGAGGCTCAACTTTCACCCTCAGAGGCTCAACTTTCACCTTCTGAGGCTCAACGTTGACCTTCTGAGGCTCAACTTTGACCTTCTGAGGCTCAACTTTCACCCTCAGAGGCTCGACTTTCACCTTCTGAGGCTCAACGTTGACCTTCTGAGGCTCGACATTGACCTTCTGAGGCTCAACTTTCACCCTCAGAGGCTCGACATTGACCTTCTGAGGCTCAACTGCGGCAATATTAACTTTGCAACCATATCAACAAGTAGAAACCCCATATATGCTTGGACACTAAAGATAGCCATCTATGGTATAGAAATGTATAGAATCTTGTAAAGATATAAAATATAGTTGTTAAATGCACACATTTGTAGCTTCTTCCTCAATGCAGCTGTCTGTACCACCAAATCACTTTCAGCCCATGAAGATTGTCGCACTGGGGGACAGCTTAATTTATGGATTCGGCGACCCGGAAAAAGGAGGCTGGATTGAGCAACTACGGCGATGGTGGATGTTGCCGGATAGTGCGGGTCATGTTCTTTATAATTTAGGCGTAAGAGGCGATCGCACGCAACAAGTAGCCCAAAGGCTAGAAGTTGAATTCCGCCACCGGGGTGAACTACGAAACCGTGTTCCTGACTTGATTATTTTATCAGTAGGCGTAAATGACTCAGCGCGGTTGGCGCGTCCCGATGGCCGAAGTTACACAGATTTTGCATTGTTTGAAAAGGAAATTGCAACTCTTTTAGATTTAGCACAGCAACTATGTCCTGTGTTATTTGTGGGCATGGTGCCAGTGGATGAAGCCAAGATGCCATTTTTAGATTGTTTTTACTATAATCATACCGATCAGTATCGCTACAAAGAAGCAACTCGCATTGCTTGTACTAAACGGCAGATTCCCTATTTAGATATTTTTGAGCAATGGATGGAACGTGGTGAAAATTGGCGGCTTAAACGCTTGAGTGAAGATGGTCTACATCCCAATACACTAGGTTATCAAGCTTTGCTAGAAGATGTGATCAATTGGGATGCTATAGCAACTTACCATTCTAAATTTGATTACCAGCTTGAGCGATCGTAATAATATATATGTGTTGGTGCTTTGGAGCTAATCTAATATTCTCGTATCTCCCATCCTTGCAAAAAGCACTACAATAGTGCTGAATTTTTAAATCCATCTTTTCCCTATTTTTTATTCAGCACTCTTAACAGACGCGATTAATCGCGTCTCTACTCAATACTCCTGTACAGACGCGATTAATCGCGTCTCTCCTAACTCCTAACTTCTATGACACCAACATTATTTGGTCGTTGGCAAACTCGATTATTATTACTTGCAACGGTGGGCGTACTTGTATCTTTGCCTTTTGCAATGGGTTGGATTGGTTCTAGTCCTAACTCGGTTTATTTTTGGATACTTGGTTATGTCGCGTTCTTTGGCTTAGGTTGGGATATGCTTTATAACTATCTCCAAAAATTCCGATGGGATCGGGATTGGCCCGCAGCCTATCAACTCTTAGCTGGTATATGGGAATTAGTCTTTGTGTTCTGCGGAGTAAAACTATTTGGCTTTTTACCAATACCTTTACCTAAAGAAGAACTACCGTTAGCAGTTTTTTTATTGCACTATACCGTCGTGTGGCTAGCGGTTTTTATTAGTTCACAAAGCCTGATGCGAATTATCTTTCCCCGTTGGCGTTTCCGGGGTGGTGAGTGGTTGTGATATCGTGTCCGCTTGTTATACCGATTCTGTATGAAGAGGCGCTAAAGCATATTTAAGTATAACAATAATTGACATTACAACAAAGCACAAATTAACCTTGGCTGTATCTAACAAGCTTGATATTTTCCAGTCTTTTAAAGAATTCTCTTAAAGAAACCAGATAGTTAATTTTATAGTATAGCTTGTATTGATTGCCTCATGAGGCTTCTAGCGATCGCTCTCCCGGAGAGTGACAGAAGAGGGATAAGCAACCGCTAGTAATTGGTGAGATTGTCGCCGGAATTATGCTCGGCCCATCTTTATTTGGTTTAGTTGCTCCCGATGTAGCAGTTTCCTTGTTTCCAGTCGTTCTTCCTTGCTGATTACCCGCCGTTACAGCCAAGTCACCGCTCACCTTGCCTCTATACTTCCTGAAGTTAGTAGTCAAGAGCCAACATTGAGGAGTTGAAATTCATGAATCATTTCAACCTCAAATCTTTAATTTTTTACGGAGTAGCAATAAGTTCAGTGCTAGTGTTGTTTAAAACTGTAACCGTTTACGGGGAAAACAATCTCAAGGCTCCTCCTGCAATTAACGGTCGGTATCGTCTAACCTTGTCAGAGAATTTGCCTAATTGGGAAAAATCGGATACTCTAAAGTTAAACATTCAGCAATCGGGTATTTACTTAAATGCCTCTGTATTACGGGCAAACCCTAACGCCGACACTGACGAAAAGCACTCTCTGGCAGGCATCTTCCGAAATCAACAATTAAATTTATCTGGAAAAGTTGGTAAATCAATCCTTTGTAATATTCCTCACCCCCAATTTGTAATATTCCTCACCCCCAAAATGATCCTCTAACCGCAGTTACAATTCAAATGCAACTTGTGGATAAAGCTAATATGACAGGTCAATTAACCGTAAAGGGCGTTCCACAAACTCTGAAATTTACTGCTGTGTCCGAAAAAGCTAATTGAATTGGGAAGTGGATAAAAACGCGATTCATCGCCTTTGTAGAGACGCGATTCATCGCGTCTACAGTATTCATCGCGTCTACAGGATTCATCGCGTCTACAGTATTCATCGCGTCTACAGGATTCATCGCCTCTACAGGATTCATCGCGTCTTTGGGATTGTGAGCGCATTGTATGTGTTTTATGGAGCAGATAAAAAGAATGAATCAGGTAAAGACTAGGCAATTTTGCCAATGGCGCAAGCAGCTATTTAGCATCAGTATATTAAGTTTTTATGCAGCGATCGCCCTCGAAACTTGCACTACTGCTGCTACACCAGTGGCAAAGCTAGAAAATTGGCGTTTTTCCCCAAAAACACAGCAACTCGAAATCACCCTCTCAGCAGGCACAACCCCCCGTTATTTCTACCTGGCACAACCCTCTCGTCTGGTTGTAGATATACCGAATACTAAGTTGGGCAAAGTTACCACACAACAAAATTATTCTGGATCAATCAAAAGCATTCGCGTTTCTCAACTGAATGCAAATGATACACGCATTGTCCTAGATTTAGCACCAGGGACTGTTTTAAATCCCAAACAGATACAACTGCAACCCGTTTCCCGAAAAAACTTCACTCGCTGGGTATTACGTTCGGTTATTTCTGGTAAAACTACTGCCGTGAAACCAGCGAACTCCCCACCTTCACCCAAGAAACAACCTCAAACACCCAAAAAGCCGCCTACTAACCTACCCGTAACCACTAATAATCTAAAAGCACCCTTACTCACAGTTCCGCCTATATCAAATAACCTGCCCTCAACAATTACTAATAGCTCAGGGCAGCCTTTTGTCACTGTACCTCCCCTAACTCCTAATACATCCTCTCAACAACCTGCTTTAATTCTTCCCCCTCCGTCTTTCCCAAATAAACCCGGTAACTTGAATAGCATTCCTTCTTTCGGTATGTCACAATTTCCAGTTCCAAACATTCCCAATGTTCCCAATCCCCAGGTAATCGAGTTTGGTCAACCCCTTCCTAAAAATAGGTAGGGAGTGGGTAGAGACGCGATTAATCGCGTCTGTGGGGGGATGAGGGAGTAGGGGGAGCAGGGGAAGGAGAGTTATAACCAATGCCCCATTCCCAATTCTAAAATCTGTCAGTTTCTTGAGGTGTTCCAACTGCTCCTGGTTGAGCCGTAAAGAAGTTTTGAGCAGCTTCATTCTGATATATACACCTAATATCAGGTTTGTCACTGTCCAAGTTACCTGTAAAGCCAAAGGTATTCAGGCGGTTTTTACAATCTCTTACCTGATCAGATGTCACCAGCTTACGTTGCTCTAAAAGCGCCCAGTTATTTTGTCGGATCACACATCCAGGACGCATACTCGGCTGGGCAACATAGACATTGAAGGGGTTGAGAGTGACGAACAGTCTAGCGTCCATCACCATCGCGCTGGCTCCGTACTGCACGCAAATTTCAGGGTTAGGTGCTTTCAAATCAATGAATTCACGAGAAGCCACATTTGATGGCGCCAACGTGGCTGTAGAACTAAAAGCAATGCCAATACCAATTCCCAAAATCAACACTCCTCCCATAATTGCGATGGTGAAGAGGTTAAACATTGGGGATTGGAAAATAGAGGGTTTAGAGGTAGTAGCCGATTTACCAGTGGGTTTACGTCTCATTGTTGCTTAATCACCTTCACGCCGATTTGGAAGGGAGTGGTTTAAACTTTTCTCCCTCTTTCAGTATGCCTATTCTTAACTGTAATTGTCTGCGACTTTTTGTCCAGTATTCTTCTTAAATGATAAAAATAAGAACTTATCTAGATAACTGGACAGAATCTCAACCTTGTCGGTTATTTTTTCCATCTTGAAGAATTGGTGAATATTTTTATTTATTTGTCGGTTAAGGAATTGTTATTACCTTTGTGCTGCTTCACATCGAAATCACAGAGTAACTGTCTTTAAGTTCTATATTTTATTTAGGTATTCTAGCATATTTTTGATATCTATTCAGATAGTCTTGATTCAATTTACACAACCGATGCAGTGATAGTGCTTGAATTATCTAGCTTTTTGTTTGTAATTTTGCGAAAGGTCTGAGCAAAGGAAACCTGTGCTTATAAATTTTCTAGACGAATTTTTCGTATGAACCCAAGTTGCTAGTTATAGATTAGGCGATCGCAAGGTGTCATTAAAACAATTTGCAATTTGCAATTCGCAATTCACAATTACGTTTTGTGACGGGGATTTAGACCCCGACACTTTCACGCGCTGCTTGATAGAAGCTCTTGACTTAAACCCCTACCACTTGTTAAAGCAATAAAATCCCCTCCAGGAATAAAAATCGGAGGGGTGTATGCTGATTGGATTGAGTCATTAGTCATGAGCAAATGACTAATGACTAATGACTAATGACAAAAGACTAACTAGCTAACAGAGTTTTTTCTAGAGAAGTCCAACGGAAGGCGCGATCGCCACCTCTCTCAATGACTACTCTTACTCGTGGTTCAAGCTGAGGCAAATTCGTTAAATACTCAAGTTCCTCATTAGAAAGAATATGCCCTTCAATAATCCACAACACCAGCCCCTTAGACTTTGGTGGTAGCTGTTCTAGATGAGAACTGATAATTGGTGGCAAATAGTATACATGACCTACTGCTGCACCACTACCAGTGCTTTTTTTACCAAGATGAGGAGGTCTGACTCCATGAATTCTTGTGAGATACGCAGCTATATCACCTAGTCCCTTGGCGGTAATGTGGAGGGTAGTATAGCCAGCTGCGCGTAGTCGGCGCTGATATCGACCTTCATAACCCCCTTCCAGAGGTACATACACCCCAAGAGCGCCAAATTTTTCCAAATCGCGGATTAAACCATTGCCAGTGGTAATTAGTGCCATAGATTTTCGTCTTATCCCACTTAGATATCTCTATTATTTACCCAGAACCGATAGATTAAAAGCATTTTTTTGGGAATTGGGCATTGGGCATGGCGCATGGGTAAGAGGACTTGGGGACGAGGAGAATTGGGGACAAGGGGAAAGATTTGTTTCAAGTTCTCACCTCTTGTCCCCTTGTCCCTTTGCCTCCCCTGCTCCCTCATTCCCCACTCCCCAAAAATAACTCTATAAATTACTAGACAAACATAAATAAATAATTTATATTATTAGATTGTGACCAAAGACGCAAATTACACTCCCTTCTTACTGTCATTTTGAGATAGTGTTAGCATCAAAAGCTGATAACTCAATCCAAATTGGATAATCTAACTCAGATTGATCATAGACTGGTAAACTAAGAAAGCTTTCAGGTCAACATTGGAACTTATGGATGAACAATCAAAGCCAATCCTAAGCTTCAGAGTGAATTTGCTCCCGTGCCTCTGAAAAAGCAGGCGAAATCTTAAACAATGGTTTAAGGTATTTAAGGAAGTAAAACTGAGCAGCAATGTTGGTTTCATGGCATTACGTCAGTCTCAGTTAATGGATACTGGGCGGTAAACACCGCTTAAGTCCAACTGCAACAGGGCAGTAGCCAATCTCCGGGAAACCGTCATTAGCACGTACACAAATCGGAAAACCCGCCGACAGCGCTGCTTCGAGAAAGTGCCAGAGCAATTGCTTGGACGAAAGCATTGCTGCACACAGCTTAAAGCTGTAGCGCCTTGCATTGATTCCAGAAGTTACTCCTTCCCAAACGGAAGAGAATTGTAGCTGTTCTGGTGATCTATTGAGTGAAGCTAAACAGATTCACCAAGCAGTACGGACACGGTTTGTTGTGTCCCAAAGTATTTGGACTGGTTTACAGAAACCATTCCAAATTTCGCAGGCTAACTCAGCCTAAACTGATGCGTACAAAGCGTGTCCTCTAGAGTCCAATTCCAAGGTCAGCAAGTAGAAAGGAGAACCAGTTACTGTGTCTGTAGGTATTCTCGGCACCAAGCTGGGCATGACCCAAATATTTGACGAAGCAGGAGTAGCCATTCCTGTGACTGTCATTCAAGCAGGGCCATGCACTGTTACACAAGTGAAAACGAAACAAACCGACGGTTACTTTGCCATTCAAGTTGGTTTTGGCGAAGTTAAACCAAAGGCACTAAACAGACCACTACTGGGTCATTTGGCTAAATCATCTGCCCCAGCATTGCGTCACCTAAATGAATATCACACTGATAGTTCTAGTGATTATGCTTTAGGTCAACAGATTAAAGCAGATATTTTTAGTGCGGGTCAAATTGTCGATGTAGTCGGCACAAGCATCGGTCGCGGTTTTGCAGGAAACCAGAAGCGCAACAACTTTGGTCGTGGGCCCATGTCACACGGTTCCAAAAACCACAGAGCGCCAGGTTCTATTGGTGCTGGTACAACACCAGGTCGTGTCTATCCAGGTAAACGGATGGCAGGGCGTTTAGGTGGTAAACGCATCACAATCCGTAAGCTGACCATAGTGCGAGTTGATGCAGAACGCAATTTATTGCTAATCAAGGGAGCCATTCCTGGTAAACCAGGCGCTCTAGTAAGTGTTGTACCTGCAAAAGTAGTGGGATAGTCAAAAGTCATTATTAGTCAAGAGTCATTAGTCGTTAGTCATTGGCTAAGGACAAATGGCAAAAGACAAATGACAAATGACAAATGACAAAGGACAAATAACAAAAATGGTTGAAAGCGTAGTTAAAAATTGGCAAGGAGAACAGGTCGGTGAGACGACCTTCGAGTTGCGCGTTGCCAAAGAAGAAACAGCGTCTCATATCGTGCATCGTGCCTTGGTACGGCAATTGACTAATGCTCGTCAAGGAAATGCCAGTACAAAAACTCGTGCTGAAGTCAGAGGTGGTGGCCGTAAACCTTGGCGGCAAAAAGGTACTGGTCGCGCTCGTGCAGGGTCTATTCGTTCACCATTGTGGCGTGGTGGTGGTGTGATCTTTGGGCCAAAGCCTAGAGATTTCGACCTGAAGTTGAACCGCAAAGAGCGACGTTTAGCACTGCGGACAGCATTTGTCGGTCGTATTGAAGACTTAATCGTAGTAGAAGAATTTAGCACCGAGCTATCTCGCCCCAAAACTAAAGAATTAGTAGCAGCCCTTGCCCGTTGGGGAGTAGTACCAGAAAGCAAGGCACTGTTAATTTTGTCTGCAATTGCGGATACAGATAATGTTTATTTGTCAGCCCGCAACATTGAAAATTTAAAACTAATTGCAGCCGACCAGTTAAATGTTTTTGATTTACTGCACGCTGACAAAATTGTAGTTACGGCATCAGCCCTAGAAAAAATTCAGGAGGTCTACAGTGCCTAGCTTTGACCCCCGCGATCTTGCCGACTTAGTACGTCGCCCAATAGTCACCGAGAAGGCGACTATCTTGATGGAGCAAAATAAGTACACCTTTGAAGTAATTCCAAAGGCATCCAAGCCAGAAATCAAGGCTGCGATCGAAGACTTATTTCAGGTCAAGGTTGTAAAAGTCAACACTAACTTACCACCACGTAAAAAGCGGCGCGTTGGTAAATTTATCGGTTACAAGCCCCAATATAAGCGAGCCATTGTTACAGTCGCACCTGGGGATGAAGACAAGATTAGACAAGTTCTATTCCCAGAAGTCTAGGAATTTTAGATTTTAGATTTTAGATTGAGAAGTTTACTGAATAAATACCAAAGATGGTCGCAATTAGTTAAACACTCATTAAATCCAAAATTCAAAATCCGAAATTAAGTAAATCAAAATCCAAAATCCAAAATAGATTATGGGTACTCGTTCTTATCGCCCTTATACCCCCAGCACTCGCCAAGTTACAGTTTCTGACTTTGCGGAAATCACAAAAACTGAGCCAGAAAAATCCCTAACGACCTCAAAGCATCGTGCCAAAGGTCGGAATAATACAGGGCGGATTACCAGTCGTCGTCGGGGTGGCGGACACAAACAACTTTACCGGATCATCGATTTTAAAAGGGATAAACATAATATTCCTGCCAAAGTTGCAGCAATTGAATACGATCCTAACCGCAATGCCCGAATTGCCCTTTTGTATTACCAAGATGGCGAAAAACGGTACATCCTTCATCCCAACGGATTAAAAGTTGGAACAATAATTATTTCTGGCCCCGAATCTCCCTTTGAAGATGGTAATGCTTTACCTCTATCGAGGATTCCCTTGGGTACTAGTGTTCACAACGTAGAAATGACTCCTGGCAAAGGTGGTCAAATCGTGCGTGCTGCTGGTGCTAGCGCTCAAGTGGTGGCAAAAGAAGGTGATTATGTAACTCTCAAGTTGCCTTCGGGAGAAGTCCGCTTAATTCGGCGTGATTGCTACGCCACCATTGGGCAAGTGGGCAACACCGATGCGAGAAACCTGAGTGCAGGTAAAGCAGGACGCAATCGCTGGAAAGGTCGCCGTCCGAAGGTTAGAGGTAGCGTCATGAACCCAGTGGATCACCCACATGGTGGTGGTGAGGGTAGGGCTCCTATCGGTAGATCAGGACCTGTTACACCTTGGGGTAAACCCACATTGGGCGCGAAGACACGCAATCGCAAGAAACTTAGCAGCAAATTCATTGTGCGTCGTCGCCGTAAGTCTTCTAAACGCGGTCGCGGTGGCCGTGAGTCTTAAAGAGTTAGGAGTTAAGAGTTATGAGTTAAGAATTATAAGTTGAGAGTAAAATCTAACTCCTAATTCCTCACTCCTCACTCCTCACTTCTCACTCCTAATTCCTAAATCCAAAATCCAAAATTGAACTATGGGTCGTTCTCTAAAAAAAGGTCCTTTCGTTGCGGATCATCTCTTAAAGAAAATTGAAAAGCTCAACGAGAATAACAGAAAAGAAGTTATTAAAACTTGGTCAAGAGCTTCAACAATTTTGCCTCTAATGGTAGGTCATACCATAGCTGTTCACAACGGACGCCAACACGTTCCAGTTTTTGTAAATGAACAGATGGTAGGACACAAATTGGGTGAATTTGCCCCAACACGCACCTACAGGGGTCATGGAAAAAGCGACAAAAAAGCGGGTAGGTAGTCATTAGTTATTAGTCATTAGTCATTAGCTAAAGACAAGTGACAAATGACAAATGACAAATGACAAAATTGGAGAAAATTATGGCTACTAATACTACTGAAGTAAAAGCGATCGCTCGTTTTATCCGCATCTCGGCTTACAAAGTGCGTCGGGTACTCGATCAAATCCGGGGGCGCTCGTACCGAGAAGCGCTAATCATCTTGGAATTCATGCCCTATCGCGCCACTGAACCCATATTGAAGGTTCTCAGAAGCGCTGCTGCTAATGCTGAACACAACGCTGGGTTAGATCGGACTCAACTAGTGATTACTCAGGCTTATGCCGATCAAGGGCCACCGTTGAAGCGGTTCCAACCAAGAGCGCAAGGTCGAGCTTACCAAATTCGCAAGCCGACGTGTCATATTACTGTGGCCGTTGGAGCCGCACCAGAAAAATAAGCACGCTTACACGAATAAATTACGTAAAGTAAGAAATCTTAGAGGAAGCATTCGTGGGACAGAAGATTCATCCAGTTGGTTTTCGCCTGGGTATTACACATGAACATCAATCCCGTTGGTTTGCTGTTCCTGACCGCTATCCAGAACTTTTACAAGAAGACTACAAACTCCGTCAATACATAGAACAAAAGCTGGGTAGACAGGCTCAAAACAACGCCGGAATTTCCGAAGTGCGGATTGAGCGCAAAGCCGACCAAATTGACTTAGAAGTACGTACAGCTAGGCCAGGCGTAGTAGTGGGTCGTGGTGGACAAGGTATTGAATCCTTACGTACCGGACTCCAAGGAGTGTTAGGTGGTAATCGCCAAATTCGGATCAACGTAGTTGAAGTTCAACGAGTTGATGCTGATGCCTACCTAATTGCGGAATACATTGCTCAACAATTGGAACGCCGGGTTTCCTTTCGTCGAGTAGTGCGGCAATCAATTCAGCGTGCCCAACGCGCTGGTGTTCAAGGTATTAAAATTCAAGTCAGCGGACGGCTAAACGGTGCAGAAATTGCCCGGACAGAGTGGACTCGTGAAGGTAGAGTACCTTTACATACCTTACGGGCTGATATTGACTACTCTTATTGCACGGCAAAAACTGTTTACGGCATTTTGGGTATCAAGGTTTGGGTGTTTAAGGGAGAAATTATTCCTGGACAGGAACCAGATCCACTACCACCAGTAAGCCGCGATCGCGAACGTGACCCCCGCGATCGCGATCGTGAACCCCGTCGTCGTCAACAACAACGTCGTCGCCAGCAATTTGAAGACCGATCAAATGAAGGATAAATCGTCATTAGTCATTAGTCATTAGTCATTAGGAAATGGCAGATGACAAATGACAAAGGACAAATGACAAATGACAAGTAACAAACCATGTTAAGCCCTAGAAGAACTAAATTCCGCAAACAACAGCGCGGACGGATGGAGGGACTAGCCAGCCGTGGTAGCACCCTCAACTTCGGTGATTTCGCACTCCAAGCGCAAGAACCTGCTTGGATTACCTCACGGCAAATCGAGGCTTCCCGGCGGGCAATGACTCGTTATATTCGTCGGGGTGGACAAATCTGGATTCGGATTTTCCCTGATAAACCTGTAACCATGCGTCCTGCTGAAACCCGGATGGGTTCCGGTAAAGGTAATCCAGAGTTTTGGGTAGCTGTAGTCAAGCCAGGACGAATTTTGTTTGAAATCGGTGGGGTTTCGGAAGAAATCGCCCGTGAAGCTATGCGTTTGGCTTCATTTAAACTGCCTATAAAAACTAAGTTTATTGTGCGCTCTCAACCACAGGAGCAGGAGTAACTTATGCCTCTTCCCAAGATTTCAGAAGCAAGAGAATTAAGTGACGAGAAGCTTTCTGAAGAAATTGTCGCGATCAAAAGACAACTATTTCAGTTGCGCTTGCAAAAAGCTACAAGACAATTAGAAAAGCCTCATCAGTTCCGACAATTGCGCCACCGCCTAGCCCAGTTACTAACGCTAGAAACAGAACGCAAACGGGCAGCAAGTCAATCGGCTAAAGAAAAAAAGTAGGAGATTATGGCAGTTAAAGAACGAGTTGGCTTGGTAGTGAGCGATAAAATGCAAAAAACTGTGGTAGTTGCCATAGAAAACCGCGCTCCTCACCCCAAGTACGGCAAGATTGTGGTTAACACCCAACGATATAAAGTTCACGACGAAGAAAATAAGTGTAAAGTAGGCGATCGCGTTCGCATTCAGGAAACTAGACCCCTGAGCAAAACCAAGCGCTGGAAAATCACAGAAGTCCTGAACGTCAAGCCTACTTAAACCTCATCGTTGTTAGTTTCTAACAACATTACAAGGGAGAATAATTGTGATTCAACCCCAGACTTACCTGAATGTCGCAGATAATAGCGGTGCCCGCAAACTAATGTGCATCCGCGTTTTAGGCGGAGGCAACCGCCGTTATGGTTTTATCGGTGATAAAATTATCGCCGTTGTCAAAGATGCTACACCCAACATGGCTGTAAAAAAGTCTGATGTTGTGGAGGCAGTAATTGTCCGCACTCGTAAAGCTGTATCTCGTGACAGTGGCATGAGTATTCGCTTTGATGATAACGCTGCTGTAATCATCAACAAAGACGGTAATCCCAGAGGTACAAGGGTTTTTGGCCCAGTAGCCCGGGAACTGCGCGATAAAAACTTTACCAAAATCGTTTCTCTGGCTCCGGAGGTGCTTTAATGGCAACCAAACAGGGTACGCCCAAAGTATTCCACAAAATGCATGTTAAAACTGGCGACACTGTACAAGTGATTGCTGGCAAAGACAAAGGAAAAGTTGGTGAAATTATCCAGGCACTTCCCCAACTGAGTAAAGTCATCGTCAAAGGTGTCAACATTAAAACCAAGCACGTAAAACCTCAGCAGGAAGGGGAATCAGGGCGAATTATTACCCAAGAATTCCCAATTCATAGCTCCAACGTGATGCTTTATTCCACCAAGCAAAACGTTGCTAGTCGTGTTTGTTATACCTTTACCTCAGAAGGTAAAAAAGTCAGAAAACTCAAGAAAACTGGCGAGATTCTGGATAAATAGTCATTAGTCATTGGTCATTAGTCATTAGTTATAAAGACAAATAACAAAAGACAAAGGACAAATAACAAAGGACAATAAAAGTTCCCTGACCAAGCCCAGGGATATCAGGACAAAAAACTATGGCGACAACAAGACTCAAAAGCTTATATCAAGAGACAATCGTCCCCAAACTGATCAATCAGTTTCAATATACCAACGTTCATCAAGTACCGAAGTTGGTAAAGGTTACTATTAACCGAGGTTTGGGTGAAGCAGCTCAAAATGCGAAGTCGCTGGAAGCATCCATCAATGAAATTGCCCTGGTAACAGGTCAAAAACCAGTGGTGACGCGGGCGAAAAAGGCGATCGCTGGCTTTAAAATTCGTCAAGGGATGCCTGTGGGGATCATGGTTACCCTCAGAGCCGAACGGATGTATGCCTTTTTCGACCGATTGGTTAGCCTATCACTGCCCAGAATTCGAGATTTTCGTGGCGTTAGCCCTAAAAGCTTTGACGGACGTGGTAACTACACTCTGGGTGTCAGAGAACAGCTAATTTTTCCAGAAGTCGAATACGACAGCATCGATCAAGTGCGTGGGATGGATATTTCCATCATCACCACAGCAAAAAACGACGAAGAGGGACGCGCCTTACTTAAAGAATTAGGAATGCCCTTTCGCGATCAATAAGTTCATCTATAGAGGGAACGATGGCGGCTAACGACACAATTGCAGATATGCTGACGCGCATCCGCAATGCCAACCTGGCGCGGCATCAGACTACACAAGTGCCAGCGACAAAAATGACCCGAAGCATTGCCAAAGTGCTACGGGAGGAAGGCTTTATTGCTGAAATCGAAGAAGCAGAAGAAGGGGTAAAACACAACCTAGTGATTTCCCTGAAGTACAAAGGTAAAAATCGTCAGCCTCTAATCACCGCCTTAAAGCGAGTGAGTAAGCCAGGCTTGCGTGTTTACTCCAATAGAAAAGAATTACCAAGGGTACTAGGCGGTATTGGCATTGCCATTATTTCTACATCCAGTGGGATTATGACTGACCGCGAAGCGCGGCGTCAGAACTTGGGTGGCGAAGTGCTTTGTTACGTTTGGTAGTCACTATTAAGTGAGGAGTTAAGAGTGAGGAGTGAAAAGTTAGTTAAAAAAACTCATAACTCATAACTCGTAACTCATAACAGGATAAAGGACAAAAGTAATGTCTCGTATTGGTAAACGTCCAATTACTATTCCCGCCAAAGTTCAAGTGGCGATCGATGGTACGAATATTGTGGTGAAAGGCCCGAAAGGAGAACTTTCTCGCACTCTCACAGCTAATGTCTCACTCTCTCAAGAGGGAGACATATTACAGGTAAATCGTCGGGATGAAACTCGTACCTCAAAGCAGCTACACGGCTTAAGCCGCACTTTAGTTGCCAACATGGTCGAGGGAGTATCCCTTGGTTTTCAGCGCCGTTTGGAAATTCAAGGTGTTGGTTACCGGGCACAACTTCAAGGGCGTAACCTACTTTTGAATATGGGTTACAGCCATCCGGTGCAAATTGAACCACCAGAAGGAATTCAGTTTGCTGTAGAAGGTACCACTAACGTTATTGTCAGTGGCTATGACAAAGAAATCGTCGGTAACACAGCCGCCAAAATTCGCGCCGTTCGTCCACCAGAACCTTACAAAGGTAAAGGCATTCGCTATGCCGGTGAAGTGGTCAGACGGAAAGCTGGTAAGACTGGTAAGGGTGGTAAGAAATAGAAATGAAACTTACTCGTAGAGAATCAAAAAACCGTCGTCATCGACGTGTTCGTGGCAAAGTTGTTGGCTCCCCAGAACGTCCGCGTTTAGCGGTATTTCGTTCTAATGAGCATATTTATGCCCAGATAATTGATGATACTCAGCATCAAACCATCGTGGCAGCATCGACTGTAGAACCAGAACTGAAATCTAGTTTAGCGTCATGTGCAAACCGCGACGCATCGGTGCAAGTTGGGAAGTTGATCGCAGTGCGATCGCTAGAAAAAGGCATCACCAAAGTAGTCTTTGATCGCGGTGGTAACTTATATCATGGTCGTGTCAAAGCATTAGCTGATGCAGCCCGCGAAGCTGGTTTAGATTTCTAAAGTCATTGGTCATTAGTCATTAGTTATTGGACAAATGACAAAGGACAAATGACAAATGACAACTGACAAATGACGTTCACCAGAGCACTAAATTATGGCAACAGAGCGTAAAAGTAGAACAAAGCGTGCCAAAAAAGAAGAAACCACTTGGCAAGAACGGGTTATCCAAATCCGACGCGTAAGTAAAGTGGTCAAAGGTGGTAAAAAACTCAGCTTCCGAGCGATCGTTGTCGTTGGTAACGAACGCGGTCAAGTTGGTGTCGGAGTAGGCAAAGCCTCAGATGTAATTGGTGCTGTCAAAAAAGGCGTAGCCGACGGCAAAAAACACCTGATTGATATCCCAATCACCAAATCTAACTCCATCCCCCATCCTATCAATGGTGTCGGTGGCGGTGCCAAGGTGATGATGCGCCCAGCCTCACCTGGTACTGGGGTAATTGCTGGTGGTGCTGTACGGACTGTGCTGGAATTGGCAGGAGTTCGGAACGTCTTAGCCAAGCAACTTGGCTCTAATAATCCGCTCAATAATGCTAGAGCCGCAGTTAATGCCTTATCTACACTGCGTACCCTTGCTGAAGTCGCCGAAGATCGCGGTATTCCTATTGAAAGTCTCTACATCTAATTTAGTCATTGGTCAGTAGAGACGCGATTAATCGCGTCTGTACATTAGTCATTAGTGAATAACAAAGGACAAATGACAAATGACAAACGACGAATGACAAACGACAAATCAGAACTTGATAAATTATGAGACTCCATGATGTTAAGCCGCAAAAAGGCTCAAAGAAACGCAAGAAGCGTGTAGCTAGAGGTATTTCTGCCGGTCAAGGTGCCAGTGCAGGTTTAGGTATGCGGGGTCAAAAGTCTCGCTCTGGTAGTGGTACCCGACCAGGTTTTGAAGGTGGTCAACAGCCATTGTACCGCCGCTTACCTAAGCTCAAGGGCTTTCCGATTGTTAATCAGAAGATTTACACTACGATTAATGTAGAGAAGCTAGCCTCCCTTCCCGCGAATACGGAAGTAACTTTGACCTCATTGAAAGCCGCAGGTATCCTGACTGCTGTCAAGGGGCCATTGAAAATTTTAGGTAACGGAGAATTGAGCATTCCGCTCAAGGTACAAGCGGCAGCTTTCACAGGTTCAGCTCGTAGCAAAATTGAGGCAGCTGGTGGTAGTTGTGAAGTCTTATGAGTGAGCCGGAACAGCGCACTTAAATGGAAGCCAACTCGCTGTCAGCGCCTGGTTCACTATAAAGGTAGCACTCTATGATCAGTCGAGATAAAGCCCCAACGGCTCAAGAAACTTTTATGCAGATGGCACAGGCAGCCGGGCTTAGAGGTAGGCTGCTTGTCACCGTCGGTATTTTAATTTTGGTTCGCCTGGGTATCTTCTTACCCGTACCAGGGATTGATAGACCGAGATTTGCCGAAGCCATATCGGGCAATAATTCCATATTTGGCTTATTGGATATATTTTCCGGGCGAGGACTTTCGACTTTGGGAGTCTTTGCTTTAGGGATTTTGCCCTTCATTAATGCGTCTATTATCATCCAATTGCTTACCGCAGCAATTCCATTTTTAGAAAATTTACAGAAAAATGAAGGCGAAGCAGGTCGGCGAAAAATATCGCAAATTACCCGCTATGTAACTGTAGGTTGGGCAATTCTTCAAAGTACAGCTTTTTCGGCATTATTCATCCAGCAATTTGCTTTAAAGCCAGGGCCAATTTTCGTAGCTGAAACTGCGATCGCTCTGACTGCTGGTTCTATGTTTGTAATGTGGGCATCAGAACTAATTACAGAACGTGGTATTGGTAACGGAGCATCATTGTTGATTTTTGTCAATATTGTCGCATCATTACCAAAAGCTTTAGGCGATACCATTGACTTGGTACAAGTTGGCGGTCGGGAAACAGTGGGTCGGGTGATAGTGCTGCTCTTAGTCTTCCTAGCAACAATTGTTGGTATTGTGATTGTGCAGGAAGGAATGCGCCGCATCCCAATTATTTCGGCTCGTCGCCAAGTAGGTAGGCGAGTTTTGGCAGAGCAGCGTAGTTATCTGCCCCTGCGGCTGAATCAAGGCGGCGTCATGCCAATTATTTTTGCTGCTGCCATCCTCAGTTTGCCACTGCTGATCGCCAATTTTACTAAAAATGCCGATTTGGCGAATATAGTTAACACTTATTTGAGTCCAAGTGGTTCTAGCTCCTGGGTCTATGCCTTGGTGTACATGGTTTCCATCATTTTCTTCAGCTACTTTTATTCTTCGTTGATTCTCAACCCAGTAGATGTGGCGCAGAACTTGAAGAAAATGGGTTCTAGTATTCCCGGAATTCGTCCCGGTAAGGCAACTAGCGAGTATATAGAACGCGTGTCCAACCGACTCACTTTTTTGGGTGCGATCTTTTTAGGCTTCGTTGCTATTATTCCCACCGCAGTGGAAAGCGCTCTGAATGTGAAAACTTTCCAAGGAATAGGTGCCACCTCTTTGTTAATTTTAGTTGGTGTGGCAATTGAGACAGCCAAACAAGTTCAAACTTATGTGATCTCTCAGCGCTATGAAGGAATGGTGAAATAATAGTGACGCGATTAATCTTCTTGGGGCCACCTGGAGCGGGTAAAGGAACGCAAGCTCAAACCCTGGCTGAACACTTGAATATTCCCCATATTTCTACTGGTGAAATATTAAGACAAGCCATGAAAGAGCAGACTCCTTTAGGAATCAAAGCTCAAAGTTATGTTGATAGCGGCGAGTTAGTACCCGACCAGCTAGTGGAAGACTTGGTACAGGAGCGCCTCAGTCAACCAGATGCAAAAAATGGTTGGATTCTTGATGGTTTTCCCCGGAAAGTGACTCAAGCAGGTTTTCTGGAGAAGTTACTGGAAGAAATACATCAGAGTGGCGAAAGGGTAGTCAATTTAGATGCACCAGATGAAGTTGTAATCGCACGTTTGCTAGCTAGAGGACGAAAAGATGATACCGAAGAGGTGATTCGTCGTCGTTTAGAAGTGTACCGCGCTGAAACTGCACCTTTAATTGATTATTACGGCGATCGCAAAAAACTCCTAACAGTCAATGGCAACCAGTCCCAAGAAGATGTCACTACTGAACTACAAAAGGTAATCGCTTCCTGAAAGGGGAGTAGGGAGTAGGGAATTCACCACTTATCACTCACTATTCCCCACTCACCACTCCCCACTCCCCCTAACAAAAAAAAGATCAATTTTAGCTAAGATATATTAATAAACTGTTGATATATTTCTTAAAATGTGTTTATTTGCAGATGAAGCGCTGCAACTGAACACTAAATTGTTGAGTTGAGGAAAAAACAAATTGTCTAAGCAAGATTTGATTGAAATGGAAGGCACGGTTACAGAGTCCTTGCCCAATGCGATGTTTCGCGTTGACTTGGACAATGGCTTTAACGTGCTAGCACACATTTCCGGCAAGATTCGCCGAAATTATATCAAGATTTTGCCCGGCGATCGCGTCAAGGTGGAGTTAACTCCCTACGACTTGACCAAAGGCAGAATCACCTATCGACTACGCAAGAAGTAAGTATATGTAGAGAATTTTACCATAAAACCATTTTTTTGACTATATTATTAGTCATTTAAGTGGATTAATTTCCCTATAAATGCTATAATTTTATATTTGGAGTCAAAAAATAAAAGGCATGAAAGTTAGAGCCTCAGTCAAGAAAATCTGTGAAAAGTGTAACGTGATCAAACGTCGTGGTCGCGTCATGGTGATCTGCGTGAACCCCAAGCACAAGCAACGTCAAGGATAACGCTCTTACCAACAGAGCCAGTTGCAGGACGCATATCATCATTAAAACGAAAAGACGGGATTAATCACGTTTTTCCAACCAACAATAATTGCGAAAACAATAGGGAGAGTTCATTGTGGCACGGATTGCCGGAGTAGACCTTCCACGCGATAAGCGCGTCGAGATCGGTCTGACTTACATCTACGGAATTGGGTTATCACGCGCTCAAGAAATTATAGCGACAACTGGTGTGAACCCAGATACTCGCGTTAAGGACTTAAGTGATGCCGATGTAACAGCCCTACGAGGGGAAATAGAAACCAACTATCAAGTTGAAGGCGACTTGCGGCGCTTGGAGTCTTTGAACATCAAGCGCTTAGTTGACATTGGTACCTACAGAGGTCGTCGTCATCGCATGGGCTTACCAGTCAGAGGACAAAGAACTCGCACCAATGCCAGAACCCGTCGAGGCAGAAGGCAAACAGTGGCCGGGAAGAAGAAGGCTCCAGGGAAATAATTTTGCAACGCTTGCTAATCCGAGCAAGTTTTACCTTAAATCAACTAAACAAGTATGGCGAGACAACCAACTAAAAAAACCGGGAGCAAGAAGCAGAAACGGAATGTACCCAGTGGAATGGCTTACATCCAGTCTACTTTCAACAATAGCATTGTCACCATTACCGATCAAAATGGAGATGTCATCTCCTGGGCTAGCGCTGGTTCTAGCGGTTTTAAGGGAGCAAAAAAGGGAACTCCCTTTGCAGCACAAACCGCAGCTGAAAGTGCAGCCCGTCGAGCTATCGATCAAGGAATGCGCCAAATTGAGGTAATGGTCAGTGGGCCAGGAGCAGGTAGAGAAACCGCTATCCGGGCGCTTCAAGGAGCAGGACTGGAAATTACACTGATTCGGGATATTACCCCCATTCCTCACAATGGTTGTCGTCCACCCAAGCGCCGTCGAGTTTAAATACCAAAACTTGGGCAGTGAGGACGAAAGGTTACAGCCAGCAATGACCGCTTGAACGTCTAACGTTAAAACTGTCATTAAGTGAAAGCTTGGGCAACCAGAAGCGTGTCAGATTTTCCCGCCGGGAAAGCTGTTAAGCTTCGGGCTACCCAAAATATTATTAGCGCCTGCAAGCTGAATGGGAGTGTCAAACTATACCGTAATTTTATACTAATAGTTTGATAGACCTAATAATCTACAGGACATAAATTCAATTCTGGAGGCAATTGATTTGTCTGCTAGCAGCACCTTAGAAAAAGGGAGGCTCATCCGTGGCGCAGTTTCAAATTGAATGTGTAGAGTCGAATACCGAAGAAAGTCGGAACCATTACAGTAAATTTGTATTGGAACCTCTAGAACGCGGTCAAGGGACAACTGTTGGCAACGCACTGCGGCGGGTTTTGCTGTCTAATCTAGAAGGTACAGCAGTTACAGCAGTGCGGATTGCAGGCGTTTCACATGAATTCGCCACAGTTCCGGGCGTGCGGGAAGATGTTCTGGAAATCCTCATGAAAATGAAGGAAGTTATCCTCAAAAACTATTCTTCGCAGCCTCAGATTGGGAGATTACTCGTTACCGGCCCAACAACAATCACTGCGGCGCATTTTGATTTGCCCAGTGAAGTAGAAGTCATTGATCCGACTCAGTATGTAGCCACCATCGCTGAGGGTGGAAAGCTGGAAATGGAATTTCGGATCGAGAAAGGCAAAGGCTATCGCACTGTAGAGCGAGGACGTGAGGAAGCCACATCGTTGGATTTCCTCCAAATCGACTCGATATTTATGCCAGTGCGAAAAGTCAACTACAGTGTTGAAGAATCTCGTGGGGAAGGCTTGATTCCAAAAGACCGACTACTGTTGGAAGTTTGGACAAATGGCAGTATTTCCCCTCAAGAAGCACTATCTTCTGCTGCTGCGATCTTGGTAGATTTATTCAACCCGTTGAAAGACATCTCCCTAGAACCAACAGATACAGGTTCCGATATTCCAGACGATCCAACTGCCCAGATACCCATCGAAGAGTTGCAACTTTCTGTGCGGGCATATAACTGTCTCAAACGGGCACAAGTTAACTCTGTGGCAGATTTGTTGGATTATACCCAAGAAGACCTCTTAGAAATTAAGAACTTTGGGCAGAAATCAGCAGAAGAAGTCGTGGAAGCTTTGCAGCGACGCTTGGGCATCACCCTGCCAATGGAAAGAGGCTCTAAACACCCTTAAGAAAAACCTTCATAATTCATAGTGCATAATTATGCGTCACCGTTGTCGCGTCAAAAAACTCAGTAAACCAGCCGATCAACGCCGTGCTTTACTGCGATCGCTCGCCACCGAGCTGATCCGTCATGGTAAGATCACCACCACTTTAATTAGAGCGAAAGTTCTCCGAAGTGAAGTGGAAAAAATGATTACCCTAGCCAAAAATGGCTCCTTGTCAGCACGTCGGGAAGCTCTTGGCTATATCTTCGACAAACAACTGGTTCACGCTCTATTTGAGCAAGCTCCAACTCGATACGGCGATCGCCAGGGCGGTTATACCCGCATCCTGCATACCGTACCGCGTCGGGGTGATAATGCAAAAATGGCAATAATTGAATTGGTTTAAGTCATTAGTCATTAGTCAGTAGAGACGCGATTAATCGCGTCTGTACAAAGGTCATTAGTGAATAACAAAGGACAAATGACAAAAGACAAATGACAAAGGACAAAATCTGTATGTTAGAAAGCCACCAGCCTACACAAACTTATCGAGTAGCCTTGGTAATTCAATACCTGGGCACTCATTTTCATGGCTGGCAACGGCAAAAAAAACAACGGACAGTCCAAGAAGAGATTGAAATTGCGATCGCTACTATTCTTGGGCATCATGTAACACTACATGGTGCTGGGCGAACCGATTCAGGAGTTCATGCTGCTGCTCAAGTAGCCCATTTTGAAGCAACAGGTTTTATTCCGCCTCACAAGTGGGCAACAATCCTCAACAGCTACCTGCCGCCAGATATATTAATCAGGGCTTCAGCTAGTGTCGATAACCGTTGGCACGCTCGCTTTAGTGCAGCCTATCGACGGTATCGCTACACAATATATACTGAAGATCGGCTTAACTTGTTTGTAAGACCCTTCAGTTGGCATTATTATTATGCACCCCTGGATGAATCTTTAATTCAAGCTGCCTTGAAACCTCTCTTGGGAAAGCATCACTTAGCTGCTTTTCACCGTGCAGGCTCAAAGCGATCGCATTCCTGGGTTGAGGTGCAAGCAAGTAGAGTGTCGTCGCAGTGGGCCATTTATCCATATTGAAATACAGGCAGATGGATTTTTGTATGGCATGGTACGGCTGTTGGTAGGGATGCTGGTAGAAGTAGGTTCTGGACAACGAACACTTTCTAGCTTCACCGAACTCTGGAAAGAAGAACGCCGGGAAGAAGTGAAATATGCCGCACCGCCTCAAGGCTTGTGCTTGTTGCGAGTCGGCTATCCCGATTTTCCCTTTCCAAAAGAGATTTGGTACGACACCTTGCCAAAGTTCGTCACTAGTCAAGAGTCATTAGTCATTGGTCAGTAGAGACGCGATTAATCGCGTCTGTACAATGGTCATTAGTGAATAACAAAGGACAACTGACAAAGGACAAATGACAAATGACTAATGACAAATTAAAAATGACAAAGGACAAATGACAAATGACAACAGTTAAAACATACCTTCCTTCTCAAGCAACCCTTGAGCGCGAGTGGTACATAGTAGATGCCACCGATAAACGCCTCGGTCGCCTTGCTAGTGAAATCGCCCAGGTATTGAGAGGCAAAAAGAAACCCGAATATACACCTCATTTAGATACAGGTGATTTCGTAATTGTCATCAATGCCGAGAAAGTAGCAGTCACAGGCAAAAAGCGCACTCAAAAGCTTTACCGCCGCCATTCTGGTCGTCCCGGTGGGATGAAAACCGAAACTTTCGCTAAACTGCAAGACCGCATACCAGAGCGAATTTTAGAACAAGCTGTTAAAGGTATGCTACCTAAAAATAGCCTGGGTAAGCAGTTGTTCACCAAGCTGAAAGTCTACGCTGGGCCTACGCATCCCCACGATGCTCAAAAACCTAAAGAACTAAAAGTTAATACAATTCCTGGAGAAGAAAATTAATGGTAGTAGCAGATGCTAATAGCGGTCGCGCCGTATACTGGGGTACTGGCCGCCGTAAGAATGCGGTAGCACGGGTACGCTTGGTTCCAGGCACCGGTCAATTGATTGTGAACGGTAAAGATGGAACCTTGTATTTCCAATTCAACCCCAACTACCTGGGAGTGATTAAAGCACCCCTGGAAACTCTGGGATTAGAAAACGAATATGACATTTTGGTAAAAGCAGAAGGCGGCGGCTTGACCGGACAGGCTGATTCTGTTCGCTTGGGAGTTGCTCGTGCTTTGTGCCAACTAGACCCAGACAACCGCCCACCTTTGAAAACCGAAGGTTATTTGACTCGCGATCCCAGAGCAAAAGAGCGGAAGAAATATGGTTTACATAAAGCTCGGAAAGCGCCTCAGTACTCTAAGCGTTAGGGAATTGGGCATGGGGCATTGGGCATTAGGCATGGGGCATGGGGCATGGGTAAAAAGTACTCCTAACTCCTAACTCCCCACTCCCCATTCCCCACTCCCCACTCCCCACTCCCTAGCTGCAATTGAACGCTGAAAGTTATAATTTATATAGATTCATCACACAAGGAACAATGGCTAAAGCTGATATTCACCCCAAGTGGTATCCAGATGCTAAAGTTTACTGCAACGGTCAAGTTGTTATGACCATTGGCTCTACGAAGCCAGAATTGCACGTAGATGTTTGGTCTGGAAATCACCCCTTTTACACCGGCACTCAGAAGATTATTGACACTGAGGGTCGAGTAGAGCGCTTCCTCCGTAAGTATGGTATGAGCAGCACTCAAACATCTGGCGACGAACAAGACAAAAAGTAGCGAGTTGGCTCTGCTGTTAACGACGGCCCTGCATCAGCTGGGTCGATTTTCATTTATATGCTCGAGCCAATTTGTTATTTTTTAAGGAGCGATCGCAATCGTCATGGCTGAATCATACTTACTGGACAAACTAAAATCCGTTGAACAAACTTTTAATGAATTAACACGTCGTCTTGGCGACCCCGATACCGCTAGCAATCCTGATGAGTATCAAGAAATTGCTAAGTCTCGTTCTTCTTTGGAAGAGGTAGTTAATACTTATGAAATTTGGAAAACAGCCCAAGAAGACTTAATCGGAGCGCGTCAGGTTTACAAAGAATCTGCAAGTGATCCAGAGTTGCAAGAAATGGCATCACTGGAAGTCAAAGAACTTGAAGAAAAAATAGAACATTTAGAGTCTCGCTTGAAAGTTTTACTGCTACCACGCGACCCCAATGATGAAAAGAATATCATGTTGGAAATTCGCGCTGGTACTGGTGGCGATGAAGCAAGTATTTGGGCTGGCGATTTGATGCAGATGTACACCCGCTATGCCCAGACTCAAGGTTGGAAAGTTTCTCTAGTGAGCGAATCTCGCGGAGAAATGGGCGGCTGGAAAGAGGTCATTCTTGAAATTAAAGGTAATGACGTTTACAGCCAGTTAAAATTTGAAGCTGGAGTGCATCGTGTGCAGCGCGTACCGGCAACTGAATCTGGGGGACGGGTTCATACTTCCACAGCTACCGTGGCAATTATGCCAGAGGTGGATGATGTGGAAATTCATATTGACCCGAAAGATATTGAAATGACTACAGCCCGTTCTGGTGGTGCTGGTGGACAAAACGTCAACAAGGTGGAAACAGCCGTTGACTTGATGCACAAACCGACGGGAATACGCATTTTCTGTACAGAAGAACGCAGCCAGTTGCAAAACAAAGAACGGGCGATGCAAATTCTGCGGGCGAAGTTGTATGACATCAAGTTAAGCGAACAACAAGCAGAAGTAACTTCCATGCGCCGATCGCAGGTTGGTACTGGATCGCGATCGGAAAAAATTCGCACCTATAATTATAAAGATAACCGCGCTACCGATCATCGGTTAGGTCAGAATTATTCTCTTACCCCTGTTTTGGATGGTGATTTAGAGACGCTTATCCAATCTTGTATATCTCTAGACCAACAGGAACGGCTGGCGGAATTAGCGACTTCTGCCGCTAACTAATACCAATTCAATCAATGATTGCAACACATCTTTGGTTGGATAAAGACGCGATGAATCGCGTCTCTACAAATGGTCATAATTTTTGTTGTTAAATATCCTGTAAAACCACTTGGTGTACTGTTGCTTTTAACACACATAGGTGGTTTTCTAATATCGCGTGGAGTGCATCTTCTATTTCACTGGAATAATGGTAATAGGCAAATTCGTACTTCATAACGTAATTTAACTTCGCCCATTCCTTTAGAGTTTGACAGGTATAAATTAGCTTTTGGGCTTCTTCTTGCCAACGTGCAAAAATCCGGTAGCTAAAAAAGCTGCTGCATATATTGCCTTTTGCATCCCAGTAGGAAATACACACTTGATGCTTCAGACGGTGGATTTTTTTGATTTGCTTAACATCATGACCTTTGGCTTTCAGAGCTTCTTTTACCTCAGCGTGTGAAAGTTGCCACTGTTCTGGTTTAATTTTATTAGTGGCTATAAGATTTCGACCCTTGCGGCGATATTGATTAGTTTTGCGTGGCTTGCCAAACATGATGCACCCTTTATATTGTCGGCATTACTACCGATAACGTGATTGAAATTTTTATGTCAATATTGCAATTTTCATTGCATGATTACAATAATCATTTTAAATTACCATTAACAATGAAGCTTGTCAATTTAAAACTTAACTTTTAGGATTTCATCACTAAACTTGTAAATACAGTTGGCTAGCTATATAAGCAGTGAACATCGAAAGCAGAGAAAAACTGATTGAAATCATCAAGCTAGCTCGTGGTTCAATGAGCCAGCGAGCGTTTGGCAAGCTTTTGGGAGTTTCTGCTACTGCTGTTCAGTTGTGGGAAAAGGGTGTGAATGTGCCAGATACGGAATATTTAGCAAAAATCGCAGCGAGAGCGGGTTACACACTCCAGGAGTTACTTAGCTGTCTGGATGGCAAGCCAATTGCAGAAACTTCCGATTTGAGTCTGATTCTGAGACAAATCCAGCACATGCCTCTGGCACAAGTGGCTCAAATTGTCCAAGCTGCGGCAGATAGATTGGCGGCTGTGGCTGAAGCATCTGGAGATGAAGCAAAAGCAAGTTGAATATTAAAATAATTCGTACCTCGGCTTCTCTACGAGACGCTACGCGAACGCTCGGCAACCTAATTCGTAATTCGTAATAAAGTTTTTTAAGGGCGATTTAGGGGACTTCCAAATAAAACAATATCCCAAAACTAACGCAAAAATTCTCTCTCTATCTTCTCCCTCTGTGTTCTCTGTGTCTCTGTGGTAGCCTGCGGCAAGCCGATGCAGCGTCTACGTTTATTTGGATAATTTATTTCTTGGAAGTCCCTAGCATAAAATTGGCTCAAACTAGCTCGTGGTTTCTTGCTATCAAGATTCAACTCTATGGACAAACCTTTTTTGTATGACCAAGATTTCTATGGCTGGACACAGCAGCAGGCTAAAGCCTTAGAGCAGAGGCTAGTTATGGAACTAGACTGGCAACACCTGCAAGAGGAAATTCAAGCTTTGGGGAGACAGGAATATCGGGAACTCGTAAGTCGTCTGAGTGTATTACTTGGTCATCTCTTGAAGTGGGAGTATCAACCCGAACAACGCTCTCGCAGTTGGTTTTTAACAATTCGAGAACAGCGCCGCGCCATTCATAGACATTTGCGACAGAACCCTAGCTTAAAGTCTCGAATAGAAGAAGCTTTGTTAGATGGCTTTGAAGCGGGAGTTGATTTGGCGCTACGAGAAACTAACTTACCATTACGAACTTTTCCAGAGCATTGCCCGTATTTATTTGATGATGCGATCGCAGACAATTTTCTATGCGATACTCGTCAAGACTGGGAAGGATAATTACTACAATTTTTCTGGATTATAAGTTTTTAGTTTAATACAGAATCGACTATTGAGCCTTGTCAGTTCGCCACACATAACCGTTCAAAGCCACTGTTAGAATTAGTTATGCTCAGAAAAATTGATAAGAATATTTGGATCGCCGAGCAACCGTTAAAGTATTTTGGATTGAGTGTCGGTACAAGAATGACAGTAATTCGTTTCAATAATGGTGAATTAGCTGTTATCTCTCCGATCCAAGTTGATGACGAAACTACTAAGCAACTCAATCAGCTTGGAAATGTTAAGTATATTATTGCCCCAAATCTTTTTCACTATCTGTTCTTATCTAACTTTAAGGCTCTCTATCCTCAAGCAAAGGTCTATGCTGTATCGGCATTAAAGGCTAAAAGACCTGAGATATCTATTGATCAAGCATTAGAGGATAATGGCGAAAATCTTTTAGGCGAACTTGAATGTTTATTATTTGAAGGGTTCAAAACCTTTCTTCCAAGTGGAGCATTACCTTTAAATGAGTATATTTTTTTTCATGCTGAAAGTCAAACTTTGGTTTTGACAGACACAGCTTTTTACTTTGATGAAAGTTTCCCAATGACAACAAAATTAGTATCCAAAATAATCGGAGGGTACAAGAAACTTAGACCATCATTGTTAGAACAGTTGGCTACTCAAGAAAAGGAGAAGGTTAAACAATCAGTTCAAAAGGTACTGCGATGGGACTTTAGAAGAGTTATTGTGGCTCATGGCAGCATTGTAGAGCATGATGCGAAGAAGCAGTTTAAAGAAGGGTACGAGTGGTTTTTAGGGGAATCTCTTTAAAAGCACGCACCACCGCAGTTTTGAGGGAGATAGTTTCAGCACAAGGTAGCCTCACATAGATTTGGTATTAGACCAAATAGAACTACTGGCAGTTAAGCAATAAATGGTTTTAAAATGGTGCAATCTTAAAATATTTAGGGGTGCAGCTATGTCGCTACGCAATGAGCCTTTAGATTGGCAGCTTGAAACGAATAATCCTTATATACCAGTTTATCATCAAGGGAATTTGGTGGGATTTTTTAAACCAGAATATGCCAGTGAAATTATTAAAGTTTTAAATGAAGAAGAAGTTTTAAAAAAAGCGCTGAAAATGGCTTGTACTGATTTAATTAAAAAAATCGGTGGCGATACCAGAAAAGTTAATTATTTAATGGAAAAATATGTAAAAACTAGTGAGCGTCCAAAGCATGGAACTAGAGCGATCGCAGTTTTACTTCAGGATAGGCAAAAAGAGCTTGATTTGAGTAACCAGGAGTTTGCTAAATTCTGCGATACCTTTAAATTATCCCCTACGGAACTGAATAATATTTATGCTGGAGAAGCATTTGATGATAGTTTGTTAGCGCCCTTATCACGTATATTAGGGATGGCAAAAGAGCAATTGCTGAAAGTGCGAGATGGTTCTGAAGAACAAAGTAACACATGAATAGCAAATCAAAATTTTCAGTTGATATAAAATTGTGAAAACAGACATCATCTTTTATCGGCTGTTTCAAGAATTCCCTGATATCTTTTTTGAACTTATTGGGAATCCTCCAGAATCAGCTAGTCTTTATCAATTTTCATCAGTTGAAATCAAACAAACAGCCTTCAGAATCGATGGTGTGTTTCTACCGACACAAGGAAGTGAGAACCCGATTTACTTTGTTGAAGTGCAATTTCAAGCTGATGGGGAAATTTATTCACGGCTAATTGCAGAAATATGTTTATACCTCCGTCAGAATCAACCGTTAAATGATTGGGGTGCTGTGGTTTTATACCCAAACAGGAATGTAGATACAGGCAATATTAAACATTACCGTGAGTTTTTCACAAGTGGGCGCGTCAGGCGCATTTATTTGGATGAATTAGGTGACGCTGCATCGCTTCCAATTGGCATTGCAACTGCTAAATTAGTAATTGCAACCGATGATATAGCGATCGCACAAGCAAAGGAGTTGATAGACAGAACCAAGTCAGAGATAAACTCACCACCAAAACAGCAGCAATTATTACAATTTATAGAAACTATTTTGGCTTACAAATTTCCCACAATGAGTAGGGAGGAGATGGAGGAAATGTTTGGCTTAAGCGAGTTAAAGCAAACCAGATTTTATCAGGAAGCCTTTCAGGAAGGTGTTGAACAAGGTAAGGTTCAAGGCATTGAACAAGGTAGGGTTCAAGGCATTGAGCAAGGTAAACTCAAAGCAGTACCAGCAATGTTAGCAGCCGGGTTGACTGTAGAACAAGTAGCACAGGCGCTAGATTTGAGTGTCGAAGAAGTCAGACAAGTAGCACAAAGTCAACCTTGAGATAGATGTGGTAAATTTTATCCGTGGCTCAAGCCAAATTTGGTTTGCGGCTTCCAAACTTGATCACGACGAATTTATAGTTAATTTTTGTTAATATTAGAGGCGGTGTTAGTACTTCGTCCTCAACCACCCACTCCCTACCTGAGAGAAACTTAATGCTGCGACTAGAACATATAAGTAAAATTTATCCCACAGGCGAAGTTCTCAAAGATATCAACTGGGAAGTTAAACCAGGCGATCGCATTGGCTTAGTCGGTGTCAACGGTGCCGGAAAATCCACCCAACTCAAAATCATCTCTGGGGAAATGGAACCCACCGCCGGCGAAATCATTCGCCCTAATAGCTTACATATAGCCTACCTCAACCAAGAGTTTGAAGTAGACCCCACCCGCACCGTTAGAGAAGAATTTTGGACTGTCTTCCAAGAAGCCAACGAAGTACAGTTATCTCTGGCGCATATACCACAAGAGATGGAAACGGCTAGCCCAGAGGAACTGGATCGGCTGATAGATAAGTTGGATCGGTTGCAACGTAAATTTGAAGCCTTGGATGGCTACAACTTAGATGCACGCATCGGGAAAATTTTACCAGAGATGGGGTTTGGGCTAGAAGATGGCGATCGCCTCGTCAGTGCCTTCAGTGGTGGTTGGCAAATGCGGATGAGTTTAGGTAAAATTTTGCTGCAAAAACCCGACTTGTTGCTGCTGGATGAACCGACTAATCACCTAGATTTAGAAACCATAGAGTGGTTGGAAAATTACCTCCGAGGGCTGATTACGCCGATGGTAATAGTCTCCCATGACCGTGAGTTCCTTGACCGCCTCTGCAACCAAATTGTGGAAACGGAACGTGGCGTTTCTAGTACCTATCTTGGTAACTACTCGGCATATTTAGAACAAAAAGCCGAAAGTCAATCAGCACAACTTAGCGCTTACGAACGTCAGCAAAAAGAATTAGAGAAACAGCAAACCTTTGTTGATAGATTTCGCGCCAGTGCTACCCGCAGTACCCAGGCAAAAAGCCGGGAAAAGCAACTCGACAAAATCGAGCGCATTGAAGCACCTATTGCTGGGGTAAGAACTCTACACTTCCGTTTTCCCCCCGCACCCCGCAGTGGACGCGAGGTAGTGGAAATTAAAGATTTAACTCATCTTTATGGTGAGAAAATCCTGTTTTTATCTGCAAATCTCCTAATTGAAAGAGGCGATCGCATTGCTTTTCTTGGCCCCAACGGTGCTGGGAAATCTACCCTTCTGCGCGTCATCATGGGTATGGAACCACCCACAGAAGGTATTGTTCAATTAGGGGATCACAACGTTATTCCTGGTTACTTTGAGCAAAATCAAGCTGAAGCTTTGGACTTGAAGAAAACTGTCATGGAAACCATTCATGATGAAGTTCCAGACTGGGATAATCAAGAAGTTCGCACGCTTTTGGGACGCTTCTTATTTACTGGTGATACTGTATTTAAGGCAGTTGGGGCATTAAGTGGAGGAGAAAAAGCTCGTCTGGCGTTGGCAAAAATGCTCTTACGTCCCGCGAACTTACTAATTTTAGATGAGCCGACAAACCACCTAGATATTCCAGCGAAGGAAATGCTGGAAGAAGCTCTCAAAAATTATGACGGTACGGCAATTGTAGTTTCCCACGATCGCTACTTTATTTCTCAAGTAGCTAATAAAATCGTCGAAATCCGTGATGGTGAATTCCGCGTTTACTTAGGAGACTATCATTACTATCTCCAGAAAATTGCCGAAGAAAAAGAACAAGCAAAGTTAGCTGCGATCGCTGCTGAAAAAGCTGCTAAAAAAGCTGCAAAAGCTTCCAGTAAAAAGAAATAAGAGATTGAATACGGGCTTAGTAGTAGTGCTAAAATGCTACTACTAAGTAATTACTTGTTATTAGCGATCAACAACATTACAGAAAAATTGTTAAATTTTAAAAAATAATTCAAAAAACTGTTAAGTCTTTCATAAAAGAAATTAATAAGCAAAAATTCACTTGCAGCGTGGATTAGCACTGGTATCATTCGCTTATCAGAAAGCAAGAAAGCTTTTTGAGCAATTTTTACTTAAGTATTGCTTACTAATGTATTGTGCTAATACAAACACAGCAATTCTAAAGCTAAGTAATGTTATACTTTAAAAGTAGCAATTGCTACTCATAAACTAATCAATAATTTAAAAATTATAGAATACACAAGATTCAACAAGCTTAAGAAAAATTTAAGAAAACTCTAAAGTAATTAATAAAAGAATTTAATAAGCATATCTCTCCTTGCGGCGTGGATTAGCAATGGTATCATTCGGGTATTACAAAAAGTAAAGGGCAATTTTACTATGACCAAAGCACCTGTTGCTCCTGTGGTGCTAGTCATTTTAGACGGATGGGGCTACTGCGAGGAAAAGCGAGGAAACGCTATTAATGCTGCTAAAACTCCCATTGTGGACAGTTTATGGACAGCTTACCCGCATACCCTCATCCGCACATCAGGAAAAGCCGTAGGGTTGCCAGAAGGTCAAATGGGCAACTCGGAAGTAGGTCACTTGAACATTGGTGCTGGGCGAGTTGTACCGCAAGAACTGGTACGCATCTCTGATGCGGTCGAAGACGGTTCTATTGCCTTAAACCCAGCACTCGTCAAAATTTGCCAGGAAGTTCGCTCTCGGAATGGCAAGCTGCATTTAGTAGGCCTTTGTTCTGAGGGAGGGGTACATTCGCATATTACCCATCTATTCGGGCTACTTGACTTAGCCAAAGACCAGCGAATTCCAGAAGTTTGTATTCACGCCATCACCGATGGTCGTGACACCGCCCCAACTGACGGTGTAAGAGCAATCACAATGCTGCAAGATTATATAGACCGTACAGGCATTGGGCGCATAGTCACCCTCAGCGGTCGCTACTACGCGATGGATCGCGATCATCGCTGGGATCGGGTCAAACGCGCCTACGACGTAATGACCCAAGATGGTACAGGTGATAATCGCACGGCTGTGGAAATCTTGCAAGAATCTTACGCCGAAGGGGTAAAAGATGAATTTATCAACCCCATCCGAATTGCACCCGGCGCAATAGAACCAGGGGATGGGGTGATATTTTTCAACTTCCGCCCCGATCGCTCCAGACAACTGACTCAAGCTTTGGTCAGTCCCACATTTAACGGTTTTGAAAGACAGCAAATCACACCACTGTCTTTTGTCACGTTTACGCAGTATGATTCAGACTTACCCGTGGCTGTAGCCTTTGAGCCTCAGAATCTCAGTAACATTCTGGGAGAAGTCATAGCCAATCACAGTCTGAATCAGTTCCGCACCGCCGAAACAGAAAAATATGCCCACGTTACCTATTTCTTTAATGGGGGCCTGGAGGAAGCTTTTGTTGGAGAAGATCGGGAACTGGTAAGCAGCCCGATGGTAGCGACTTACGATCACGCCCCAGCGATGTCAGCAGCAGCAGTTACAGATGTTGCGATCGCTGCGATTCAAAAGGGTATATATTCCCTAGTTGTGATTAACTATGCCAACCCAGACATGGTAGGGCATACTGGTCAAATTGAAGCTACCATTACAGCAGTTGAGACAGTTGATCGCTGTTTGGGACGCTTGTTAGAAAGCGTTATCAAAGCCGGCGGTACAACAATTATTACTGCCGATCATGGCAACGCTGAGTATATGCTAGATGATGGGGGTAATCCCTGGACAGCCCATACTACTAACCCAGTCCCCTTTATATTGGTAGAAGGCGAGAAAGTCAAAATCCCTGGATATGGTACAAATGTCGAACTGCGAACCGATGGCAAGCTATCCGACATCGCTCCCACGATTCTAGAGATTTTACAGCTGCCTCAGCCACCAGAAATGACCGGGCGATCGCTGCTAAAAACAGCAGAATATGAGTTGCAACGCACTCGCACCCCCGTACAAGTGGGACTGTAAAACAGTTAATAGTAAGGAGTTAAGAGTTAATAGTAAAGAGTGATGAATTCAAACTTTCCTAACTCCTAACTCCTGTACAGACGCGATTAATCGCGTCTCTACTCCTAACTCCCAACTCCTGTTTTTTGAAAGTTTTTATAAATGAGATTCCTACCATGACAGTTAGTAATATTGTGCAAGGCATTTGGGCGTTTTCCGCCACTGGTTTGATTATCTTAGTTTTACTGCATAGCCCTAAAGGTGATGGTATTGGAGCTATTGGAGGACAAGCCCAGTTATTTAGTAGCACCAAAAGTGCAGAAAACACATTAAACCGAATTACTTGGGCATTGACAGTAATTTTTCTCGGTTTAACAGTCGTTTTAAGTGCTGGTTGGCTGCCTAAATAAGGATAGGTAAATGGGGAAAAAAACCCAACACCCGATACTTAACACCATAATAAATTTAATTTCACGACGGTTAATTACAGCTCTTGCCTTGTTTATTGGCACAGGGCTGTCAATGGTTTTTACTAATCTCCCGCCAAGTAATGGGTTGACAATAAAACCAAAATCTGCATATTCAGATTTAATAATCTCTCTCCCCACCTCATCTTCCCCAAAACCCCATCCCCTACCGCCCACACTTGCACAGTGGCAAGATAGCACAAACAGTGGTGACTACTTTTCCCAAGTCACAACAACCCAAGTAGGTTACTTAGTTTGGTCGCAATTTCCGATTCGAGTTTACGTAGAATCACCAATATCAATCACTAAAAAACAAGCTCAAGCATGGATTAACGCTGTATTACAAGGTGTACAGGAGTGGAGTAATTATTTACCTTTAACAATAGTCGAACAGCCGGAAATTGCTGATATTACGATTGTGCGAAAAGCGCCACCTCTACAAATTTCCCCTAGTAGTAATATAACCCGTGCGCGATCGGCACAAACTACTTACGAGTTATACACCAACAACAAAGTTTTATCCCACCGCTTCACCATCTTGTTAAGCCCTAGTCAAACAGGTGAGTATCTCATAGCAGCTAGCCGCCACGAATTTGGCCATGCACTGGGAATTTGGGGTCATAGTCCGCTACAAACTGATGCGCTATACTTTTCTCAAGTTCGTAACCCGCCCCCTATTTCTTCTAGAGATGTAAATACTCTAAAGCGGGTTTATGAACAGCCAACCAATTTAGGATGGCCTTTAGGGGATAATTCAAAAATTAATTGATCGATAGGTAGACTATAAGCTCGTCACTACGGTAAGCTGTTGCGCCTTTAATTTGCACTAATATTTTTTCAACATGGTTGTGGGGTGGGCATCTTGCCCGCCCTGATTGTGCAAGTTGTATACATAACAGCTTAAAAATGCTACTAATAGCGAAATAATGACAAATGCGTACCAACTTGTACTTGATACTAATGTACTGCTTACTGGTTTACGATCTAACCGTCGTGCATCTTACAAACTGTAACAATTCTGAATAATAGACGTTGGCAGTTAAATGTCTCTACCACCTTAGTCTTCGAGTATGAAGAAATTCTCAAACGAGAAAAAGAGCAGCTTGGATTGATCGATGAAGATATTGACAACGTTATTGAAACTCTTTGTAGAATCGCTAATAGATGTAGCATTTTCTATTTATGGCGGCCAGTAGCACGCGATCCTGATGATGATTTTCTCATCGATTTAGCTGTTAAATGCCAAGCCGACTTTATCATTACTTACAATCAAAAAGATTTACAAGCAGCCCAAAAATTCGGAGTGAGGGTAGTTTCACCCAAAGAATTCTTGCAAATAGTAGGAGAAATCCCATGACTAACTTAAATGTACAGCTACCCGAATCTTTATATAAACAAATTGAAGCTTTAGCAGCCAGAGAAAATATTTCTATTGAACAACTTGCAACCATTGCCTTATCTGCACAAGTTTCCGCATGGATGACCAAAGACTATTTGGAAGAAAAAGCCAAAAGCGGTAGTTGGGAAAAATTTCAGCAAGTTTTGAATAAAGTGCCTAACGTAGAACCAGAAGAATACGACAAATTGTAGTGACTTAATTTTTTGGTCAGGACTTACGCAAAATCATGAAAAAACGAACCACAGAGGGCGCAGAGGACACGGAGAAATAAGAGTTTCAGAGAGTTCTTGCGTAAGTCCTATTGGTGTTGCTGAGTTAAAATATGAATATGTTTAGCGCAAAGAATAAAAACTTAAGATTAAGGCAACCAATTTTTATCTAAAATTTGCTCTAAGGTATAAGGACATAATTCGGGTAAATTGGTTAAATTTGTTTTAGCCTTAACATAATCTAAGGCATTGCTATAAATTATGCTGAAATTATCCTCTAAATGTTTGCGTAAATTGGCACTTAAATCTTCATTTATTTGATTACGAAAACTAATAATTTCTCCTGACCAATGATTAGCATTTCTTGGCTTTTCTAAATCCCAATATTGATAAAGTAATAAATGCCTAATAATTTGTTCCAACAAACTTCTTACTCGCCTTTTTTCATTTTTAGCCAAATATTCCAATTCTTCTATTAAATTTTCATAGTCAATGTCTGCTAATTGTCGATTTTTGAGAGATTTAATAGTCTCTTCTAACCATTGCAGGTAATTGGATTCATATAATGTTTTTATATCGATGATTGCAGTCATTTGTTGATTTGTAGCTTTAATTTACTGTTAAGTAAGTAGGCGACAATAAATCAAAGTAGATTAAGTAATGTAAAAAATCTTGAGATAAGTTCATAGTGAACGCGAGTGCGTCTCGTAGAGAGCGGCTCCAGCCCTCAAATTAGGACTAAAGTCCTTACTACAAACCTTGAATTATTCACGCCGCTCTACTTATTTATTATTTCATGTTAACTAATTTATTAATTTTTGCCGATAATTATTTACATTTTATGGCATTGCTTTGGGTGAGATGATGCACTACTATTAGTTTCCCAGCTTTTTAAAGCTTAGGCGAGAAGTATCTTAGCGGTAGAGGTCGTTGTGCTAAAACTTCTTTATAAAGTTCTTCCAGTAGAGTAATATTTTTACTAAGGGTATAGCGGTCTAATACACGCACTCTAGCTTTTTGCCCCAGTAAAGTTGTTAACTCAGGATGGTCTTGCAACACTGGCAAGAGCGTTCTCAATTGCGATCGCGCTGTTTTAGTATTAATAACTATACCTGCACCTTTTTCTAATACTTCTCCATCTGCACCCACGTCTGTTGCTAAACAAGCCAACCCACATGACATTCCTTCTAACAGAGATAGGGACAAACCCTCTACCAATGAAGGCAAAACAAATACATCTGCGCCCCGCAAAATTTCGATCCGTCGGTCTTCATCAGCGACAAATCCCAACCAGATAATGCCGTATTCTGAACCATAAAATTGCTCTAAAGACGACTTCAAAGGCCCATCGCCAACAATTAGCAACTTAGTACCAGGCCCCATTGCCGACTGCTTCCAAGCACGGAGGAGGGCTTCGACGTTTTTCTCTGGGGCTATACGACCCTGATAGACAAACAAACGTTCGGCTTTAAATTCTGCTTTGACTTGAGAAAATCCTGGAGAATACTTGACGGGATCAACACCGTTAGGAATTACAGCAATATTCTCTTCCCTCACGCCCATCCCTGCTAATAATTCTCGCTGAATTTGGGAAAATACAATCACGCGATCGTAGTTAACTAAAAAAGGTGCATAGAGCTGATAAGCCAAAAGCTGTGTTCCCGATACCAGCTTTGCCCCCTTTCCAGCAAACGGCGTGTGAAAAGTGGCAACTAGGGGCAACCTCAGTTCCTCACAGATTTCCGGTAGAAAAAAGTCTAAAGGAGATAACGTCAAGGAAGCATGGACTACATCTGGCTTGATTTCTCGCAACGAATCAGTTAAAACTTTGGTCGCTTTAAAAGTGGGAATTGTATAAACCTGGGACTTGTAAATGAAAGGTAGGGAAACCTCTCGAAGATTTGGCCAGTTGTCAGGTTCAGACTCTTCTTGGGCGAAGTGAAGAAAGCTAACTTGATGTTCCTTGTCTAGCAAGGCATTTGTAATTTCTCGACTGTAGGTGACATTGCCGCAAAAGGGTGATTTTTTTCCAATCCAGGCTATACGCATTCTTTATTTAGCTGTGAGAAAAGCGGGTTTGATCTATTACTTATGTGTCCTTGGTGATTTTTATTTTATCTAGCTATACTTGCTGGTTTTTATTTATTACAGATTTCCAAAAGTATCTAGTTTAAAAAGCCTATTTTAAGCTGATTAAACCAGTGGATTTATGGCTTTATTTATTCTACTTATAAGTTGTTAATTTATGATATTCAAACAACTTATTTTGACTAATGTCAGATTGATATCCCGCAAGTATGTGATAAATTTTCACTGACCATAGTTTACCATGAACAGAAAATCTTTAAGTAAATATTAATTACTTTTAAGTAATTAATAATAGCTCCTGTTACCTGATAACTACTTGTGTGAGTTATACCAGGTTAATATGCCTCCTGAAAAGACGATCGCAGCTAATCCCAAAAAAACTGCCTGTAATCCTACAAAGGTTTCTGCTACACCTGCTAATGCCAAAGGTAAGGAGAGAGCAATATTAATTACATTGTTTTGTAAACCAAAAACTTTACCACGCATTTCTGGAGGTGTTTCTGTTTGAATCGCTGTTTGCATGGGAATTCCCACTAGTGCCCCAAAGATACCTAATAGTGCCACTAGTAACAAGACTAGCCAAAGTTGAGTGGTAAATACTGACAGACCAATGAGCGATGCTGCCATGCCCATACAACCACACAGACTTAGCTGGGTGTAGGAGAAGCGTTGACCAAATTGACCGAGAAGTGTTGCTCCCGCAGCGATGCCAACACCACCTGCTGCTAGCAAAAAGCCAAACTGGGAGGCTTTCATGTTGGGAATAATTTCCGCCATGCGAACGGCTAGAACAGTTAATGCTGCAAAAACAGAAAACAGGATAATTAGCTGAAGCAAAGCATTGCGGACGCGATGATTTGCTTTGAGGTAGGCAAAACCATCTCGCAAATCAGAGAATACGTGAGGGAATTCTGTATCGGGGTGGTAGTGTTTTTCCTTAGTTGCTAGGAGGAATAAAATTATTCCCGCGATCGCATAACTACCACCTACTAAAAATTCTTTGCCCAAACTACCACTACCACCAATTTGCAGCCAAAGTCCATCGGCGATCGCTAACAATGGTTCCCCGACAGCAAACCCAACAATCACCGATGCCATCATCGTTGTCGTATAAAGCGAATTTGCCGAAAGTAAATCCTGTTCTTCTACTATTAAGGGAATTGCCGCCTGTTCTGCCGGTGCAAAAAACTGCGTCAGCGTAGAAACTAAAAAAGTCACACCCAGAATGATCAAAAAACCAACTGGCAAGACTCCTATGGGTTTCCAGTCATGAGTCAACCACATCAGAAAGGGAATTGACAAAACCAGGATGCCGCGCCAAATATTCGTTGCCACCAGCACAGCCTTTTTCGACCAGCGATCGACAAACACGCCAGCAACGGAACCAAACAATACGGCTGGAATGGTAAAAGCCATCATTAATACTGACACCCAACCACTAATACTTTGATTACTACCCTGAAACTGAGTATTAATCAAAGCAATCATCAGCACCAAATAAACTTTATCTGCTAGTTGGGAGAAAACTTGACCGCCCCAAAGAGCTAGAAAATTAGGGTTTTTTAATACAGGCAAAAACCCCTGCTGTTTAAGATTTCCTGAAACAGCTTCTCCACCAGAACCAGATCCATTTAATGTTGATGGTTCTTTTTCTGGGATAGTAGCTACTGGCAAATGCCCATTGCTACTTCCTTGGGCAGTGGTTAATTTTTCCTCAGATTGTGTTTCTGATTCACTTGAAACATCCGTTTTTGGTGGTATCTGGGCTGTGCAATTTTGCTCGTTATGAGAAACGTCTTTTGGGGACATTTCTTGGCCATTTATTTGACTAGGTGTACACTTTGAAACAGCACTCAAGTGATTCCTGACTGTAGGATCTGATACCCTATTCTGTTTTTTGGCAAGGCTTGGTGACAAAGGCAGGATTTTTTTATCCAAATCAGACGGTTGCATCATGGTTGGCAGCAAAATAAGAGTCGATCAAGGTAGCAGAGCGAATAGGGCGACCTAATTGATACTGAGCATACTGGCGCAAAATCTGTTCAACAGATAACCAGTCATAATCTCTAGCACCATCAATTTGCATTATCTCTGGTTGTGACAGATGTTGAAGTAAAGCCAGTTCCATAGCACCCGGACGACTAGAAATCACAGGTATTTCTTGCCGATGCACAACAACTGTTTGGGAGCCAGGTTTTGGAGGTAATGGGATAATGGGGTGATTGGGTAATGGAGAAAAAGATGAATTTCTTTGTATTTCCCTCTCCCTCTCACCCTCTCTTCGCAAACGTTCCCAAGCTTCTAAACAAACCGTTCCACCCGCAGGGATACTAAATCCTACCTGCCAGTTTGGGTCTGTAAAGTTTGGCTTGAGCAGGTTTCCAGATAGGCAGCAGACTTGCACTTGTGGCGTTACTCCTGCTAATGCTAAAAGGTGAAACACCCCATGAGCCAGATGAGCCAAAACCCCAGATGGATTTGCACTAGATAACGCCTCCAACCGATGGAGATGTTCATTGAACAACTCATAAAGTTCTTCTTGGGGTTGTTCGCTCAAAGCTTGACACAAGACTATTTCTGCTAAATACTGACTGGCAGCCAATTTTCCCAAATCTTTAGCTAAACCAGGATAAGTTTTTAACGTCTGTGCTTGGGTAATTTTATCAAGCGATCGCCCTTTCGCAATCAATAGTTCATTCACAACAAACATACCACTCCTGCCGCCCAGGCTGGAGTTGTGCTTGCGTGCCCCTGGAGCCACTGCTCGAATCAGACCGAATTCTGGTGTCAAAATCGTCACTATTTTATCCGATTCTCCTAGCACTTGGGTTTTAAGATTAATTCCCGTTGCCTTGTAGGTTCTACTCATTAGTTATTTAGTCATTAGTCATTGGTTATTGGTCAGTAGAGACGCGATTAATCGCGTCTGTTCAAGGGTCATTAGCTTCGGACAAATGACAAAGGACAAATGACAAATGACAAATGACTATTCACCCTTTCCCAGGTTATCGCGCTGGCGGATCAAATCGATACCGCGAGATGTGCCTAATCTAGTAGCACCCGCTACGATTAAGTCTAGAGCTTGATTGATAGTGCGGATACCACCTGAGGCTTTAATTCCTACTTTTTCTTTGGCAAATTCCTGCAAAAGTCGTACATCTGCCACTGTTGCACCACCATTCCAACCTGTACTAGTTTTTAAGAATGCCGCTCCCGCTTCCATAGCTATTTCAGCAGCTATTTTTTTTTCCGCATCTGTCAACAGGTTGGTTTCCAAAATGACCTTGACAGTTTGCCCAGTCTCTTCACAAATTTCGGCAATTTCCCGGTGGACTTCTTCAGTTTTACCCGCTTTCAACCAGCCCAAGTTCATTACCACATCCAACTCAGTAGCCCCATTATCCGCCGCTTCTTGAGCCTCATACAGTTTCACTGCTGAAGTCGTCGCACCAGAAGGAAAGCCAATCACAGTACAGACTTTCGGGTTTTTGCCGTGGAGGAGTTCGACTGCTTGTTTGACATAGGCGGGAAATAGGCAAACCGCCGCAAAATTGAATCTGTATGCTTCTTCACACCACTGCTCAACCTGCTCAGGAGTAGCAGTTGGCGTTAAGAGGGAGTGATCGATAAATGGCGCAATATCAATGTTTGGATAGTCTGCTGCCATCGTGTCTTCTGCCAGTGATTGATTATTAAACTTTATAAAAAATTAAACCATTTCTTATATATATATTAAACCATATTTATTACGAGTTTATTCTGAAAAGAAGCTGCTAACTTTTCTAGGATGTCAACTTTGTAGATGTTGCGGAATTATTGTAAGTGTTTAAGTTGACATTAGGCAATAGTAGGCTTATAAATATCAACAGCATTTTTCACACCAGTTCCTAAGAAGTCTAAAATAGTTTTAGCTAACGCCTTCGATGCCAAATATGGTACACCATTACCAATAGTCTTAAACATATTCGTGAGCGACATATTCTCTGTAAGCACAAAATTTGCAGGCAAAGATTGTATGGCTAAAGCTTCCGCCACAGATATTCGCCGGATTTTATAGGGATGTAAATGTACTTCATTATTTCCATAGCAAGCTGTCGGAGAGTAACGCCATCTATGCAGACGCTTAAAAGACTTTTTAGAATCATCTCCTTCATCAATAGCAGCAAATTTTGTGATCCCTGCCCTTGGTTGAAAACAGTTTTCAGCATTGGGATGCTTCAGGACATTATTTTTTCTAAACCAGTATTCAACTGTTAATTCTTGAGGGATGCCGTCAGGACAAGGGATGATGGAATTTTCTTGGAATGGTTCGCACTGCCGCCAAGGATAAGCAAAAACCTTTGTTTGAGGATATAAAATATGATTGTCCCAAGGAAAAATTTCCTCAGTTAGGAACTTTTCACTACCGTTTATTATTCCTATATCCTTGATAAAACTATTTCGGAAACCAATGAGAATAATTCTTTCTCTATCTTGGGGTACACCATATTCGATAGCATTAATTAATCGCTCTGTTAATATATAGCCTGCTTCCAGTAATTGTTGCTTGAGCGATTCAAAAAATAAACGGTGCTTTTTTGTTCTCCACAATCCCTTAACGTTCTCAAATAAAAAGAAATCTGGAAGATTGCGGCAAATTAATTCAACGTAAGAAGCGGAAAGCTTGCCATTATATCCTAAACGTCCTCTATTTTTCCCACCAATAGAAAAATCAGGGCAGGGAGGCCCGCCAATGAAGCCCACAATATTATTAGATTTACGGCAGTCTTGTACTAACTCCCGGAGGTGTTGTGTTTGTAAGCCTTCGAGAAGTTGGGTTACATCTCCTACTTGTCCATCATGATACCCGTATTTTGGTAACGGTAGATTGAGAACCTGCCGTGAATAGCGGTATGCAGTCATGAATGGGGGAAAAATTTCATTGACGTAAACAACCTTAAAACCACTGGTTTCAAAACCTAAATCTAAAAAACCTGAACCAGCAAAAAAGGAAAAGATACAAGGGCGATCGCTCATTCAATAACTACTGCCGTGAAACAGTCTTAATTAATATCTTAAGATATAGGGTTTATACTTACGTACCAATAAAAAATGAACAATTTTAAGATTGCTTAAATAGTAAAAAAATTCACACTTACTCTAAGTGTTTAATATCAAAATTTACTCAATCTTTAAGGAAAATACCTGACAGAAAAAGAGTCTGAAGTCACAATTAATAAATATAGGAGTTTGAAAACTCCAAATCATGTTTAAGACGAATATTTGTCATTAAATAAAAAACCGGGGTACTTCGGACTAATTTTTATGCGAATTTTAATTTACTCCTACAATTACTATCCAGAGCCAATTGGTATTGCCCCATTGATGACTGAATTAGCAGAGGGACTAGTAAAGCGTGGGCATCAAGTGCGCGTAGTCACCGCTATGCCCAACTACCCTGAGCGTCAAATTTACCAAGAATATCGGGGCAAGTGGTATCTAAACGAATATAAAAATGGCGTTCAAATTCAACGCAGTTACGTTTGGATTCGTCCCCAACCCAACCTATTAGATCGAGTCTTACTAGATGCTAGTTTCGTTGTCACTAGTTTTGTGCCCGCCCTCATTGGTTGGCGTCCAGATGTTATTCTCTCAACATCGCCATCCTTGCCAAGCTGTGTACCAGTTGCTCTTTTAGGATGGTTACGTGCTTGCCCTGTGATCTTAAATCTACAAGATATATTACCAGAAGCAGCCGTTCATGTCGGTCTACTGAAAAATAAATTGCTTATAAAGTTATTTACAGAGTTAGAAAAATTTGCTTACCACACTTCCAGTAAAATTAGCGTCATCGCCGATGGGTTTGTGGAAAATTTGCGATCTAAGGGCGTAGAATCTGACAAAATTGTGCAAATTCCCAACTGGGTTGATGTCAATTTTATCCGCCCTTTGCCTAAAGAAAATAACCCCTTCCGCGCCACACATAACCTGAATGGCAAATTTGTAGTACTTTATTCTGGCAACATTGCCCTAACCCAAGGCTTAGAAAGCGTTGTCAAAGCTGCTTCTGTGTTACGCCATATCCCAGATATTGTTTTTGTCATCGTTGGAGAGGCAAAAGGGTTACAGCGATTGCAACAGGAATGTCTAGACTGCGGCGCAGATAATGTTTTGCTACTGCCATTTCAACCCCGGAAATCTTTGCCACAAATGTTAGCAGCTGCTGATGTTGGTTTAGTGGTGCAAAAGAAAAATGTTGTATCCTTCAATATGCCGTCAAAAATTCAAGTGCTACTTGCCAGTGGACGAGCTTTGGTTGCTTCTGTTCCCGATAATGGTACGGCAGCAAAAGCTATCAGACAAAGTGGCGGCGGAGTTATCGTGCCTCCAGAAGATCCCCAAACTTTAGCTATGGCAATTTTAGATTTGTATCAAAACCCCGAAAAAGTCAAAACTTTAGGTTATAAAAGTCGCAAATATGCCGTTGAAAACTATGCTTTTGAACAAGCTTTAAATCAGTATGAGTCGTTGTGTTACTCATTGACGGCAGAACGTGGGGCAATTCAGTCCACAAGAGTCACTAAACAAGAAGTTTAATCTACAGCAGTGAGGTTAAATTACACAAAGTGCTAAACTCAAAATCCCAACGGTTCTGCTCCAGTTGCTCTAGCTGTTGCAGCGTGATTTTCGTACCCTGTTGACGGTGGGCTGTACTTAGTAAGTAAATGTTGTCCGAACAGTACCAACATAAATGCTACCATTACTATCATTATGTTCTGGACTTGTAATCACAAACAGTCCCGGAGTTATTGCCAGATTATCCGTGACTTGTAAATGGTAAAAGGCTTCCAGATGTAAAGACGTATCCTGATCTTTGAAGTCATCACCGAAACTATTATGAGTCACTTTGGGAGGTTGACCCACTGTAAATCCCGCAAAGCTGCCTTTTCGTCCGATATCTCTGAGAGCTAGTAGCACTGCCCATGTGAAAATGGACGCATTTGGATTTGCTGGTAAATCTTCTGCTTTTGCATGAATAAAACCAACTCTACCACCGAGAGTAATAACTGGACTAAGTTGCCAAGCAGCTTCTGCACCAAATGAATTAGCAACGATCGCATCTGCCTGATCATTAAATGGATCGCTGGTTAATTCGCTTCCAGTTCCCGTCTTCAAGTTATTATGAGAGTGAATATAGGTAAAACTGAGTTCTGTTGTTTTAGTGGGTTCGAGGGTTAATTGAGCGATCGCTCCGTAAGGGCTAGCAAAAATCCCCTTCTCTGAATTAGCTGCATTGCTGCTGATATATCCTAATGACAAATTCAAAACTTTATTCAAATTATGAGAAATACCGATACCTGCGCCACTACCTTGGCGGCGAATGGGATTTTCTCGTCCAAATGTAGAAATCGATCCGTCTCCACTACCGCTAAAAAGAGGATTGACACTAGGAACAAAGTCGCCTAATCCTCCTCCCAACCCGTACAAAGTCATGCGGGTTTCTTTACCTAGCGGAAATCTGTACTCTAGCTCATCTACTTCCACCTCATTGTCATCGTCACCATCAAATCCCAAATTTGTCATTTGAGTTCCAGTTACATCTTCTAATGCTGGTGTGTTCCTTGCTTGTAAGCGCACTTCTAATTTATCTTTTCCAGTAAAACTACTTACGAAGCTCAGACGGACGCGATCGCTCAATACTAAATTTTCATTTATTGGTTTACTGCTGTTGGCTCTCTTTTCACCAGCGAATCCAGTCACAGCAAAGATGACTTCCGCCTCAAGCTCAACATGGGGGGAAAACTGTTGCGTTTCTAATGCAGCGATGTTGGTTTCTAATGAAGTAACTTGTTTTTCAAGGGGTTTTAATTCTGCCGATAATTCAGAAACTGATGTGATTTTACTTAATGCATGATTATCAGTATTATATTCACTGAAGTTATTAGGTTTGTCGGGAATGGATGTTGCAATAGCTGGAGTTATGCTACTCAAATTGCATGAGAGAATTAAACTAATTAAGCGAAATTTTCGCCAATAACTTGAAGCTAACAATGCTTTCTCCTGAAAATTAGCACGTAGAATATAGGAATTTGAATATCAAGACGAACCGCAGAGGCGCAGAGAACGCAGAGAGAATAAGGAGAGATTTTTAGGAATGATTTAGGATTGTTATAGAATGTTGTTTATGCAGAAACTAAGAGTTGAAATCATAATGTATTTCTAATATAGCAATCCTAAATGAGTCGTGAAAAATATAGATAAAGAAACGAACCGCCAAGAACGCCAAGGACGCAAAGGGAAGAAAGAAGAAAGAGAGATATAATTTTCACAAATGATTTAGGACTGCTATATGTAAACGTTGTTCACATAAATTTAATAATGCTTCTGTAAAAGGACGACGTTCTAAGAATTGTGTGCTGATGTGAATATGTCGCACTAGTGTTAAGGTGACGTAGGATTGAATTGCAGTATTGAATTTGTCGCTTGTAAGTTGGAGAAATCTTTCAGTTAGGGCAGTTTCCCAATCGCTTAATGCTTCTGAATTGCCCAGGATGCGAAGGCTGTATTCTTTAATATGACCAATGAAGTTACCGATATCAATGGCCGGATTACCTTCACAATATAAATCAAGGTCGATAAGATACAAACGAGAACCATTAATAATCACTTGATCGGGATAAAAATCTCGATGGATACCACAGTTTTTTAGTTCTGGAGTATTTTCTCCTAAATGATTAGATGCTGCTAATATTTGTTCTAAGCGTTTTTTCAATTCTGGATATTGTTGTATCACTAATGGAATTCTTTCATTCAAGATTCGCAGTTCGTCTGACATGGTATGAGAACGGCGAGGAGGAATGTTAGTTTGGTGAAGTTTATGGGCAACTTCAGCAATTAGTTTTGCTAGGAAAATGGTGTTGGTTTGAGTTAAGAATTGAGTAGCGATCGCTCCTTGAACTTTTCGCTGCAACCACATCTGCCATTCGGGAATTATTCCTACAGGTTGCGGTACTGAAATTCCATCAGCACTATCATCTGCAAATCCTTTTTGCCACAAGGATTTTTGTAATTCATAACTATTAAAGTCTGTTCCTTTAGCTCGGATTTTGCCAATTAGGGTAATGGTTTGCCCGTGATTATTGAGCAATTCATATTCAATCAAACAACGCCGCCCTGGTTTGTGGCGAATGACTTCGATTTTTTGCAGTTGAGCATTTTGAAAAATTGGCAAGTACTGAGTGAATCGTTGTTGTACTTCCAATGGATCAAAAGCGGCTGACAAAAATGGCATTTTGAGATCAGTTACACTGTTGAAGCGATCGCTAACGAAAACAGTCATATTTATTGGGTGTAAATCTAAAAATTTTTATTCTCTCTGGACAATATGCAGCGCCATAATTGGGTTATGTCATCAAAGGATTTGACTTTTCCTCAGTTCGGATTGCGGTTTGCATTTGATACAATGCCGCATAGCGACCATTCTGTTGCATTAATTCCTGATGAGTGCCTTGTTCTAGCACCTGCCCATTTTCAATGTAAAGAATTATATCTGCACGAGTTGCAAGATACAGATCGTGAGTAATTAAGAAGGTGGTGCGGTTTTGCGAGAGCCGTTGTAGAGCATCAACGATCGCTTTCTCGTTGCCTTGATCTAGCCCAGTTGTGGGTTCATCTAAAATCAAAATTGGAGCTTGACGAATAGCAGCGCGGGCGATCGCAATTCGTTGGCGTTGTCCACCTGAAAGGGTTGCGCCTCGTTCTCCCACAAGTGTGTTGTATCCTTGGGGTAAAGCTTGGATGAAATCATCAGCATTAGCTAGACGAGTGGCTGCTTCAATTTCTGCATCCGACACGCCGGCAATACCGTAGGCAATGTTTTCTCGAATGGTAGCGGCAAATAAGAGGCTGTCTTGCAAAACTACACTAATTTGTGGGCGTAATGATTCCAGTGTGTACTCGCGGATATCTCGCCCATCAATCATGACTTTACCCATTGTCGGGTCATAAAGTCGTAATAATAGACTTACTAAGGTAGATTTACCACCGCCGGATGTACCAACGATCGCTACTTGTTGCCCTGGTTGAATGGTTAAATTGATATCTTCCAGCAGAACTTGTCCTGGTTCATAGGCGAAGTGAACATGATCAAAACAAACCTCACCTCGGAAAATTGGAGCCGGTATCGCATCCGGCAAATCTCGGACATCAGGTTGCTGTGATAATATATCTAAAATTCGCTCACCAGAAGCAGCAGCTTTAGCAAGTCTTCCGGTGTACTTAGCAAAGTTCTGAACAGGCTTAAAGGCATTTTTGAGATAGGTGAGAAACACCAGCACATCACCCGGTGTCAGAGCATTTTGCAATGCCAGCCAGGAGCCGTACCATAGAACAAGTGCTGTTCCTAGTGCAATTACAGCATCAACGGTTCGTTCGAGATGAGCCGCAAGACGTTGGGTTTTGACGCTTTCCTTCAGGCTACGCTGATTTTGTTGAGAAAAAACTCGCGCAAAGGCATCTTGTAGGGAGAGGGCTTTGACTAATTTAATCGCAGCAATTGACTCAGCCGCCGTCGCCGCCACAGCCCCTTCTTGTTTGCGTTGCTTTAATGAAGACTCTCGAATTCGCTGACTCAGCCGATTTGTGACTAATGCAAACAACGGTAAAGTGAGCAGTGCAAGTAGGGTGAGGCTGCGATTTATCCAAAGCATCACGCTAATCATGCCAAACAGCGTCAGAATGCTCACCACCAATGGTAATGCTGCCGTGATCATAATTTCTTGCAGACGGCTAGCATCGCTACTCACACGAATAATTAAATCGCCGCTACGAGCTTTGGTATGGTAAGACAAAGACAAATCTTGAAGATGACAATACAGATGATTACGCACCTCAGTCATGACTCGGCTACCTACTGTTGCTAGTCCGACAGTACTCCAATAGGCGGCAAGTGCGCGTAACCCTGTAATCACAAGGACTGTAACTGCTGAAACTGTCAGTAATGTAACTGGCTCTAAGCGATTAATGAATGGAATATTGGTAGGTTGATCGCCTCGAATTAAAACGTAATCAAAGACAAACTTTAGGGGCCACGGTTCCAGCACCCGTAGTCCGACATCCGCAACCAAAGCGATCGCAGAAATCAAAAGTAGTCCATACTGTTTTTGAATGTAAGGCCAGAAATAACGTAGTACTCCCCATAAACCGGGAATAGCTTTTTTCTGTGGCTTTGAACGTCCCATTTATCCTCTTACCTCTACTTGGAATTGAGGTGGAGTATTTAATCCAGCTATATGCAAAATCCGTTGCGCGATCGCCTCCCAAGTATGATGTTCTATAACCGTTTTCCGCGCCGCTTGTCCCAAAGAATGGCGCAAATGAGGCGATCGCCACAATTTTTCTAATGCCTCTGCTAAGGCGATCGCATCACCTGGTGGGCAAAGAATCCCATTCACCCCTGTGTCAATTAGCTCAAGTAATTGCCCAATACCACTAACAACTACTGGCAAACCAGCCGCCATATATTCATAAACTTTCAACGGTGAGAAGTAAAAATCGGATTCAGCCGCATAAGGCGCAACAGCAACATCCATTGCTGCTAATAATTTCGGAATTTCATCAGGATTCACCGCTCCGGTGAATTTAGTATGAGAGTGTAATCCTCGTGCCAATAATTCGGCTTCGAGATTTTCCCGTTCCGGGCCATCGCCAACAATCAAAAGTTTGGCATTGGGAACTTGTTGATGCAGTTGAGCAAAAGCTGCTGTGAGAATTGGCAATCCATGCCACGGTTTTAATGTGCCGACAAATCCCACTGTAAAGGTTTCTGTTTCCGTTGAAAATGCACGATTAAAAGCAGAGAAGCGATCAGGATTTACACCATTTGGAATAACATGAATTTTGCTACTTTTGACATAATTCATTAAATAATTTTTCACTTCAGATGAAACAGCAATAAGTGCAGTAGCCGCTTGAAAAACCCGATTGGCAACCTGTTGGGCGCTGTGGTAATTAATCAAGCCGCGATGTTTTGCCTGTTCTGCAATCAGAGGTGAATTGACTTCTAATAATCCGGGAATTCCCATTGCTTGAGCAAATTCCATTGCGCCATAACTCCAAAGCGAGTAACGCTCATAAATTAAGTCAAATGGGCCAAACCTCTGCAAATCCAAACGCAAATCAGGATTAATCGATAAGGCAACTTGCTCTCGCACAGCGCGTTCCAGTTTTGGGATGGCTGGAAGGTGATGAACTGAAATATTAGTTAAATCTGCGGGTGGCTTTCCACCAATACGAGTAGCAAACAATTCAACTTGGATATTTTGCCGTTGCAATGCTCGAATTACTTCTTGGACATGAATAGAGCATCCTTTTTGCCCAAATACAGGAATTCCTGGATCGGCACAAACATAAGCAATTCGCACGCTTTACACCTCCTGAACTACTTTTAAATAATTAGTTATTCGCAAACATTCTTTAATTACGAATTACGAATTACGAATTCTTTTAACGTCATAGGTTCAGCCGCATCGAATATTGCTCGTAATTCTGCACTATTGCAATGAATGTCAAACTCAGATTCAATTAATTGTCTGGCTTGGTTTGACAATTTAACTCGCAAGGCTGGATTAGTAAGGAGTTGTTGAAGTGCGATCGCTAATTGTTCGGCATCATGTTGTGGGACAATTAATCCAGTCTGGCGATCGCGCACTAATTCGGGAATTCCAGTCACATCTGTACTTATACAGGGCGTTCCCAATGCCATTGCTTCTAGTAAAACTGTCGGCAAACCATCTCGGTTGCCATCTTGTCCGATAATATATGGAGCGGCAAACACAGCAGCTTGCTGCACCAATTTAAATACATCATTTTGGGGACGTGGCCCGACAATTTCCACAGTAGATTGCAGTCCTAAATCTTGGATTTTTTGCTGCAATACAGCTTCTAATGCTCCAGTACCCACAATTTGACATTGGAAATCACAATTTATTCGCTTCAAAATCGCACAAGCATCTATCAATATAGATAGCCCTTTCTTCTCAATTAATCGACTGACTGAAATAATCAATGGGGGACGATCAGCCGGGGAAGAATATTGTAATTGTCGTAAATCTAAGCCATTGTAGATACGTTGAACTCGCTTTGCGGCTGCACCATAAGTTTTTTGCAAATAATTGAGGTTATAGTCACTGACAGTTACCACAGTGGCAGCATCTTTAAGCTTGCGCTGCATATCTTCCAATTCAACACTTTCATGAAAGATATCTTTAGCATGAGCGGTGAAGGTGTACGGAATGCCCGTGAAGTGAGATGCTAACCGAGCTACACTGGTTGCAACAGTGCCAAAGTGAGCGTGAAAATGGGTGATTCCTTTGAGTCGCGCTTCCCGTGCTAGCCATGCAGCTTGGTAAACGGTGCTAGCTTGTTCACCTTGAGCATAAGCCAACTTTGACCAAAAATCTGGAATAACTTTACTGGCTTCTTGTAATTCTGCCCAAAAATAGCTTGCTGCTGTGGGAACAAGACTATTAAGGGATTCACTCATTCGACCTTGAATTGGCTTACGAATGTAGTTGACGGTAGCACGTACCTGGGAAATAATATTTTGAAAGTGAGTGTCACACGGTGGCCTCAAAGCAAAAATTTCAATATCTAAACCAGCCGCTTCATGAGCCAAAATTTCATTGACGACGAAGGTTTCAGAATAGCGAGGATAACGTTTGAGAATGTAACCAATACGGACTGACATAATAATTCGTAATTCGTAATTCGTAATTCGTAATTAAGAAGCGTAAGGGACTTCCTAATAAAAAAAATGTTCCAAAACTGACGCGAAAACTCTCTCTATTCCTCCTCTCTCTGTGTTCTCTGTGTCTGGAGTGGTTCGTTTATTTGGATAATTTATTTCTTGGAAGTCCCTAATTAGGAAGGTTGTTTTTAGGCTCCCTCATCTCCTTTCAAGAAGCTTGTTGGGATGAATGATGAGCAGACGTGAGTATTTCATTTAGGAATTGCGGAATGCGGCTAAGTCCATCAAGATCGATACAATTACGGACTTGTGGCGGCTCTCCTTCTTGCATTAACCAATCTGTTAATGCTTGAGGTTTCAGATGATGCGGGTGCAGCATATCAACTAAACCAAGTGCCTCTAAGCGTTCGGCACGGATCAACTGCTCTCGACGGGGCTTGATTCGGGGTACAATAAGCGATCGCTTTTGAAATGACAGCAATTCGCAAGTTGTGTTGTAACCACCCATAGCAATGACGCGTTCAGCCTGATTCAGCAATAGCGTCGGTTCAGCTAAATATTTCAACACCCGTAAATTAGAACGTTTAGCAGCATATTTCTGAAGCCGTTGCTGTACCTCTGGCGGCATGAACGGCCCCGTCAAGATGATGCCGTTCATCTCTGGTGGTAGTTCAGCACAAGCAAATGTTTCTGCCAAACGCGCTCCATCTTGTCCGCCTCCCACCAAGCACAACACGAATCGTTCAGATGGCAGATTAAGTGATTTCAATGCCTGAACGCTATCCATATCTACGAATTTGAGGCGGTTACGCTGGTCAAGATAGCCAGTGTAACGTAATTTTGCTAAAGTCTTTGGATTGAAGCGATATTCCTGTGCTAGGTCATAGATGGCTGGATCACCATACACCCAAACTGCATCATAGTAGGTTTGAATCGCCTCTTCATTAGCTATTCTTTTCCACTCTCGATGCACAGATGTAGGGTCATCTAACACATCCCGTAAACCTAAAATGCAGTGCGTTTTTCCTTGGGTACGTAAATAATTTAGTGTTGGTTCTAGCTCTCTCACCGCTCCTCGCGGTACATTATCCACAATCAGAATATCGGGTTTAAAAGTTTTGATGGTGGTAAGAATAACTTGCGATCGCAGTGTAATAATTTCCTGCAATGATAGATCCAATCTTCGTGCCTGATATTGCCCATCAATATTTTTGTGCAAAGCAGGTAAAGTCAAACAATCAACTCCTGGTAGTGTTGTTATATTGCTGGCATCCTGTATTCCACTAATCAGCAAAACATCAATTTCTAAGTCTGAACATCCTAAAGTTTGAGCAATCAACAAATTACGGCGCTTATGTCCCAGTCCCATTGTGTCATGCGAATATAAAGCAATGCGCCATTTACGAGGATTTCTAGATAAAATACTAACCTCTGAAGACGTTATGTTACCCGACGTTCGTGCTATTTCTTTAACGAATTTTTTCATGTGTACTCCTGACAAAATTTTCATCCGGGGGCTGACGACTTGCAAATTGAGTTAGCACTTTTATCTACTTTTTAAATTTTAAATATTGAGATAAATTGATTAATTCATCATAACTTTGCTCTATAAATTACATGGAATAAAGTCCTTCCTAATATTCATAGTTTATTTCCGATAAATTACTTATTCTTTTCGTTAACACTAATATTTTTCATTTTAAAAAGTTATTAATTTCTAAACCTAAAATTAAAATTAGGTTATTATTTTGTTAACAAAAGTTAAAAGCTACTTTATAAACTATCAATTTCTCATGAACCGTGCATGAGAAAATAATGAAAATTCTCTCATCAAGAATTAACTAGAGGATTGGAGACTGAAACCGAGGATTTGATAAATTTAAACCGTCTTAAATGAGGATGAGTAAAAATGAGCAGGGTAATAAACCGTTTTTGCGATCGCATCTCTAGCTTCAAAATATCTCAGTTGCTTTTAGTTTGGCAGCAACTATTTGGAGAAGCACGCACCCGGATTTTGCTCTGGTACTTGCTGATTTTAGGAATAACGTTTCTCACTGCTATTCCGGCATTTCGCTATCAGCTATACCAGCGTATTGATGAGCGTGTTCGTCAGGATATGGAAGGAAATATGATGGCTTTCAAGGCACTGATTAAGGGCGAAAATTTGGTTACAGAGAATAGACTCACTGATGACTCAGAAGAGATATTGAACGAGTCAATACTGTCTGGAGAAGAACAAATCACTGCTCCAGCCTCCGTAGAAGACTTAATCAAACTTTTTAGAGCTTATTTGTTGTATCGGCGACCGGAAGATGAATCCTACTTTATCACTTTTCTCGATGGTGAATTCTACCAATCTAGTCCTAGCGCCCGCCCTAAGCTTCTAGCCAGAGACTCACTACTTATGAGACGGTGGGCAAAACAGACCCAACCAGAACAGGGAGAACAAGAATTTCCCGCCCCGGATGCTAGTAATATTATTTACATGGTGGAACCGATTAAGATTAATGGACAAACACGAGGAGTCTTTGTTGTTGCCCACAATAGCACTGGGGAAAGGACAGAAGCCTTAGAAGCAGTCACTGAGATTATTGAAGTTTTCAGCTTAGTGTTTTTGGTGTCGTTAATCCTTACCTGGTTAGCTGCGGGGCGGATACTCTCTCCTTTACGGACAATTCTCATTACATCTCATGCCATCAGTGAGTCAGATTTAACTCAGCGTTTGCCTGCGCGAGGTAAGGGAGAACTGGGGGAACTGGCGAAGACATTCAACGAAATGATGGACAGATTAGAAGCAGCCTTTGCCAGCCAGCGTGAATTTGTCAACGATGCTGGACACGAACTGAGAACTCCCATCACTATTATTCGCGGACATCTAGAACTGATGGGAGATGATCCCCAAGAACAACAGGAAACCGTGGCACTGGTCATCGGAGAACTAGACCGGATGAGCCGTTTAGTTGATGATATGATTTTGCTGGCAAAAGCAGAACGCGCCGACTTTTTACAGGTAGCAACAGTAAATGTGGCAGATTTAACCAAAGAATTATTTGTTAAAGCTCAAGCATTAGCAGAAAGGGACTGGCAACTAGACTCTGTAGCTAAAGGTCAGATTGTTGTTGACCGACAAAGAATTACCGAAGCCATAATAAATCTGGCCCAGAATGCTACTCAGCATACTAAGGAGAGTGATACTATTTCCATAGGTTCAGCGATCGCCAAAGGAAAGGTGCGCTTCTGGATACGCGATACAGGCGAAGGCATTCCACTGGTTGATCAAAAACGAATTTTTGAACGCTTTGCCCGATCTTCCAAAAGTCGCCGTCGTTCAGAGGGGGCTGGGCTAGGGCTTTCTATCGTCCGAGCGATCGCAGAGGCTCATTCTGGTCAAGTATTACTTCGTAGTCAGTTAGGAGCAGGTTCGATGTTTACCATCGTTTTACCGCTCGATCCCCCCAATAAATAAGCGTCTATGCCCAACATTCTCATCGTTGAAGATGAACCCAGGATTGCCTCATTTATTGAAAAAGGGTTGCGATCGCAAGGGTTCACAACAACAATCGTTACAGATGGGTTGTATGTGCTGGATGTGATCCAAAGTGGAACCTTTGACTTATTAATTCTGGATCTAGGGTTGCCTGGAAAAGACGGATTTCAAGTACTCGAAGAACTGCGCGGACAGGGAGAAGACATACCTGTGATTATCCTCTCTGCTAGAAGTGATATTCACGACAAGGTTGCTGGGCTAGAAGGGGGTGCAGATGATTATGTTACCAAACCCTTCCGATTTGAAGAACTGTTGGCGCGGGTAAGGTTACGGTTGCGAAGTACTAGACCTGCCAGAGATGCCCAAGAGTTTATCCTCAAAGCTGGTAATATGGAGCTTAATTTGCGAACTCGACAGGTGAAAATAGGCGATCGCCTCATAGAACTACCTGCCCGTGAATTTGCTATGGCAGAAATGTTTTGCCGCCACCCAGAACAAGTCATCAGTCGAGAACAACTCCTCGATTACGTTTGGGGTTACGACTATAACCCAGGTTCTAATATTGTTGATGTGTATGTCGGTTATCTCCGTAAGAAACTAGGTAGCAAACTAATTGAGACAGTTAGAGGCATGGGTTATCGTTTGCGAAAGTAGTGCTGAGTGCTGAGTCTTGAGGTTCAATATGAAACAGCATCACAACTTCGATGAACTGGCTTTTGGCCAGTTAAATAGCCCTTTGCAATCAACTAACTCCAGTCCAAACACAAGCAATTCTAGATATTGGTTCAGTCATCTGAAGGTTGGTCAAAAGATTGGCATTGGATATGCACTGATTTTGAGCATCGCTGTACTGGGAACTAGCATTGGGTTTCTGATTGCAGATCATTACCAGCGACAAGCGCAAAAGCGGGAAGAAGCGGCGATTGAAGAGTTATATAAGATGTATCAACTGAAAACCAGCGTGTTTCGTGTTCGTACCAACCAACACAAGCTGATTTTATACATGGATCAACCAAAAAGATGGCAAGAACAATATACTTTGTTACTTAACTATGTTGAGCAAGCTAGACAAGTTTGGTTTGAGTTCAAAACTAACTACAGCATTGAGAACCCGAACCTATATGATTCTGTAATTGAACAAGAAGCAGTTCACCGCTTGTTGCAGGCCCACCAAGGCTTTGATACTTACTTACAGCGCACAGAGGCTCTGTTTCACGATAACAATCCCAGTAAATTATCACCAAACGAAATTAGGACAGCACAAACAAAACTCTTCAATTTCATGCATAGCTCATCAATTTTTATGATTGATGATTTTCTTGATGACATCACCAATCTTGTTGAAGTCATAGCCCAGGAGTATCAGCAAGCAAATTGGGAACTGCAAAGGGCAGAAAAATTACGTCTAAATATTATTTTAGGTAGCCTGTCACTATCGATCGCGATCGCCACATTATTAGCAATTTACACTAGTCGGGCCATTGCCCGTCCTATTCAAGCAGTCACCCATGTTGCCCAACAGGTTACAGAGGAATCTAATTTTGATTTACAAGCACCTGTAACAACTAATGATGAAGTTGGTATCTTGGCTACTTCCCTTAATCGTTTAATTTTGGAAGTTCAGCAACTCATCACAGTCCAAAATGATGCTAACGAACAGCTAGAAGTATACAGCCAAGTACTAGAAGAGAAAGTACGCGAACGAACACGGGAGTTAAATGAGAAAAATCTCAGCTTAAAAATGGCATTAGAGGAATTGCGGTGTACTCAAGCTCAACTCGGAGAAACTGAGGATAATAGCGATAAAACCTGAAAAATTAATCTTTTTAGCTGAAAACATGCTAAATATTAATCCGCAACTGCTGATTACTAATGTCGAAATCTAAGCAGCCAATTATCAAATGCTGTACAGCACGGTATAAATAAAGCAACTATTTCAAATCGTTCAAAAGCCTGTATTCTAAGCTTTTTGACTTTTGACTTTTAACTTTTGACTTCCGCCTTGCGGTACTAGCCCCATAGACACCCGTTTTTTTGTTAGTATTCAAAAAAACCTATTGACACATTTTCAGATCAATTGTTTGTGATTTGTAAGTAAATGTAAACAATTGTTTCAAAAGAAAGCACCTGAGGTTTAATGACTGATTATTTCCAAGGAAATTTCCCATTACAATCTGTCCCACTGACGAAGAGTGTGGCAAAGAGCCACGCCCATACCGAAGAGGAGAGCGGAAAATTAGCTGCAACGATCGCAGAAGCTGGATCAGACCGGAAAGCAGGTGAGATTATATTGCTCAAAGTAGCAGAGGTATCTTACCTAGCTGATTACTTTGTGATGATGACTGGCTATTCTAAGGTACAAGTCAGGGCGATCGCTCAAGCAATTGAAGGAAAAGTCGAAACTGAGTTGCAAAGGCGTCCCATACGGACAGAAGGAAAACTTGAGGGAAGTTGGGTACTACAAGACTACGGTGATGTGATCGTTCACATCATGATGCCCAAAGAACGGGAGTTTTATAATTTAGAAGCGTTCTGGATTCATGCAGAGCGTATTTCCCTTCCAGAATCTGATGAAGGTGAGGGTAAGCCAACATGATTAGGTCTTCGGTTTCAAATTGCCCAGTTCCCATAGACCAACAACCGCTTAATGAGTACGAAGAGTTAAAAAATTCCTGGCTGTTTCGTGATAGCACTTTAGATTTGCGCGAGTATATCACGAAAATAGCTTGGATTTGGGGTTTATCTTGGCTGGTCGCAGGGCCTGTGGCAGCAGCAAGTTTTCCCCCTCACAAGTATATTGCACATTTTATCCTCTGTGGTGCGGCCGCCGCGAGTGTTGGCGTAGTGCTGGCACTGGTAAGGTTATACTTAGGCTGGTTTTACGTGTGCGATCGCCTTGGCAGTCCCACAGTCTTTTATGAAGAGTCCGGCTGGTACGACGGTCAAACTTGGACAAAACCACAGGAAATCCTTAACCGCGATCGCTTAATTGTCGCATACGAAATTAAACCTATTCTGCGGCGGTTACAATTTACCATTGCTGGGTTGGCGGGAATGTACGTTATTGGTACTATAGTTTGGCATTTGTTTTAAAGAGTCATTGGTCATTAGTGATTAGCTAAGGACTAATGACCAATGACCAATGACTAAATTAATTAAAAAAGGTAATAAATATAAACCCATGACAATGGGAAAACGAACTCAAGCCACAGCACTGGAAGTCCGGTTACTGCGGGAAGGTATTATTGAATCCAGGCATATAGTCCAGGCTGTTGTATGCGACGAACGAGGACGGGTTCTAACCGTTGCCGGAAATTCTGAAACTGCTGCATTTATCCGTTCAGCGCTCAAACCATTTCAGGCACTCGCAGTCACCACCACAGGTACACTGGAACGCTATGACCTCAGCGATCGCGACTTAGCAATTATCACAAGTTCCCATAAAGGAAGAATAGATCAAGTCCGACAGGTATTTAACATCCTTTGGCGGGCTGATATTGACCCGACTGTACTCCAGTGTCCAATTCCTGAAGGTAAGCGGAGTAATTTGGAATACAATTGCTCTGGTAAACATGCGGGAATGTTAGCCGTTTGTCAGCAACGCCATTGGCCCTTAAATAACTACTTGGATCGCAAGCACCCAATACAGCAGTTGATTTTGGGCAAAGTAGCAGAGTTGCTGCGAATGCCAGCAGCAGAATTTATCAGCGCTCATGATGACTGTGGCGCACCAACTTATCTGATGCAACTCGGTCACATGGCATCTTTGTATGCACTGTTAGCCTCTAGTACCAACTTGGATATGGAGCGCATTGTCCGGGCGATGACTCACCACCCCGCGATGGTAGCAGGAGATGGAGAATTTGATACCGAACTCATGCGCTTAACTCCAGGAGAACTGGTCAGTAAAACTGGTGCCGAAGGAGTGCAGTGCATTGGTAGACTCGGTGAAGGCTTGGGATTGGCAATCAAAGTCATGGATGGGGCAAAACGAGCAAAATACGCCGTTGCTATTCACTTACTCCAGCAAATGGGTTGGATTAGTCCCAGCGCCGCCGAAAGCCTCTGTGAAAAGTTTGTCACCTTAGGAAAATACAAGCGTTTAGAAGTAATTGGAGAATTATCATTTTTGTAGTTGCCAAACTCTTGACTATAGGTTATGATAAAAAGGTCAAGAGCGACGCGGGATAGAGCAGCCTGGTAGCTCGTCGGGCTCATAACCCGAAGGTCAGTGGTTCAAATCCACTTCCCGCCACCAAATAAAAGATAAAATAAAAACCCTACAATCGGTGAAGATTGAAGGGTTTTTGTTTTATTTTGATCTATTCTGGAAGAAATAGCCATCTAAAAGGCGCGGAGAATCATGGTTGTGAAGTTGCAGCGACCAATTTTAGTGGGAGGATTGGGACTGTCCTTTTCTCTATGGATGTTGGACAGTTGGCACGATTCTATAGTGCAGGTGGGTGAGTTTGGTTTATTGAGTGCTTTAGCTGTAGGCGGTGGTTTGTGGTTATTCCAAAAAAATCGCCCAAAAGACAGTTTACAGCAGCTAGATAGTATGGTAATCGATCGGGCGACTGTAGAAAGTGCGATCGCTAAAACTGAAACTGTAATTAACCAACTGGCACAAGAATCAGAAAACCACACAGCATTAGAGACACTCAGAGAACAAGTTGCCCAATTGTTATTGGAGTTAGACAGACAAGAAATTAAAGTTGCTGTGACTGGCAGTAAATCCGTAGGTAAAAGCACTTTAATTAAAGTGTTAAAGGAAAATGTCGAGACACGAAATTTAGTGTCTTTACAAGAGACAGCACCTTTATTTAGAGAAGCGGGTGACAATTCAGATGCAGCTATTTTGGCAGAAGTAGCAAAATCTGATTTTGTTCTGTTCTTGACAAACGGTGATTTGACAGACTCAGAATTTCAAGCTTTACAGCAGCTAAAAGCAGCAAATCAGCCCACAATCGTGGTTTTGAACAAACAAGACCAGTATTTAGCCGATGAAAGCGCCAGCGTCTTGCTGTCATTAAAACAGCGGATGCAAGGAAATGTAGTTGCAACTGCGGCCTCTCCCATTCCTATCAAAGTCAGAAAGCATGAAGCTGATGGTTCTGTGCAAGAGTGGATGGAACAACCAGCACCAGATATCCAGCAGTTAACACAGCAGTTGGGTGAAGTTTTGGTACAGCAGGGACAACGGCTAGTTTGGGTAACAACCATCAGAAAAGCCGGCTTGTTGAAAGCTGAGGCAAAAAACTGGTTGAATGGAACCAGACGCGATCGCGCCACCCCAATTATTGAACAATATCAATGGATAGCTGCTGCTGCTGCCTTTGCTAACCCAGTCCCAGCCCTTGATATCCTAGCGACTGCGGCAATTAATGCTCAGATGGTAATGGATTTGGGTAATATCTATCAACAGAAATTTTCCGTAGAACAAGCACAAACCGTAGCTGGAACAATGGGAAGTTTGATGCTGAAACTGGGTTTAGTTGAACTTTCTACGAATGCTATTAGTACTGTTCTGAAAAGTAATGCCGTTACCTTTGTTGCTGGTGGCGTAGTGCAGGGAGTAAGTGCAGCTTATCTGACTAGAGTTGCAGGGTTAAGTCTAGTTGAGTATTTCCAACAGCAGGAAATAGCGATAGATTCTGGGACTGGTTTAAATTTGGAGAATTTGCGGCAAACTTTGCAAAAGGTATTTCAGCAAAATCAGCAGATTGGTTTTTTGCAGGGGTTTGTTAAGCAAAGCGTGAAGCGTTTGTTGCCAGAAGCACAGCAGGTTGAAGTAGTTGGTGTTCAGAAAGCGGTGGGATAATCTGATGCAGAAGATTACCAAATTTTAGATTTTAGATTTTGGACTTCGACTGAGCGAAGTCGAACTATTTTGGATTGAATGATTCAAAGTCCAAAATCTAAACTTGGTTTTAATGCCTCAATTTTAATTGGGGATACAAACTAAATAAACATCTTTAGAGTACTCCAAGTAAAAAAATGCCCAATTGTCATTGCGAGCGTACCCCTCCGGGGAAGCAAGCTACGCGCAGCGTCTCCAAGAGTTGCGAAGCAATCGCAAAGACTGGGATTGCTTCGTCGTTCCTCCTCGCAATGACGGGTTTTGGATCATTTATTTTTTGGAACACTCTTATTGAAATAAAGATGATTCATCCGTGTGATCAATCTAAAATTTAAAATCCAAAATCTAAAATCCAAAATTAGCTGTAGGTAAACCTAAAATTTACCCAAGCCTAATTTTTTAGGCTTGGGTGTATTTAACAATTATTGTGATTGGGAGTTAACAAAAAATTGTGAATAAGGGTAATTAGCTAAACAGCACCACTGTTTCTATTAAACAGAATAGCTATAGTTTTGAAAATTAGCTTTAAATCGTACACCAAACTCCAATTTTTTTGATACTGCAAATCTAGGCGAATTACATCTTCAAAACTACGGACTGTAGAACGCCCGTTTACTTGCCATTCGCCAGTCATACCGGGTTTTACATCTAAACGTTGCCACTCTGGTACTTCGTAGCGTTCCACTTCATCGGGTGTAGGTGGTCGAGTACCTACTAAACTCATTTCTCCTTTAAGGACGTTCCAAAATTGGGGTAATTCATCAAGACTAGTTCGCCGTAACAAGCGCCCTATTCTGGTAATTCTGGGGTCATTCTCATTCTTGAAAAAAGCACCTTGTACTTGGTTTTGAACTTGGGATTTCTTCGCTTCTGCATCCACACACATAGAACGGAATTTCCAAATCTTAAACCGTTTCCCCATCCAACCACAACGGATTTGACTAAAGAAAATGGGCCCGGGATCATTAATTTGAATAGCGATCGCAATCGGAATAAATAAAACTCCTGTAATTAATAAACCGACCACAGACCCCACAATGTCTAACAACCGTTTCATCCAAGATGCCACAGAAGGGTGAGTAGTGGGTAACTGTTCTACTTTACGGGAAGTTGTCTTGCGATTATCTACTGAGTCTTCCTGTTTGATTAGCGGCTCATCATTTACAAGCTCTAAGGGAAAAACCTGATCTAATCCCGTGAGTTTTAGGACTGCCATTATTTGAGGTGTTACATTCCGCAGTGTTAATGTAATCCCTTGAGTCTGGGCATATTTAAAATTACTGACCAGCGCACCTAAGCCACTACTATCCATAAAAGTAGTTTGGTGAAAGTCAATAATGATTTGCTTAGGATGTGAATTGGGCTGGATTAAGCTTTGGCAGGTTTGCTTAAAACCTAAGGCCTCCAGCACACTCAACCGCTTAGGCATCTGCACTATAGCCGTGTCGTTTAGGGAATTCACTGGAAAATCGACCTCTGTCGGTTGGCTAGTCATGAAGCTCTGCACTTTCGTTGCCATGTATAATGTAATCTGCCAAACATTACTTTGTCCTAGAAAATTACCTAACCTAATATTGGAATCAGTAGTAATAAGGACTAATTCGATTTACGGGGGCTGAGATTGGAGATCGCTAGCGACGATTCACAATAGAACAAGAAGCCAAAAAACATCCTTGTTGTTGTGCCGACGCAGCGCGATCGCGTTGCTCTCATGAAATGATTGCTAAAAATACGGTTACACCTACCGCACGCCTGATTGAAATCTTTTCTGCCATTCAAGGGGAAGGACTAAATGTAGGGACGCGTCAGATATTTATTCGTTTTGCTTTGTGTGATTTGCGCTGTCAATTTTGTGATAGTGCCCACACTTGGAATGCACCTGCTAGTTGTCGGATAGAGCGATCGCCTGGATTGCGCGACTTTGAAATCCACTCTAACCCTGTCTCTCTACCCATACTAACTGAATGGGTGGAACGACAAAATGTACCTTCTCTCCACGATAGCATTAGCTTAACTGGGGGCGAACCACTTCTTCATGCCCCATTTTTAATGCAGTTTCTACCCGAAGTGCGAGCCATAACTGGTCTACCTATATACTTAGAAACTGGCGGACATCGCCCAGAACAACTAGCGATGATTCTCCCTTACTTAGACTCTGTAGGTATGGATTTGAAATTGCCCAGTGTTAGCGGCGAAAGTCATTGGCAAGAACATGCGAAATTTCTCCAATTATGTCATGACTCATATTTAAATGTTTTTGTCAAGATAATTGTGTCTCAAAACACAGATCCAGGCGAGTTGGAACGTTCAGCTTCGCTGGTGGCAGAGGTTAGTCCAGATATCTCAGTATTTTTACAACCTGTTACGCCTTTGCCAGTATCTGAACAATTCTCCCCAATACCTGCGCTTGCCCCTACGCCTGATCAAGTTTTGACGTGGCAAGCTTTGATGAAGGGCTTTGTCAAGCATGTGCGTGTGATCCCTCAGACGCATAAAATGCTGAACCAGCTGTAAAAATTCTTGTAAAATTTGAGTTTGATAAAGATGTAGTCAAGAAAAAAGTAAGATTGTATGAAATCGTTATTGGGCTGCTGTCTGCCTGATTAGCGGCAGCAGCCCCCTGAGTAGTCATTTCCAGTCGGAGGAACGAGGACAGACGCGATTAATCGCGTCTCTACTCAATATTCTTGTACAGACGCGATTAATCGCGTCTCTACTCCTAACTAAATTACAACCCGCCTTCGTCTGGAGTTTTGGATTTAGCTTTTGCCTTATTGGCACTGCGTTTGAGGGCAGAGAGCCTTGCTTCGTATTTCGACCGTTGGCGCTTACTAGGAGTATTGTCAATCAGGGTTTTTAAGGCGCTACCGAGACTCTTGTAGGCATTGGGGAGGCTATAACCAAAACGAGTTGCCAAAGCGATCGCTTTCTCATCAGCATTGAGCAATTCTCTCAGTTGCTTTTCCCCACTATTCTTTTGGTACAGTCGCCAGCCTGACACACCACAAAGCGACAAAGCTAACACCAGAAGCAATCCATCTTGTACCCACAATTCGCCTACAGCACCACCTAAACCGATGGCTAGTGCTGCCATTTCCCAACCATCTTTAGGAATTGTGTCATTTTGAACGCGAGCAACTTCATGCCAGAACAGCAGATTACGCTGATCCATTGCGAGGGCATCCCATTTCACCAAGTCAATTTGAATTTCTACCTGGTCTTTACCAATTTCTTCGCAACGAACCAGGGGTGGATTGACCTCAGTTGTGCCTTCAACCGTGACCCAGCTCTGTAATTCTGGCGGTAATAAGCCTTTCAACCGCCGTAGTTCACTCATTTCCGCTTTGGCAGAGGAGGTTGCATAGGATGTCATAATATCCAGCCCCAGAAAATTTCAGTATATAGTGAGGGTATCACTTTGGAGTATAGCGATTTAAGTGATGATCCGTCTCACTCGCTCTTAAAACTTCCTCGCTTTTTTCGCGCTTCCATTGCTTTTTCTAGCAAATCTAACAATCCTGGGGCTTCTTCTTGGATACTGAGTAACAGTCTTTCCCCAAGTTCTATATTCCCCGGATCAAAACCTGTTGCCATCACTTCTTTCAGGCGAGGTATTGCGATACTATCCACAATCTGAATTAACCCACTCAGACAACGGTGAAATTGTTTTTCTGTGAGAATCGAGTCTTCTAGAGGAAACTCAATAATGGCACGGATTTCGCCATCGGATGGGTCATACTCCCATTGCAACATTTTGGTTTCCCAGGAAAGGCAAGCATTGTCTGTAGAATAGCTGCCTTGTGAGGGTGGTCTTGAATTCTGATAACGAACGTGGAGCAGTTGTTACCAGACCTAGTTTAACCTGCTAGGGGTAGTTGTTTAGGTTGGGGTGGCTACAAGCGATCGCATAGAAGTATGCAAGGGGATTGGGGATTGGGGATTGGGGATTGGGCATTAGCAAAAATATCCCAGTCACTAGTCCCCAGTCCCCAATCTCTAGGTGTTGGGCATTGAGGATAGGAAAAATAGATGATCGTTCGGCGCTGTGAATGATATTTTCTGAAAGACTCATGCTGATTATTAAATAAACGAGAACCACTTTTTTCCAAATCTTAGGCAGTGAAGGATATAGCACTAACTCACCAAAATTTTAGTATTCTCTTATAGGTTTAATAAATGTATTGCTAGATCAAGTATCGTGACAGTATTTTCAATCAATTTTGGAAGCTGAAGTCAAGTTGAGATAGTTTTTGTAAGCATCTGAGGCTTTTGAAAAGATAAGTAAAATACTTCAACCACCGCTTTTAAAAGTGGATAAATATAGCACAAAGACTGGTAGAGTTTTATATTACAAGCTACAAATTGTTTTCACTAAATGATTGTAGTGAGCAATGGATTTTTGATTATCTAGTAAGTTATGAAGTTTATGCGTAACTCAGCTTTAATTCTAGCGATCGCACCTCTAGTATGCGCGATCGCTGCTTGTAGTGATTCAGGTCAAACAGCAAGTACATCAGGCACTCCAGGCAGTAATCCAGCAGCGCCAGCAACTCAAAATCGCTGGAATAACATTAAAAGACGTGCCCAGATAATTTGCGGTGTCAGTGGTGAAGTGCCAGGGTTTAGCTTTGTGGGAACCGATGGTAAATATAGCGGCATTGATGTGGATGTCTGTCGCGCGATCGCCGCAGCTTTATTTGACAACCCAGATGCAGTAGAATTTCGCAATCTCAATTCCAAAGAGCGGTTTACAGCTTTGCAAACTGGGGAAGTAGACGTTCTCAGCCGCAACACTACCTGGACACTTAGCCGTGATACCTCCGTAGGTCTAGAATTTGCACCTGTGGTCTTTTACGACGGACAAGCCATAATGGTTCGCAAAAATAGCAATATTAAGTCCCTGGCAGACCTGAAGGATAAAGCAATCTGCGTTCAAACTGGTACGACTACCGAACAGAACTTAGCAGACCAAATGCGGAAAAGGGGCATCACTTACAAACCCGTTGTCTTTGAAGACGTTAACGTTGCCTTTGCTACCTATGCCGAAGGTCGTTGCGATGGCATTACGGCTGATCGATCAGCATTAGTTTCGCGGGGGACAATTTTACCCAAACCAGAAGATAATGTGATTCTCAATGAAGTAATATCTTCAGAACCCCTTGCACCAGCAGTTGCTAAAGGAGATGTTAAATGGGGAGATGCTGTTAAGTGGGTGGTTTATTCTCTAGTAAAAGCGGAAGAATTGGGCATTACTTCCCAGAATATAGGTCAGTTCGCTACTAGTACTGATCCAGATGTTAAGCGATTTTTAGGAACCGAAGGCAACCTTGGCGAAGGACTCGGCTTAACAAACGACTTCGCAGCCAGAATAATTAAGCACGTTGGTAACTACGGCGAAATTTACGATCGCAACCTCGGCCCCAAGACAAAACTCAATTTAGCTCGTGGTCAAAATCAACTCTGGAGCAAAGGCGGACTGCTTTATTCTCCCCCCTTCCGGTAGAAGAGGGCAGGGGGCAGGGGAGGCAGGGGAAGCAGGGGGAGTAGGGGAAGCAGGGGGAGTAGGGGGAGTAGGGGAAGAAGAATTATTGACAAATGACAAATGACAAATGACTAATTCTATATGGCGTGATGTCCGTTTTTGGAGAATTGCTTTGCAATTAGTTGCCGTATTTTTAGCAGCAGTTGTAGTAGTAATACTGTGGGGCAATCTCCAGCGCAATTTGCGGCAATTGGGTATTCCGTTTGGATTTGATTTTCTTAAGCAACAAGCATCTTTTGATATTGGCGAGACGCTGATTAGTTACAAACCCACTGATACATACAGTTATGCCTTGTGGGTGGGGTTAATTAACTCCTTGCGAGTGGCGATCGCAGGGATTTTTCTGACAACTATTGTCGGGATAAGTGCTGGGATTGCTCGACTTTCTGACAACTGGCTGGTGCGAAATATCGCAATGGTTTATGTAGAGGTTTTCCGCAATACGCCCTTACTGCTGCAATTGCTGTTTTGGTACTTTGCTGTTTTTCTCAGTTTCCCCAAAACAGAAAATAAGATATCTCTTTGGGGCTTTATTGGGATTAGTCAAAATGGCTTAGAACTTCCTTGGTTTAACCTATCACCAGAGTTTTCGACTTTGCTGTTGGGATTAACTTTTTACACAGGCGCGTTTATTGCGGAAATTGTTCGAGGTGGGATTCAATCAGTACCGAAGGGACAATGGGAAGCAGCGCGATCGCTAGGATTAAAACCAGGGTTAGTTATGCGCCTGGTGGTTTTTCCCCAAGCTTTGCGGGTAATTATTCCACCGTTGACGAGTCAATATCTTAATTTGACGAAAAATACCAGTTTAGCGATCGCGATCGGCTATCCCGATATTTATTTTGTCGCCTCCACGACTTTTAACCAAACCGGGAAAGCCGTAGAAGTGATATTACTGATTATGTTCACCTATCTCACCCTGAGTTTGACTATCTCTGTAGTTATGAATTTATTCAATCGCAGCGTGCAAATTAAAGAGAGATGAGGGGGATGAGGAAGCTGTTTAACTTAGAAGTTGAGCCTTTGAACTCGGAAGTTGAGCCTTTGAACTCGGAAGTTGAGCCTTTGAACTCGGAAGTTGAGCCTTTGAACTCGGAAGTTGAGCCTTTGAACTCGGAAGTTGAGCCTCTGAACTCGGAAGTTGAGCCTCTGAACTCGGAAGTTGAGCCTTTGAACTCGGAAGTTGAGCCTTTGAACTCGGAAGTTGAGCCTCTGAACTCGGAAGTTGCACCTTTAAGGTTGAAATATGAGTTTTGACAAATGACCAATGACCAATGACCAATGACAAATGACAAATGACAAATTAACTTGGCTACGTAAAAACCTGTTCAGTACTTGGTACAACAGCTTGTTAACTGTTGTCTGTTTGGTGTTGTTATTTTGGGTAGTGCGAGGAATTCTAACTTGGGCAACTACTCAAGCACAATGGGCGGTAATTCAGGTTAATTTACGTTTATTTTTAGTTGGTAGATTTCCACAAACGCTATATTGGCGAACTTGGATTGTACTGGCGATCGCTTCAACTTTAGGCGCTATAACTGCGGGTGTATTCTTTGGTAAACAGCAGTTAACAAAGCCTGGAATTGCTTTGTTTGCTTTTATCATCGGCATTTTGTTAGTTCTTTTACCACTAGACTTTACATCCCGCCTTTGGTTATTGTTAATTGCAGTTTTACTATATGTAGGTTTTTGGCTTGGAGGAAAATTTACTAAGGTACTAACTTCTTGGCTTTCCCTATTATGGTTACTGTCTTTCCCCGTCATTCTCTCGCTACTTGGCGGTGGATTTGGATTGCAGCCTGTATCTACAAATTTGTGGAATGGTTTGCTACTTACCCTACTAATGGCAGCAATCAGTATTGTGCTTTCCTTTCCCATTGGGGTTTTACTGGCTTTAGGGCGCACAAGCAATTTACCCGTAGTACGTTGGTTTTCTATCCTGTACATTGAAATCGTCAGGGGAGTACCACTAATTGGAATTTTGTTTTTAGCTCAGGTAATGCTTCCCTTATTTTTATCAGCAGATGTGCGTCTAGATCGGGTATTACGAGCAATTGCTGGATTGGTTTTATTTAGTGCTGCATACATGGCAGAAAACGTGCGCGGTGGACTCCAATCAATTCCTCGCGGGCAAATTGAAGCAGCGAAAGCGCTAGGATTAAATACAGGCTTGGTAATTTTGTTAATCGTCTTACCTCAAGCATTGCGTAGTGTGATTCCTGCGATCGTTGGTCAGTTTATCGGCTTATTTAAAGACACTTCTCTCTTATCATTGGTGGGATTAGTGGAACTCACAGGTATTGCGCGTTCAATATTGGCGCAACCACAGTTTCTCGGACGTTATGCAGAAGTTTATCTATTTATTGGATTTATTTATTGGGTATTTTGTTACTCAATGTCGTTAGCTTCTCGACGGTTAGAAAAACAGTTAAGTCAGTAGTTAGGAGATTTTAATAAATAAATTACCAAAAAAAATCAGGAGCCATAATTTAGAATGATTCTAGTATCCTGACCCCTTTTAACTTTTGCCTTTTTTGGTCAGTTGTATAATTTATTGTGCATCTAACCAAGCTTGTAAATCCGCCAAGCTGGTAAAATCCAACAGAGCAATACTTAGATTCTCAAGCACTGTTAAGGGTAAATGAGAAATCGTTGCTTGCATTTCTTCAGACAGTTCTTGCTCAAGACGCTTAGTTAATTGTCGAACAATTAATTTAACAGTTGCTTCCTGTTCTCCTTCTTGTCGTCCTTCTTCCTTAATTTCTCGATAAACTCTCGTTTGCTGTAAAGTTATCCCTAACATGATTTCAACCTCGGCTCGGCTTAATTGCTCAAATTTGTACACCATTATAGTCGTTACCAATTCTATTATGGCGCGACTTGATACTTCGGGTACTTCTTGATATGTTCTGCTTAACAAATACGGTTTTGTGGTGTGGTGGTATTGTTCCCTGGCAAAATATCAGATAGGCGATCGCACTGTAAAATCTTACTAATATTGATAAGCGATCGCTATGTCCACAAGTTATTATTGCTATCTAAAATCATCAATTACTTGATAATCACTCCATTAGCTTACCGTTAGGGATCGCTAATTTACTAAAAAATTCGGAGGTGCAAATCTGTGACAACAAAACAAGCGCCAATAATTATTGCTGAAGATGTTCATAAGTGGTATGGAAAATTCCACGCTCTTCAGGGTGTGAGCTTGACAGTCAATCGTGGAGAAGTAGTAGTGTTGATGGGGCCATCTGGTTCAGGTAAATCTACCTTTATCCGCACATTTAACGCTCTAGAAGAATACCAAAAGGGAAAAATTGAAATCGACGGCATTACCCTCAGCCATGACTTGCGAAATATTGAAACGATTCGTAAAGAAGTGGGAATGGTATTTCAGCAATTTAATTTATTTCCTCATCTCACAGTCCTGCAAAATATTTCTTTAGCACCAATTTGGGTACGGCGATCGCCAAAGGCAAAAGCCGAAGAATTGGCAATGCAACTATTAGAAAGAGTAGGAATTTTAGAACAGGCGCAAAAATATCCAGGACAGTTATCTGGTGGACAACAGCAACGAGTAGCGATCGCTCGTGCTTTAGCCATGCAACCCAAAATCATGCTGTTTGACGAACCCACCTCAGCCTTAGATCCAGAAATGGTACGAGAAGTTTTGGATGTAATGCGAAATCTCGCCCGTGATGGAATGACAATGGTAGTCGTCACCCACGAAGTTGGATTCGCTCGTGAAGTCGCAGACCGAGTTATTCTCATGGATAGCGGTTCCCTCGTCGAGTCAGCCACCCCAGACACCTTTTTCAGCAACCCCAAAGAAGAAAGAACACGCAAATTTTTGTCACAAATTCTCTAAAACCTCCGCGCTACTTTGCGCTTACCTTTGCGTTTCACTTCTAATTGTTGTTTCGCTAAGTTGTCAATGTATTATTGAAATGGAAATTATTAAATCAAGCACCGCCATAAATTGGAATTAAACCCGTGTCTGCTAAAGATGCTTTTCATACAGTTGTCAAAACAGCACTTGAGAAAGAAGGGTGGTTAATCACTCATGATCCTTATGCTCTCCAGGCGGGAACCCTTGAGCTATATGTTGATTTAGGAGCAGAAAAAGTTATTGCAGCCGAAAAACAAGGACAAAAAATAGCTGTTGAAATTAAAAGTTTTCTAAGTCCATCAAAAATAACAGAACTTTATGCTGCATTAGGGCAATTTATCATTTACCGAATTGCTTTACAAAAACAAGAAGCCAATCGCACTTTATATTTAGCCCTTCCTAGTACTGTTTACAATTAGTTTTTTATACTTCCATTTATTCAATATGTCATTCAAACTAATCAACTCTGTTTACTAATTTATAATATTGAACAGGAGGCAATAGACCAATGGCAAAGCTAGACGAATATCGACAATATATTAAGGACTTGCTTCAACAACACGCGAGTATTGTTTGGGATAATCGCATTCAAGCACAGATAATTTATGATACAGAACACGATCATTATCAATTGGTTTATGTAGGTTGGCGCGAGCAAGACCGCATATATGGGCCTGTTCTGCATCTAGATATTATTGACGAGAAAATCTGGATTCAGCAAGATGGAACAGAGGTAGGAATTGCTAATGAATTAGTTGAATTAGGTGTCCCAAAAGAAGATATTGTTTTAGGTTTTCAGTTACCTTCTGTGCGTAAATATACAGATTTTGCTGTTACTTAATTGAACTTATTAAAAATAGCGATCGCTCTCTTGTTTTGCTTCATATCCTCTAGTTAAAAAATAGCGATCGCTTTAACTAAAATAATATCCCAGCCTTAATAACCTTTATTGTTCATAATGATATTTGCAAGTCAAAATAATCAATCTTCTTCAAATTCATAAGTTTGGGATTCAAAGACAATTTTTTCATATTCATCTAAATTAACAAAAACTAAGTTACCTTTTTTTACATTTTCTAAAGCTTTGATTAGATGTTTTTTGTTCGTCTCTGATTTTAGAAGATAAGTAGTTTCGTCTTCTTCAGATGGTGGTTCAACTAACATAATGACTTGTACGAAATCTTTCGCATCTTTCCCACCCTATTGTAACTGTATCTGAGTGAGATTAATTTGAGCGATCGCTTTTCTTTCTTGGCGTGCTTGGCGTCTTGGCGGTTCGTTAAAAAGAGCGATCGCTATTGCATAAACTACAACTCAAATTGGGAATACTGAGTCAAGGGCAGGTATTTGCTGTGCAGAATCGAAGCGACTATCTACCAGACATCACGCTGCGGAAATTTTAGCAACTAGGAGAAAATTGTGAGTTTACCAGTTACAGTAACCTTTATGCTTGCTGATTGGATTGTCAAAGGGCTAACAGATGGAACTCTTGAACGGGTTGGAGGTGTAATTAGGGAAGTAGGCAGTAAGCGAGTAATTAGTTGGTTAAGAGAGGTTGATTCACCACCTTATAAAGAAATATTTTCAGCTACTCAAGGAATTTTGCAGGTAACTAGTGCAGTCAGTATATTGAACCTGGGTGTCTCAGTTATAGGCTTTGTTGTAATAGCACAACGCTTAAAAGAATTAGAGCAACGGCTACAACAAGCACAAAAAGTGTTAAATAATATTAATCGTAAAATCGACCTTAGTTTCTATGCAAATTTTCGTGCTGCAATCGAATTAGCAAATAATGCTTTTACAATGACCAAAACTGATAATCGTAGAAATAGCGCCCTACAAGCTATTAACCGTTTTTTAGAAGCAGAGCATATTTATGCTGAATACACCGATATCGAAATTGAGCAAAAAAGCCAAATTGCTGATAAATATCTACTGACTTTATCTTTAGCCTACTTAGCTGAAGCACGTTGTTATCTTGAATTAGAAGAACACGAAACAGCACTTCGCCGCTTTCAAGAAGGAGCAATAGTTATTCGTTCTCGTATTCAGAAATATATTAAGATTCTGCTTACTTTTAATCCAGCAGCATACTTACAGCCTCAGTTCAGAGGTCAGATTGATTTGCGGAGGCTAACCCGAATTTACCAATGGCTCGACCCAACTTTGGATGAAAATGCAGTCTTTGATAGGCAACGGATGAATCTATTCATGTTGGCTCAAGACCCGAATAACGCGAAGTGGGTAGAATCGATACCAGCAGCAATTTGGGATTCTAAAGTAGATTGGGTAGGAAAAGCAATTTGGGATGATCCTAAGCCGCAGATTTATGCACGTCTTCCTAAAATTTTGGAAGTAATGGAATCTATGATTGAAACCAATCGCCGTTTTGAATCTTACCAAACAGAATTGCAAGCAATATCTCAATTAGGAATCAGCTTTCATGACTGGCTTAAATTAACTCCGTCTACAGAAATTAAACCAGACGGTGCAGAATTAATGTATATAATCCCATCCAAACCTTTAGAGTTAGGGACTTCCAGATAAAAAAATATTCCATTGCTATTGTTCACTGTTGACCGTTGACGGTTCACGAGTTTTCAGTCAACAGTCAACAGTCAACAGTCAACGACTTGAATGTGGAATAATTTATTTTTTGGAGTTCCCTTATAGCCTTCCGTGTGAATTAGCGCTAGTTGATAAATAGATACTCGAAGTGGGAATACTTAGTAAAGCGGGAGTATTTGTTGCCTAGATGCAAAGCTGCTTGTAACTAAATACCTTGCGACGGAAGTTTTATCAACTAGGAAAAAATTATGAGTTTACCAGTTCAAATTACCTTCGCACTTGCACCACATATCGCTAAAGGGTTAGCTCAGGGAGTATATGCAGTATGTGGGGGTATAATTCTGGATACTGTAAAAAATAATAATATCATTGGATTTTTAAGAGGAACAACTCCAACCCCTACGAGTTCCCCTAATAACGTACTGAACCTGATTATTTCTGGTGCAAACTTGCTAACTTCAGGAGCAAATATAGCGGTGTCAGCTAAGGGATTTAGCAATGTAAACCAGCGATTAGATAATGGATTTAGTGATGTTAACCAGCAACTAAGTAATATTGAAAATCAAATTCAAGCAATTGGAAAACCTTTACAAATAAGTCCAGAGCTTTTGCAGATAACTACTGCTGCTAGTGTACTTAATCTGGGGGTATCTGTGATGGGTTTTGCTGTTATATCGCAGCGTCTCAATGAGATAGAAAACCAATTAAAACAAGCAGGAGAATTGTTAAGTAAAATTAATCGCAAAATTGACCTCAGTTTCTATGCTAACTTCCATGCTGGAATCGAATTAGCACTTAATGCCTTTACGATGACTAGAATTGAAAACCGTAGAAGCAGCGCCTTACAAGCTATCAATCGCTTCTTAGAAGCAGAACATATTTACAAAGATTACACAGTTAATGAACTTTCGCAGAAAAGCCCAATTATTGACAAATATATACTGACATTATCTCTAGCCTATATTGCAGAAGCACGTTGTCATTTAGAACTAGAAGAACATGAAACAGCACTTCGTCGTTTTCAAGAAGGGGGAAAATTTATTAGGTTGCTGCTTCAAAAATATATTGAACTCATGCTTACTTCTAATCCAGCAGCATACTTACATCCTCAATTTAAAGGTCAGATTGATTTGCATAAACTAACCCAAATTTACCAATGGATTGACCCGAATTTTAATGAAAATACAGTTTTCGAGATACAACGCGAGAATATGTTTAAACTGACTCAAAGTCATGATGAATGGCTGTCTTCCCTTCCATCGGCAATTGTAGATCGTAGTGAAATTCAATGGGGCATATTCGGAGGAAATCCAACACCATTCACAGGGAGATTTGAAAAAGAAGCTTACAAACGTCTTCCACAAGTATTTGAAGTAATGCAATCTATGATTGAAACCAATCGCCGTTTTGAAGCATATCAAACAGAAATACAAGCAATTTCCCAATTAGGAATCAGCTTTCATGATTGGCTTAAATTAAGTCCGTCTACAGAAATTAAACCAGATGGTGCAGAATTAATGTATATAATCCCATTCAAACCTTTAGAGTTACAACCTTCCATCTGAACTACTCCCTTCCCGCTCAAAGAATACCTAAATTTTTTTTAACGAACCGCATTCGCGCAGCGTCTCGTTAGAGAAGGACGCAAAGAGCGCAAAGGAAAAGATAGGTAATCTTATGGTGGGAAGGGAGTGTGAGTTTTGGAGTTAGGGAATAGAAACTTGTTAGCTTTTTTAATCAGGTTTGAGCCAGTTTTCTACTTTTAAATCACGATTTCTCTATACCTTGGCGAATTGCATTATCCATATCCTCAAGAGTTTTAGGTTTACCTTGATATTTTAAACACCCTGCTACATCATCTAATTTAGTTACTACAAAAGCTTTCTTAGGCTTTAAAAGAATTCCATCACCCATATCAATAATAAAATATTGCTTGTTTGGTAGTGATGATTGCATTTTAAATTACTTTAATTCATAGATTCAAAGTCAACAAGAAGCCAATTTATTCCATCCATTATTATGGGAAATTTTTCTTCAGGTATGTTGAACTCATGAAAACATTTCTCTCTATACTTTTCTTTTTCAGTGAAATTAGTGATGGCTTTAATTAATGGCTTTTTTACTTCGTAGCTTTCTTCAGCTTTAGCGATCGCATGTGCGGGTATTTCGTTATTTACACGCAATATTGCTAAGTCAATCAAATCTCTAGATTGTGTACTTGAATCGTTCCATCGGTCAGCATTAGCCATTAGTTTTGATGTAAATCTATCGCTTATACTCAGACAAGGTATTTTTGTCCATTCTGGATAAACAGGAGAGTCCAAAGTAAAAATACCATTGGCTACAATTTCTACTTTAATAATTGTTTCATTGACTACAACAAGGAAACGAATACCATATTGATTTATTGTACTGTCCCCTAATTCGATATCTGTTGTACTTTGAAATAATGCTACAATTCCTTCATCGCAAATCAAATTTCTTAAATATCTGTAATTTTCAGTTCCATAAGGGAAGAGAAAATCAATATCTTTACTAAGCCTGTATTCATCATATTCTAAAGCTAAGAGTGTACCACCGCCAAAGTATGCAGAAGCTTTTTTGAAAACTTCTGGATTGAAAGCATTAAGGATTTTAAGTATATTATTATGATGATCGAGATGAAACATTTCAAAATCCGGTAATATCCAGGAGTTATATTTTTTTGCTAAATAATGAACAAAATCCTTTTCTTCTTGTTTTAAATTATTGAAAGTAGTTTGATGATGCCAATTCCGTTGATACAATTGAACAATTTCTTTCTCACTCATTTCATATACATTTTTTAGCTGCCAACCAATAGACTCTAGAAATGGTAGCTTTTGTGGATTGAGCATAAAATTAAGCGCTGACTCTGCGTCTCTTTGCATTTAAAAACGCTACGATTCCTCTACAACTTGGCGAATTGCATTATCCATATCCTCAAGAATTTTAGGTTTTCCTTGATATTTTAAACAACCTGCTACATCATCTAATTTAGTTTCTGGAAAAGGTTTCTTAGGCTTTAAAAGAATTCCATCACCCATATCAATAATAATAAATTCTTGACCTACTTCCCATTGATGAGCTTCCCGCAAAGATTCGGGAATAATTACTTCTCCTTGAGGAGACAATTTTGTAATTTCCATAATATTTAGAACTAAAAAACTAAGACTAATAAATAAATTTTAGCACTTTTAACTATTCTCAATTCTTCCTCTGCGTTCTCTGCGCCTCTGCGGTTCGTAAAAAAAGGCGAACCCAAAAGTTCGCCCCTAACATACTATTATTCTGTTGCTCAATCCAAACCAAAATCTAAATCTTCGCTTCTTCTCTCACCAACTTATCCCAACCCAAATCTTTCAAATTATTATTCCGACGCAACGGACGAGTTACCAACTCTAACATGTCACGCGCATTCGTAAAGCCGTGAATTTGAGCAAAAGTGAACTCCACCGACCACTTAGTATTAATACCGCGTGCTTCCAATGGATTAGCGTGAGCCATACCAGTAATTACCAAATCTGGTTTCAACTCATAAATCCGTTGAAGTTGATTGTAATTATCCGGCTTCTCTACAATCCTTGGCAGGGGTGAATTCATTTCTTGGCAAGTTTTCTCCAACAATGCCAACTCAGCAGCTTGATAGCGCTTATCCATGTAGGGAATGCCGATTTCGTGAACAGTCATCCCGCAACGGATTAAGAATCTTGCTTGGGAAACTTCCAGCAAGTTATCACCCATGAAAAATACAGACTTACCGCGAATCAGTTTCACATAATCTTCCAAGCCTGCCCAAATTTGCGCTTCCCGTTCATCCAAACCCTTGGGAGTTATACCAAACACCGAGCAGATTTTCTCAATCCAAGCGCGAGTACCATCGGGGCCAATGGGGAAGGGTGCGCCAATGAGTTTACACTTGCGGCGGCGCATTAAGGTGGTAGCTGTGCGGCTGAGGAAGGGGTTGACACCAGCGACATAATACCCTTCTTCCAATACTGGCAATTCTGTGAAGCGCTTCGCGGGTAGCCAGCCGGAAACTTTGATGCCTTGTTTCTTCAGTTCCAAGGTTAACTGAGTAACTACGGGGTCGGGAAGGGAGCCAAAGAGAACTAAGGGTGGATGATCCACGTATTCAGATTCATCTTGGGCGACATCTTCTTTCTTTTTACCGAAGTTGAGCAATTTAGCGATCGCATTACGTTCACTTTTCTCTGTTTCCGCCACCGGAGCCTTATCAGGACAACGGTTAGCCATTGCGGCTAATACCGTGTCTTCCCCTTGGGTGAAGGCGTAATCTAGACCATTTGCCCGCGCTACAACGATGGGAATCCCGATTTCAGATTCTAGTTTTGGTGCTAAACCTTCCAAATCTGTTTTGATAATTTCGGTAGTGCAAGTGCCAATCCAGACAATTACACTAGGATTGCGATCGCGTTTAATTTGCAAGCACAACCGCTTTAACTCTTCATAATCATTCAGTTGTGCTGAAATATCGCCCTCTTCCAACTCTGCCATTGCATAGCGGGGTTCAGCAAAAATCATCACCCCCATCGCATTTTGCAGGAAGTAGCCACAAGTTTTTGTCCCAATCACCAAAAAGAAGCTATCTTCAATTTTTTGGTATAACCACGCCACGCAGCTAATTGGGCAAAAGGTATGGTAATTTCCAGTTTCACATTCAAAGCTTAAAGCTTCTGGTTGTTGAGCGACAGTCATTTTGGTTTTTTCTCCCCTTTGATATTTAATGGCAGCTCAACGAATTTTAGATTTTAAATTGATAATTTTGGATTGAAGGCTGGGACAACAAAAGTATCCTCTGTCTAACGACAATTTCCCTAATTCCTCATCCAAAATCCCAAATCTAAAACTTAAAACTGCGAAGAACGGCAATATTAAGCGTTGGGGAAGAGACGGGCAATTTCTGATTCATCAAAAACGCCTGCTGGCAGTTCTTCCCCTAAAAAATCGTTACTTTCTTCAGCTTTTTGCAAAGCTGTTTCATCACTCCAGACATCTGACAACACGTCTTTAAACGCATTCTCATCTAGTGAACTATCTTCAAGCGCCTCGTCTTCATCGAGCTTGATTTCCATTGCATCTGTTGTACCGAAGCCCATGTCCCCAAACTCATCTGCTTCTAAACTAGAGGTTTCGAGAGACTCATCTTTTGAGTCGTTTCCATTGGTTAAGGAAATATCGCCAAAGGCATCTTCTTGTGAGTCGTTTCCATTGGTTAAGGAAATATCACCAAAGGCACCTTCCGTTTCCTCTAAATCACTGAGTTCTAGGCTTTGCTCCTCAGAATCCCCAATTGTGACTTCTTGAACTACCGCCACCGCCGCAAAGCTCTTTGTATGAGAATGTGTCAATGTTTCATATTCAGGCTTTTCGTCAATGACAGCTACTGCTTCTTCTACAAATCTCTCTACTTCTGGGTTGACGAAGCGATTACCAAGAGCAAAATCTGGGTCAAAATGCAAATCCAGCACTTCAATCAGGGTATCAGCATCAGGATTGAGTTTGGCGAAGGGCAACATTAACTGCGCTAGTTTTGGCTCTAGGGCGTTAACTACTCCCAGGATGAGGTAAGAAGGTGGTCGCTTCCCGCCATCAGGTGTGTACACCGATTCCACTTGCATGTGCAGCGTGATCCAGTCCCGATTGTTCTGGAAAAATTGCAACCACTTTTGCTTTAATGAGTCTGTAAAGCTGTGAAAGAATGCCATGTTATTGTCCCTCATCCTGAGAACTTGGTGATTTATACAATCATCAAGTCTAGTTCCTCTTCTGAATTAGGAACCTGGGGTTTACCCGGATTTAGATAAAAATCGGATAACAAAGAGAACAACTCACGATCTGGTGTGTCATTAGGCACAACACCTTCTGGACGCGCTAGAATTTGGTCGGCGATGTTGAGATAGTAGTCGCAAACGTAGTCTAGGGAAGGATCTTGCTCTGCCATCTCAAACAAAGTTTTACCTTTCACGCGGGAAACACGGATATCTTCAATTAAAGGTAAAACTTCTAGAACTGGCATTGGCACTGCTTCTATATATTTTTCAATCAAGTCGCGCTTGGAGGTACGGTTGCCAATTAACCCAGCTAAACGCAGTGGGTGAGTTCTTGCTTTTTCGCGGACTGAAGCAGCGATCCGATTGGCAGCAAATAAAGCATCAAAGCCGTTGTCTGTAACGATTAGGCAGTAATCTGCATAGTTGAGCGGTGCTGCAAAACCACCGCAAACTACGTCACCCAGAACGTCAAAGAGAATTACATCGTATTCATCAAAGGCGTTGAGTTCCTTAAGTAATTTCACGGTTTCACCGACTACGTATCCACCGCATCCAGCACCCGCAGGGGGGCCACCAGCTTCTACGCAATCCACACCGCCGTAGCCTTTATAAATTACATCTTCCGGCCAGACATCTTCGTAGTGATAGTCCTTTTCTTGGAGGGTGTCGATAATTGTCGGAATCAAAAACCCAGTCAGGGTAAAGGTACTGTCATGTTTGGGGTCGCAACCAATTTGCAGCACTTTCTTGCCACGTTTAGCTAGGGCGACTGATATGTTACAGCTAGTTGTGGATTTACCGATACCACCTTTTCCGTAGACTGCTAGTTTCACTTTTATTTGCCTCTTATAGCTTCTTGTCAAACTTGTGGCTCAAACATTTGCCTTCACCTGTCCTGAGATGGCGATGCGTGAGGTCTGTTGATGTCATTATTGGGCAAATTACCTAGAAAAGAAAGTGGCTCTTAATTTGGAAAACGGTCTTATCGGATGAATTAAATCACAATTATATTTATTTGGAGTTTTATGAGCATTAAAGACTTTATTTGCTCTAAAAAACCTAAATAAACAGTTTTTATTACTTATTTTTATAAAAATAGTTACAAAATACAAAAAACTGAAATCGGCTTTTTTGAATGCTTTTTATAGAATTAGCTGATGGTCGGACAACGTGTTTTCAAGGCATTGGGGCGCACTGTCAAGGGTAAAGAGAGGTATATGCAGCCTGATGCTTGAAATACTACTGGAATTTGCGTTAGCGTAGCTCACCCTTAGCGTAGCGTCTCGTAGAGAAGGTATCGCAGATAAATTGCCAGTTTTCAGTCGGTAGTCACAACCATTTAATTGCTGCTTGAGAGTAAGTTACTCTAGTTTTGTAAAAATTTATTAAATTACCAAATTTAGGAGGCGGAGCCTCTTGAGGGGCATTCCCAGTCAGAGACTGGGAACGAGGCTAATTAGGACACCTCAGTTTCAAGTCCGTGGATTTCGTGTAATGTTTGCCAGCCAGCTTGCCACTGGGAGTTATCTTGTAATAATTTGGCATTTATCCAAAAACGGACTTTCGGATCGCAAGCAGCAACCATTTCGGCGTAAACCCAGTTAGCCTGATTTTTCCGATTGACTACTTGAAAGTGCCGCCAGCCATCAACTTTTTGCTGTGCCGTCCATTTAGAACCAACTAGGTAAGGAAATTTTTGTTTTTTAGTCATTAGTCATTAGTCATTAGTCATTTGTTAAGCTAATCGGAATTCAAGTTGCATAATCAGGGCGCTCATGTTGCCCACCCCACAAGATATTAATAAAATTTTGATATGCAAATTTAGATGTGTTTTAGCTTATTAGTCATTGTTATTCTTCCCCTGCCTCCCCTGCTCCCCCTGCTCCCTCATCCCCCCACTCCCCACTCCCCTTCTTTTAAGATGTCACCAAATCACCGTTACGGGTAAACTTCTGACAATCCAACTCATTATCTTGCTGGACACATAGCGAAAACCATCTGATATGACTCCAGCAGGTGTTGATGTTGTTGGTAATTTTGCGCTTTTTCTTAGAAAGGCGTTGTCTTACGACTTCATTAGGACAAAGAATTTCTAACGTGCCTGTACCATCTTCGTAATTGACGATGCGAAATAGACAGTCTTGCAACATCGCACGGCTGCTGCTGTCGAAGAACCGCTTAAACCTTTGTAGCTTTTCCCCTTCAGTCATTTGGCTGATGGGTTTTATTTTCAAGAAATCTTCATCCTCAAAGTCAAAGTCATCATCTTCAAAGTCGTAGGGGTCAATCATTTTCAGCATTCACTAGGCGACCTGGGATTATGGTAACTCTGGGTGGGGGCAAGGTAGAAGAAATTTAATACGTCATGCTTAGTATACGTGTTTAGATTTATGCTGAGTTTCAGCTAGCTTCGGCAATAACCTTGCCAATTTCTTGAAGGGTTGCACCTGTTGCCAGCATCGCACGTATCAACAGTTCAATTGAAACTGATGCATCACCATTCTCTGCCTTAGCAACACGCGGTTGACTTGAATGAATTCTCTCGGCTAATTCAACTTGGGTCATTACTTTTTGTCGTCGTGCTTTTAAACTCCGGCTGAGTGCTAGTTTGATTCCAATCAGAGCATTTTCTTCTGGCGTTAGTTCCAAAAATTCTGAAACTGTGCCAACCTTCCAATCCCTTGCTTCTAAACGTTCCTTTTTAACTTGATCCATGACTAATTCTGTGTATCTGTATCGTATTTACTCAATCGCTTTTTACAATTCTCAATTACTTGCTCAGGTGTTGTTCGCGTCTCAAATGCGTAACTCATGGCAATGCGCTCCAATACTTGGCATTGGTTGTGAGTGAGGTAATTCTAAGTTCTCACCTTGCTGCAACCACCTCAACAGAAAACCTACCTCAACACGAGCTTCATAACTAAAAGGTGGAGTTTTAACCTCGCCGCGTAGCCAGACTAAAGGTTTATCATCGTTATCCATGCCATTTTTATATCATATCTGATATACTATAGCTGTCGCCAGTAGCTTAACGATCGCCTCCTGTGAGTTCAAAAACGGTTAAAGCCCAAGCCGTTACTTCCCTTGGAAGAGTCACTATATAGCAATCCTAAATGAGTCGTGAAAAATATAGATAAGAAAACGAACCGCCAAGAACGCCAAGGACGCAAAGGGAAGAAAGAAGAAAGAGATATAGAATTTTCACAAATGATTTAGGACTGCTATAGAATATTTGCACATGAACAGTGCTTCTCAAGTGGCAGCCCGACAATTATGGATTCGCTTGAGTTTGTTTCCGTAGTTGTACAGCACAACAATCAATAGGAAATCGGAACTACGGGAAAATACGACTTTTACAAGACGTGAACACCGATCTAGGCGATCGCTCTACTCTTCATACAATATCTATTAAGAATAGAAGTTTTCTTTACTTGGTGTTCTGGTGGTAGCCTGCGACAAGCCCTCCGGGTGACGCTCCTACGTCGCTAACGCTTCGCTAACAGCAGTCGCTCATGGGGGAAACCCCCAAGACCGCGCTGCTTCACCACTACGCCTTTACGTTCCTGAAAAAGCCTATGCAACCTACTAATCCTAACCAATTTACAGAAAAAGCCTGGGAAGCGATCGCCCATACCCCGGATATTGTTAAACAATATCAACAACAGCAAATTGAAAGCGAACACCTGATGAAAGCGCTGCTAGAACAAGATGGTCTAGCAACTGGGATTCTCACTAAGGCGGGTGTTAACCTCCAAAAACTGCGCGATCGCACTGAACAATTTTTTCAACGTCAGCCGAAAGTATCAGGTAATAGTACCTCAGTATACTTAGGACGCAGCTTAGATACACTTCTAGATCGAGCAGACGGATATCGCAAAGAGTTTCAAGACGAATATATTTCAATTGAACACTTATTGTTGGCTTACGCTAAAGATGACCGCTTTGGCAAAGCTTTATTCCAAGAGTTTGGTTTAGACGAAGGCAAACTCAAAAATATTATTAAACAAATTCGAGGGAGTCAAAAAGTGACCGATCAAAATCCAGAAGGCAAATACGAAGCACTGGAAAAATACGGGCGTGACCTCACAGAAGCTGCGCGTAAAGGTCAACTCGATCCAGTGATTGGGCGAGATGATGAGATTCGTCGGACTGTGCAAATTCTCTCTCGCCGTACTAAGAATAACCCTGTGCTAATTGGTGAACCAGGTGTTGGTAAAACTGCGATCGCTGAAGGATTAGCACAGCGTATTATTGCAGGTGATGTACCTCAATCTCTCAAAGACCGCAAGCTAATCGCTTTAGATATGGGTGCTTTGATTGCAGGGGCAAAATTCCGGGGTGAATTTGAAGAACGCCTGAAAGCAGTATTAAAAGAAGTTACTGAATCTGGCGGCAATATTGTTTTATTTATTGATGAAATTCACACCGTTGTCGGCGCTGGTGCAACCCAAGGCGCGATGGATGCGGGTAACTTATTAAAACCAATGTTGGCGCGGGGCGAACTGCGCTGTATTGGCGCGACAACTTTGGATGAATACCGCAAATATATCGAAAAAGATGCGGCACTAGAAAGACGTTTCCAGCAAGTTTATGTCGATCAGCCTAGTGTAGAAGACAGCATTTCGATTTTGCGCGGGTTGAGAGAACGTTATGAAAACCACCACGGGGTGAAGATTTCGGATAGTGCTTTAGTTGCAGCCGCGATCTTGTCGAGTCGATATATTAGCGATCGCTTCTTACCAGATAAAGCCATTGACTTGGTAGACGAAGCCGCAGCTAGATTAAAAATGGAGATCACCTCCAAACCAGAAGAACTTGACGAAATTGATCGTAAGATTCTGCAATTGGAAATGGAGAAGCTATCGCTGAAAAAAGAAAGCGATGCAGCTTCTCGTGAACGTCTAGAAAGATTGGAAAAGGAAATTGCTGATCTCAAAGAAGAACAAAAAACGCTGAATACTCAATGGCAGTCTGAAAAAGATATCATTGACAAAATTCAGTCGGTGAAAAAAGAGATTGAACGGGTCAACTTAGAGATTCAGCAAGCAGAACGCGACTACGACCTTAACCGGGCTGCGGAGTTGAAATACGGCAATTTAACCAGTTTGCACCGTCAATTGGAAGCAGTAGAAGCTGAATTGGCAAACGCTCAAAGAAGTGGTAAATCACTGTTACGAGAAGAAGTCACAGAAGCTGATATTGCCGAAATTATTTCTAAATGGACAGGAATTCCTATTAGTAAATTAGTGGAATCTGAGAAAGAAAAACTGCTGCATTTAGAAGATGAATTGCACCGTCGTGTGGTTGGACAAGAAGAAGCTGTCACAGCTGTAGCGGATGCAATTCAGCGATCGCGGGCTGGATTGGCTGATCCCAATCGTCCTATTGCTAGCTTTATCTTCCTTGGGCCTACGGGTGTGGGTAAAACCGAGTTGGCGAAAGCGCTGGCGGCGTATATGTTCGATAGCGAAGATGCGCTAGTACGAATTGATATGTCGGAGTATATGGAGAAACACGCCGTTTCTCGTTTAATCGGTGCGCCTCCCGGATACGTGGGTTACGAAGAAGGCGGACAACTTACAGAAGCGATTCGTCGCCGTCCTTACTCAGTGATTCTCTTCGACGAAATCGAGAAAGCACACCCCGATGTATTTAATATCTTCTTGCAAATTCTCGATGATGGTCGCGTCACTGATGCCCAAGGTCATAAGGTGGACTTCAAGAACGCTATTATCATCATGACCAGCAACATCGGTTCGCAGTACATTCTTGATGTCGCCGGAGATAACGCCCACTACGACGAAATGCGCCGTCGAGTCATGGAGACAATGCGAAATAGCTTCCGTCCAGAGTTCCTCAACCGCATTGATGAAATCATCATCTTCCACGGTTTAGATAAGAAGGAATTGCGGCATATCGTGCTATTGCAAGTTGAGAGATTGCGCCAAAGATTGAGCGATCGCAAAATATCCCTCAAGCTCTCGGATACTGCACTTGACTTTTTAGCCGAAGTAGGGTATGACCCAGTATATGGGGCGCGTCCACTAAAGCGGGCGATTCAGCGAGAGTTAGAAACTCAAATTGCCAAAGCCATCTTGCGCGGTGAATTCGCCGACGGCGACACTATCTTTGTAGATGTGCAAAATGAGCGTCTTTCTTTTAGTCGCTTACCCGTTGAGGTGTTTACCAGCTAATTGAGAAAGAGGCAGGGGAGCAGGGAGCAGGGAGCAGGGAGCAGGGAGCAGGGAGCAGGGAGCAGGGAGCAGGGGGACAAGGTGAGAACTTGCAACAAATAAGTCTTTCCCCTTGTCCTCAATTCCCCTTGTCCTTTTCCCTGTTCCTTGAAGATCATCTCACGGCAAAACCCCAAGTCAAGCAAGAGCATCTTGGCGTTTTTTTATAAGCATTCGTAAGGTAATAATTACGAATTACGAATTACGAATTATCTTGGCCCTTACAAATCACTTGTCGCATTTTACGCATATTTGCAGGTAACTCTAAATTCATTGCTTGTTGAATGAACACTGATGGAATTGGAATCAGAGGTGTAGCTTGCACAGTATAAGCAAGTATTGTGCCGTTACCGCAATCTTTGAGTTCTAAATTGGCGTTAAAATCCTCAAAAGTCCCTTTTACCATACGGAATTGGATTTGTTGCCCCAGCACTTCTACGACGTTGAGGTAAATTTCAACTTGAGCCGTGAAAAAGAAAAAGGCTTTTTGTGCTGCTTGATACAGGCGTTTGACTTCACCTTTGTGTGATATCTCGCTTTTAGTGATATCGGGAAAATATTGTACCCACCGGGGGTAATCAGTTAATTGCTGCCAGACTTGCGATCGCACCATCGGCAAATACATCCAGGCTGTCACCGCGCCACCCCAGGTTTTGTGCGATCGCGTTTCTATGAAAATTTCACCCTGTACCAGCAACTTTTGCTTGTCTTGACTCCAAGCCATATCTGAACCTGCAATAATTGAGTCTGAGATATGAGACGCAGACATCATGATTTTAGTTACTCCTCAACTCATCCACCTAAATGGAGTTGAAACTACAAGCCATAAAACTTGATTTAGATCCAACCCACTAAATTTTATTTCCAGTGTAATGCCTATCTTTCCAGAAACGGCGAGTTTTTGGTAATTATTTCAGTTATTCTACTGCAAAAACTGTAGTTCTTATCACAATTAACACAATTAAGATTTAAGTAAACTTTATAATAGCGGTATTTATAAATTAAAAACTAAGTTCTTAACAGCTAGAATGGCACAAACACTAACTAATATCAAGTATCTTACTCCAACATTTGGATAGCATCTCTAGATTTTTACGTGTTATTTCTGATGAAACTACAACTTCATCGTAACTTCATATTTTATTGTCAATATCAACTTAATTCATAATTCATAATTCATAATTAAGATAGGGTTGATTCCCCAGCTATAGCGGTTCCCATTTAGATGCGGAACAACATTATATTGCGAGGTGTAAGGGCACGGCACTGCCGTGCCCCTACGGGTGTACCTCACGTAAACGAGAACCGCTATATCATGATGCTAGTCCTGTTTAAGGTGGGGTTTAAATCCACTTTTTGTTACATAATTATGAATTATCAATTATGAATTATCAATTATCAAGTGTAATCTCTGTTGAGTTGAGAGGAAAAGTAGGTGAGTCAATCTTCTTTAAATCGTAGATTAATCCAGATTTTCGGTATCCTTCTCGGCATTAGCGTAGCCGTTTGGGTACTGAGAGGTTTTGGTATTCTCACTTTTATTCCAGGTGGAATAATTTGGCTACTGCTACTAGGCGCGATCGCTGTGGCAATTATCAGTTACGCCCAAAGGACTTGGTGGCGTTTTTAGTCATTTGTCATTTGTCATTGGTCATTGGTCATTGGTCATTGGTCATTTGTCATTAGTCTAAGATACAAGAGTTTTTGGTATATACCGCGCCACTCTTGGGCGAAAAAAACTTTCTTATATCGAACTAATTAAAACCACGTCCCAAGGGATGCTCGTAGCTCTGCCGTTGGGTGGCGTGGTTTCTTTTGGACTAATGACTAAGCCTATTTTGACTAACTAGCAGAAGTATTTAATACTGAAGCAAAGCCAACAATTTACTAAAGGAAAACGAACATGGCAAAGTATATATGTACTGTTTGCGCCTATGAATATGATTCAGAAGTAGGCGATCCAGATAGCGATATAGCGCCGGGGACAGCCTTTGAAAATATACCAGATGATTGGGTATGTCCAACTTGTGGTGCGACAAAAGATCAATTTGAAGTAGTTGAAGAGTGAAGATAAGGGCTAGCCTAGTAAAGTACGTGCTATTGAGAAATTTTAGAACTTGCTACCGTTACGAATCGTAGTTATTGGGGGTGGGGCAGCAGGATTTTTTGGCGCGATCGCTTGTGCTAAAGCCAATCCTGATGCCCAAGTTACATTACTCGAAGCCAGTCGCCAACCCCTAGCGAAAGTGCTAATTTCTGGTGGCGGACGCTGCAACGTTACTCACGCTTGCTTTTTACCTGAAGAGTTAGTACAAAATTACCCCAGAGGTGCAAAAGCTTTGCGGGGTGCTTTGACTCGGTTTGGGCCTCAAGATACAGTAGCTTGGTTTGCTGCTGGTGGAGTTTATCTAAAAACTGAAGCCGATGGGCGGATGTTTCCTGTCACCAATACTTCAGAAACCATTGTGGAATGTCTGATTAAAGCGGTGGCGACATCTGGAGTAAAACTCCGTATCGGTACACACGTAACTTCGGTGACCGCAGCAGATGGAGGGTTTGATATTCTTTTGAAGTCGGGGGAGACGATTAAATGCGATCGCCTACTTCTTGCGACCGGCAGCAGCCTTCTAGGTTATAAAATTGTCAAAGAGTTAGGTCATCAAATAGAAGCGCCAGTCCCCTCTCTGTTTACCTTCAATATTGCTGATCCTCAATTGCAAGCTCTAGCTGGAGTTAGCGTTAACCCAGTGCAATTGCGGTTATCTGCGGGCGGAAAATCCCAATTACAACAAATTGGGCCATTGCTAATTACTCACTGGGGTTTGAGTGGCCCTGCAGTTCTGAAGCTTTCTGCTTGGGGTGCAAGAGTTCTCCATGAAAAACGCTATCAAGCCACATTATTGATTAATTGGCTGCCTGATTTGCACCAAGAAGAAGTGCGAGAAAAAGTTTTAGCAGTTAAAGATGAATGGGGAAAGAAAGCGATCGCATTACATCGTGGCGTTGATCTACCCCATCGTCTCTGGCAATATATCATTGCCCGTGCAGGCATTACCACAGAAGACCGTTGGGCAGAAATATCTAGTAAAACTTTAAATAAACTGTTGCAAGAACTTACTCAGGGACAATATTTAATCAGTGGCAAAGGAGCCTTTAAAGAAGAATTTGTTACCTGTGGCGGTGTCAACCTTAAAGAAGTCAACTTTAAGACGATGGAAAGTAGGTTAGTACCTGGTCTTTATTTTGCCGGAGAAATTTTAGATATTGATGGCGTTACCGGTGGATTTAACTTCCAAAGTGCTTGGACAACTGGGTATTTAGCAGGCATAGCAATGGCAACTAGCGACTAGTAGTCTGTCAGCTTTCAATTGGGGACTTCCAAATAAAAAAATACCCAAAAATTTGACGAAAAAACTCTCTCCTCCTCATTGCTCTGTGTTCTCTGTGCCTCTGTGGTTCGTTTATTTGGGTTAGGACTTACGCATTGACAAGAAATGCCAAATATGAATTAAGGTTAAAAACCAATACAGTTCAGTTAAGGATAATCGTAGGTTGGGTTGAACTTTAGTGTTAGCCAACAAATTCTGATAAATGTTGGGCTTCGTTCCTCAACCCAACCTACGCAGTTTAAGGTTTTTGGCTCTAACCCAAGCGTATTGGCTTATAACCCAATACGCTTGGGTTAAGGCTAAAACTCTTTGTCAAAGTCAATTTTTTTTACGAACCACAGAGACGCAGAGGGCACTGAGAGAATAAAGAAATGCTTAACTGAACTGTATTGGTTTATAACCTTTTGTTAGTCGTCTTTAGACGACTTTCGCTATTAGACTCAGAATTCATTCTGAGGCGGACTAGATGAGAATGTTACAAAAATGTAGGCAATTCCAACCTCATACCTTCTTCACTGATTGCTATTTTTGGATTTACGTTGCAATTGTTTTAGCGATTGATACATATCTGGCAGGCGATTATAAACAGCACATACCTTGAGATATAGTTTGTAAGGAATGCCTGGAGATCCGCAGACAATTTCTCCTGGTGGAACATCGCTGTGAATTCCAGTTTGAGCAGATGTCATCGCCCCATCTCCGATCTTCACTTGATTGGCTATTCCTGTTTGTCCAGCTAAAATAACCCGATTTCCCAGCTTAACACCTCCGGCCATACCAACCTGACCTGCGATCGCACAGCCCGCACCAATTTGGCAACCGTGACCTATTTGCACTAAATTATCAATTACTGTATTACTGCCTACCCGTGTTTCTCCAACGGCTGGGCGGTCAATGGCACTGTTGCAGCCAACTTCCACGCCATCTTCTAAGACTGTACAGCCAGATTGTTCCATTTTCAACCAACCAGTCCGAGTAGGAACAAAACCAAAGCCTTCTGCACCAATGACAGCACCGCTATGAATCACACAATTTGCACCGATGCGGGTGCGTTCGTGGATGGTACAGTTAGCGTGTAAGGTGGTGCGATCGCCTATTTTGGCATCTGGATAAATCACCACATTGGGATGAATAATTGCCCCATCGCCAATTTCTACCCCTTGTTGAATCACAGCATGGGGGCCAATATAAACATCACTACCAACTTTTGCGGTGGAGTGAATCACAGCAGTGGGATGAATTTCTGGGACGGGGCGATATGGTTGGTAAAAAAGGGCGATCGCTTTGGCAAACAATAATCGCGGATCTGGGGTTGCTAGCCAGACAATACCGCTCTCTTGTGCAAGCACTTGTAATTTTTCATCCTGGGGCAAAATTAAAGCACTAGCATTGGTCTTGCCGATAAAAGACCCAAATTTTGCCCCTTCTACATAGCTTAGAGTACCGATAGTAGCTTCATCAATGGCTGCTACCCCTGTAATTTCTGGGTCATGGTCTGGGTTGCTAGTCAAACTATGATTGGTAGCGGCATCACCAAATTGGCCGAGGATTTCGCTGAATTTCATTGTTGGGTAGATTCAAAAGTAATTTCGTAGAGTGGCAAACACAAACTAAATAGTACTAGTACAGCTTGGCGAAAATTAAAATACCATTCTCAATCTTTCAAAGCCCTAAAATACATGACTTTTGACTTTTGACTTTTGCGTAGCGGTACTAGCCCTTTCAAGGTGGGTAAAAATTTTGGTCAATAAATTCCTCTTTAGGGAACTCCAAAAAATAAATTATTCCACATTCAAGTCGTTGACTGTTGACTGTTGACTGTTGACTGAAAACTCGTGAACCGTCAACGGTCAACAGTGAACAATAGCAATGGAATATTTTTTTACTTGGAAGTCCCTTAAGCTCTTTACTCTGTGTCCTCTGCGCCTCTGTGGTTAAATAAATTACTTTTAAACCGCTGAGGCACAGAGAGCGCTGAGAAAAAACAATCTTATTTTACGACTCACCTTGAAAGGGCTAGTGCTCTGTCTCATTAATTATGATTGATTAGTTTGTTACCAAAACCCTGTAGAGACGCGAAATTTCGCGTCTCTACAACCCAGCAAAATTAATGGGACAGACTACTAGTCCTATTAAAATCCTAATTTCTCTAATACTGGCTTTGTAGAAACAACGTGGCGATCTAAACCCAGTTCTTTGGGACTAACCCCAAGTGCCAAAGCAATCAACTGCGGTAAATGCAGCACTGGTAAACCTAATTTTTGCTCAATCACCTTTTCTACCTCTGGCTGACGCGAATCTAAATTTAAGTGGCACAGAGGACAAGGTGTAACTATACAGTCAGCACCAGAAGTCAAAGCATCCTGAATATGCATCCCCGCCATCTTGAAAGATTGGGTAGTGGCATAACTAGAAAGCGGCCAACCACAACATTGCGTCCGGCCTCGGTAATAAATTGGTGTGGCACCCACCGCCCGAAACATATTTTCCATCGCTTCCGGTTTGAACGGGTCATCATAGGGCATAGATTTTTGGGCGCGGAGGAGATAACAGCCATAAAAAGCCGCACATTTTAATCCAGTTAACTTCCGGGTGACACGTTTAGTAATTTCCTCTAAACCGTAATCTGTTACCAAGGCGTAGAGAAGATGTTTAACGTCGGTAGTGCCGCGATAAGGTGAACAGCCTTCTTTTTCCAGTAAGCCATTAACCTGTTGAATGTACGCCGGATCATTTGTCTTACATTCTTTCAGGTGTTCGTTCACATGACCGATAACACCCTGACAAGTGCTGCAATGGGTAAGTAAGGGCAAATTTAATTCTTCTGCTAGGGCAATATTTCTGGCATTGACTGTATCTTCTAGCAGTGTAGAATCTTCTTTAAATGTGCCAGAACCGCAGCAAGCAGCTTTTTTAAGTTCAACTAGTTCAATGCCCAGTGCTTGGGTAAGCGCTTGAGTTGACTGGTAAAGTTCCCGACAGGCCCCTTGAGCAACACATCCGGGGAAGTAAGCGTATTTGAGTGTCTGAGATAGCATAGAGGTATATTTGGGTTAGAGCGATCGCTCTAAAACAATAACTGTTTTATTATTCCTTGTTAGCACCTAAGCTAGGTATGTTTGACGTTCACCGTCTTTTTAACCGTCTAGGTTCAAAGCCGCAGCGTCTATATATTCTGATTGCTAGCAAGGCTGTAAGTACTGAGCGAGACATTGTAAAGAAAGTTAGCAATAATTGGACAACCGAAACATTTACATCCTGTTGGCAATGCCATAGTCCGCTCCTATACCCAATTCTAAGAAAACTTACCCGATTCTTTTGAGTAAGGGGAGGGATTTTCTAACAGAAAAACCCTTGGTAGTATACGGGCGATCGCGCTTGACGATAAGATGTATATGCTCAAAACAATGTTTCCCGTAAAGAGCAGAACCTAGCAACTGGTTAAGGACTTTTATTATTTATGAGCCAAACGGAACTTTTTGATAAGGTCAAGAAAATCGTCACCGAACAACTGAGTGTTGAAGATCCAGACAAAATAACTCCCCAGTCCAAATTTATGGAAGATTTAGGAGCAGATTCCTTAGATACCGTTGAACTGGTGATGGCTTTGGAAGAAGAATTTGATATCGAAATTCCTGACGAAGCTGCCGAACAGATTGTATCGGTTCAAGACGCAGTAGATTACATCAATAACAAAGTTACCGCATCAGCTTAAAAAGTTTTGAGTCTTTGAAGTTTAGATGGCAATGCCATGCCCCTCAGGGGCATCTAGGCAAAAACCACTGCTTTGACTTTTTACTGAGTGCTGAGAGATGCGATTAATCACGTCTGTACAGGGTTTAGGAGTTAGAGTTTTCGGAGGCAAAAGTTCGGAGTTTTCTCCATCTTTGGGTGCTTCCAAAACTCAGAACTCGGACTGGCTCAACGCCCCGCTAACGCTAACAGAACTCAGCACTGTTTAATGCCGGCTGCTTTTTCGCCACCTTTAACTGAATCATGACAGATTATACACGTAAACGCGTTGTTGTAACTGGTGTTGGCGCGATTACACCTATCGGTAACACAGCAACAGAATATTGGGATGGATTATTGAGTGGACGTAATGGCATTGACCACATCACATTTTTTGATGCGTCTCGCCATGATTGCCGCATTGCTGGTGAAGTAAAAAACTTCGATCCACATGATTACTTGGAGCGCAAAGAGGCCAAGCGCATGGATCGATTTGCCCAATTTGGGGTTTCGGCAGCAAAACAGGCTCTAGCTAACGCGCAGTTAGTTATTAATGAACTGAATGCAGAACAGGTAGGTGTCATGATCGGTTCTGGCATTGGCGGCATTAAGGTATTAGAAGACCAGCAAACTATCTACCTCAACCGTGGCCCCGATCGCTGTAGTCCATTCATGATACCGATGATGATCGCCAATATGGCAGCAGGATTAACGGCAATTCACACGGGTGCTAAAGGGCCAAATTCCTGCCCAGTAACTGCCTGCGCTGCTGGCTCTAACGCTGTAGGCGATGCTTTTCGCTTAATTCAAGGGGGATATGCCCAGGCGATGATTTGCGGCGGAACAGAGGCAGCTGTGACACCATTATCGATGGCTGGTTTTGCCGCCTGCAAAGCCCTCTCTTTTCGCAATGACGATCCGCATAAAGCTTGCCGTCCCTTTGATAGCGATCGCGATGGATTTGTCTTGGGTGAAGGTTCAGGAATTTTAATTCTCGAAGAACTGCAACACGCCCTCAGTCGCGGCGCTCACATTTATGCCGAAATGATCGGCTATGGTATGACCTGTGACGCTTACCATATAACTTCCCCCGTCCCCGGTGGACTCGGAGCCGCTAGAGCAATCGAACTAGCGCTCAAAGATGGCGGCATAACTCCCGAACAGATTAGCTATATTAATGCTCACGGCACTAGTACCCCAGCTAATGATTCAACTGAAACCTCAGCCATCAAAAAAGCTTTGGGAGAACATGCTTATAAGGTGGCAATTAGCTCCACTAAATCAATGACAGGTCATTTATTGGGCGGTTCTGGAGGTATTGAAGCAGTCGCAACAGTACTGGCGATCGCTAATGACCAAATTCCACCGACAATAAATCTGGAAAATCCCGATCCAGAGTGTGACTTAGATTACGTACCCAACTATAGCCGCGCTCAAAAAGTCGAGGTGGCAATATCCAATTCTTTTGGGTTTGGCGGTCATAATGTCACACTGGCCTTTAAGAAATACGTCTAAAAAAGGCAGGGGAGCAGGGAGCAGGGAGCAGGGGGGGATGAGGGGGATGAGGGAGTGAGGGACAAGAATTAATAACCAATGCCCAATGCCCCATGCCCAATGCCCAATGCCTAATGCCCCATGCCCAAAGTATCAGAAATATCATTCCGATATAACTTAAGCGTTCAACATGACCCAATTATCAGCTTGATTTATCACCATAAACTCAGGAGATCCCGCTTGTCGATGGACAAGCGGGAGTGGGATGATGAGGATAGTGTGGGGAATCTAAAATAACCCCAACAAGAGAAGCTACCAAGAGTGCTAACCCGTCGTTAAAAACAAGAGATTATGACTGTTGCAACCCAATCCGCCAAAGAATTGTCCGTCGAAGAACTGGCTATTAACTCGATCCGCTTCTTGGCTGTTGATGCCGTAGAAAAAGCAAAATCGGGACACCCAGGACTACCAATGGGCGCGGCTCCGATGGCTTTTGTCCTCTGGGATCGCTTTATGAAGTTTAATCCCAAGAATCCCAAATGGTTTAACCGCGATCGCTTTGTCTTGTCTGCCGGTCATGGCTCGATGTTGCTGTACGCCCTACTGTACCTCACAGGCTACGATAGCGTCACCATTGAAGATATCAAACTATTCCGTCAATGGGAATCTAAAACCCCTGGACACCCCGAAAACTTCATGACCCCAGGCGTGGAAGTCACAACTGGCCCCTTGGGTCAAGGAATTGCCAATGGAGTTGGTTTAGCGATCGCCGAAGCCCACCTTGCCGCTAAATACAACAAACCCGATACCAAGATTGTTGACCATTACACCTACGTAATTTTAGGTGACGGTTGCAACATGGAAGGGATTTCCGGGGAAGCTGCTTCTTTCGCAGGACACTTGGGATTAGGCAAACTCATTGCTCTGTACGACGACAACCACATCTCCATCGACGGTTCCACAGATGTGGCATTCACCGAAGATGTTTCCAAGCGATTTGAAGCTTACGGTTGGCACGTTTTGCATGTCCAAGATGGTAATACTGATTTAGAAGCGATCGCTAAAGCGATTGAAGAAGCTAAATCTGTCACCGATAAACCATCAATGATTAAGGTGACAACCACAATTGGTTACGGTTCCCCCAACAAACAAAACACTGCTGGCGTTCACGGCGCTGCTTTGGGTGCAGACGAAATTGCCTTGACTCGGAAACATTTGGGTTGGGAATACGAGCCTTTCGTAATACCCGAAGAAGCTCTCAACCACACACGCAAAGCAGTGGAACGCGGCGCAAGCTACGAAGACGAATGGAACAAAACTTTTGCCGACTACAAAGCTAAGTATGGCCAAGAAGCGGCTGAATTAGAACGCTACATAAGCGGCAAACTACCCGACGGTTGGGATAAAGTACTACCCACCTACACCCCAGAAGACAAAGGATTACCCACCCGCAAACACTCAGAAACCTGCCTCAACAAACTAGCGGCAGTTTTACCTGAATTGATTGGTGGTTCGGCTGACTTAACCCACTCCAACTTGACCGAAATCAAGGGTAAGGGCGACTTCCAAAAAGGAGAATACCAAAATCCCAACATCCACTTTGGTGTGCGGGAACATGCTATGGGCGCAATCTGTAATGGTATAGCGCTGCACACTTCAGGCTTAATCCCCTACGGTGCTACCTTCTTGATCTTCTCAGATTATATGCGTGCTGCCATCCGCTTATCCGCCCTTTCTCAAGCTGGTTCGATTTGGGTAATGACTCACGATTCCATTGGACAAGGTGAAGATGGCCCCACACACCAACCCATTGAAACTCTAGCTTCCTTGAGAGCCATTCCTAATTTATTAGTGTTTCGTCCCGCAGACGGTAACGAAACCTCTGGCGCTTATAAAGTAGCGATCGAGAAAGCGAAGCAAAACGCTCCGTCTCTGTTGGCATTCACCCGTCAAAACGTCCCCAACTTGGCAGGTACATCGGTTGAGGGTGTGGCGAAGGGTGGATACACAGTAGTTGATAGCGAAGGTACACCTGATATCATCTTGATTGGTACTGGTTCAGAATTGAGCCTCGCCGTTGGCGCAGCCGAAAAACTCACAGCCGAAGGTAAGAAAGTTCGTGTCGTCTCCCTACCTTCATGGGAACTGTTTGAAGCACAGGATGCGGCTTATAAAGAATCCATTCTGCCGAAAGCTGTCACCAAGCGTTTGTCTGTAGAAGCTGGTAGCAGTTTCGGTTGGCACAAGTATGTGGGTACTGAAGGCGATTGCGTTAGTATCGATCGCTTTGGTGCTTCGGCTCCAGGCAATGTTTGTTTAGAGAAGTTTGGCTTTAGCGTTGATAATGTATTAGCTAAAGCTAAACAATTGTTGGGTTAATAGCAACAGAATGTTCTCAAAATTTTGTAGGGTGGGCTGAAAGGCCCGCCTTTTTTTCGCAGAGAGGTGCTGAGAAACATTGTTTATAATTGAGGTAATTAGTTAAATATTGGTAGGAAGTTATGCAAGAAGTTTCTAGCTATCACCAGGAACTTATCAATCGGATATCGCCAATTGTGGAAAATTTATTTCAAGGTAATAGTTTATATCAAGTAAAGTTAAACCAACGGGAAATGATCCAAATATTAGTTGAACTATTTGGGAAATTTTCACCAGAAGAAATGAGTGAAATTAAAGATGATGATTTGACAGACAGAATTGATAGTATTTTAGTTTTAGAGGCAGTTTCAGGTACGTTAAATGATTTAACACCGGAGCAAATAGCTATTTTTGATGCAGTGGTAGAAGGAAGACCAATAAGGTGAGTTATTTACTAGATTCAAATATTGTTAGTTATATTTTGAAGAGAAATGTAATTGTAGATCAGAAGTTTAGGGAAGTTCGCCGTCTGAAAGAAGATGTGTTTATTAGTTGTATAACTTACTATGAAGTCAAACGAGGTCTTTTAGCTATCAATGCTACTAGACAGTTAGCTGAGTTTAATAAATTTTGTCAAACCTATAAAATTTTATTAATAGATGATTTAGAGATTATTGAGCTAGCGTGTGAAATATATGTGGACTTACAACGCAGGGGCTTTACTATCCAAGAGCAAGATATATTGATAGCAGCTACAGCGATCGCACGCGGATTAATTCTGGTTTCTAATGATTCTGATTTGCTGAGAGTTCAGGGGATTAATTTAGAGAATTGGGCAAGAACAGAACCTTGAGTTAGCAGTTATGACGAGAAAGCAAACATCCTGAAAAATGCAAGATTAATTGGAAGTTTGTTAATTACCTAGTAGTAGATAAATTCACGTTTTCTAGTAAGTATGTAACGAACTCTTTTTGTTTTACAATTGTATTGATTGATAATAAAGAACGAGAATTTACGTACTTATCTGTCAACTCAATTAGTTCAAATAGTGTTTGACTAATAATTTCGTATTTTAATTCCCCTTGTAACATTTTTTCTATATCCGTAGGATTGTAGTCATTTTTGCAAAGCAACTTAACAATAAAAAGCATTGCCAGGTGAAAACTTAGAATGCGAAGTGGCGAAGTATGCCTCCAAAAAGTGTCATTGTCTTGTTTTGATTTCTCAGAAACTGTGCTGCGTATAAATAATTCTACCTGCTTCATCACTTCCACACAAAACATATAGACTTCAAGGTTGGACTTTTCCTTGAACACACGTTTATACTCGCTATCTGTTTTTATAATCGAAGATGGTCTAGACCTAGAAATATCAGGTTCACGAAGAACAATTGCCATTACTGATTGAGCTAAGTAGGGAATGCTAATAATTCTGTCAATCGGCTTGCCCATATTTTTATAGTAGTTTTTACGGCGATCATAGTACCAGTTCTTACTTAAAAAATAATTTTCTATATCTGATTGAATTGGATCAGTTGCTTTCAATGAAGCGGGTGGTATAGGAGTCTGGAAATTGGTTGCTTTGATGATCCGATTTATAGATTCTGTATCATTAGTCGCTATAATTCTTATCAAAATGGATCTATTTTTATCTTTTTCATCATCACCAGAGCTATTTTTCAGATAATTATAAATTGTATTAGTTGTTTGTAATCCATTAACAACTTGTACATCATCAAGACTAATAATTTTACCAGCGACGGTAGCTTTAGATGACAGGACAGTTATACCATTATTAAGCCACCAAAAGTCTAGCTTATTATCTGATTCAAGTGTTTTGTGAATATCTTTATTTACTTCTACATTGCCCTGGTAGTCCCGTACATTAAAAGTAAATATATATTGTCTCAACTCGCTATTTTCGTCCGTTACAAAATCATAATAATCTTTTAATGTGGCTAGTACAATATAATTATCTTCACTAGTTGAAATATAATTTTCTATAAATTTAAGCTTTAAATTATAATTCTTCTCTAGTCGAGAAGCATCAATTAATTCGCGTGCGCCAATAAATTGTGTAGTGACTATAGCTCCTCTAAAATAACTCTGAATTGTTTCTTTGAGGTTATCTGCACTATTATATACTTTCCTATGAATATTTTTTGTATCACCCTTACTAGCATATATGTAATTAATTTTTAAACTAGGATGAATTGAGATTAATTTAAGATAAGCTTCTCTAAAAGATGAAATTTCATCGATAAGTTCCACATTATAGTTTTTTTGAAGAATGGATAAATCTTTTTCTAAATTAAAGATATTCATTGCTGATCTAATTACGTGTTCAACAGCAGTTTCTGAAAATGAAGGTGAACGCTTAGATTGAATTAAAAATAATTCAATAGATGGATACCTTTTAAAATCATTTAAACTAGTATTTTTATCAAGTAGTTCCCCATTAATAAATGTGAAAAATCCATCAATTCCTCCATCATCACTTCCTCCCATTTTTCCAGATATTAACTCTTCATATGAAAGATCATATTTTTTTAAAACCTGCTCAAAGGTGAATATTTCAAAATAATCATCATCAGGTAGAGAATCAGCAATCTGACTCTTTTTTTGTTTAAGAATAGTATCGAGAACTATGCTATCGTTAGTTGCCATTTATCCTACCTCCAAAAATATTGAACTTCACCTAGCTGGATTAGCTTGATTTATTAATAGTTAGGTGTACTATTTTTAACATAATTTGGATATGATTGCATTGAAAAGGTCGCAATCAACTATAAAAAATGCCCTATTAATTAATTATTAACCCCCTACATCTAGAAGGTTCCCATGACCTGAGTACAAACACCATTAGGCATTGAATCAACACTACCAGACCATACGCAGCTACCACGTAGGATAATCAGGGTAATTTGTTATAAACAGATGGGAGCGATCGCGCTTCTGCTTGCTGCGATCGCAACCCTTGGCTGCTAAACTAACAGAATTAAATATTAACCCTAGTTGATTTAGTTATTTTGGCAACTATCTTTAGATAGATAGGGTAAACAGTACGCGATTTATCATCAGAAATCGCTTGCTAGTACTGGAAAAATCAAACTGTCATATCTAAAAATCTATACCGCATATTTAGTTTATTTTGTCAATGCGTAATCTCCAGTATCGCCTAATGAATCAGCAAGGCCTTCTCAGGACTTAATTTAGATTCATGCTTTCAGTGGATGCAGTTATGACTTTAGAAATGCGATTATGTATATGTCCTCAAACAATAGATAGTTGCTGTTGTCCAATTGAAAAAATATGATTTTCTTTGACTCCAGTAACTTTAGATTTATCCAATTGTTTGATGTTTTGAGAAGGTAACACAATGAATAATATCCTAAAACGCACACTTCTACCCAGCCTCATGGCTGCAAGTTTAGCTGGTGTCACATTAGTTCCCTCTAAACCGGCTGCTGCTGATGACCAAGTATTAAGAGATGCAGGTATTGGGGCTGTTACCAATGTAGTCACCGGAGCAGTTAGGGGAAATGGTAGTGTATTAGGCAATGCTGTTAAAGGTGGTGTCACTGGTGCAGCTGTCAATGGTGCAAATGGTCTGAGAAACACTCGCAATCGCCGTAACCGGAACATTGGTCAAGATGTCGGAGTCGGTGCAGGCACTAGCGCAGTAACTGGCGTAATTACTGGCGATGGCAGAGATACCCTTGGGAATGCTGTTGATGGTGCAGCTGTAGGTGCAGCAATCCATCTGCTAACCAAATAAATAATTCGTAAATTCATCAGCTACACTACTTCCCAACTGCTAACGGGTTGCTTTGTAAAAACTACGAACTTATCCCTCCCCTAATTCCTCTCCTTCTAGGATGAGCAAACACAACCCCCTTTCCCTAGTAGGTAAAGGGGGTTGGTGGGTTAGATTTATATTGGGATATATGCCACCATCAGGTTCAGATGACTTTAAACTTAATAGTAAACTCTAGCCCTTCAACGCCTTTCTAAAGTTTCGACGATAGGATTGATTTGTAATAAACAAAGCTGGCCATAGCAAAGATAAACCAATGCGATTGGTCAAAGTTGGATTAAAATTAGTCCGTCCAAACCCATTCCAAAACTTCCAAACGCCGCCTCCGTAAACTACTATCAAGGCAAAAATAATAAAGTTACCCATTCCTATCAACTCCGTTAGTAACTGACAGAATTTAAGTTAAGTTTTACCAGATGAGGTAAGCACATCATAACCAACACCGAGAAGGTATGACTAAACTCCTTAGCCTCGAACATCTAAGTTAGTTAAAGACACATTCTCTTATTCCAGTGTAGATTAGCCTCACGCATCGCAGCTAGTTATCACTGGTAGCAAGCTACGTAAAAGCACGTAAAAAAATCCCAAACCTCATCATAAACTTAGATGTTTTGGCACCGTTCGCCGTCAAAAATTTATGTAAGGTTGTTATCTGCATTTATTTTAAAGGTGCTAAAAATGAGCAGCACAGACGTTTATTTTCACTTGTTATAACTTTCTGGCATACCTACTGCTGATAAACCCGCGATCGCTCGTAAGTTTTGGCAACGAATTAACTCGGTAAAATCTAAAGCAGAACGCCCTTCAATTTTGCCTACCGCTTCTATTGCAGATAACAGGTGCTGCGCTGCTTCAGCTTCTGCATAACCACGCCGTTGTGCTATGCGAATCGCTGCTGCATCGGCATTTAACTCTGACTCAAGAGACTTATTAGTGCGCCAGATCCGAATTGTGGCGATCGCACTTAATCCCCCGGCTACGGCTACACCCACCACATCTGACTGTGCTGCTTCTAATAATCCGCCTAACAGTCCCGCCAGTACTACACCTTGATAAATGTCGGGTTTAAACCACTTCACCCCCGTCAACCAGCTAACCATGTGCAACAGCAGTAAGTCTCGTTGCGGCTTTGTCAAGCGACGCCACAAATCGAAATTAATATATATCGGTCGCGCCTGATTCCACGGTTGGGGAAAGGAGGCGTCAATCACTTTTGCTTGCTCTGGCTTACTAACGATTTTTGTCGTCATCCGACCAGAAGCAGGCATCACATCTAACAAACGACGAATTTCAACATTTGGCTCCATAAATTTAATTATTAGCCATAATGTGCATGGTAATTAGTTTTGTAAAAAATATACTTTTCATGTTAATCTTTGATGATACTGTGGCGGGATTTTATAGTATCCGTTTCCCCCCAAGTTCAAAAACTCAAAGTTTTGAATAAGCGTTGAGACTCCACTTTTAACTACATGGACGCTTTTGCTCCCATCCCGCCTGAATGGACGAATCAAGCAATACACGCTTATGAGTTTTGCTGTCCTAACTGCCGCTCAAGTAGCTTAGAAGCTGAAAAAGTTTGGCTAAATCGGCGATCGCCTGTACTTACAGAAGACCGTCGTCGCAAATGGCAAGAGTTTTACTACTGTCACTGTGGTTCTGTGTGGTGGGCTTGGAGTAGCGATCGCCCCCCAAAAGATATATCCAATCAGCCAGATTATAATCCTACATAGCCAATTTTCTTCCTAAACAAAACCCCACCTAAAGATGGGGTTTTGTTTATCTAATTCTGAGCTTTATTCAAACAAGATTCAGCAATCAAATTTCATCACCAATTTTAGAAGGTGAAGGTAGTACGTAGAGTACCTACATAGATGGTATCGTTAGCATCGTTATGCTCTGGATTGAAGATTACTAATACGCCAGGAGTTACCTGAATATTATCGGAAAGCTTGAACTTGTAAAGACCCTCTAAGTGATAAGATGTATCATCGTCTCGGTTAATATTAGCGGCGACATCTTTTATGCTGCCACCAGTAACTTTGGGTGGTTGACCAAAGATAACACCTAAGACGTTGCCTTCTCCACCAAAGTCTTTCAAAGCAAGTGATCCAGCCCAGTACCAAATATCTGCATCTGCATTAGCACCAGTCCTACTATCAGCAGTTGTATAACCTCCCCAACCACTAATAGCCAACGCAGAGCTAAGTTGGAAGGTAGCCTGTACACCGTAGTTATTGGATTCAGTGCGAGTACCAGTTCCAAAGGGATTATTTGCAAAAGCGCTACCTGTACTTTGGAAGAGGTTGTTAGCAGCATTGCCAGCGAAGTAACTACGGGCGTAAGTTAAACCAATATTCAAGGCTTTGCTGGGTTGGAAAGATAACTGACCAAAGATGGTGTTATCACCATTCAATAGCCCGTTATTAAGACCGGGATTATTAGCACCAAAGAAAGTAGTACCAGTATTACTTGTAGGTGCTAAATAAGCACCAGTCAAACTGAGAGGGCCGCCAGGATTGAAAGTAACTGTCAGACCAGCACCATTTTGACCTTGACGATATATTGGGCTGAAACGTCCATAGCGAGAGAGGGCACCTCTACCAGAACTAGCAAAATCAGGGTTGAAAGTATTAACGTTTTCGTATAATTCACCACCACTAGCGTCAACTTTGACACGCACCGCACCAAAGTTGAAAGCATAGTTAATTTTATCAATCACAACCGAGTTGCTGTTATCTCCATCAAAACCCAAGCGGGTCATGTTAGTACCAGTACCACTAACAGGTATAGCAGGTGTAGTAGCAGTTGCAGCAACGGCATTACTACCAACATTGGAAACTATATTGCCAGCATTCAAACGGATTTGCAACTGATCTGTACCAGTGAAACTGCTGTACAAGTTCAAACGCACTCGGTCAGAAAAAGTGGTGTTATAATTCAAGTCTTGACGCGCAGCACCAGGAATAACTGCTCTATTGTCACCAAAAACATCAGATACGGCGAAAATTCCTTCCCCAACCAACTTGGTGGTAGTGGAGAACTGATTGGCTTCCAACTCAGCAGTGCGGGCTTCTAGTCCATCCACGCGACCGCGCAGGGTTGCTAGTTCAGCAGAAAATTCTTCTTGTAAGCGCTGTAAAGTAGCCAGGTCTTGTTTAGTAACCAAATCAGCAGTAGCTGTAGCAATCAGTTCGTTAACTCGGTCTAAACAGGAATTCAAACCTGCGGCAAATTCATAACGGGTCAAAGCACGGTTCCCACGATAGGTACTGTTGGGATAACCTGCAATACAGCCGTAGCGCTCAACTAGAGATTGTAAAGCTTGGAATGCCCAATCTGTGGGCTGCACATCCGAAAATTGCGAAACTGATGTTACCTGACCGATGTTGTTATCTTGAGCTTCAGATAACTGGGCAACATTTGTTACCTGTTCGTTGACTTCAGCAGCTACAGCGCTATTCGCAGCGAAAAATGCAGCAGCTACAACAACCGGACTAGCCTTACAAAGATTCCAGAATCGTTTTGTCATGTTATTACTCTCACTCACACCTACATAATCCAGTAATCATAAAATGCTTATAGCACTTTATTTCCGGGGATTCTACACACAATCACAGTGATGATTATACCTTTATACTGTGATAAATACAAGTCCTTTAATTTAGTGCTGAACTATAATTTTGAATTATTTTATTTGGTAAGCGCAAAATAATACGGCGTTTATGACGTAAAACTGTTCCTTCTTCCTCCAACTGTTGTAGGAGTCGGGTAACTGTTACTCGCGTGGTATTTAACACTTCAGCAATATCTTGATGGGTAACATTTAAATCAATTAGCTTACCCTTCTCTACATCACGTCCAAATTTTTCACTTAACCACACTAAAAACTGCCATAAGCGTAGCGAAATTGGTTTTCTATGCACAATGCTTAGTAGATTTTCTGCCTGTTGAATATGAGACAACAAACCATTAATATATTGATGCCACAAATGAGGTGGCACAATGCTTATTTCCACGCCTGTGAGACATTCAATCTGGTAAGGCTTGACTCTAGATAAAGGATAGCCAATCAGATCCCCTAGTCCCCAATAACCGAGAGTGATAAATGTTCCATCTTCACTCCAGGTTAAAGTCCGAACTGCACCATGCTCAATCCGCCAAAGTACATCATTTTGAAATGGAATTACTTCTCTACGGGTAAATATCTGCTGGGGTAATTGTCCGCCCAAAGCAGAGTTGTTTGACAGGACAGAAGAGTTTGAAGTAGGAGTTGTGGAATACATCATTAAGGGTAACTACACAATAATTATCAGGGAATCTCGCTATTTCCAATCATTAAGACACTCTAATAATTTGTATAAATTTTTACCTATGTAATTTGCAGTGTATTCTTCTTAATTAGAGCTAGAGACTAACTCTAAATTTTTTTTCTAGAAACAACTTATAGATTGAGGTATTTATCAGTAAGATAGACCTGAATTTTTCAGTTGTTTATCTGTTACTCTAATTGTGCTAGTTTAAGAATAGGTAAGCTTTTAGTAAAATATTTAGTTAACTTATTGAGCGAGGTGTAAGGGCACGGCACTGCCCATTGGTGTCAACTTAAGCTAAAAATAGCTTAACTGTTAGCTTCCTGACCCGCCCAGAAATAAATTTCTTTAGCTAAAAGCCAAGGAACTTCAGTTCCTTGCGGGACATGGCTTTTACGTTAAGTTGACACCAATGACTTTAGTGTTACACAACAAATCTTTGAAAATGTTGGGTTTCGTTCCTCAACCCAACCTACATTGGAGTTATTTTTAAGAATTTGATAAATTCGTAGCCAATCAATTTTAAAAAGTCTGCGCTTTTGGAGCATTTAACTAATTTGCCACGGCTTTAGGCAAAGCTGTACTAAGTAGCTTTCGTCAGCCTTTGTTTGTAGAGGTAGTGGCTAAAGCCTGTGGATTCATGAAGCGTCAATTAAGAGCGTTGACCGGTGACAATATATGATACCCTTTGACCGATATTAGTGGCATGATCTGCCATGCGTTCTAAACAACGAATTGCCAGTGCTAGCAGTACAATAGGCTCGACTACACCAGGTACATCGCGTTGTTGGGCTAAGGTCTGATAAACGCGATCATACGCATCGTCTACAGTATCATCTAAGTGCTTTAAACGGCGTCCACCACCTTCATCTAAATCTCCCAAAGCCTTCAAGCTAGTTGCTAGCATCGACTGCGCGTGAAGGGACATAGCTTCAATGTCGGGCATTGACGGATGAGGCGCGTAAGGAAAAATTTTAATCGCAATCTCAGCTAAATCCTCAGCATAATCGCCAATGCGCTCTAAGTCGCGCACCAGCTGCATAAAGGCACTCAAGCAGCGCAAATCTTGAGCCGTAGGCGCTTGTAGCGTCATAATCGCCGTACAGTCTGATTCAATTTGACGATAAAAGCGATCGATCTTTTTATCTAATCGCGGAAGTTCCTCAGCTGCTGTTAAGTTACGAGCAAATAACGCTTGGTGGCTGAGGCGAAATGATTGTTCTACCAAAGCACCCATGCGTAATACATCCCGTTCTAAGCGCCTAATGGCGCGTGCTAGTTCGGGTATTTGAGGATTAGAACTGTAATGGACAGCTTTCACACTTGTTATCTTAAAGGTGAAGATTACTATTAACTATAGTCTTGGCTTAAAAAGTTTGCCATAACTTCACGAAATTGAAGTTGCATCCACGCACCACCAGTTTCTGGATGGTTCATCGCTTTGATTGAACCACCGTGGGCGAGAATAATTTGCTCAACGATCGCTAATCCTAATCCATTGCCAACGATCGCCCCTATAGACTTACCATCTTGTAAGGAATGGGTTCGCGCTTTATCTCCTCGATAAAATCGCTCAAAAACATGGGGTAAATCTACCTCAGAAAATCCGACTCCAGAATCAATAAGATTTATTTCGATAATTGGGGAAGCAACATCATTATCCTTTGTTGATAAGATTTTCGCTTCAATGTGAATACTTGTACTAGGAAGACTGTATTTAATACTATTGTCTAGCAAGTTGAGAAAAACTTGGTAAATCCGGGCTTGATCTGCCTTAATCCAAAGATTTTCTGGGCCAGAATAAGAAAGAGACAGATGTTGACGCACTGCTAAGGGTTCTAGTGTTTCCCAAACCGATGTAATTAGCGATCGCAATTCTACAGCTTTGGCTTGCAATTGCATGTTTGGGTTTGCTTCCATTTGGGTGAGGTCTAGCCAGCTTTGCACCAAGTTAATCAGCCGGTCAACTTCTTGCATTAGGCGGTTAACCCAACGATTTAAAGGTGCTTCCAAGCGGGTTTGTAAAGTTTCCGCAACCAAGCGAATTGAGGTTAGTGGCGTTCTGAGTTCGTGTGCTAAATCAGAAAAATAGCGATCGCGTACTTGATTTATATCTAATAGGGGTTGACGATTTTCTAAAAATACTCCTACTTGTCCATTGGGTAAAGGCAAGCTAGATGCCCGCAAAGCCAAAGATTTTATTGTTGCCATCTCTGCTGCATCATCACAAGATGGATGAAATATCCATTCTCCCGTCTGTGGTTTTTGCAAATCACGAGTTTGCTCAATTAAATGGTCAAGTTCATAAGACCTTACTAACTCCAGTAACAAACGCACCTGTTCTGGTTTCCAGTGCAAATATAAAATTTCCTGCGCCTGTTGATTGCACCACAGCAGTTGATTTTCCTCATCCACCTGCAAATATCCCACTGGTGCAAAATCTAGGAGGTCTTGGTAAGTTTGCAACGACTGCTGCAAATCTTGCTGGTGCTGCTTCACCATCGCTATTTTCTGCCGCAACCCCGGAATCAGCAGCAGTCCCATCTTATAAGAATGCGAGGTTAACGGCCCGAGTAAGCGCCCCAGGTAGCGGTTAAGTTGAACCTGTTGCCAAATCCAAAACCCAATGCCTACCGCTAAACCCAGAAAAAATCCCAATAAAAGCATTTGAGTTGTTAGTTTCTTGGTGACTACTAAAAACTAACAACTATCCCAACTAATTATCCAAACCTATAGCCAAAACCTCGTACAGTCACAAGATATTCGGGATGACTGGGGTCTTGCTCTAATTTTTCGCGCAACCAGCGAATGTGAACGTCTACAGTTTTACTATCGCCAACGAAATCTGGCCCCCAAACTTGATCTAGCAATTGTTCCCGTGACCATACCCTGCGGGCGTAACTCATAAACAGTTCCAGCAAGCGGAACTCTTTGGGGGAAAGATTCACCTCAGTACCACGAACTAACACCCGGCATTCTTGGGGATTCAAGGTGATATCCTTGAATTTTAATACTGGTACTTGTGGTAAATTACTTAGGCGTTGGCGGCGGAGTAAAGCACGACAACGAGCCACTAACTCGCGCATACTAAAGGGTTTGGTCAGGTAGTCATCTGCTCCCACTTCTAACCCCAAAACGCGGTCAGTTTCACTACCCTTAGCACTCAGCATTAAAATTGGTACTGGGTTTCCTTGATGACGCAGCAAACGGCAAATATCTAGCCCATTAATTTGCGGCAGCATCAAATCAAGAATGAGCAAATCAAAGGGAAGTTCCCCCGAATTGGTTTCAAAACTTTTGAGATACTCGATAGCAGACCGCCCATCGGGTGCTGTTGTCACCCCATAACCTTCCTCTTCAAGGGCTACAGCTAGCATTTCCTGGATTAATTCTTCATCTTCTACTACTAGAATTCGGCTGGTTTGCCCAATCTCCGTTCTAGCAGAATATTTGGTCGATTCAGTGGTATACATTGATATCACAAAAGTCTAGGACTGTGCTTGTATCAATTAGGATGATTGAATCTATTATCTAGCTTTACTGCAACCACGCTTCTACTAGGGTTGATTCTTTAGATTTTCTTTACAAAAAGTAACATAAGCCACAGCACCTTGCTAAATCAAAAATCACTGTGGCTGCAAGCTTTTAATTGTCTTGACAAAAGCAGATTAAGTTGGGTATATTTACTTTAGTACAAATATACTATAAAATCTCAAAAAGAAAACTGTAGCGCTTTTCGTTTGTATGTAATAAGCTAATGTACTTTTAATTTGCATAACCAGGGCGGGCAAGATGCTCACCCCAGAATAGTTTTACTTCCAGATAATATGCAAGGTTATTTGTCCAACAGCTTACCTAAGTGTCCTCTGCTGATCTTTCAGTATTTACACTGCGTTAAAAATGTAGATTTTAAAGCTATTCTGATGTCTGCATAGGGTAGTCATTGGTATGGCTTGCTACCCAATAAATCATTGCCTATTGAAGGGAGTTGGAAGATGACTACAGTTGGAGTCAAGGACAGCAAACAACAACTAATGCAAGCATTTCAACAAATTATTATCCAAAGAAAAAAGCTCGAATCTAAAATAGCAACCAAACAAGAGGAAGCAGAAAAGGCAAAAAGTCAAGAAATTCTGCAAACAGCTTCTGCATATACGGTTGATAGTATTGTCAAAGGTTTAGCTGATTTACAATTGGAGTTTGGCAGTATTCTCAATGGATTATCTGAAAAACTAGCTCAGGAAAATTCTAAGTTAGATGAATTGAACCGAGCTATAGAAATTGAAACTCAACGCCTACAAGAGCTTCAACAAATCAGAATTGTAGCAGATACTCTAGACATTTTAAGTCAAGAACACCAAGAAAAATTAAAAACCCTAGAACAAGATACTATCAGCAAAAGGGAAACACTAGAGAAAGAAATTACAATCAGGCGGAAAGAATGGCAAAAAGAGCAAGCAGAGTATGAAGAGAAACTTCAAGCATATAACGATTTATTAGCCAAAGAGCGCCAGCAAGAACAAGAAGAATCTCAGTATAAGTTAGAAACTAATCGTAAACTAAATACAGATAGCTATGAAGCGATAAAGCGCCAACAACAAAGGGAAATACAAGAAAATTCTCAAAATAAACAGAAAGATTGGGCAGAACGAGAAAAGATATTGGCTGAACGTCAACCACTCTTTGCAGACTATGAACAAAAGGTAACTAAATTTCCTAACGAACTAGAAGAAGCCATTAAAAAAGCTAGGGAAGAAGCGATTAAAGAAACCAGCCAAAAAGCTAAAGTTGAGGCTGATTTATTTGAAAAGGAATGGGAAGCCAATAAACAAAGTTATGAGCAAAAAATTCAATCTTTGGAAGAAATAATTAAGAAACAGTCTGAGCAAATAGAAGGTATTTCTGAGCAATTGCAAACTGCATTAAAACAAGCACAAGACTTAGCTATGAGGGCTTTTGGTAGTTCTAATCCTAAGTAGTTATTAGTCTGTAGCATCTTAATAATTTTTAATTCCTGAAGAGGAGGTTTGTTGTGGTGGTGAAAAAGCCGACTGATAAAAATACTAAAGTAGAAATTCTTCAGGCGTATGAGGAGTTAGCTAAAGAAAAAGCAGCGCTGAAATCGCAACTCGAACAAGTTGCTAAAGAAAACCAGTCTGGAACTCAAGAACAGCCTAAATTAGAACAAAAAACACCTATGAATCAGCTTTCTAGTGTCCAACAGAAGATGAACAATACAATTGAAAGCTTGGCGAAGATTCAATTAGGTTTTGGCAGTGCTGCTAATGAATTATCAGAACAGCTAACCACAAAAGCCTCTAAATTAGAAGAAATTAGGCGAACTTTAGAAGAAGAAATTCAACAATTAACACAACTGCATAATTTAGAAATTTCTGATGATATTTTAGATACTCTCATCCAAGCTTATGAAGATAATACTAAAGCTTATCAGGAAGAATATAGCCAGCGTTCTGAAGTGTTATTTCAAGAAATATTAGAGCAAAAGAATACTTGGGGAAAAGAACAAGAGGAACAGCAACGGGCGATAAAACAACGGAATGAAAATTTGAATAAAACTCGGCAACGCGATGCGTCAGAGTATAAGTATAATTTAGAACTCCAGCGACAATTGCAAAGTGACGAATACGAACAAGAGCAGAAAGCGCTATATAAGCAACTGGAAGAATTACTACAAGAAACAGAAAAACAGTGGGCTGAACGGGAGAAAGCAATTTCTGAGAGAGAGAAACAATTTGAAGAATTAAAAGCAAAGGTAGAGGCTTTTCCGAAAGATAAAGAAGCAGCTATCAAAAAAGCTACAGAAGAAGGTAAAGGCATCGCCCACTATCAAGCTAAAGTAAAATCAGATTTATATTCTAAAGAAGTGGAAGGGCAAAAGCGTTTCTATGAACAAAGACTGCAATCTCTAGAACAAACTATTACTAATCAAGAGACGCGGATTCAAAATCTTTCTAAACAACTTGAATCTGCTCTCAAACAAGTTCAGGATTTGGCAGTTAAAGCTATTGAAGGTACTTCAAATGTTAATTCATATCAGGCTATTAAAGAAATAGCTTTAGAGCAAGCTAAGACTCAAGCGAAAAACAAATAAGCTAATTTATTTTTGATGACAATTGTAGAGACTTAATTTAATTTAAGTCTCTACAAGTAACTATAGCTGTTCTCGGTTGAGTAGCTAAAGAACCTCACCCCTGCTCTTGGAGCTACGGTGTACACACAAGTTTAAAATAGCTGATTAACCAAGGTTTTACCCCACCCTAACCCTCCCCCCTTCGACAAGCTCAGGGCATCGCTTATAAAGGGGAGGGAATTAGATTTATTATTTTTTCCCAATGTATCGGGGGGATTAAGACTTGTGTGTACACCGTAAGCTCTTTGAGAGGGGGCTTATGATGTACCTTATATGATGATTAGAAAACACTATATAATGCTTTTTATTCGGTTTTGCTTGGTTTTTTGATGTCTGCGGGAGGCTGTGGTTTCTTCTTCTTTGTTCCGGTAGCTTTTGTTTGCTTAAATGCTTGATTGGAATTTTGTTCTTGACTAGACATAATATTAAATTTTAAAATTTACTACAATATTATCTACATCACGGGTATTGCTGATTACAGAAATATATCACAAAAAATTTAAGTTTAACTAAAAAAACTTAGTACTTAATGTTACCCCTGTAGAAACCTTCACTGTTCTCCAAGTTCCTCTAGAATTGCTTCAAACTCTACCCAACTGATCTCGCGCAATGTCAAGCACTGCTCTGGTTGAACGTCGATTCTGGCGCAGTTGCAGTGTAACAACCATTTCATCCTCCGTACCGTTCACTATGTAGCTAAAACAAATAGCTGGACTGGTTAAAATAATTCGTAATTCGTAATTCGTAATACCTCGACTTCGCTCGGCACAAGTTCGTAATTAAGTTTTGCAAGGGGGATTTATATCCCGCCATAAAACTTACCGCTTGTTAGAAGCTATGCAACTTAAACCCCCAGAATTTGTTCAGAGAACCACTACTGTACTCGGAGTAACGAGTACAGTGTGTGGAGTGTTTCACCAAAGACAAAAAATGTCAAGCAAAGGTAGAAAAACCGAGATTGGGGGGGATATCCTGAATCCGGCCAGGCCCGATCGCTCGTAATGCTTCTTTGAGTAAAATATCCCCAGTATACAAGGCACGTCCGACAATGACACCAGTTACGCCTTGAGGTTCTAACGCCAACAAACTCAACAAATCGGTGACAGAACTTACCCCACCAGAAGCAATTATCGGGATGGAAATTACTGCTGCAAGTTCTCGCAAAGCTTCTAAATTGGGGCCGATAAGTGTACCGTCACGGTGGATATCTGTGTAAATGATGGCGGCTGCACCCAATTCTTGCATTTGTACAGCTAGTTGGGTTGCTAAAACTTCTGAGGTTTCTAACCAACCGCGAGTTGCTACTTTGCCGTTACGGGCATCAATGCCAATAATAATCTGCCCAGGAAATTCTTCACATAGTTGTTGCACTAGCTGGGGTTGTTCTACGGCGATGGTTCCGAGAATTGCCCACTGTATGCCTAGATTGAATACTTGTTGCACGCTGGTGCGATCGCGCAATCCTCCACCAATTTCAATGGGCACTGATACCGCATGAGCGATCGCTTCAATTGCCCCTAGATTTACTACTTTACCTGCTTTAGCACCATCTAAATCAACTATATGTAATCTGGTAGCACCTTGATCTACCCACTGTTTGGCAACATCAGCAGGATTTTCGCTAAAAACTTGCGAGCGATCGTAGTCTCCCTGATATAGTCGCACACAGCGACCTTCTAATAAATCAATCGCTGGAATTACATCCATTTACTTTTTCCTCTCATAACTCAATGCAATCAAACACTAGTTTTTCATTTTTAATTGCCTTACAGCTTGCCCAAAACCCATCACAAGCAAGATGTTAGAAAGGGTCAAAAATACTTCTGCACCACCGTGCAACCAATCTACATTGGCTAAAGACTCGCCATAATGCAATACAGCATAAATTCCGGCTGGGATGGTGATGGCAACAAAGACGAGAGTGCCGTAAAATCCATACAGCGCTAAACGCGGCATTTGTGGACTGCGGCTGATATACCACAAGAAACCCAAATAGGGAAACAGTGAAAGTGCAAACAGGGTTTCTTTAGAAATCATTGCTCTGATTTAATAGGTTTTGGTTCGACAGTATTAGGAGACTTGGTAGAACGCCAAATCAAGTACGCTGCTGCCCAAAGCGTAAAATTACCAACTAAGGTCATGGTAGCTTGAAGCGTTACCAACCATTCTAGAGATTCGGCGTTGTCGAAATAATGCCAGGTACAAGCACACATGGCGCTGACTAAAGCTGGTAACATGGCAAGGGATAATCCCCACCAATTGCGATTATTGGTGAGTTCGCCGTAAGTCCAAATTAACCAAATGGCGACAATCCACTCAATAACGCTAGAAATATGAATAATCCAGGTGGGAATCGAAAGGGCGTGCATAAGAAAGTTAGGAGTTAGGGGTTAGGAGAGACGCGATGAATCGCGTCTGTACAAGAGAGACGCGATGAATCGTACAAGAGAGACGCGATGAATCGTACAAGAGAGACGCGATGAATCGCGTCTGTACAAGAGAGACGCGATGAATCGCGTCTGTACAAGAGTTAGGAGTAGCGGTGTCAAGGTGATATGTAGCTTGAATTTTATATTTGTTTAGACAAAATCTTTGCTTGTTCTTTTAGAATTTTAAAGATTCCGAGTTCAGAGGTTCAACGTCCGAGTTCAAAGGTTCAACGTCCGAGTTCAGAGGTTCAATGTCCGAGTTCAGAGGCTCAACTTCCGAGTTCAGAGGCTCAACTTCCGAGTTCAAAGGTTCAACGTCCGAGTTCAGAGGCTCAACGTCCGAGTTCAAAGGTTCAACGTCCGAGTTCAAAGGTTCAACGTCCGAGTTCAAAGGTTCAACGTCCGAGTTCAGAGGCTCAACGTCCGAGTTCAGAGGCTCAACTTCCGAGTTCAGAGGGGGTTCTAACTATCTTCTGCACTATTCAAAGTAGAAGTTGGGAATGAGTTTACCATTTGTATCGGGGACAGAGATTCATTTAACAATAACTATTAATCCAAAATCTAAAATCTAAAATCCAAAATGGTCAAGATACGGGCGTTATTGTCTGGATATTACGGTAAAGGTAATGGTGGTGACGAAGCTTTGTTGGCAACGCTTTTGCAAATGTTACCATCTCATGTAACCCCTGTGGTACTTTCGGGTAATCCAGAGGAAACGCGCGATCGCTACAATGTAGAAACTTGCGATCGCATGGCTCTTTTACCTGTACTGCAAGCTTTACGCTCAAGTGATGCCTTGATTTGGGGCGGCGGGAGTCTCATCCAAGATGTTACCAGCACCATTAGCCCGTTTTATTATGGGGGACTGATGGCATTGGCGCAGAAAATGGGTTTGAAAACTGTTGCTTGGGCGCAGGGGATTGGCCCGTTAGTGCGTCCGCAAACTCGTTGGCTGGCACGGCAAACCTTTGGCAATTGTACCAAAATTAGTGTCCGCGATCGCGCCAGTGCGGCTTTATTATCTGAGTGGCAAATTCCTTGTATTATAGCTCCTGACCCGGTTTGGGCGTTGGAATCTAAGCCAGTTCCCGGACTTTGGGATTTACCTGCGCCGAGAGTTGCGGTAACGTTGCGATCGCATCCCCAACTTACAGAAACACGCCTAGCAAACTTAACTCGTGCTTTGGTTGACTTCCAAAAAGCTACGCAAACTTTTATTTTATTATTACCATTTCAAAAAAGTGAAGATTTAAGTATTGCCGAAGCCATTCAACCACACCTTAAAGATGTTAGCAAGATTTTGTGTTTGTCAGATCCGCAACTTTTAAAAGGTGTGTTTCGCGGCGTGGAAATGGCAATTGGGATGCGTTTACACAGCTTGATTATGGGTGCATCTGTTGGTTGTCGCTGCTTTGCTCTTAGTTACGATCCTAAAGTAAATCGTCTCATGGAAGACTTGCAAATGCCTGGATGGGATTTAGCTAGTTTACCAGATGACCCGAATTTGATTAGTCTGACTTGGATGGAGCATTACGCTAATGGCGATCCGTTATCACCAGACCAAATACAATTTTTAGTAGATAGAGCATTTATGCACCGCGAGTTGTTAAGTGACACTTTATGTAATAAGTAAAGTTAAACAATGTAGAGCGAAGAAAATGCAAAACTTATAAAACTAGCTCTTTCAAGATAGGTAAAAAAATTCCTCTTTAATCTATTTACTCTGTGTTCTCTGCGCCTAATAAGGTTAGAAAAATCACTTTTAAACCGCAGAGGCACAGAGAGCACAGAGAGAAAAAAAAGAGATTTTACCAGTCACCTTGAAAGGGCTACTTAGGGACTTCCAAGTAAAAAAATATTCCATTGCTATTGTTCACTGTTGACCGTTGACGGTTCACGAGTTTTCAGTCAACAGTCAACAGTCAACAGTCAACAGTCAACAGTCAACGACTTGAATGTGGAATAATTTATTTTTTGGAGTTCCCTTATAGCAGGGTTATTTCGTTTTAGACATAAACCGCCCAGAACTAAAGTTCACAGGCTTTTAGCCTAACTCCACGCTTGGTGGACTAAAACCCTTTGGAAGTCGTCTTTAGACGAATGAGTGCTATTAGCCTAAGAATTTATTCTGAGGCGGGCTAGATGAGAATGAAATAGCCCTGCTACTTATAGAATTTAAACACTGTACAAAATAATCATGTTGTCTATCTACCTAAATACCTCTTTTCCGGCTTTTGTTAATCATTTTTTTGGCGGAAAGTGAGTAATTATAAAAATTTTATGAAGTAGTTATAAAAATATCTCATATTTATTATTCAAATTCACTTTAGCGATATTATTTACTAAACGCAAAAATAATTATAATGATAAGCTTTGGTTTTTGGAACCTAATTATAGTAATTTTAGTTGCTGTAGTTCTCCAAAATAATTGGCGATTAGACGAAGAAAAGGCAGCCTGGAAAAATTCTTTATTCTTAAAATCTTCAGTGATGCAACGGTTGATACAATTTTTTCGTCAGCCAATTGTTAACTTCCTCCTCCAAGCAGGTGTTGTATTAGTCGTTACAAGATTCCTCTGTTATACAGGTTGGCTACTTTATTTCCTAAACCAGCCAAATTCACCTTTATGGGATTTTCAGTGGTATTATGTGGCGAGTAAATTGGCTCATCAGCATGTGAGTCCTTTTAATGTCGAGATTTTTAATCAGACTTTCTGTAGCATAACTACAGTGTGTGGCTCTCTTCCACCGTTTGTCTATCCACCTAATATTATTCCTCTTATCTGGTTTCTCGGTTATTTTTCGATGAATACTGCATTTAAAATCTCGATTTTAATGCATATATTAGCAATCGGTTTAGCCTTATGGGGAGCGAATATATTACTAGAGTCAAAGTCACGAGTCTTCAGAAGTATTTGCACAATTTCGGTTGCCTTGATTTATGGTGTAGTTCGGGATCTTCAAGTTGGGAATGTTGCAATTTTTATTGCAGTTCTTCTTTTATGGATGTTTATATTAGCTAGAAAAAATCAGGATATTCCAGCAGGAATTTGCTTAGGAGTTGCCCTTTTTAAACCAACATTAGCTGCATTATTCGTTCTGTATTTTCTACTTAAAAGACGGTTCTCTCTAGTTTTTGTATCTGCGATCGCAGTAACTTGTCTAGCATTTTTAGGTCTAGCCTTGACAGGTAATTCTTTGACACAATTCGTGTCGGATGCATTTCGTGGATTTTCCCTCTGGCAAAACGATCCCGCAGTTAGCCCTTATATATCGATTAGTCGTCTCGATTTGATGGTTGTAGGGCCGAGATTACTTCCCAATAACCCATTCTTTGCCAAGCTTTTGTCAAACTTAATTGTTTTGATACTTCTTGGTTTGGCGGGTTGGTATTGGTATCTACAGCAATCTCTCACCGACTGGTCAAAAAAAATATATTTAGCAGAAATGGTAATAGTTTCTTGCTTGAGTATTGGCATCACCTATTCGCAGGAAACTAGTTCTGTTATGTTAATATCTGCTGTTGTTTTTTTGCTAAATGATTTGCTGTATCAGATTAGAAATTGTAAATTTTCTAGGAGAAGAATGTCTGTTTGGATAGCAGGGGTTTGCTGTCTTGCAGTGCAAACAGCAGTTATTCATGGCTGGCTTATCCACTCTCTAGCAAACCGATGGAACGTGAAAGCAGGGGAATTGCCATACATTATGAAAATAACTATCTTCGCCCTACCGAGTTATGCAGTTTTAGGAATCACTTTGAGTATTTTAGTTTTAGCGATTAGTTCCGTTCGTCAAAAACAGGTGATGAAATATGAATCTTTGAATTGAGTGTAAAGCAAGTAAAGGCTTGGGCAGCATGGGATACTATAGAAGCAGATTAAAGAATTTTCCAAAACATACAGATTATGGTAAATCTCAATCGTTACCATTCTGCCAGCAATCAACCTATGGGTGCAGTTCGAGTCAAAGTCAAGCTCACTAATGCCATTGATGAAGCGCTTGTCAGCCGAGGAATGCTCAATCCAAATATGTTGCGGGTGTATGAAACTGAAGCATTAGTGGACACTGGGGCAGTACGTACTGTACTACCCATGTCTATTGTTGAGCAACTTGGTTTGAGAATTCGAGGGCAGCAGATTGCCCAATACGCCAATGGTAGCGAAGAATCTATAGGCGTGACTGAACCCGTAATTATTGAATTGACAGGACGAGAAACTACCGAAGCAACATTGGTTACAGGTGATATAGTCTTGATTGGACAAACGGTGCTTGAGACGCTGGATTTACTGGTGGACTGTAGAAATCAGCGACTTATTCCGAATCCTGAGCATCCTAACTATCCTGTGATGAGAATATAGGATAGTAACTAAATAATTCGTAATTCGTAATTCGTAATTCGTAATTCGTAATTAAATAGGTACAGAGCAAATTGATTCATCAATAAGGTTTCAGCGTCAACTTGAGCGTTGCCGAAAAATGGATAAAGTCGAGCTTACGCAAAATTATGAAAAAACGAACCGCCAAGGATGCCAAGAAATAAGAGTTGCAGAGAGTTTTTCCGTAAGTCCTGATAAAAACTCATAGCATAGCATCATTATTTCAGAGCATACGAATTATTTTGACTTGTTTTACCGCTAACAATTCCTGACCATTGAACTTTTTTCTCTTTCTCCCGGCGGTAAGAAAAGAAATGCTCTGGAGTTTGGAAAGTACAATAAGGTGCGATCGCAATTTGTTCTACACTAATTCCCATATTTTCTAGTTGTAAGGTATTGACTCGCCGCACATCTAACCTTACCTTTCCTGGATTGGGGTCTTCTAGTAAGGGTGAATTTGGTAATTGATGTAATGCTTGAACAATTTTTTCTTCGTCGTTATATGGTATAATACTAGCTCCGATTTCGGCAGCCACTTCAATAGAGACTTGGTAAACCTCACCAGCGATCGCTGGCCCCATCGCAATACGTAAATCATCTAATTTACTGCCTTGAGATTGTAATCGAGCGATCGCTAATGGGACAATCTTCTTAGCAGTCCCTCGCCAACCCGCGTGTAATGCTGCTACCCGTCCAGTTTGCACATCCCCAATCAACACGGGTGTACAATCTGCACTAGCTACCCAAACGGCTTGGAGAGGCTGTTCGCTAACTAAACCATCTGCCGATGCTAAATCCTCCTCAGCAGAGCTTAAGAAGCTCTCAACTTCTTGGGGGGTGAGAACAGTATTGCCATGAACCTGCTTTAAGCGATAGACTGATGCCTCTGGTTGCAATACTTCTGTGATAACTTGTGGCGATCGCGGCCAAAACTGCTGGGTAAAGAAGCCGTGATGCCAATGTTCCAGAATACTACAAGTTAGATAGGGCAGTCCTTCCCAATTGCGCCAGTGCCAAGTGTGCATCTTCAACCAAACCTAAACAGAAATCACTCATTAGCCAATCAATGCTAACTTGAACAACGGAATTTGGGTTAACTGCTGTGGGATTTAATTTGCAAAACTTGGAAGCAGCCTTGAAGGCAGCGCGTAAGTATACATATTTACCATTTTCCCTCCACTTTTTTGAAAGTGTCTCTTCAACAAATCAAACCCTCTGGAACTTACTCAATCAAGGGGCAATTTCAGGAACAGTAGTAATCGCAACTGTGCAGACTGCTGGACGGGGACAATGGGGCCGTGAGTGGATTTCTCCGGTTGGCGGATTATATGTTTCCGTGGCGATTTCTTTCGACCACAAAATAGAGGCTACTGACAGCTACCAGCTAACTTTTGCTACTGCTTGGGGAATTGCGTCTCAATTGCGCCAATGCGGTGTAGATGTTGGGATAAAATGGCCCAACGATTTAGTTTTAAATGGTCGCAAACTAGGCGGCATTTTGACAGAAACCAAAGTAAACAAAGGACAAATCACTCAAGCAGTAATTGGTGTTGGTATTAACTGGACAAACCCAGTACCCGAAACTGGAATCAATCTGGAATCGTGGCAAGCTTCTCAAGATTTCAGACCGATTACTTGTCTAGAAATGCTCACCTCTAAAGTATTGCTGGGAATAGAATCCGGTATGGAGTGTCTTTTTCAAGAAGGAGTAAGCATACTCTTGTCTGGATATTTAGATTTGCTTATAAACATGGGCGATCGCGTCTACATCAATAATCTTTCAGGTACAGTAGTTGGGGTGACATCTCAAGGAAATTTACGAGTTGATTTAGAAACATACAATACAAAGGAACTAATTACACCGGAAATTTATATTGAACCCGGTACAATCAGTTTGGGATACCATAAATCTTCCGTTTAAATTTGAGGTTTGTTCAAAATTCCGCTCTTTGGGCAAGACAAACCACTAGCATCATCTCTTTAGGCTAATTACACACAACTGAGAGAACAAATGACGCAGCGCAATAATTCTGCCCCTCATCGTTTGCATTACTTATGGCAGCAAGGTCTAACAAAAAAACGTTTTGCTTCAACACTACCAGCCCAGAGCCTCTGTTGGCTGAGTAGCGTCAGCCTCCTTAGCGGCGGCTTTGTGTTTGCCCAAACGGAAACACAAATAGACAACATAGTTCCCACAGTTGAAAATTCCAAGCCTTCAGCAGTTACAAATCCAGTAAAAAACCAGGCTGTTGCACCGGAAGCGGCTCAAGCGCAACCGGAATTTTCCCAACGGCGAGCCAGACTCAGAAAGAGATTAGCCAAGCCAGAGGTTGCTCAATCAAAAGAGCCAATTAGGCAGTCTACACCCAAAATCGAAGCTGCCGAACCTGTTGTAATTATCAGACAGTCAAAACCCAAGGTAGAAGCCTCCCAGGTTACTCCTGCACGGGTGAGACAGGAAAAACCTAATACCCCTTTGCGCTATGCACCTGAAAAACTTCCAGAAGTTGCTCAACCATCAAATAACTCGAACAGCCCTGTCAGTGCAACGGCGGAAAAAACCAAGGATTATAATAACGCCTATATTGATCCTAATAGTTATGACAGTGGTGCCACAGGTACTTATCAAGCACCAAATTCTGTAATTCTCACAGAACGCTCTAGTGGTTGTCGAGCCATTTTGCCATCAGGGCAAAGTGTATTAGGCGGCGTTTGCGCCAAAGCACCCCAAAGGAGTGTAGCTGATTCTAATAGTAAACCAGCACCTACTTGGCTTAGAAGAAGTCAAAATGCACAATTACCAGTAGTTCCACCTGTGCGGCAGATTGCATCTTCTACTGCCAACACCAGCAGATGGCGTGCTACTCCAACTCAAAGTGGTTCTAGCGGTGTCACCAAGAGCGGATTTAACCCAAATCGGTTTATACCAAGTCCTAGCGAGTTCACCCCCACGAGAGTGAGTGCAACTCCCATCGCACCGAGCGGCGGTACTTTACCTCCACCAATGGCAGATGGCAACATTGCACCCCGTCCCAGCAACGTAGCTTACGACTTCTCACTAGCATCAGTATTGCCGCAAATTCCCTACACGGGAAGAGTTGCATATAGTGGTACGGGAATGATGTATCCATTGTCTATACCCGCTACCATTACTTCTGTATTTGGTTGGCGAATTCATCCAATCACAGGTAATCAACGCTTCCATGCTGGTACAGACATAGGTGCGCCTACGGGTACGCCAGTTTTAGCAGCTGCTGCTGGTCAAGTAGAAACTGCTAACTGGTTGGGCGGTTATGGTTTAACTGTTACCCTGAATCACAAATCGGCTGAACAAACTCTTTACGGTCACATGTCAGAAATCTTTGTTCAACCTGGTCAGTGGGTACAACCTGGAACTGTCATCGGTCGAGTTGGCAGTACCGGCAATTCCACAGGCCCTCACCTGCACTTTGAAGTTCGGCATCTGACACCGAACGGGTGGGTTGCTACTGACCCAGGCGTGCAATTACAAAGCGCCCTCAGCCAGTTAGTGCGAGGCTTACAAACTGCTCAGGTAAGCCGAGAACCAGGAAGTTAGAAGAAAGTTAGGAGTTAGGAGTGAAGAGTTATGAATTTAAAACTCAATACTCCTGTAGAGACGCGATTAATCGCGTCTCTACTCAATACTCCTGTACAGACGCGATTAATCGCGTCTCTACTCAATACTCCTAACTCCTAACTCAATACTCCTAACTCCTAACTTTTTTAATTACAAATACCCGTGTTCTGCTAGAAATGCGGGTGTAATGCCATCCATACTAGTTTCATCAGTGGTGATGTGTGGGTTGCCAGGGGAAAGGAATTTTTCGACGTATTTGCCGAGAATATCCCCTTCTAGATTCACCAAACTTCCAGAAACCAAATAGCGAAGATTTGTATCGGCATAAGTGAGGGGAATTACTGCCACTTTGAATTGAGAGAGTTCTGGCTCATAAGCGGCTATTGTGAGACTGATGCCATTGACAGCTATGCTACCTTTGGGGACAATATACCGTGCGATCGCCTTGGATGCAATAAAGGTCATTTCCCAAGAACTAGCTGTTTGTTCTGCCACTAGCAATCGACCGATGCCGTCTACATGACCCATCACAAAATGACCGCCAACTTTACTGCCCACCCTTAGCGACGCTTCTAAATTGACATATCTCTGTTGCATTTGCTCACCTCCCAACGTTGTGCGGCCTAGCGTTTCTGGTGAAGCCGTGGCAATAAAGCCGTCTTTTAAAACTTTTTCAACTGTCAAGCAAACACCATCTACTGCAACACTGTCACCATAAGCCAAATCTTGCATAATTACTTCACACGAATGGCTTACACAAGTAATTTGCCAAGAATCGCCCCCCAAGGGTTCCATCGTTCCTAATGCTTGGATTAATCCTGTAAACACGGCTTTTTTGTCAAACTAACTCTAGTTATTGCCTATTTTTGCTTGAAATCAATTGGTAATTGTCACAGAAATCTTGAACATCCAAGTATATTTTCTGACTTTTTTCTGTATAGGGATATTAACACATTAGCATCCTTCACAGGGCATACTTGGGTAAGAAGGTTATTGTCTAAGAAGACCAATTTGACTTACTCTGGTTTTCACCCCAAGTTCGGAGTTTAATAGAAGCAATTATAGAGAACGAATGCTTATGTTTATTACTGTCACAAAACCGCCTCAAAATGGGTGCTATTTATTACATAGCATCCAAGGCTCTCAAAGCATTGTAGAGGCTTAGGCAATGATTGAAATGAAAGTCGCTGGCATAGCATTAGATGCCATAACCCGCAGCCCGATCGTCCTTTTGAAAGATTCTTCAGATCGGCGGGCTTTGCCAATTTACATTGGTCAGGAACAAGCAAGGGCAATTATGGGTGCGCTGGAGAATCAAAAGCCTCCCAGACCTTTAACCCACGACCTGATTGTGAATCTTCTAGAGACTTGGAATATGACTCTAGAAAAGGTGATCATTCATTCCCTGCAAAAGGATACATTTTATGCAGCTTTAATAGTTCAGCAAGGCGAGGTCAAAAAAGAAATTGATGCGCGTCCTAGCGATGCGATCGCTATTGCCCTCCGTACAAATACCCCCATCTGGGTAATGGAAGAAGTGATTGCCGATGCTTCTATCCCTGTTGATCGTGATGCAGATGAAGCCGAACAGCAAGCCTTCCGTGAATTTGTTTCCAATCTCCGTCCTGAAGATTTGATTAAGCGCTTTGGTAATGACGACAGTTAAAAAAGTTAGGAGTTAGGAGTTTGGAGTTAGGAGTTTGGAGTTAGAAGTTAGGAGTTAGGAGTTTGGAGTTATGAATTATGAGTTATGAATTATGAATTATGAGTTATGAGTGATTTTGCTTCAACTCCTAACTCCTAAGCAAAAAAAGTTAGGACTTACGCACACTCTACGAATTATTGGCGTTCTTCTCTAACGAGACGCTGCGCGATGGCGTCAACTCTTGGAGACGCGAAGCGCGATAGCGAAGCGGTAGCGAGTCATCGAGCGTCTGGCGGTTCGATAAATTAAGCTTTTCGGCAATTTTTGCGTAAGTCCTGAAAGTTAAAAGTTAAGAGTTATGAATTACTTCCTTCAACTTCTAACTCCTAACTCTTCTAACTCCTAACCCTTCTCTACGAGACGCTGCGCGAACGGCAGGTGTTACAGTGAGCTTGTCGAACTGCTCAGGGCATCGCTCCTAACTTCATAACTCCTAACTCTTTTTAAAGATGCAATACCGACGCTTCGGAAAAACGAATCTGTACCTCTCGGTTTTTTCTCTGGGAACAATGCGCTACTTGGCTGATTTTGAAAATGCTCACCAGACCATTGAACAAGCCTTAGCGCTAGGAATTAATCATCTAGAAACCGCCAGAGGTTACGGCAAAAGTGAGGAGTATCTTGGTAGGGCGTTAAAAGCTGGGTTGTCAGTACCCCGAACGAGGCTTTATATCACTACCAAAATTTCAGCCACAGCAGATGCTGACACCATGCGTCGGTGCATCGACGAATCCTTAGAACGATTACAGCTAGATTATTTAGATTGCTTAGGTATTCATGGCTTGAACACTTGGCAGCATTTAGAGTGGGTGCAAGCCAAAAATGGCTGTATGCAAGCCGTAGAGGAAGCTATTGCTGATGGTCGAGTGCAGCACGTTGGTTTTTCCAGCCACGGGTCATTAGAGCTAATTCAGGCTGCAATAAATACAGATTATTTTGAATTTGTCAATCTGCATTATTACTATTTTTTCCAACGGCACGCACCAGCGATTCAACTAGCTGCCGAAAAGGACATGGGCATTTTCATTATTTCCCCTGCTGATAAGGGAGGGCGGCTCTACACACCACCCCAAACTCTAAAAGACCTCTGTTCACCGTATTTCCCCTTAGAATTAAACTATCGCTTTTTACTTGCTGATAGCCGTATTACTACTTTGAGTATCGGCCCAGCAAACCCAAATGAATTAAGGGAACCTTTGCGAATCGCTGACGATGATGGAGAGTTAACATCAGCCGAAAATTCTGCTTTTGAACGGTTAGAAAATCACCAAAAAGTTGCTTTAAAAAATGATAAGTGTAGCCAATGTTATGCTTGTTTGCCCTGTCCAGAAAATATCAATATTCCAGAGGTGTTGCGGTTACGAAATCTTGCAGTGGCATACGATATGACTGACTATGGGCAATATCGTTACGGAATGTTTGAAAATGCTGGTCATTGGTTCCCTGGAATGAAAGGCGATCGCTGTACAGAATGCGGAGACTGTTTACCTCGGTGTCCAGAAAAGTTAGATATTCCAGCTTTGTTGGAAGATGCTCACCAAAAATTAAGTGGGAAACTAGGTAGGAGATTGTGGGGATAAAAATGTAAACAGGAGTCAGAATTCAGAATATCCGTTAAGGGACTTTCAGAAAATAAAATATACATAAGCCTTGATTTCTTGTTTTGTAGCATGGCTTTTTACCCCTCTCTAAACTCTCCCCGAAACGGAGAGAGGCTTTGAAACCCAGTTTTAGTTTTTCTCTGGTTGTATGAAACCACCTTGGTGCTACATATAGATGTAGGGGTCTTAAACCCTTGAACTTACGATAAATTTGTACAGTGCGTAAGTTCTAAGATAATTAAAATGATAATCATTATTAATTAGGGAGAGGTTGCCAACGGCAACCTCTCCCTTTTTGTAGTAAATTCAATGATGATTCAATTTTGGGATGTTTGAGGTGTAAATAGGTGATTCCAAGGGGGTTTTTTATTACTTTTCAAACATCATCTCACCGTTAGCTATACAGGAGTCGCAGTCAAGCTGTAGTTAATCAAGTCGCCGGAGAATTGATAGACCTGGACAAAGTAGTTATCACCACGATTCAAAAAATTGGTAATTACATCATTTGAGCCGGAACCAACAGATGAGATGGCAATAACCTCGCCAGGATCAACCACTAAATTGCTATTAATATCCTG